>NZ_JBVIKX010000001.1:321615-606959 GCF_055580685.1 Streptomyces sp. NPDC031554 | reverse complement strand
CGGGGCGTCGTGTTTTTTTTTCTGTTTTTTTTGGCCTTGTCGCCCCCCCCGCCCCCGCCGCGGTTTTATATTAACGCCCGGGGTGGGGGGGGCCCCCCCCCCCCCCCCCCCCCCCCCCACCACCTTGTCCGCATACGTTCGTCCCGCTGCGAGCCGCCGGGTCAACGGCGGCTCCCCAAAAGGGAGATCGGGGGTGCGCGCGTGCGCATCGGACTGCTTACGGAGGGTGGGTATCCGTATGTGAGCGGTGATGCGGGGCTCTGGTGCGACCGGCTCGTGCGCGGGCTCGGGCAGCACGAGTTCGACGTCTACGCGCTCAGCCGCAGCGAGCGTCAGGAGGTCGCGGGCCGGGTCGCGCTGCCGTCACAGGTCACCCGCGTGCGCACCGCGCCGCTGTGGACCGCCGAGGACGACGGGGTGGTGCACGGGCGGCGTGCGCGCCGGCGTTTCACCGAGCACTACGGCGCCTTGGTGTCCGTCCTGTGCGAGGGAGCCCCCGCCGACGCGGAGGCGTACCGTGCCGGACCGCAGGCGGACCGTTTCGGCAACGCGCTGTACGGGCTCGCGGACCTCGCCCGCGACGAGGGCGGCCTGGTGGGCGCGCTCCGCTCGGAGCACGCCGTACGTGCCCTGGAGCGCGCCTGTCGTGCGCCCGGCACGCTCGGCGCGGCGCGCGCGGCGCGCGTCCCCGATCTCCTCGCCGTCGCCGCGCACCTCGAACGCGCCCTGCGCCCCCTCTCGCTCGACTGGTACGAGGACGCCGGCGACGACGGGCTCGGCTCGGTCGACCTCTGCCATGCGGCTTCCGGGGGCGCGGCGGCGCTCGTGGGCCTGCTCGCCCGTCACTTCTTCGGCGTGCCGCTGCTGGTGACGGAGTACGGGGTCCGGTTGCGGACGCACTACCTGGGTGCGGGTGCGGGAGTGAGCGTGGGTACGGGCGGTGCCGTCGAGCCCGGCTCCGGCCCCGCCCCGGACGCTGCCCCGGCGCCGTACGCCCCGGCCGTACGGTCCCTGCTCGCAACCTTCCACGGACGGCTCGCCGCCGAGGCGTACCGACAGGCGGCGTGCGTCACGCCCGGCAACGCGCACGCCCGCCGCTGGCAGGAGCGCTGCGGCGCCGACCGCGCCAGGCTCCGCACGGTCCCCCCGGGCATGGACGCCTCCCGCTTCGCCGAGGTCGGTGAGTCCCCGGACGCCGCCGACCCGCGCACGCTGGTCTGGGTCGGCAGAGTGGAACCGGCCAAGGACCTGGTGTCCCTGCTGCACGCCTTCGCCGAGATCCACCGGGAGGAACCCGGGACCCGGCTGCGGATCTTCGGCAGCGCGGCCGGCGCGGAGGGCGAGGCCTACCTCGGCCACTGCCGGGTGCTCGCCGCGCAGCTCTTCCCCGACGAGGCCGCCGGACCGCACGCCGTCGGCGACAACCCGGTGTCCTTCGAGGAGATCGGCGGCCCGGAGGCCCCCGGACTCGCCGAGGCGTACGCGACGGGTGCCGTCGTGGTCCTGTCCAGCGTCGTCGAGGGGTTCCCGGTCGGTCTCGTCGAGGCGATGTTCTGCGGGCGCGCGACCGTGTCCACGGACGTCGGCGCGGTGGTCGAGGTCATCGGGGGCACCGGACTCGTCGTCCCGCCGCGCAACCCGAGGGCGCTCGCGGAGGCGTGCACGGCCCTGCTGCGCGACCCCGGCCGCCGCGCACGCCTGGGCGCGGCCGCGCGGGCCCGTGCCCTCGAACTGTTCACCGTCGAGCAGAACGCCGCGGCGTTCCACGGTGTCTACCTGGAGATCGTCTCCCGCAGTCCGGTCCGCCGCGTCGTCCTCGACGCGGCCGGGGAACCCCGGCCCTTCGCGGCCCCGGCCGAGGCCTGGCTGCCCGGCCGGTGGACCGGCTCCGGCGGACGGACCGCTCCCCGGAACCCGCCCGGCTGGGCGGCGGAGACGCCGGCGGCGGGCACGGCGCCCGGCACGGTGGCGGCACGTGGTTCCGTCCCACCGCCCGGCCCGTCCGCGCCCCGCGTCACCTCTCCCGCCGCCACGACCGAGGGGGCCCGATGAGCGGCCTGGACGAACTCGACCGCCCCGCGACACCCGAACCCGCCGGTGCCCGGGACGAACGGTCCGAGGAGTGGCGGGTGCACGAGGACACCGTTGCGGGCCTCGGCGAGCTGCCGTCCGGCCCCGACGGGCAGTCGTCCGGCCCCGGTGGGCCGGTGGGGGCCGCGCGGCCCGGGCGTCCCGCACCGGTCACCGCGGCGCACGCCGGCCCCGGGGCCTGCGAGCCCGGCCTGATCCCAACGAGAGGCCCTGGGCGAGACGGAGCCGCGGACCCGGTGAAAGCGCTGATGCACCGCCACCGGGACCTGTGCGAACGGGCGGTCGATCCCTTGGAGATCGCGGCGGGGCTCGAGGCCCACGGTGTCACCGACCGCACCGCCGCGCGGTTCCGCCACCGGGACGTCTTCTCCCTCGCGGAGGAGATGTACGCCCGCGTCCCCAGGGACGGCGACACGCCTTCGCACCCGTGTCCGGAGCCCGCGCCGACGCCACGGGCCCGCCCGGACTGGGCGCTGCTCGCCCTCGCGCCCGGAGTCCTGGGCGCCGCGACCCTCGCCGGCCTTCGTCTCACCGACGGTCGGACCCGCCTCCTCGTGGTCACCGCGGGTGTCCTGGCGGTGGCCCTCGCCCTGCGGGCCGCCCTCCGCCGGGGCCCCTTGAGCCGCAGCGGTGGCCGGGGCCCGTCGATCCCGCGCGGAGGCAGGCACGCAGGCCGGCACCGCACCGGCGGCTGGACCGGGTGGCTCCTCGCCTACGCGGCCCTCGGCGACGGCCTGTTGCGTGCCGCGGCCGACGGCGGCCCCGACGCCCTGCCCACCGGAACGGCCGACGGGCCCTGGCCGCTCGCCACGGCCCCGCTCCTGACCCTCGCCCTGGCCTGCGTGCCCGCCGCGTGGTGCGCGCACCTCCTCGCCGTACGCGTCCGGCACGGACTCGCCGGCAGCCGGGGTCTCGACGAGTTCGCCGCCGCCGTACGGCCGCCGCTGCTCGGCGTCCTCGTCCTGTTCCTGTGCGCCCTCGCGGTCCTCACCGGCGTCTGCGCGGCCGTCCTCGGTGAACCCGCCGCCCACGCGGGCACCCTCACCCTGGGCGCCCTGCTCCTCCTCTCCCGGCTCCTCACCGTCCACGGCTTCACCCGCGCCCCGGTGGTCGCCCTCAGGGCGGCCGGGACGGCCGAGGCGATCGCCCCGGCCCTGCTCTTCGCGGGCCGGCTGCCCGGCTGCGGCTTCCTGGCCGTGCCCGTCGACACCCTCGTGGCCGCCCGGGGCCCCGCCGCGGTCCCCGTCCTCGCCTGCGGGGCAGCCGCCCTCGCCCTGCTGATCCACGCGATGCGCACCCTCACCAGGGCCTCGGCCCACGTGTCATCGGGCCGACCGTGCTGACCCGGAGCCGTCCGCCCGCCCGCGACCACCGCGCGCCGCGCCACCCCCACCGTGCACGGACCGCACGACGCACGCGCTCCTCCACCCATGCAACCCCCATAAGGAGAGACCAGATGACCACCTCCCGATCCGGAGCGACCGGAGCCACCGGGACACCCGCGGTCGCAGGAGCCCGCGCGATCACCGCAGCAGTCGTGACGCACACCCGGGGAGCCGCGCGATGAGGGTCCTGCTGACCGGAGCCAACGGTTACGTCGGCCGCTTCGTCGCCGACCGTCTGCTCGCCGACCCGGCCGTCCAGCTCACCGCGCTCGGCCGCGGCGACGACGCCGACGTCCGCTTCGACCTCGCGAGCGGCAGCCCCGGCGCCCTCACCCGTTTCCTCGACGCGGTCCACCCCCAGGTCGTCGTCAACTGCGCCGGCGCCACCCGAGGCGGAGCCCGGGAACTCACCCGGCACAACACCGTCGCCGTCGCCACCGTCTGCGAGGCGCTGCGCCGCAGCGGCTGCGGCGCCCGTCTCGTCCACATCGGATGCGGCGCCGAATACGGCCCCAGCCAGCCCGGGTCCTCGACCGCCGAGGACGCCGTGCCGCGCCCCGGCGGCCCGTACGGCGTCAGCAAGCTCGCCGCCACCGAACTCGTCCTGGGCTCCGGTCTGGACGCGGTCGTGCTGCGGGTGTTCTCCCCGGCCGGGCCCGGCACCCCGGCCGGCTCCCCGCTGGGCCGGCTCGCCGAGGCGATGCGCCGCGCCATGCAGTCCGGCGACGGCGAGCTGAAACTCGGTGGTCTCGGCGCCCAGCGCGACTTCATCGACGTCCGCGACGTCGCCCGCGCCGTGCACGCCGCCGCGCTGTCCGCCGCCCAGGGCGTGATCAACATCGGCTCCGGCCGCGCCGTCCGCCTCCGGGACGCCGCCGCCGTCCTCGCCCGCGTCGCCGGATACGGCGGCGCACTCCACGAACTCGACGGACCGCCCGGCGGCCACCTCAGGACGGCCGTCGGCCACCCCCGTCCCGACTCCGACCACGCGGCTCCGGTCGCGTGGTCGTACCCCGACGGGTGCGGCAACTGGCAGCAGGCCGACGTCCGCACCGCCCGCGACCGGCTGGGCTGGCGGCCGCGGATCAACCTCGAGGAGTCCCTCGCCGACATCTGGATGGAGGCGGCATGTCGTATCTGACCGGTACCCGAGCGGGCGCCGCGAGCACCGACGTCCGCACCGGCTTGGGTGTCCCCGGCTTCGCGCACCCCCTCGTCGCGCCGGCCGAGTGGGGCGAACTCGCCCGTCCCGGCAGGCCCTTGCACTGGGTCGTCCTCGACGTCGCCGACGGACCCGGCGTCCGCCCCGACCCGCACTGCCTGGAGGCCGCGGGCCGGCTCCGCAACGCGGGCGTCCGCGTCCTCGGCCGACTCGACGCCGTCCACGGCGCCCGCGCCCTCGCCGAAGTGGTCTCCGACGCCCGCCGCCACCTCGACTGGTACCGGGTCGACGGCTTCCTCCTGGACCGCTGCCCGACCGAACGCGCCGAACTCCCGCAGATCCGCCGCACCGTCGGCACCCTGCGCTCGCTCGGTGACGCGCCTCACATCGTCCTCGGCCACGGCGTCCATCCGCATCCCGGGTACGCGGAGAACGCCGATCAGCTCGTCACGTTCTCCGGGCCCTGGAGCGACTACCGCTGGTCGCAGGCGGCCGGGTGGACCGCCGACCACCCGCCCGAGCGGTTCTGTCACTTCGTGCACGGCGTGCCCCGCGGCCACCTCGACGAGGCGCTGCGGATCGCCCGCTGGCAGGGAGCGGCCACGATCTGGGTCACCGACCGCCACGACCACGACGGCGCGTTCGACCCGTGGGAGGCCATGCCCGGCTACTGGGACGAAATCGTCTCGCGGATCGGAACGGGTGTCTCGGAATGAAGAAGGCCGTGGCAGTGTTACGGGGAGAACAACCGTAGTGATTGACCGACCAACGGAGTCCCCGTGTCGCTGCCACCCCTGGTCGAGCCGGCTGCCGAGCTCACCGTAGACGAGGTCCGCAGGTACTCCCGCCACCTGATCATCCCCGACGTCGGGATGGACGGGCAGAAGCGGCTGAAGAACGCCAAGGTGCTGTGTGTCGGCGCCGGCGGCCTGGGCTCGCCGGCGCTGATGTACCTGGCCGCGGCGGGCGTGGGCACGCTCGGCATCGTGGAGTTCGACGAGGTCGACGAGTCGAACCTCCAGCGCCAGATCATCCACAGCCAGGCCGACATCGGCCGCTCCAAGGCCGAGTCCGCGCGCGACTCCGTCCTGGGCATCAACCCGTACGTGAACGTGATCCTGCACGAGGAGCGGCTCGAGGCCGACAACGTGCTGGACATCTTCAGCCAGTACGACCTGATCGTGGACGGCACGGACAACTTCGCCACCCGCTACCTGGTCAACGACGCCGCCGTGCTGCTGAACAAGCCGTACGTGTGGGGCTCGATCTACCGCTTCGACGGTCAGGCGTCCGTCTTCTGGTCGGAGCACGGTCCCTGCTACCGCTGCCTCTACCCGGAGCCCCCGCCCCCCGGCATGGTTCCCTCCTGCGCCGAGGGCGGCGTGCTGGGCGTGCTCTGCGCGTCCATCGGATCCATCCAGGTCACCGAAGCGATCAAGCTCCTCACCGGCACCGGTGAGCCGCTGGTCGGCCGTCTGATGATCTACGACGCCCTGGAGATGCAGTACCGCCAGGTCAAGGTCCGCAAGGACCCCGACTGCGCGGTCTGCGGCGAGAACCCGACCGTCACGGAGCTCATCGACTACGAGGCCTTCTGCGGCGTCGTGTCGGAGGAGGCCCAGCAGGCGGCGGCCGGTGCGACGATCACTCCCAAGCAGCTCAAGGAGTGGATCGACGAGGGCGAGAGCATCGAGATCATCGACGTCCGCGAGCCGAACGAGTTCGAGATCGTCTCCATCCCGGGTGCCAAGCTGATCCCGAAGAACGAGTTCCTGCTCGGCACCGCCCTCGAGGGCCTGCCCCAGGACCGGAAGATCGTCTTGCACTGCAAGACGGGTGTCCGCAGTGCGGAAGTCCTCGCGGTGCTGAAGTCCGCGGGCTTCGCGGACGCCGTCCACGTCGGCGGCGGTGTGATCGGCTGGGTCAACCAGATCGAGCCGAGCAAGCCGGTCTACTGAGCCGGCCTGCCTGCCCGAGCGGCGGGGGCCGCGCGCACCACGAGTGCCCGCGGCCCCCGCCGTCGTCATGAGCAGACCTTGCCGTCCTTCGGCACGGTGCCCTCGAGCAGGTAGTCGTCCACCGTCGAGTCGACGCAGTCGCTCCCGCTGCCGTACGCCCCGTGGCCCTCGCCCTTCCAGGTGAGCAGCACACCGACACCCTCGCCCAGTTCGTCCGCCATCCGCCGCGCGCCCTCGTAGGGCGTCGCCGGGTCGCCGGTGTTGCCGACCAGCAGGACGGGCGCCGCCCCGGCCGCGCTCACCTCCGGGCTGTCGAACTGTCCGGCCACCGGCCAGTCGTGGCACCAGCCGGCCGTGTCCCAGCCGAGGAACGCACCGAACACGGGGGAGATCCTCTCGAACTCCGGCAGCAGCTTCTTCGTCTCCTCCACCGTCGGCCGCTGCTTGTCGTCCAGGCACGATATGACCCGCTGCGAGTGGGTCGTCGTGCCGTACTTCCCCTCGCCGTCCCGCTCGTTGTAGGCGTCGGCCAGGGTGAGCAGTTCGGAGCCGTCGCCTTCCTGCGCCGCCTCCAGGGCACTGGTCAGGGTCGGCCATCCCTGCTTGCTGTAGAGCGGCAGGACGATGCCGGTGACCGCGAGCGTCTGGGTCAGCTTCCGTCCGGAGGACGTCGGCAGCGGGTCGGCGTCGATCCGCTTCAGCAGGTCGGCGATCCTGCGGCTGCCCCGGGCGGGGTTCTGACCGGTCGACTTCAGGTAGTTGTCGAGCGCCAGCTGGAACCCCTTCGCCTGGTTCTTCGCGTGCCCCACGGCGTCGGCACGGGGGTCGACGACCGCGTCGAGGACCACCCGCCCCACGTTCTTCGGGAACAGGTGGGCGTAGACGCCGCCGAGCTCGGTGCCGTAGGAGATGCCGAAGTAGTGCAGTTTGTCGTCGCCGAGCACCTGGCGCATCAGATCCATGTCGCGCGCGGTGTCGGTGGTCGAGACGTGCGCCATCAGCGCTCCGGCGTCCTTCTGGCAGCCCTTGCCGAAGTCGACGGCGTCACGGAGGTAGTCCTTCTCCTCGGTCGCGGTGTCCGGGGTGGAGTCGACCGACTCGGCGGCCTGGATCCTCCTGTCGCTGCGACAGCGCACGCCCTCGCTGGCGCCCACCCCGCGCGGGTCCCAGCTCACCAGGTCGTAGCGCTCGCGGAGGGAGGAGACCGTGGAGCCGTACGCCGGCATCGTCGACACCCCGGAGGCGCCCGGGCCGCCGAAGTCGAACAACAGGGAGCCGATGCGCTTGCCCCCGGTGGCGCGGGAACCGGCGCGGATCAGCGCGAGATCGATCGTCTCCCCCTCCGGCTTCGACCAGTCCAGCGGCACCTTCAGCTTCGCGCACCACCACTCGCTCCCCGGCGCCGGGGAGTCGGCGGTGGCCCCGCAGCGGCCCCAGTCGGGCTTCTGCCCGGTCAGCGAGGCGGGCAGGGGCGCCGCCGTGTCCGCGGCGCCGGGGGAGGGGGCCGACGGGCGCGCATCGGCCGTACCGCCCTTGTCGTCGCCCCCGTCGTCCGACGAGCCGCCGCAGCCCGTCATCAGCAGCGCGGCGGCGGCCCCCAGCGCCGTCCACCGTACGAATCGCGCCATGTGCGTTTCCCCCCTCGCGGAACCGTCCGCACCTGCGGCGGACGGCTGTCAGGCCATGGTAGGCGGACCGCCGCGCACTCGTCGGAGCCTGTGGAAAACCGTTTGACCTGCGAGTTTTTCGAATCTCAGGGAGTCGGGAGCAGACCGTTCGGGCGTCGTGGTGCCCGCCTCCGCCTCGTGATGCACGGCACCGGACCCGGCCCCCCGACCCAGCCTGATCCGAACGAAGGACCTCAGAGGGCGCCCTTGCGGGTGAGCTGGGTGAAGGCCAGCCAGCCGGGCAGCACCGGCAGCCACAGCGTCAGCAGCCGGAACAGCAGCACCGCGGGGGCGGCGACCTCCTTGGGCAGGCCGACGGCGATCAGACCGACCGTCAGGGTCGCCTCCACCGCGCCGACACCGCCCGGCGTCGGGGCTGCGGAACCGAGCGCGTTGCCGGCGAGGAAGACGACGGCGACGCTGGCGATGCTGATCGAGGTCGTCTCGTCGCCGAAGGCGCGGATCGACGCGTCCAGGCACATCACGAAACAGGCCGTCAGCAGCAGCATGCCGCCGATGCCGGTGACCAGCTTCTGCGGCCGCTGGAGCACGTCCAGCATGCGCGGCACGACCCCCGCGAACAGCGACCTCACCCGCGTGACGACGAATTTCCGCAGGAACGGCACCGAGGTCACCACGAGCACCAGCACCGCCACCGTCAGCAGGCCCGCGATGACGGTCCGGGACGGTGACAGCGACGGCGTCTTCTCGGTGCCCGTCAGGTAGCCGAACGACAGCAGCATCAGGATGTGGCAGCCCAGCCCGAACAGCTGGGAGGCGCCGACGCTCGCCACCGCGAGCCCCGGCCGCACCCCCGCGCGCTGGAGGAACCGCGTGTTGAGGGCGACCCCGCCGACCGCGGCCGGTGCGACGATCTTCACGAAGGACCCGGCCACCTGCGCGGCCACCGTACGCGGGAACGGCACCCGCTCCGGCACGAAACCCAGCAGGCTCATCGCGGCCGCCACGTAGCTCGCCGCCGAGAACAGCACGGCCGCGGCGACCCAGCCCCACTCGGCGTTGGCGATGAGCGGCCCGAACTCGATGTGGGTGAGCTGTGTCAGCAGGAAGTACGCGCCGATCGCGCCGGCGATGAAACTGATCAGCGTGCGCGGCCGCACCCGCTCGAGCCGGGCGGGCTCCACCGGCGCCTGGGGACGGATGCGCAGCACCTCGTGCCGGATCTGGGTGAGCAGATCCTCCTCGCGGGCTTCCTCCAGCGCCTCGTCGATGGCCCGCTTCTCGGCCCGTGTCTCCGCGCGCACGGCCTTCTTCTCGACCTTGTCCGCGGGTGGCCCGGCCTCGTGTCCGGCCGCCTCCTGGCGGGCCTGCTTGGCCTGCCGGGAGGCTTCCAGGACGGCGTCCCGCTCGCGCTGCGCCCGCTCCCGGGCGAGTCTGCGCAGCGTCGCGCGCGTGGAGCGGCTCAGCGCGATGGGCTGGAGCATCGGCAGACAGTCGGCGACGGCGTCGGGACCGAGCACGCTCACCGCGGAGGCCACCGCGCGCTCGGCTCCCACCCGCAGGCCGAGCGTCACCAGCAGCTGAGAGGTGTCCATGCGCAGCAGCAGATCGCCGGCCGCGATCTCGCCGACCCGCATGTCGGTGAGGATCACCGTGCCGGAACGATCCACCAGGATCGCGTCGCCGACGAGCCTGCGATGCGCGATACGACGGGACTGCAGGGCGCGCACCTGGTGCCAGGTGTCGTGCAGCAGCTCGTCAGTGATCTCCTCGTCGGCCAGCGAGTCCAGGGTGCGGCCCCCGGTGTGCTCGTAGACGAGCATGACGGCGTCGGGGCCCAGCTCGGACGTCGCGATCAGCTTCGGCGCGTTGGCTCCGGCCGCGATCGCCGCGTAGGCCAGCAGCGCCTCCTGTTCCAGCGCCTGGCGCAGCGACTGGAGGCTGCTGCGGGTGGCGAAGCCGCGCAGGGTCAGATTGCGCCACGCGCGGTAGAAGAAGCCCTGCGCCTGCTGCTCGCGGTCGACCACGGTGACGTCCAGCGGCGGGCCGTCCTCCAGCGTGACGAAGTAGCGCCGGCCGCGGTCGCCGGTCTCCGGGTTCTCCGAAACCTCCTGGCGCGCGGCGCTCACCGGGCGGAAGCCGACGTGCCGCAGACCCGCCATCAGCGTCCGCCCCGTGGGCCGGACGTTGGGCGAGCCGACCGCGTACAGCGTGCCGTACGCGACGGTCCAGCCGATCAGCACCGTCAGGATGATCGAGAACGGTGTCGTGTAGCCGGTGACGAGCATCGAGAACGCGTCGAGCAGCAGCACGATCCACAGCACCGCGCGCCAGCGGGGGCGCCGCGACATGCCGACGGCCGTCATGTAGGCGATCACGGGCGCCAGGTAGCCGTGGACGGGATCGGTCAGGGCGTGGACGTCGCCCGGGGAGGGCTGGGTGAGCGCCTCCTGGATCGAGCCGGGGGCGGCCTTGGCCACCCACAGGTCGGTGGCGAGCGTCACTCCGTGGGCGAGGACCGCCGCGAGCACGCCGTCGGCGATCCGCAGCCCGTCCCGTTTGATGAGCCGCTCGATCGCGAACGCCACGGGCACCAGCAGGATAGCGATGCTGGACGCCAGTCCCGCGATCTTGATGAGGAGGTCGGGCGCCTGTCCGGTGCCCTTGTTGATGTCCTGCTCCAGGCCCGAGGTCGTCCCGTGCGCGAAGGCGGCGATGCCCAGCAGGACCACGACGGCCAGTACGCCGACCAGCAGCCGCATGAGGTCGGAGGGACGGTGCACACGCGCGGGAAGGAGTGGTTCGTCCCCCTCGACCTCGTCGATGTGCGTCACCTCGACCAGGTCCTCGTCCTCTCCCGCCGGACCGGCGGTGTCCGGGCGCGACGCAGCGTCGGAGGTGCCCTCCGCGTCCTCAGGATGCACACCCTGCTGCTTCATCGTCTCTTCTTGGTCTCGTATCACCGGTCACCGCCCGCACGATGGTGGCATGCCGCACCGACGCACAGGGGCATCAGGGTGCGAAGGCGGGGCGCACAGTCTGCCCGAAGGGCTGCCGTGGGGCGAGGGTCACACGGAGGCGCGCACCCGTCGCGCTGTCGGTGGGGTGGTGCAGGATGGGGCGGATGAGCGAGCAGAGCCTTCCGGACGCCGCCCGCCCGGCGTACCGCGGCGACACGCCGCCGGACCATGCCGACGACGCCCTGCCGGAGTACGCCGAGCGCGTCCTCGAGGTCGCGGAGCTGATCCCGCGCGGGCGGGTCATGACCTACGGCGACGTGGCCGAGTGGCTCGAGGAGGGCGGTCCGCGGCAGGTGGGCCGGGTGATGGCCCTCTACGGCGGGGCCGTCCCCTGGTGGCGTGTCGTGCGCGCCGACGGAGTACTGCTGC
The DNA here is from genome assembly GCF_055580685.1 of Streptomyces sp. NPDC031554. NCBI lineage: Bacteria > Bacillati > Actinomycetota > Actinomycetes > Kitasatosporales > Streptomycetaceae > Streptomyces > Streptomyces sp. NPDC031554. The sequence continues at coordinate 595,346 of NZ_JBVIKX010000001.1, read as the reverse complement.
CGGGCCACGAACTGCGGGCCCTCGACCGGTACCGCGCGGAGGGCACGCCCCTGAAGGAGGCGAGCCGGGCCGCCGAGGGGCACCTGCCGCGCCTGGACATGAGACGGGCGAGGTGGGACGGCGGCGAGCGTGCGGAGGGTCACATCTGACAGCTTCCGCCATCGACCCCGCCCGAGGGGAGGTTGTGGCCCGTACGGGGGAAACGGGGCACGCCCGTGACATGGCGTACGTTCGAGAGGCGAGGGACCCGGGTGGCCCGCGGGGCGCACGGGTCCCGAGGAAAGGAAGGGAGGAAGGGGAAGTCGTCCTTCCGAGCCGCCCGTCGGCGTAGCGTCGGCCGCACGCGTCGCCCTCATCCCGGGACCCCCGCCCGCCTCGGACGGCACCCGTCCCACCACGAACCCCTTGCGACGGCGCCCCGCGCCGGACGCGACGATCTGCACACCCACCAGGACCGGCGAACCACGTGAGCTCCTCTTCCTCCACCAGGCGCCTGCCGCACCCCCAGGGGCGGCAGGGGAGCCGTGGCGCGTACCGGCTGGTCCGGACCCGGCCGGTGCGGGTGGTCCCCCCTCGTCTGGACGCCGCGCAACGCTCCGTGGTTGACCACACCACCGGTCCGCTGCTGGTCCTCGCGGGGCCGGGCACCGGGAAGACCACCACGCTCGTCGAGTCGGTCGCGGCCCGCGTGGCGCGCGGCGGCGACCCCGCGCGCGTCCTCGTGCTGACCTTCAGCCGCAAGGCGGCCGTCGAACTGCGCGACCGGATGGCGCTGCGCATGGGCGCCGCCCGGGCGCCCCGCGCCACCACCTTCCACTCGTACTGCTACGCCCTGGTCCGCGCCGAACAGGACGGCGACCTGTTCGCCGAACCGCTGCGGCTGCTCTCCGGCCCCGAACAGGACGTGGCCGTCCGTGAGCTGCTCGGCGGCCAGATCGAACTCCAGCGGCAGGGCCTCGCGCACGTGCGCTGGCCCGACGACCTCCGCGCCTGCCTCACCACGCGCGGATTCGCCGACGAGGTCCGGGCGGTGCTCGCCCGCAGCCGCGAACTGGGCCTCGGCCCCGACGCCCTGGACGCCTTCGCCGGCCGCGCAGGCCGCCCCGACTGGCGCGCCGCGGCCTCCTTCCTCGCCGAGTACCTCGACGTCCTCGACCTGCACCGCGTGATCGACTACGCGGAACTCGTCCACCGCGCCGTCCTGCTGGCCCACCGCCCCGAGATCGCCCGGCGGCTCGCCGCGCAGTACGACGCCGTCTACGTCGACGAGTACCAGGACACCGACCCCGCCCAGGTACGGCTGCTGCACGCCCTCGCGGGCGGTGGCCGCACCCTGGTCGCCTTCGGGGACCCGGACCAGTCGATCTACGCCTTCCGGGGCGCCGACGTGAACGGCATCCTGGAGTTCCCGGGCGCCTTCCCGCGCCTCGACGGGCGTCCGGCCCCCGTGGAGGTCCTGCGCACCTCCCGCCGTTCCGCGGCCGCGGTGCTGGCCGCCACCCGGCTCGTGACCCAGCGCATGCCCCTGACCCGCCTCCCGGCGGAGAAGGTCCGAGCCCACCGGGACCTCGCCCCCGTGCGCGAGGGCGGTCGTGTCGAGGCCTACACGTACCCGACGTCCGGCACCGAGCTCGACAACATCGCCGACATCCTGCGCCGGGCGCACCTGGAGGACGGCGTGCCCTGGGGTGAGATGGCCGTCCTGGTGCGGGCCGGTTCCCGTACGATTCCCACGGTCCGCCGCGCCCTGACGGCCGCGGGCGTCCCCCTCGACATCGACGGCGACGACCTGCCCCTGCGCCACGAGCCCGCCGTGGCCCCCCTGCTGACGGCGCTGCGCGCGGTGGCCACGGCGGAGGCGGCCTCGGGCACGGTGCGGCCCGACGGCCCGGGAGAGGACGGCTCGCGGGAGGGCGACGGCTCGGGGCGGGGCGGCGGCCCCGTGGACGGTGAGGCCCTTCACGCCGACACCGACGGTGAGGCGCACGCCGAGGCACAGGGCACCGAGGCACCCGATATGGACGCACCCGAGACTGACGGCACCGGCCCCGACGCGGGTACCGATACCGGCACTGACACCGCCGACACCGGGCGAGCCGCACCCGACGCCTCCTGGCTCGACACCGAAACCGCCCTCACCCTGCTCACCTCGCCCCTCGCGGGCATGGACGCCGCCGACCTGCGCCGCCTCGGACGTGCCCTGCGGGACGAGGAGCGGGCCGCCGGCGACCCTCTGCCGCCGCCGTCGGACGAACTGCTCACGCGCGCCCTCGCCGAACCGGAGCGCCTAGCGGTTCACGACCCCGTGTACGCGCGCGGGGCCCAGCGGCTGGGCGCGCTGCTGAGGAAGGCCCGGGAGCGCCTGGCGGGCGGCGGCACGGCCGAGGAGGCGCTCTGGGACCTGTGGGAGGGCACGCCCTGGCCCGCGCGCCTGGAGCGGTCCGCCCGCCGCGGCGGCGCGGCCGGCCGCAACGCCGACCGCGACCTGGACGCCGTGTGCGCGCTGTTCGCCACCGCCGCGCGCGCGGAGGAGCGCACCGGAGGACGCGGCGCGCTGAACTTCCTGGCCGAGATCGAGGCCGAGGACATCGCCGCCGACACCCTCACCCGGCGCGCCGTGCGTCCCGACGCCGTACGTCTGATGACCGCGCACCGTGCCAAGGGGCTGGAGTGGAGCCTGGTCGTCGTCGCGGGCGTGCAGGAGGGGCTGTGGCCCGACCTGCGCCGCCGCGGCTCCCTGCTGGAGGCCGACCGCATCGGCCGCGACGGACTCGCCGAGCCCCTCACGCCGGGCGCCGTGCTCGCGGAGGAGCGCCGCCTGTTCTACGTGGCCGCCACGCGCGCGCGTGACCGGCTCGTCGTCACGGCGGTCAAGGCGCCCGCGGACGACGGCGACCAGCCCTCCCGCTTCCTCACCGAACTCGGCGTCGAGCCCAAGGACGTCACCGGCCGCCCGCGCCGCCCCCTGTCGGTTGCCGCGCTGGTCGCGGAACTGCGTGCCACCACGGTCGACCCGCGCGTCTCGGAGCCGCTCAGGGAGGCCGCGGCCCGCCGTCTCGCCCGACTGGCCGCCCTGACCGACGAGGACGGCCGGCCCCTGGTGCCGTCGGCGCACCCCTACCGCTGGTGGGGCATGTTCGAGCCGACCGAGAGCAAGGTGCCGCTGCGCGACCGCGACCGGCCCGTCGTGCTCTCCGGCAGCGCCCTCGACCAGCTCGCCAACACCTGCGCCCTCCAGTGGTTCCTGGGCCGCGAGGTGAAGGCCGACGCCCCCGCCACGGTCGCCCAGGGCTTCGGCAACGTGGTGCACGTCCTCGCCGACGAGGTCGCCTCCGGGCACACCCCGGCCGACCTCGCCGTTCTCACCGAGCGCCTCGACTCCGTGTGGAACGCGCTCGCCTTCGACGCGCCCTGGAAGTCGGCGCAGGAGAAGGAGCACGCGCGCATGGCGCTCGAACGGTTCCTGAAGTGGCACGTCATGGACCGCGCCGGCCGCACGCCCGTCGCCAGCGAGCACGACTTCGACGTCACCCTGGAGGCCGGCGAGTACGAGGTCCGCATCCGCGGCCAGATGGACCGCGTCGAGGCCGACGGCGACGGCCGCGCCTACGTCGTCGACTTCAAGACCGGCAAGCAGGCGCCCACCGCGCGCGAGGTGGAGCGGCATCCACAGCTCGCCGTGTACCAGCTCGCCGTGCGCGAAGGCGCCGTCGACGAGGTCTTCGACGGTGCCCGCCCTGAGCCGGGCGGCGCCGAACTGGTGCAGTTGCGCCAGGGCGCCGCCAAGCGGGACGGCGGTGAGACCCTGCCCAAGGTCCAGGCGCAGGAGCCGCTCGAAGGCGAGTGGGTCGGTGATCTGCTGGCCACGGCGGCCGGCAAGGTCCTCGATGAACGGTTCACGCCCACCGCCGGCCAGCACTGCACGCACTGCGCCTTCCGTGCCTCGTGCAGCGCCCGGCCCGAGGGACGCCACGTGGTGGAGTGAGCCCGCCGGTGGGCCACGGCGCGGAAACGGCCGGTGCGGCGCGCGACGGGGTGTGAGCGGGGCAGCAGGGGCGAGCGGGGCGGCGCGCGACGGGGTGCGAGCCGTGCGGCGGGATGTGGGCGGTCCGGTGTGACGGACGGCACCGACCGCCCTGGCCTGCGCTTTCCGTGCCGCGGCAGGCGTTTTGTCATCGACTGTCGGCGGCCGCCGTTAGCCTCTCCCCATGCCCGCCCGCATCACCGATCCCGAGCAGCTCAAGGAGCTCCTCGGGATCCCCTTCACCCCGGAGCAGACGGCCTGCATCACCGCACCGCCCGCCCCGCAGGTGATCGTGGCCGGAGCCGGGTCGGGCAAGACGACGGTGATGGCCGCGCGCGTGCTGTGGCTGGTGGGCACCGGCCAGGTCGCCCCCGAGCAGGTCCTCGGCCTGACCTTCACCAACAAGGCCGCCGGCGAACTCGCCGAGCGCGTCCGCAAGGCCCTGGTCAGGGCCGGCGTCACCGACCCCGACGTCATCGACCCGGACAACCCGCCGGGCGAACCGGTGATCTCCACCTACCACTCCTTCGCGGGCCGTCTGCTGACCGACCACGGCCTGCGCATCGGCCTGGAACCGACGTCCCGGCTGCTCGCCGACGCCACCCGCTACCAACTCGCCGCGCGCGTGCTGCGCGAGGCGCCCGGCCCCTACCCGGCACTCACCCGTTCCTTCGCCGACCTGGTCGGCGACCTGCTCGCCCTCGACTCCGAGCTGTCCGAGCACCTGGTCCGCCCGCAGGACCTGCTCGCGTGGGACGCCGCTCTGCTGCGCACCCTGGAGGGCACCAGGCTCAGCAACGCCGATCTGCGCAAAGTGCCCGAGACCGCCGCCGCCCGGCGCGAGCTCGCCGAGCTGGTGCTGCGCTACCGGGCCGCCAAGCGCGAGCGCGACCTGCTCGACTTCGGCGACCAGATCGCCCTCTCCGCCCGGCTCGCCCGGATCCCCGAGGTGGGCCGCGCCCTGCGCGACGAGTTCCGCGTGGTGCTCCTGGACGAGTACCAGGACACCTCCGTGGCCCAGCGCACCCTCCTGGCCGGCCTCTTCGGCGACGGAACCGGCCACCCCGTCACCGCCGTCGGCGACCCCTGCCAGGCCATCTACGGCTGGCGCGGCGCGTCCGTCGCCAACCTCGACGACTTCCCCGAGCACTTCGCCCTCGCCGACGGCAGCCCCGCGACCCGGCAGGCGCTCAGCGAGAACCGCCGCAGCGGCGGCCGCCTCCTCGACCTCGCCAACGGCCTGGCCGAACCGCTGCGCGCCATGCACGCGGGCGTGGAGGCACTGCGCCCCGCCCCCGGCGCCGAGCGCGACGGGACGGTCCGCTGCGCGCTCCTGACCACCCACGCCGAGGAGATCGACTGGATCGCCGACTCCGTCGCGCACCTGGTGAACACCGGCAAGGCGCCCGGCGAGATCGCCGTCCTGTGCCGTACGGCCACCGACTTCGCCGAGATCCAGGGCGCCCTGGTCGCCCGTGACGTACCCGTCGAGGTGGTGGGCCTCTCGGGTCTGCTGCACCTGCCCGAGGTCGCCGATCTCGTCGCCGTCTGCGAGGTCCTCCAGGACCCCGGCGCCAACGCCGCCCTGGTCCGTCTGCTCACCGGCCCGCGCTGGCGCATCGGCCCCCGCGACCTCGCCCTGCTGGGGCGACGCGCGCGGCTGCTCGTGTCCCGCACGCGCGGGGGCGACGGCGACGATCCGGACCGGCGTCTCGCCGAGGCCGTCGAGGGGGTCGACCCTTCCGAGGTGACATCCCTCACGGACGCCCTGGACACCTTCCTGGAGACACCCCTGGAGGGAACCGACGACGGGCTGCCCTTCTCGCCGGACGCGCGCGTGCGCTTCGCCCGGCTCGCGGCGGAACTGCGCGACCTGCGCCGCTCCCTGGCCGATCCGCTGATGGACGTCCTGCACCGCGTTCTCGCCGTCACCGGCCTCGAGGTCGAACTGTCCGCGTCCCCGCACGCCCTGGCCGCCCGCCGTCGCGAGACCCTGTCGAACTTCCTCGACGTCGCCGCCTCCTTCGCGGCCGCGGAGAGCGAGGCGAGCCTGCTCGCCTTCCTCGGCTTCCTGCGCACCGCCGCCCAGTACGAGAAGGGGCTGGACAACGCCCTGCCCGGCGGGGAGAACACCGTCAAGGTCCTCACCGCGCACAGGTCCAAGGGCCTGGAGTGGGACGTGGTCGCCGTACCCGGACTGGTCACCGGGACCTTCCCCAGCGGCCAGGGCCGCGAGAAGTGGACCGCCCAGGCCAAGGTGCTGCCGCACGGGCTGCGCGGCGACGCCGACACGCTGCCCGACGTCGAGGACTGGGACTCCCGCGGCATGAAGGCCTTCCACGAGGCCATGAAGGACCACCAGCACACCGAGGAACTGCGCCTCGGCTACGTCACCTTCACCCGTCCCCGCTCCCTGCTCCTCGGCTCGGGCCACTGGTGGGGCCCCACCCAGAAGAAGCCCCGCGGCCCCTCCGCCTTCCTCCACGCCCTGCACGACCACTGCGCCGCCGGTCACGGCGAGATCGAGGTCTGGGCCGACGAACCCGGGGAGGACGAGGAGAACCCCGTCCTCCATTGGGCGTCCGCCGACCAGGTCTGGCCGCTGCCCCTGGACGACGCCGCGCTGGCCCGCCGCCGCGCCGCCGCCGGGACCGTCCTCACCCACCTGGAGAACCTCGCCGCGGCCGGGACGGACGCACCCACGGCCGTACCCGACCCTGAGCTCCACGACGACCCCGACTGGCCCCCACCACCGACCGAGGACGACCCGGACCCGTACGACGACCCGGCCCCGTACGACGACCCGGACCCCTACGGCGAACCGGACCCGTACGACGAGCCGGACTTCTACGACGAACCGGACCCCTTCGCGGAGGCCGCCCCCGGCCACCCCCGGCCCCCGGCCCGCGGCGGCGAGCGGGCCACCACCCGCCCCGTCGTCCCGCACCAGGCGTCGTCCCCCGAGCGGCGCCCGGCCCGCCTCACGCCCGAGGAAGCCCGCACGGTCGCCTCCTGGGACCGCGACCTGGACGCGCTCACCGGCGAGCTGCTGCGGGCCCGGCAGAGCGTCACGGACGTACCCCTGCCGGTGACACTGACCGCGTCGCAGGTGCTGCGCCTGGCCGCCGACCCCGACGGCCTCGCCCAGGAACTCGCACGCCCCATGCCGAGCCCGCCCCAGCCGGCCGCGCGCCGGGGCACGAGGTTCCACGCGTGGGTGGAGGCCCGCTTCGAGGAGCTGCCCCTGCCCTTCCTGGAACCGGAGGAGCTGCCCGGCCAGGACGCGGAGATCGCCGACGAACGCGACCTGGAAGCGCTCAAGGACGCCTTCGAGCGCACCGAGTACGCCCACCGGACCCCCTGCCGTGTCGAGGTCCCCGTCCAGCTCGCCCTCGCCGGCCGCGTCGTACGGGGCCGTATCGACGCCGTCTACGAGGTCGGCGACGACGACGGCGTGACGTACGAGATCGTCGACTGGAAGACCGGCCGGGGACGTGACGGCGACCCGCTCCAGCTCGCCGTCTACCGGCTCGCGTGGGCCGAGCAGCAGGGCGTGCCCGTGGAATCGGTCACAGCGGCGTTCGTGTACGTGCGCACCGGCGAGGTCGTCCGGCCGGGGAATCTGCCGGACCGGGCCGCGCTGGAGCGCCTGTTGACGGGGGAGGAGGCCCCGGCGGACGACCACGGGGGACCGGCCGCGAAAGTAAACCGTGTGTAAGCGCCCGGCCGGGAGGCCGACGCGGCCGGATAGGCTCGTGACCATGAGCCAGACCCCGGACAGCGCCGTCCGCACGTACATCGAGCGCCACCGTGCGGCATTCCTCGACGACCTCGCCGAGTGGCTGCGCATCCCGTCGGTCTCGGCCCAGCCCGACCACGCGCCCGACGTACGCCGCAGCGCCGACTGGCTCGCCGCCAAGCTCGGGGAGACCGGCTTCCCGACCGTCGAGGTCTGGCGGACGCCCGGCGCGCCCGCCGTCTTCGCCGAGTGGCCGTCCGTCGACCCGCAGGCACCCACCGTCCTGGTCTACGGCCACCACGACGTGCAGCCCGCCGCCCGCGAGGACGGCTGGGACAGCGACCCCTTCGAGCCGGTCGTCCGCGGAAACCGCCTCCACGCGCGTGGAGCGGCCGACGACAAGGGTCAGGTCTTCTTCCACACCCTGGGCGTGCGCGCCCACCTCGCCGCCACCGGCCGGACCGCCCCGGCCGTCAACCTCAAGCTGCTGATCGAGGGCGAGGAGGAGTCCGGTTCCCCGAACTTCCGCGCCCTCGTCGAGGAACACGCCCAGCGGCTCGCCGCCGACGCCGTGATCGTCTCCGACACCGGCATGTGGTCCGAGGACACCCCGACGGTGTGCACGGGCATGCGCGGGCTCGCCGAGTGCGAGATCCGCCTGACCGGACCCGACCAGGACATCCACTCCGGCTCCTTCGGCGGCGCCGTGCCCAACCCGGCCACCGCCGCCGCCCGCCTCGTCGCCGCCCTGCACGACGAGCACGCCCGCGTGACCGTTCCCGGCTTCTACGACGGCATCGTCGAACTCACCGACCGCGAACGCGAGCTCTTCGCCGAGCTGCCCTTCGACGAGGAGCGCTGGCTGCGCACCGCCAAGTCGCACGCCACCCACGGCGAGGCCGGGCACACCACCCTGGAGCGCGTCTGGGCCCGCCCCACCGCCGAGGTCAACGGCATCGGCGGCGGCTACCAGGGGCCCGGCAGCAAGACGATCGTCCCGTCCTCCGCCTTCGTGAAGCTGTCCTTCCGGCTGGTCGCGGGACAGGACCCCGACCACGTGGAGAAGGCGGTCCGGGCCTGGGCCGACCAGCAGGTGCCCGTCGGCATCCGCCACGAGATCACGTTCCGCCCCGCCACGCGCCCGTGCCTGACCCCGCTGGACCACCCGGCCCTGCAGTCCGTCGTGCGCGCCATGGGCCGCGCCTTCGAAGGGTCCGTCCGCTTCACCCGCGAGGGAGGTTCGGGCCCCGCCGCCGACCTCCAGGAGGTGCTCGGCGCCCCGGTGCTCTTCCTGGGCGTCTCCGTCCCCTCCGACGGCTGGCACGCGCCGAACGAGAAGGTGGAACTGGACCTCCTCCTCAAGGGCGTCGAGACCACCGCCTACCTCTGGGGCGACCTCGCCGACACCTGGCGCCACGCGCCCTGACGTCCCCGCCCGGTCCGGAGCGACACCGCGCGCGGCGCACACTGGAGAAGCCGCCCCGCACGACGACACCGCACCCGGCCCGGTCACCCCCTGCCGCACGACCCGCTGAACCGCCCGCCGAAACAACCGTTCCACCGGGGGAGTTGGAAGCACCTGTGACCACCTGGACCGACCAGAACGCCGACCGACCCATCTCACTCACCGCCCCGAGCGGCATCGACCGCGCAGCCCACCACCGGCTCGACGAGGCCTGGCTCGCGGCGGCGTGGAGCCACCCCACGACACGCTGCTTCGTCGTCTCCGGCGGTCAGGTCCTCATCGACGAGACGTCCGACGGCCGGACCGAACTCGTCATGACGCCCTCCTTCGAGGCCCCGCTCACCGAGGCCCACCGCTACTTCCTGGGCACCGACACCGACGGCGTCAGCTACTTCGCCCTCCAGAAGGACGCGCTGCCCGGCCGCATCGACCAGTCCGCCCGCCCCGCGGGCCTGCGCGAGGCCGGACTGCTGCTGTCGCCGCGCGACGCCGGTCTCATGGTGCACGCGGTCGGCCTGGAGAACTGGCAGCGCACCCACCGCTTCTGCTCCCGCTGCGGCGAGCGCACGGTCATCGCCGCCGCCGGCCACATCCGCCGCTGCCCCGCCTGCGGCGCCGAGCACTACCCGCGCACCGACCCGGCGGTGATCATGGCGGTCACGGACAAGGACGACCGCATCCTGCTCGGCCGCCAGGTCCACTGGCCGGAAGGCCGCTTCTCGACGCTGGCCGGCTTCGTCGAGCCCGGCGAGTCCATCGAGCAGGCGGTGCGCCGGGAGGTCTTCGAGGAGGCCGGCGTCGCCGTCGGCCAGGTCGAGTACGTCGCCAGCCAGCCCTGGCCGTTCCCGTCCAGCCTGATGCTCGGCTTCATGGCGCGCGCCACCTCCACCGACATCGACGTCGACGGTGACGAGATCCACGAGGCCCGCTGGTTCTCCCGCGACGAACTCGGCGCGGCCTTCGAGTCCGGCGAGGTCCTGCCCCCCTACGGCATCTCCATCGCGGCCCGCCTGATCGAACTCTGGTACGGCAAGCCGCTGCCGACCCGCAACGTCATGTGAGACCGGACACGGGAAGGGCGGCCCCTGACACCCAGGGACCGCCCTCTTCGTTCTTCGCTCTCGCCTCCGCCGCACCGCCGGGGCGTCCGGCAGGCTATGCGCCGATCTTCTGCTTGACCTGTGCCAGCGAGGGATTCGTCAGCGTCGAACCGTCGGCGAACAGCACCGTGGGCACCGTCTGGTTTCCGCCATTCGCCTTCTCCACGAACGCCGCGGACTCCGGGTCCTGCTCGATGTTGATCTCGGTGTACGCGATGCCCTCGCGGTCCAGCTGCTTCTTCAGCCGCTGGCAGTAACCGCACCACGTGGTGCTGTACATCGTCACAGTGCCCAGCATGTCTCTCGTGCTCCTTCGGCGGGTCCGGGTAACAGGTGGTCGCAGGGGGAGAACGTCCGCGCACGGCACACCATTCCCGCGCCGTGCGGACGACGGAGGGTGACCCTCGCCGCATCGGTACGACCATCGGTGCCCGCCTGTGGACAACCGGCTCACGTGTCTCCGGCGACCTGGCAGCATGGCTGTGTGACAGCAGCAACGCACTCCACCCTTTTCCCGCAGGTACCGGACTCGGCCGACGCGGTGCTCGAAGGGCTCGACCCCGAGCAGCGCGAGGTGGCCACCGCCCTGCACGGGCCGGTGTGCGTGCTGGCCGGAGCCGGTACCGGCAAGACGCGGGCGATCACCCACCGCATCGCCTACGGCGTGCGCGCCGGCATCCTGCATCCCTCCAGCGTCCTCGCCGTCACGTTCACCAACCGGGCCGCCGGAGAGATGCGCGGGCGGTTGCGCCAGCTCGGCGCCCAGGGCGTCCAGGCCCGCACCTTCCACTCCGCCGCCCTGCGTCAGCTGCAGTATTTCTGGCCGAAAGCGATCGGTGGTTCCCTACCCCGCCTCGTCGACCGCAAGGTCCAGCTCGTCGCCGACGCGGCGGCCGCCTGTCGCATCCGCCTCGACCGGGGCGAGCTGCGGGACACCACGGCGGAGATCGAGTGGTGCAAGGTCACCCAGACCGTTCCCGCCGACTATGCGGCGGCCGCCGCGAAGGCCGGCCGCGACACCCCTCGCGCACCCGCCGAGATCGCTCAGCTGTACGCGGCCTACGAGGATCTCAAGCGTGAGCGCGGCGTCATCGACTTCGAGGACGTGCTCCTGCTGACCGTCGCCGTCCTCCAGGACCGACAGGACATCGCCGAGCAGGTCCGCGCCCAGTACCAGCACTTCGTGGTCGACGAGTACCAGGACGTCAGCCCCCTCCAGCAGCGTCTGCTGGAGCTGTGGCTCGGCGACCGGGACTCCCTGTGCGTGGTCGGCGACGCCAGCCAGACGATCTACTCCTTCACCGGCGCCACCCCGGACCACCTCCTCGACTTCCGCACCCGCCACCCCGGGGCCACCGTCGTCAAGCTGGTCCGCGACTACCGCTCCACGCCCCAGGTGGTCCACCTCGCCAACGGTCTGCTGTCCCAGGCCCGCGGCCGGGCCGCCGACCACCGCCTGGAACTGGTCTCCCAGCGCGCGCCGGGACCCGAACCCGTCTACACCGAGTACGGCGACGAGCCCGCCGAGGCCGAGGGCGCGGCCCGCCGCATCCGCGAGCTGCTGGCCGCCGGCGTGCAGCCCGCCGAGATCGCCGTCCTGTTCCGGACCAACGCCCAGTCCGAGACCTACGAGCAGGCCCTCGCCGACGCCGGCATCCCCTACCAGTTGCGCGGCGCCGAGCGGTTCTTCGACCGCCCCGAGGTGCGCAAGGCGATCAACGCCCTGCGCGCCGCAGCCCGCTTCGGCGCCAACGACGCCCTTCTCGAGGACGTCGTCGACCTGCCCTCCCAGGTGCGCGCGGTCCTGTCCGGCGAGAACTGGACGCCCCAGCCGCCGGCCGGTTCCGGTGCCGTCCGGGAGCGCTGGGAGTCGCTGGCCGCCCTGGTGCACCTGGCGCAGGACTTCACCGCCGCCCGGGCGGACGCGACCCTCGCCGACCTGATCGCCGAACTCGACGAGCGCGCGGGCGCCCAGCACGCCCCCACGGTCCAGGGCGTCACCCTCGCCTCCCTGCACTCGGCGAAGGGCCTGGAGTGGGACGTCGTCTTCCTGGTCGGTGTGGCCGAGGGCATGATGCCGATCACCTACGCACGTACCGACGAGCAGATCGAGGAGGAGCGCCGCCTGCTCTACGTCGGCGTCACCCGGGCCCGTGAGCGCCTGCACGTCTCCTGGGCGCTCTGCCGTTCGCCGGGCGGTCGTCCGAACCGCCGGCCCAGCCGGTTCCTCGACGGACTGCGTCCCGGCTCGGGCAGCGCGTCCGGTCGCGGCACCGGCGCCGGTGCCGGGGGCGTCGAGCGTGGGTTCGGGAGCGGGAGCGCGGTCGCGGGCGTGGCGGTCGGGCCGCGACGGACCCAGCGCACTCCGGCCCGTTGCCGGATGTGCGGGCGCACCCTGACCGACGGCGGCGAGATGAAACTGATGCGCTGCGAGGACTGTCCCTCCGACATGGACGAGGGGCTCTACGAGCGGCTGCGGTCCTGGCGTGCGGTCCAGGCCCGGCGGGCCGGGCAGCCCGCGTTCTGCGTCTTCACGGACAAGACGCTGATCGCGATCGCCGAGACCGCCCCCGAGGAACCGGGCGAACTCGCGCGGATCCCGGGCGTCGGAACCCGCAAGCTCAACCGCTACGGAACCGATGTCCTGGCCATCTGCGCAGGTCAGGACTTGGCGGCGGAGGACGGGGACGACTGATCCGAACTCGTCGGAAAAATAGTTTGCGCATGCCCCGGGAATCCCCATAGGTTCTTAGGCACGAGAACAGAGGCCTTCTCCGAGGCCCCGGTTCCGTGCTGTACTTGCATATCCGTCGGACCGGTTCGTCCTGGTCCCCCGAGACGCCGAGAGGAGGCGATTCCAGTGATCATCATCAACACCAGCTCCGTCAGCACCGCCAAACTGACCGATCGCTCGAACGTCTCCACGTGCATTCTCGCCGCCTCGAACCTGGGCACCGGTCTGTCCGGCATTCGTGCCGATCTGCCGGCGTCCTCCTCCGTTGCCCCCGTGGGCCTTGTCGCCCGCGACCGCAATGAGCGACCGACCGAGGCACTGGAAGCGGCAGTAGAGGCACAGGCGAAGGCCTATGCCTTTACGGCGACCGGTGCCGGAGCCCGGAAGCAGACGACGCAGCACCACCTGATGTGGGCCTTCCGTGGGCCAGAACCCTGGAGTGATCCAGCCTGATCGTCGATCAGGCCGGCGCCTTCAGGGCCGCGGAACCCCACCCGGGATCCGCGGCCCTTCTGTTTGTCCCCGACCGGGGGCGGCAGGGCGAAGGGGCCTCGGGACAAGAAAAGAACCCGGTACCAAGCCGCCAGTCGGCCCAACAGGGCCGGAACGACCAGACGAGGAAGACGACCCGTGCAACTCGAAGCGCACGCCCCGTCCGTACCGCCTTCCGAAACGATCTCCCCGCCCGGCCTCACGGAGGACTCCACCTTGACCCCGCTCACGGCGCTCACCGCGCTCGACGACGCCATCGAGAACCTCGGCGTGCCCGTCCCGTGCCGCTCCTACGACCCGGAGGTCTTCTTCGCCGAGTCGCCCGCGGACGTGGAGTACGCCAAGTCCCTCTGCCGCACCTGCCCGCTGGTCGAGGCCTGCCTCGCCGGCGCCAAGGAGCGGCGCGAGCCCTGGGGTGTCTGGGGTGGCGAGCTGTTCGTCCAGGGTGTCGTCGTCGCCCGGAAGCGGCCGCGCGGCCGCCCGCGCAAGAACCCGGTCATGGCATGAACACCATCGCAGGAACGATCGACCGTCCCTTCACGCACGACCCCAAGAAGCAGGCCCCGATGAAGCCGTCCACCAGCGAGCCCGCAGGCTCCGCGACCCAAGACGTCACCACCACCGGCGCGAACGACTCGCGTCAGAACAGGACCCGCGAGATGCAACTCATCCCAGAAGCCCTGGCTCGTGCGCATATGCACGACCGGCTGCACGAGGCCGAGCGGGAACGCCGGGCCATGCGCCTGGTGACCGCCCGCCGGATGCAGCGCCGGGCCGAGCGCGCCTCGCTGCGTGCTCGCCGGGCGCTCGCCATGGCCGTGATGCAGTGACCCTTCTCACCTGAAGCGGTGGCCTCCCGACAGGGGAGGCGAAGCTCTCCCCGCGGGGGTCGGTCCGTCCGAACGGACCGGCCCCCGCGGCGCGTTGAGCCACGGATGCCGGTGACGCGGTGGTGAGGAGCGGGGCGGCCGGCTCGGCCGTGCGGTCCGCCGTCCCGGCGGCCGCTCACGCCTCGGCGATCGACTTCTCCGTCTCCGGGTCCTCGTCGGCGACGAATCCCGGAAGCCACTCCTCCAGTTCCTCTCGCAGACGCACCGTCGCGCCGAGCTGGCACAGTACGCCGATCGTGCTGAGCGTCACCCGGTGGATCAGCAGGTAGGCCGGAGGGAGATTGAGCTGCCTGCCCAGCTGGTAGGCGGGAGAGCGCGGGTCGGCGATCCGGGCCGCCTGGCTGCGCATCCAGTCGCGTGTGAACGTGAACTCTTCGACCACCGCCGGTTCGATGATCGGCAGGAGGTAGTCGAGGACGGCGTCGGGTTCCAGCGCGATGGACTCCTTGACGAAGCCCTCCTCGCGCAGCTGCTCGTAGACCGCTCCCGCCTCGCCGTCGAGGGTCATGCGCAGGGAGGTGCCGATCGTCTCGGGCAGACCGCCCGGGAGCCGGTCGACGGTGCCGAAGTCCAGGACGCCCAGGCGCCAGTCGTTCTCGCCCTGTGGGCCGCCGGGCACGAGGCGGAAGTTGCCGGGGTGCGGGTCGGCGTGCAACAGGCCGGTGCGGGCCGGCCCGGAGAAGAGGAAGCGCGACAGCAGCTGGCCGGCGCGGTCGCGCTGCTCGGGGGTGCCGGCGGAGATCACCTCCGACAGGGGGACGCCGTCGATCCACTCCGTGACGAGGACCTGGTCGCACTGGTGGACCACCGCCGGGACCACGACATCGGGATCGTCGGCGAACTCCTCGGCGTGGGCCTGCTGGGCCTGTGCCTCCAGCCCGTAGTCCAGCTCCTCCGAGACGCGGTCCCGCAGCTCGACGATCAGCGGCTTGACGTCCATGCCGGGGATGAGGGGCCCCAGCAGCTTGGCGAAACGACTCAGTTGGTTCAGGTCCGAGAGCAGGGCCTCGCCGGCGCCGGGGTACTGGACCTTGACCGCCACCTCCCGTCCGTCGTGCCACACCGCACGGTGCACCTGGCCGATCGAGGCGGCCGCGGCGGGCTTGTCGTCGAACGTGAGGAACAGTTCGGGCCAGTCCTCGCCGAGCCGCTCCGCGAGCACGGAGTGCACCGTGCGGGTCGGCATGGGCGGTGCCGCCTCCTGGAGTTTGGTGAGGGCCGCGCGGTAGGGGCCGGCGACCTCCTCGGGCAGGGCGGACTCGAAGACGGACAGGGCCTGTCCGAACTTCATCGCACCGCCCTTCAACTCGCCCAGGACCTTGAACAGCTGCTCCGCGGTGCGTTGCTGCAGTTCACGGCCGACGATCTCCGCGGACTCGCCCACGATCCTCTTGCCCAGGCCCCAGGTGGCCCGGCCCGCGATGCCGAGCGGGAGCGCGGCGAGCTTGGCGGTCCGGGTGACCGCCTTCCGGGGAAGATCAGACATGCGCCCTCCAGGTCCCAGAAAGCCGCGCCGCGTCTGCCGTACGGCGTAACTCCTTCGAATGCCGTTGCTCCGTCATTGTCGCGCGCGACTCCGCGTCCTTGGAGAAGGTGTGTTCCGCATTACCTTTCTCCGCCGCTCCGCACGGGCATGCGGGGTGCGCCCACACCGGTCGCGCATGCCACTGGAGGGCCGGCACGGACACCTCCCAGCGTGCGCCCGCGCTGGACGGGAGCGAGCCGTCGAGGAAGGCCAGCGCATGTGCCGCCGCCAGCCCGGCGACCGTGGTGGCCAGCGTCAGGTCGCAGGCGCGGACGGCGCGCCGCGTCCCGGAGTGCCACTGCGCGACGAGTCGGGGCCAGGCCGGGTCCCGGTCGGTACGCGTCTGGTGCAGGCACCCCGCGCAGGCCGTCTCGCCGGGCAGGACGAGCGGGCCCACCGCTCCGGTCGCCTCCACCACCCCGGCGTGGAGATGCGGTGTGCCCGAGGCGATCAGGGACTCCGTCCCGGACGGAGCCGGAGCGTGCACGGACACGTCGTCCCTCGGGGCGAGGATCACCAGGGAGAAACCGGGCACGTCCGTCCCGGCAGGTGAGCCGGCGCTCCTGCGGGGCGGCCTGTCCGGCGCGGCCCGGCGCACCGCACGACGGGCGGACTCGTCCCGGCGCTCGCCGACCGCCTCGGCGGGCAGCCCGCCCGGGGCGACGTCCCCCGCCTCCACCACGCCGCCGTCGCGCACGTCCACCTCACCGACCCCGGCGCCCGAGAGCAGCGAGGCCACCACGGCGCCCACCCGGCCCGCACCCCGTACCTGCACGCGCAGCCGACGCCTGGCGGCCAGGTGCTCGATGGCCTCGCCCGGCTCCGACGTGGTCAGCGACAGCGACGCCAGGTCCGGGCGCAGCCGCTCCATCACGTCCTTCTTCTCCCGTAGTGTGGCCCCCTCCGTCCCGCCCCCGCGCGCGTCGTCGAGCAGCCCGGCCCCCGCCAGCCGTCGCACCAGCTGATCCACGTGTCCGTCCGGCAGATCCATCCGGCGCCCCTCCTCACGTAGCAGAGGGAGCCCGCGGGTGCCGTCCAGCAGGTCCAGGAAACTGCCCGTCGCCGTGTCCACCGGGCCGAGTGTCAGCGCGTGCGCCGGGGCCAGCCCGAACTGCACGGTGTTCAGGTCACGCCAGCCGCGCCGCAGCGCGGGCTTCACCATCGGATGCATCGAAGGCCCCGTCCGCCTGGAATCTCCCCGTACGCCGGCGGAGCGTGGCCGCGTGGAGCGACCCGGCTGTGCCGACGACCGCCAGCATGCCCGGCGGCGGAGGAGGGTGCAGAAAGTTGTCCACAGGGAACGGGATTCATCGTATGAATCCGTCATATGAGGCAAAAGTGAGGCGCGGGATCGAAGCCGAACCGTCCCGGAGTCGGGACTTCCCGCGTGCGCAGCGGGTAACGTCGGGGCGTGCCCGCCGACCCACCGCACCGCGCCGGAACGCCACAGCGCAGCACGACGAGCCAGCCGCCGAGCGGCTCGTGGGCGAGCGCGATCGAAGTCCGCAGGAGTGCCCGTCGACGCCGGACCGTCTCCGCCTACCGCGAGGGCGATCGCACCGTCGTGCTCATCCCCGCCCGGATGTCCGAGGCCGAGGAGCAACGCTGGGTGAGCGTCATGCTCGACAAGCTCGCCGCCCAGGAGAGCCGCCGGCGCGCCCCCGGCGACGCCGAGCTGGCCGAACGCGCCGAGCGGCTGTCGGCCCAGTACTTCGCGGGCCGGGCCCGGCCCGCCACGGTGCGCTGGGTCACCAACCAGAACACCCGCTGGGGCTCGTGCACCCCGGCCGAGGGCAGCATCCGCCTGTCGCACCGTCTCAAGGGCATGCCGGAGTACGTCGTCGACTACGTGCTCCTGCACGAGCTGGCGCACCTGCTGGTGCCCGGCCACGGCCCCGACTTCTGGCAGCTGCTGGAGGCGTACCCGCGCACCGAGCGGGCCCGCGGCTACCTGGAAGGGGTGGTCGCGGCCGGGCGCCTGCCCCACCCGCCCGGAACCCGCGGGGAGTGAGCCTTCGCGGGTGTGACGTCCGGCGTCGTCCCGCGCGGGTTGTGTACCGGGTCTGTACCGACATCGTCCGATCTCCGGGTTTGCGGTTAGCCTGACGCGACGCACTCGCAATCGGGATGGGGGACGGTCGTTACGCATGTCCAGGGAATTCCAACGCGGCCACAAGGCCAGGATCAGTGACCTCACCGCGGGCACTGATCTGTACGTAGGCGTGCAGATCTCCGGTCCCGGCCTGTCCTTCGACATCAGCTGCTTCGGTCTCGACGCCGACGAGCGGCTCTCGGACGACCGGTACTTCGTCTTCTTCAACCAGCCGAAGACCCCCGAGGAGTCGGTCCAGCTCCTGGGCACCCAGGCGGGCGACACGGAGTCCTTCCGCGTCACTCTGGACCGGATCCCCCCGCAGATCCGGAAGCTGTCCTTCACCGCGACCCTCGACGGCGCCGGCCAGATGTCGCAGATCGCCCCCGGCTACCTGCGGATCGTCGCGGGCGGCGAAGAGGTGGCCCGCTACTCCTTCGACGGCTCGGAGTTCTCCACCGAGCGCGCCGTGATGCTGGGCGACTTCTACCTGAAGGACGTGTGGCGCTTCGCGGCCGTCGGGCAGGGCTTCGACGGAGGTCTGGAAGCACTGCTGAAGAACTTCGGCGGCGAGGTCGCCGAGGAGGAGGCGCCCGCCGCGCCCCAGCCGCAGTCCGGTGCCGCTCCCGGTTTCGCCCCGCCCGCCCAGGCGTCCGCGCCGCCCGCATTCGGCGCGCCGTCCGCCCCCGCGCCGGCCCCCGCCCCGCAGCAGCCGCAGCCCGCGGCCCAGGGCTTCGCCCCGCCGGCCGCGCCCCAGCCGCCGGTGCACGCCGCACCGACGATCGTCGCGCCCATGACCCCGCCCGGCGGAGTACCGGTCCCGCCGCCGGCCCCGGCCCCCGCGCCGTACGGCCAGCAGCCGCCGCAGCCGCCGCAGCAGCCGTACGGTCAGCCCGGCGCGCCGACCGCCCCGCCGCCCCCCGGTTACGGCCAGCCGCACGCGCCGCAGGTCCCCACGCCGCCCGGCTACGGGCAGCCGACCCCGCCGCCCGGCTACGGACAGCAGCCGGTGTTCGGCCAGGTGCCGGGCCAGCAGTCCTACGGCGTGCCGCAGGGTGTGCCCCAGGGCGGCGCCGGTGTGACCGCGGCCCTCCAGCAGTTCAAGGAGACGCCGACCGGACAGCGCTGGACGCAGCAGAACCGGAAGCTGATCCGCGTCGACCTCGGTGTCGGCGGTCAGCCCGTGCTGGCCCGGCAGGGCAGCATGGTGCTCTACCAGGGCAAGGTCGACTTCAGCTACAAGGGCGCCGGTTTCGCCGGCCGGATCGTCGGCAACACGACCGGTCAGGAGATGCAGCTGATGCGCTGCACCGGCCAGGGACAGGTGTTCCTCGCCGAGGACGCCACGATGCTGCACCCCATCGAGCTCCAGGGCGACGGCATCTGCGTCTCCGCGGAGAACGTCCTCGCCTTCGACGAGAGCCTCCAGTACGAGGTGCGCCGCATCGAGGGGCACGGCATTCCCGGCGGCGCCCTCTTCACCATGCAGTTCACGGGCACCGGCACCATCGTCGTCAAGACGCACGGCACGCCCGTCGTCCTGCCGGTCACGCCGACGACCTTCGCCGACTGCAACGCCGTCGTCGCCTGGTCGGCCGCGGCCCAGGTCGTCGTCTCCAGCCAGGTGCGCATGCGCCGCAACGCCTATCCGGGCGACACGGGAGAGAGCGTGAACCTCCAGTTCCGGGCCGCTCCCGGCAACTTCATCGTCGTCCAGCCGTACGAGGTCTGAGGGAGCCCGTCATGAACCAGCCGCTCGCGGGCCACGCCCCCGCACCCGTCACCGCCCGCATGGAGAACCACGGCAACCACATGCTGAAGGTGGCCCTCCAGACCGGGAACGACCTCCTCGCGCGCGTGGGCTCGATGGTCGCCTACGAGGGCTTCATCCAGTACGAGCCCAACCCGCCGGCCGTGCGCCAGATCGCGCGCGACTGGATGACCGGCGAGGGCGCGCCCCTGATGAAGTGCTCCGGCGACGGACTGCTCTACCTCGCCGACTACGGCGCGAACGTCGTCGTGATCAACCTCAACGGCGACGGCATCTCCGTCAACGCCACCAACCTGCTCGCCTTCGACGCCCACCTCACCTGGGGGGTCGAGAGGGTCAAGGGGATGGCGAAGTTCGCCGGGCAGGGCCTGTGGAACACCAGGATCTCCGGGCAGGGATGGGTCGCGCTGACCTCCCGGGGCAAGCCGATCGTCGTCGACTGCGGCGGCGGCGAGAACGAGACCTACGTCGATCCGGACGCGCTCGTCGCCTGGTCCCCGAACCTCAAGGTCAAGGGCAAGCGCAGCTTCAAGGCACAGTCGCTGATCGGCCGGGGCAGCGGCGAGGCCTACCAGATGGCCTTCTCCGGAGAGGGCATCGTCGTCGTCCAGCCCAGCGAGGACAGCACCGACCGCCTTCGGGTCCGGGGCTGAGGGGGAGCCAGAGTCACCATGCAGAGCCCGCTTTTCGCCTACAACGACCAGCAGACCCAGGAACGCTGGAGCCTGCAGAACAAGCAGATGCTCCGCGTCGCCCTGGAAGGCCACGACGACGTCCTCGCCCGTAAGGGCACGATGGTCGCCTACCAGGGACTCGTCGAGTTCGACGCCGAGTTCCAGAGCAACAGCCAGTCACGCGCGCGTGCGCGGACCGGCGAGGGCCTGGACCTGATGCGCTGCCACGGGCAGGGCATCGTCTACCTCGCCAACCTCGCCCAGCACGTCCACGTCGTGGAGGTCGACCACGAGGGGCTGACCGTCGACAGCAGCTACGTCCTCGCCATGGACTCCGCGCTGCACCACGAGGTCGTCGCCGTGGACAGCCTCTACGGCATCTCCGGTTCCGGGAAGTACCAGCTCAACATCACCGGCCGGGGCAGGGTCGCCCTGATGACCTCGGGCGCGCCCCTGATGATGCAGGTCACGCCCGACAAGTACGTCAACTGCGACGCGGACGCCATCGTCGCCTGGTCCACCGGGCTGCGGGTGCAGATGCAGGCGCAGACGCACTCCTCCGGGGTGTGGCGGCGCCGCGGCAACACCGGTGAGGGCTGGGAGCTGAGCTTCATGGGAACCGGCTTCGCGCTCGTCCAGCCGAGTGAACTGCTGCCGCCGCAGAACGCCCAGATCGGCTCCGGCCTCGCCGCGCAGTACGGCATGGGCCAGCAGGGGGTGCGGACGCAGAACCAGGGCAACGCCTGGAGCTGACCGTCCGGAAGGCGGACGTGAGGGGCGACCGCCTGGCGGGCCGCCCCTCACGCCTTCCGCCTCACAGGCGCGTCCGTGCCGCCTCCAGCAGGCGGACGACCGACCCGTCCGCCACTTCCGCGACCGCGTCGTAGGGGAACCAGCGCAGGTCGAGGGACTCGTCGCTGATGGCCTGGGTGGCGCCGGACGGGGCCAGGGCCGCGTACTGGACGTCGAAGTGCCAGTGGCACGGGGCCGGGATCGGATGGCGGTCCAGCCGGACCGGGCCGCCGGGCAGCAGGGTCAGGCCCGGGATGCCGGACTCCTCGGTGGCCTCGCGCAGAGCGGCCGCCGGCAGGGAGGCGTCCTGCGGCTCGCAGTGGCCGCCCATCTGGAGCCACATCCGCAGCTTCCTGTGCAGGGTCAGCAGCACCTGCCCCCGCTCCGGGTCGATCACCAGGGCGCTGGCCGTCAGGTGCCCGGCCCCGCAGGCCTTCCACAGGGCGTCCGGGTGCGCCGCCAGGTGGTCGAGGTACTCCTGGCGCAACTCGTCCTGGCCCTCGTACGCCTTCAGCACGAGAACCGCGTCGTCGTGCAGGCTCACTCGGTGTCGTCACCCTTGCCGTCGTCGGTGCCGTCGTCCTTCTTCAGGCGCGGCTTCTCCCCGGAACCGGAACCCGCGCCCGGAGCGGAACCCGTGCCGCCGCTCGCCGCCTCGCCGAGCATCTTGTCCCACTCGGAGAAGTCCATCTGCTCGCGGTGCACGAAGCCGTCCGGGTCGTCCAGGTCGGCGGCCGTCGGCAGCATGTCCGGGTGCGCCCACAGCGCGTCACGGCCGTCCACACCGCGCGCGTCCGTCAGCGAGGCCCACAGCCGGGAGGCGTCCCGCAGGCGCCGCGGGCGCAGCTCCAGCCCGATCAGCGTCGCGAAGGTCTGCTCCGCCGGACCGCCCGAGGCACGACGGCGGCGCAGGGTCTCGCGCAGCGCGTCCGCGGACGACAGGCGCGGCTTGGCGGCCGCGTGGACCACCGCGTCGACCCAGCCCTCCACCAGCGCCAGAGCCGTCTCCAGACGGGCCAGGGCGGCCTTCTGCTCCGGAGTGTCCTCCGGCTGGAACATGCCCTGCTGAAGGGCGTCCTGAAGCTGCTCGGGGTTCTGCGGGTCGAACTGCCCGACCACGTCCTCCAGCTTCGCCGTGTCCACCTTGATCCCGCGCGCGTAGCCGTCGACCGCACCGAACAGGTGCGAGCGCAGCCACGGCACGTGCGCGAACAGGCGCTGGTGGGCGGCCTCGCGCAGGGCCAGGTAGAGCCGCACCTCCTCCTTCGGGACGCCCAGGTCCTTGCCGAACGACTCGATGTTCAGCGGCAGCAGCGCGGCCTTGCCGGCCGGGCCGAGCGGCAGGCCGATGTCGGTCGAACCGACGACCTCGCCCGCGAGCACGCCGACGGCCTGCCCGATCTGCGAGCCGAACATGGCGCCGCCCATCGAGCGCATCATGCCGATCAGCGGGCCGGCCATGGCCTGCATCTCCTCCGGCAGGACATCGCCCATGGCCGCGCCGACCCGCTCGGCGACCGGGTCGACGAGCTCCTTCCACGCGGGCAGCGTCGCCTCGACCCACTCGGCGCGCGACCACGCCACGGCGGAGCCGGCGCCGGACGGCAGCGAGGTCGCGTCGTCCAGCCACAGGTCGGCCAGGCGGACGGCCTCCTGCACGGCGGTCCGCTCGGCGGGGCCGACGCTCGCGTCCTTGACGCCCTCCGCGGTGCCCTGGGAGACCGTCTGGCGGGCGATCTGCTTGGCCATGTCCCAGTTCACCGGGCCGCCCTCGTAGGAGAGCATCTGGCCCAGCTGCTGGAACGCGGCGCCCAGGTCGGTGGGGTTCAGCGAGCCGAACATGGCGGCGAGGGGATTGTCCGCGCCCGGGCCGCCGAAGCCTCCGGCACCGGGCAGCCCGCTGAAGCCGAACGGGTTGGCCGGTCCCTGACCACCGCCGCCCTGCGGGTCCTTCTTCTTGCCCTCGTCGCCGTCGTCCGGCTCCTCCGGCGGAAGGCCGAATCCGAATGGGGTGTCACTCACGGGGTTCCTCGGCTGGTAAGGCCACCGGTTCTGGTCCGGCGGCGCGGCTGCCCTGCAACACCACCCAGCGTAGACACCCGGGCTCGATCGGGCCTCGGTGCTCCGCCGACTCGCGGCCTGCGGCAGGATGGATGCCACCTGGTACGAACGCGTCACTCGCGCCCGTATGGAAAACAACCGCTGGAGACACCTGGTGAGTTCCCCAGATCCGCAGGTTCGCGCAGCGCGAAACCCGTCGCCCCCGGGCGGGCCGCGCGGCCCCGTCGTCGCCGTGACCGGCGCCGCGACCGGGGTGGGCGCGCTGCTGACCGAGCGGCTCGCCGCGTCCGACGAGATCAAGCAGGTCATCGCCGTCGACGAGCGGCGGGGCGAGTGCGACGCGGCGCAGTGGCACATCCTCGACGTGCGCGACCCGGCGATCGCCGAGAAGTTGCGCGGCGCGGACGTCGTCGTCCATCTGGCGCTCGATCTCGACCTGGGGAGCGAAGCCGCCGCCCGAACGGCCTACAACGTGCGCGGGACCCAGACCGTGCTGACCGCCGCCGCGGCCGCCGGGGTGCATCGCGTGGTCCTGTGCACCTCCGCGATGGTCTACGGCGCGCTGCCGGACAACGAGCTGCCGCTGTCGGAGGACGCGGAGCTCAAGGCCACGGCGGAGGCGACCGGCGTCGGGGACCTCCTGGAGATCGAGCGGCTCGCCCGCCGCGCCCCCCGCGCGCATCCGGGTCTCAACGTCACCGTGGTCCGGCCGGCGGTGCTGGTGGGCGGTACGGACACCGCGCTGACCCGGTACTTCGAGTCGCCCCGGCTGCTGGTCGTCGCCGGATCGCGGCCGGTCTGGCAGTTCTGCCACGTGGAGGACCTGTGCGGGGCGCTGGAGTACGCCGTCCTGGAGAAGGTCGACGGGGAACTCGCCGTCGGCTGCGACGGATGGCTGGAGCAGGAGGAGGTCGAGGAGCTGAGCGGGATCCGGCGGATGGAGCTGCCGTCGGCGGTGGCGCTCGGCGCGGCGGCCCGGCTGCACCGGATCGGGCTCACGCCGTCCCCGGCGGGGGACCTGGCGTACACGATGTACCCGTGGGTGGTGAGCGGGAGCCGGCTGCACGACGCCGGGTGGCGGCCCCGCTGGACCAACGAGGAGGTGCTGGCGGAGCTGCTGGAGGAGGTCTCCGGGCGGCACACCGTGGCCGGGCGGCGACTGGGCCGCAAGGACGCGACGGCCGCGGGGGCCGCGGGGGCGACCGTGGCCCTGCTCGGCGCCGCCGCCGTGGTGCGCCGGGCGCGCAAGGCGCGGCGGCGGTAGCGGTCGCGCCGGCCGGAGCGCGCCGGCCCTCCAGGAGGCTGCCCCTCACCGCCCCCGCCGCCCCTGCCCCTCCCGGCCCTCCCGGCGAGGGGCCCGGCGGATGGGCGGGGACCCTCCTGGACGGAGGAGGCTTTGAGCCTTGCGCGCGCGTACCGGGTGATTCCGCTGTTCCCCCCGTCCCGGGGGTGCGGCACGATGGACCCATGGCACCCAGCAACGAGCATCCCGGTGAGCGGACCGCGCAGGATCCCGTCAAGCTGATCGCGATCCGGGACGGCGCGCTGTCCCTGGACGAGGTCTTCCGGGCCGTCGGGGACGACGCGGCCGGCGGGACGGCGCTGTTCGTGGGAACCGTGCGCGACCACGACGGCGGCGCCGACGTGGACGGTCTCGGATACTCCAGCCACCCCGGCGCGGAGGCGGAGATGCGGCGGATCGCGGAGAAGGTGGTCGCCGAGTACCCGGTGCGGGCGCTCGCCGCCGTGCACCGGGTGGGGGACCTCAGGGTCGGCGATCTCGCGGTCGTCGTCGCCGTGTCCTGTCCGCACCGCGGCGAGGCCTTCGAGGCCTGCCGCAAGCTGATCGACGACCTCAAGCACGAGGTGCCCATCTGGAAGCACCAGAGGTTCTCCGACGGCACCGAGGAATGGGTCGGCGTGTAGCGCCTTCCTCGAGGGGCGACGGAAGGGCGGGGGACGGGCTGCCGGACAGGCCGCCCGTCCGGTTGCGTAACCCCGCCCCTGCCGTGAGCGTTGTCCGTGCGGAAGGTTAATCTGCTGATCGGTCAGCTGCAGTCGCACGTGGGGTTGGGAGGTCGGCATGGGGGCGCTCGCCTGGTTGCTGGTTCCGCTGGTCGCCGCGGTCGGCGCGGGGCTGTGGGGCAGTTGGGCCAACCGCACCCGCAGAGCCCGCGGTGACGGCCCCGAGCTGGACGGTTACGCCCGCTTCCGCGCCGCCATGGAGAAGTCCCACTCGGGCACCTGAGGTCCGTGCCCCGGGCAGCGGCCCTGACGGTGCGCCGACAGAGGCGTCCCGTACTGTCGAGTCATGCCACGCCGCACCGCGACGATGCTCGCCTCCACCCTGATGCTGATCGCGCTCCTCTGCGCGGGAGTACTCATCCGCGTGCCGTACGCGGAGATGTCCCCGGGGCCGACGGTGAACACGCTCGGGGAACACGGCGGTGAGCCGGTGCTCCAGATCGCCGGGCGCAAGACCTACCCGACCGACGGTCACCTCAACATGACGACCGTGCGGGTGACCAGCGCCGACTACCGGATGAACCTCGTCGAGGCGGTCTACGGCTGGCTGGCGCACGACAACAAGGTCGTCCCGCACGACACGCTCTACCCGGACGGCAAGACCGAGGAGCAGTCCACCCAGGAGAACGCCGAGGAGTTCAGCCAGTCCCAGGAGAGCGCCAAGGTCGCCGCCCTGAAGCAGCTGGACGTCCCGGTGCAGTCCTGGGTGATCGTCTCCACCGTCGTGAAGGGCTCGCCCGCCGAGGGCCGGCTGCACGCCGGAGACGTGATCAAGGACGTGGACGGTACGGCGGTGAAAGCCCCCTCCGACGTCGCGAAGCTGGTGACGAAGCACAAGCCCGGCGAGGACGTCGTCTTCACCATCGTGCCGGCGAAGGAGCAGGCCGCAGCCGAGAAGGCGCGGAGGACGGCGACCAGGACGCAGAAGATCACGATCAGGACGGCGGCCTCCGACGACGGTGCGGAGAAGCGGGCCGTCGTCGGGATCTCCGCCGGCACCGACCACACGTTCCCGTTCACCATCGACATCAAGCTCGCCGATGTCGGCGGCCCGAGCGCCGGCCTGATGTTCGCGCTCGGCATCTACGACAAGCTCACCCCGGGCAGTCTGACCGGCGGGAAGTTCGTGGCCGGCACCGGCACCATCGACGACGACGGCAAGGTCGGCCCGATCGGCGGCATCCAGCTGAAGACCGTCGGCGCCCGCGACAAGGGCGCCCGGTACTTCCTGACACCGGCCGACAACTGCGCGTCCGCCGCCAAGGACACCCCGAGCGGGCTGACGCTCGTCAAGGTCGACACCATCCAGGACGCCCTGGGCGCCCTGGAGGACATCCGCGGCGGCGACACCGCCGACCTGCCGAAGTGCACGGCCGGCACCTCCTGAGCCGCCGCCGGGAGGCCGCCGGGCCGTGAGGCGACGCCGTGGGGTCTACTCCTCGAACGTCGTCGACAGTGCCTCCGCGAGGCCCGGGACCAGCTCCGAGCCGGTGAGGACCTCCGTCGGGGAGTCCTTCTCGCGCAGCCGCAGGGCCGAGTCCCGGGTGCCGTCACGCAGGACCGCCACCGTCATCCGCACCTCCTGGCGGTCGGGGTGATCGGCCACCCACCGCGTCAGCTTCGCCCCGCTCAGCCCCTGCGGGACCTGGGCCTCGGCGGACGGGGGCAGCATCAGACGCTCCACGGTCAGCGCGCAGCCGACCACGGCGTCGGGCCAGGCGATCGTCGCGAGGAACTCGTCGAGCGGCTTGTCCGTTGGCACTTCGTCCTGCTCGATCGGGGTGAGACCGGTGGTCTCGGGCGCGTCCTCCAGACCGAGCTGGGCGGCGAGCGCGGGTTCCTGGGTCCGCAGCCGTGCGGTGTCTACGAGGGCGAAGAGGCGGGCGGGCTGGTCCCAGCCGAGGCCGGAGGCGTACTCGTCGATCTCGAGCACGGCCCGGGTGAGCGGGCTCGCCGCCATGGGAGTGTTGGACATGGTCACAATCCTGCCTCGTTCCCGGCCGGAATCGGGAACCGAGTAAAGGGTGAGTAAGTTGCATAGGTGTGGGCCCACGATCACGGGGGGCCACGGAGGGTCCACGAAGACGCGGGCCTGACGGATCAACAGCGAACTTCGGGGTGCGAACCTTGGCTTTCCAGATGCCGGACCGCGGCGGAGGCCCGACCGGGCCACGGATCAGAGTGGGCCGCCCGTCCCGGCGGGTCCGGACTCTGCTCATGACACTGGGCGTGCTGGCCGTCCTGGGCATGGCGTTCACCATGTTCGCCGGGTTCTGGACGGACTGGCTCTGGTACCGGTCGGTGAACTACTCCTCCGTGTTCACGACCACCCTGTCGACCAAGATCGGACTCTTCTTCGTCTTCGGTCTGCTGATGGCCCTCGCGGTCGGGTTCAACATCTGGCTGGCCCACCGCCTGCGGCCGCCGCTGAGCGCCATGTCGATGGAGCAGCAGAGCCTCGACCGGTACCGCATGGGCATCGCGCCGTACAAGAAGTGGCTGCTGCTCGGGATCACCGCCCTCGTCGGGCTGATCGCCGGCGCCTCGGCGTCGGGGCAGTGGCGGACCTGGCTGATGTGGGTCAACGGTGTGTCCTTCGGGGAGAAGGACCCGCAGTTCCACCTCGACGTGTCCTTCTACGCCTTCGACCTGCCCTGGTACCGGTTCCTGCTCGGCTTCGGCTTCGCCGCCACGATCCTCTCGCTGATCGCCGCCGCGCTCACCCACTACCTGTACGGCGGGCTGCGCGTCACCAGTCCCGGCGCGCGCGCCACGGCCGCGGCCACCGGACACCTGTCGGTGCTGCTTGGCGTCTTCGTCGCCCTCAAGGCGGTCGCGTACTGGCTCGACCGGTACGGCCTGGCGGTGAAGTCCAGCGACTTCAAGGCCACCGACAACTGGACCGGCCTGCGCTACGTCGACGCCAACGCCTACCTGCCGGCCAAGACGATCCTGTTCTGCATCGCGGTCATCTGCGCCCTGCTGTTCTTCGCCACGCTGTGGCGGCGCACCTGGCAGCTTCCCGTCATCGGCTTCGGCCTGATGGTGCTCTCCGCGATCCTGATCGGTGGCCTGTACCCGGCCATCGTCCAGAAGTTCCAGGTCCAGCCCAACGAGCAGGCCAAGGAAGCGCCGTACGTCGAGAAGAACCTCAAGGCGACGCGCGAGGCCTACGGCATCGAGGGCACCCAGGTCGCCGACTACTCGGGGACGAGCAAGACCGAGGACAAGACGACGCTGCGCGACGACGTGGCCGGCACGGCGAGCATCCGTGTCCTGGACCCCAACATCGTGTCGCCGACCTTCCAGCAGCTCCAGCAGATCCGGAAGTACTACGCCTTCCCGACCAACCTGGACGTCGACCGCTACCGCGTGGACGGCCAGGACCAGGACACGGTCATCGGTCTGCGCGAGCTGAACCTCGCGGGTGTGGACAAGCAGAACTGGATCAACAACCACTTCCGCTACACCCACGGCTACGGCGTGGTCGCCGCCAAGGGCACCACCGCCGACGCCGACGGCCGCCCGGCCTTCACCGAGTCCAACCTGCCGTCGGAGGGCGTGCTCGGCAAGTACGAGCAGCGGATCTACTACGGCGAGAAGACGACCACGTACTCGATCGTCGGCGGTCCCCAGAAGGAGATCGACTACTCCGACGACCAGGGTGAGAAGACCACCAGCTACACCGGCAAGAGCGGGGTCAACCTCTCCAACACGGTCAACCGGGCGGCGTACGCGGTGGCGTTCGGCGAGCCGCAGATCCTGTACTCCGGCGCGATCGGCGAGGGTTCGAGGATCCTCTACAACCGCACGCCCAAGGAGCGCGTCGAGGCGGTCGCCCCGTGGCTGACCATCGACGGCGACGCCTACCCGGCGGTCGTGGGCGACCGGGTGCAGTGGATCGTCGACGCGTACACCACCACCAACGGCTACCCGTACGCCTCGCGGACCACCCTCGGCGACACGACGGCCGACTCGCTGACCGCCACCAACGACAACCGCGCGGTGGTGGCCCAGCAGAACCAGGTCAACTACATCCGCAACTCGGTGAAGGCGACCGTCGACGCGTACACCGGCGAGGTCAAGCTCTACCAGTGGGACACCAAGGACCCGGTGCTGAAGACCTGGATGAAGGCCTTCCCCGGCACGGTGGAGAAGAAGTCGGAGATCTCCGCCGCGCTGATGGCCCATCTCCGGTACCCGCAGGACCTGTTCAAGGTGCAGCGCGAGCTGCTCACCCGCTACCACGTGAAGGACGCGACGACGTTCCTCAGCGGCAGCGAGGTGTGGCAGGTGCCCAACGACCCGACCAACCAGTCGAACGACGCGGTGCCGCCGTACTACCTGAGCATGAAGATGCCCGACCAGAAGGAGCAGGCGTTCTCGCTGACGACGACGTTCACGCCCAACGGCCGGGACAACCTCAGCGCGTTCATGGCCGTCGACTCCGAGGCGGGCACCTCCGGCTACGGCAAGATCAGAGTTCTGAAACTGCCGACCAGCACGACCGTCGACGGACCCAAACAGGTGCAGAGCCAGTTCAACTCCGAACAGGACATCGCCGAGTCCATCAGGCTGCTGAAGGGCGGTGACTCGGAGGTCGAGTACGGCAACCTGCTGACGGTGCCGCTCGACGGAGGACTGCTGTACGTGGAGCCGGTCTACGTACGCGGTGGTGGACTCAAGTACCCGCTGCTGCGGAAGGTGCTGGTGTCCTACGGAGGTGTCACCGCCTTCGAGGACTCCCTCGACGAGGCCCTCAACAAGGTCTTCGGCACCGAGGGGACGACGCCGAAGCCGCCGGCGGACGACGGTGGCACCACCACCCCGCCACCGGCGACCGGCGACGCGACGGTCCAGGAGGCGCTGAAGGACGCCCAGGAGGCCTTCATCGCGGGCCAGGAGGCGCTCAAGAAGCCCGACTGGGAGGCGTACGCCAAGGCGCAGGCGGATCTCGAGGCCGCGCTGAAGCGGGCCGAGGACGCGCAGGCCGCGGCGGGCAGGAACGGTACCGCCGGCCCGAGTCCGAGCGGTTCGCCGAGCGCGAGTGCCAAGCCCGGCGCCGGCGCCGGCGCCGGCGCCGAGCCGAGTCCGAGCGGCAGTCCCAGCGGCTGATCATGGGCCACCCCGCGTCGTGGTACGGTTGTGGAACACGACGCGGGGTGGAGCAGCTCGGTAGCTCGCTGGGCTCATAACCCAGAGGTCGCAGGTTCAAATCCTGTCCCCGCTACTCCAGGCGAAGGCCCGGATCCTGAAAAAGGATCCGGGCCTTCGTGGTGTGCGAACGCATGTTCCCGCATGAGGTACCGCCGTGCCGGCGTGGGGAGTTGAGGTATCTGTGTTTGACTTGTCTCTCTGTGGGCATGTCGACAAAACGCTGAAGTGACCTCACGGACTGCGGTATACCAGGTGTGGCCGGGTTGCAGGTGGTGCGACGATGGACGTTATGGGGGACAAGGCAACTCTGTTCGAGACAGGGCGATTTGTGCAGCCTTCCGATGAGGAAGGCACCCCGGACGAGACCTCGGAGGAGACTCCGGACATGGGTCGGGACGAGAGCCGGGACGAGACGGGGGAGGCCGTCGAGGAGGCGCGCCGACGGCTCGCGGCCGAGGCCGGCGACGTCGAGGCGATGAGCGTCCTCGGGGCCCTGCTGCTGCGTCGTGGCGACCTCGACGGAGCCGAACCCCATCTGCGGGCCGCCACCACGGGGGGCGACCGCGCCGCCGCCAACAACCTCGGGGTCCTCCTCCACCAGCGCGGCTACCCCGACGAGGCGGCCGGCTGGTGGCGGGTCGCCGCCGTCGCCGGCTCCGCGCCCGCGGCGCACGCGCTGGGCCGTCACCACCGCGAGCGCGGCGACGAGCCGGCCGCCGAGTACTGGCTGCGCCAGGCCGCCGAACAGGGACACGTCCTGGGCGCCTACGCCCTCGCCGACCTGCTGGAGCACCGTGGTGACCACCCCGGCGCCGAGCGGTGGATGCGGGCCGCCGCCGAACGCGGGCACCGCGAGGCGGCGTACCGCCTCGCGCGGGCGCTCGACCGCAGGGAGCCGCAGCTCGCCGACGGACGCTGGGACGCGGCGGACACCGGTGCCGCCGTGCCGGCGGAGGCCGAGCAGTGGTACCGCCAGGCCGCCGCGCGCGGACACCGGCGGGCCGCGCTGCACCTCGGAGCCATCCTGGAGCGGCGGGGCGAGCTGAAGGAGGCCGGACGCTGGTACCTGACGTCCGCCAAGGACGGCGAGCCCCAGGCCGCCTGCGCCCTCGGGTTCCTGCTGCGCGACGCCGGCGACACGGAGAACGCCGCCGTCTGGTGGCTGCGCGCGGCCCAGAACGGTGACGGCAACGCGGCCAACGCGCTGGGCGCCCTGTACGCCGAGCGGGGCCAGACCCAGACCGCCGAACGCTGGTACCGGGCGGCCATGGACGCCGGGGACGACAACGGCGCCTACAACCTCGCCCTGCTCTGCGTCGAGCAGGGCCGCACCGCGCAGGCCGAGCAGTGGTACCGGCGCGCCGCGTACGCCGGGCACCGCGAGGCGGCCAACGCGCTGGCCGTCCTGCTGCTCCAGGGCGGGGACGCGGCCGGGGCCGAGCCGTGGTTCTCCAAGGCCGCGGAGGCGGGCAGCGTCGACGCCGCCTTCAACCTCGGGATCCTGTTCGCCGGCCGGGGCGAGGACGCGGTCGCGCTGCGCTGGTACGAGCGGGCGGCGGCGGCGGGGCACACCGAGGCGGCGCTCCAGGTCGGCATCGCCCGGCTGCGGGAGGGCGACGAACAGGCCGCCGAACGGCACCTGCGGTGCGCGGCGGGCGGGGGCAGCGCGGAGGCGGCGTACCGGCTGGCGTCCGTGCTCGACGCGCGCCGGCCGCCCCAGCCGGCGCACGAGCTCGGCGAGATCGTGCACGAGAAGACCGAGTGCGAGGAGTGGTACGAGCGCGCGGCGACCCAGGGGCACCGGCGTGCGCAGGTGCGGGTCGGGATGCTGGCCGCCGCGCGGGGCGACGTGGTGCAGGCGGCGCGGTGGTACCGCACGGCCGCGGAGGCCGGGTCGCGCAACGGTGCCTTCAACCTGGGGCTGCTGCTCGCGCGGGAGGGCAGCGAGCCCGAGGCCGCCGTGTGGTGGGCCCGTGCGGCCGACGCCGGGCACGGGCGGGCGGCATTGCGGCTCGCCCTCGTCTACGCGCGCCGGGGGGAGCTGGCGGAGGGACAGCGGTGGGCGGACCGGGCGGTCTCGCTCGGACCGGAGGAGGTGGCGGAGCGGGCCGCGCGGCTGCGGGACGCCCTCCGGGAGGAGCTGTCGGCCTGAGGCCCCGGTCCCGTCGCCGCCGTCCCGGTCGATGCGCCCTGACCTGCGACGGCGGGGCGCGGAGAATCGATTTGCTTCTTCCTGTTCCCGTGACGTAACGTTGCATTCAACGGCGCGGGGTGGAGCAGCTCGGTAGCTCGCTGGGCTCATAACCCAGAGGTCGCAGGTTCAAATCCTGTCCCCGCTACTGAAGGCAGAGGGTCGGAATTCCGAAAGGGTTCCGGCCCTCTGTCCGTGTTCCGGCGTGTTCGGACGCGCGTGGTGCCGGAACAGCGCGGTGCGGGAACGACGAGGTGTCGGAGCCATGCGTAAGCCCCGGCGTCCAGGACGGATGCCGGGGCTTCTGTGTGGCGTGGATCAGGCGGGCGCGGCCGCCGACGCGCAGTTCGGGCAGACGCCGCGGTACGTCACCTCGACGCCCGAGACCGTGAAGCCGAAGCGCTCGGTGTCGGGGAGGTCGGCCAGCGGGTTGCCGCTCGGGTGGACGTCGCGGATCGCGCCGCACTGGGCGCAGACCAGGTGGTGGTGCGGCCGGTGCGCGTTCGGGTCGTACCGCTTGGCGCGCCTGTCGGTGGCGACCTCGAGCACCTCGCCGAGGGAGACCAGCTCGCCGAGCGTGTTGTAGACGGTCGCCCGGGAGATCTCGGGCAGCTTGGCGACGGCCCGCGCGTGGACCTCGTCGGCCGTCAGGTGGACGTGTTCGCCGTCGAGGACCTCGGCCACGACGCGCCGCTGCGCGGTCATTCGCCATCCGCGTCCGCGCAGCCGTTCCAGAAGGTCGCTCATGGCACCAGCCTAACAGGAGGGGGATACGAGTCCCGAACAGGTGTGACTTTGGATGCTTGCTTGACTTGGACAATGTCCATTGTAGGATCAATCCTGGTTTTGGTCGGGCAACAGGAATGGTCGGGAATGGCGCAGGAGACGCACGTGACGCAGGGACCGCTCACGACGGAGGCCGGCGCGCCGGTGGCCGACAACCAGAACAGCGAGACCGCGGGCGTCGGCGGCCCGGTGCTCCTCCAGGACCAGCTGCTCCTGGAGAAGCTGGCGCACTTCAACCGCGAGCGCATTCCGGAGCGCGTGGTGCACGCCCGCGGTGCCGGCGCCTACGGCACCTTCACGGTGACCGCCGACGTCACCCCGTACACCAGGGCGGCGTTCCTCTCCGAGGTCGGCAAGCGGACGGAGACGTTCTTGCGGTTCTCGACCGTGGCGGGCAGCCTCGGGTCCGCGGACGCCGTGCGCGACCCGCGCGGTTTCGCGCTGAAGTTCTACACCGAGGAGGGCAACTACGACCTCGTCGGCAACAACACCCCGGTGTTCTTCATCAAGGACGCCATCAAGTTCCCCGACTTCATCCACACCCAGAAGCGCGACCCGTACACGGGCTCGCAGGAGGCGGACAACGTCTGGGACTTCTGGAGCCTCAGCCCCGAGAGCACCCACCAGGTGACCTGGCTGTTCGGCGACCGGGGCATCCCGGCGAGCTACCGCCACATGGACGGCTTCGGCTCGCACACCTACCAGTGGAACAACGAGGCCGGCGAGGCCTTCTGGGTCAAGTACCACTTCAAGACCGACCAGGGCATCAGGAACCTCACCCAGGCCGAGGCCGGCCGGCTGGCCGGTGAGGACCCCGACTCCCACCAGCGGGACCTGCGCGAGGCCATCGAGCGCGGCGATCACCCGACCTGGACCGTGGGCGTGCAGATCATGCCGGTGGCGGACGCGGCGACGTACCGGTTCAACCCGTTCGACCTCACCAAGGTGTGGCCGCACGCGGACCACCCGGTGATCGAGTTCGGCAAGCTGGAGCTCGACCGCAACCCGGAGAACGTCTTCGCCGAGGTCGAGCAGTCGGTCTTCTCGCCGGCGCACTTCGTGCCCGGCATCGGTCCGTCGCCGGACAAGATGCTCCAGGGCCGCCTCTTCGCCTACGGCGACGCCCACCGCTACCGCGTCGGCGTCAACGCCGACCACCTGCCGGTGAACCGCCCGCACGCCACCGTGGCGCGCACCCACGCACGGGACGGCCTCCTGTACGACGGCCGCCACGGCGGGGCGAAGAACTACGAGCCGAACAGCTTCGGCGGACCGTTCCAGACGGGCCGTCCGCTGTGGTCGGAGACCGCCGTGACCGGCGGCACGGGCAACCACCCGACGCCCGTCCACGCCGAGGACGACGACTTCGTGCAGGCGGGCGCCCTCTACCGGCTGATGTCGGAGGACGAGAAGGAACGCCTGATCGGCAACCTGGCGGGCTTCATCGCCAAGGTCTCCCGCGACGACGTCGTGGAGCGGGCGATCGGCAACTTCCGTCGGGCCGACGCGGACTACGGCAAGCGGCTGGAGGCCGCGGTCCAGGCCCTGCGCGGCTGATCATCCAGCACTGGACCGCTTGTCGTGACCGGACGGGCCGGACCCCCCTCGGGGGTCCGGCCCGTCCGTGTTCACAGGGCCGGAGCGGGCTGCCGGGCGGGGGCCCAGCAGCGGATGAGGTCGCGGACGGAGACGACGCCGACGGCCTCCCCGCGATCCAGGACGATGAGATGCCGGAAGCCGCCGTGGGCCATGGCCGCGGCCGCCTCCTCCAGGGTCCAGGTCGGGGCGGCGAAGACGACGTCGTTGGTGGTGTGGGCGTGGGTGCGTTCCGTCTCCGGGTCCTCGCCCCGGCCCACGGAGTCGAGGATGTCCCGCTCGGTGAGGATGCCGATGCCGCCGGCGTCCGGGTCGAGCACCAGGGCCGCGCCGACGCGGCGTGCGGACATCAGGGCGGCGGCCTGCCGGAGGGTGTGTGCGGGACCGATGGTGAGCACCACCGTGCTCATGGCGTCACGGACGAGCATGGGCTGAACACCTCCTACGAATCCGCCGGTGCGCGGATTCACAAATGCACAAGTGGGGGTGTCGTCAGAGTGGCAGGTAAAGCAGGGGCCAACAAGAGGGCGCGCGCGTCCAGTTGAGGGCGTGCGCGCTCATTCGTGTCGGTCAGTCGCGCTCGTTGAGGTAACCCAGCAGCTCGTCGTGGAGCAGCCCGTTCGACGCGGCGGCATTGCCGCTGTGCGGGCCCGGACGGCCGTCGAGGCCGGTGAACGTACCGCCGGCCTCCGTCACGACGATCGCCGTGGCCGCCATGTCCCACAACGACAGCTCGGGCTCCGCACAGAGGTCGACCGAGCCCTCGGCGACCATCATGTACGGCCAGAAATCGCCGTACGCGCGCGTGCGCCAGACCTCGCGGGTGAGGTCCAGGAAGCCGTTCAGCCGCCCCTGCTCCTCCCAGCCGCTGAGCGAGGAGTACGCGAAGGAGGCGTCCGACAGCCGCGAGACGCGGGAGACGTGCAGACGGCTCGCGGAGGTCAGGCTGCGGCCGGTGTAGGCGCCGTGGCCCAGGGCGGCCCACCAGCGGCGGCCCAGGGCCGGGGCGGACACGACGCCGACGACGGGCCGGTAGCCGCCCTCGGCGGCCTCCATCAGCGAGATGAGGGTGGCCCAGACGGGGACGCCGCGCACGTAGTTCTTCGTGCCGTCGATCGGGTCGATCACCCAGCGGCGGGGGCCGGTCCCCTCGACGCCGTACTCCTCGCCCAGGACCGCGTCGCGCGGGCGGGCGCGCTGGAGCTGCCCGCGGATCAGCTCCTCGGCGGCCTTGTCCGCCTCGCTCACCGGGGTCATGTCCGGTTTGGTCTCGACCTTGAGGTCGAGGGCCTTGAAGCGGGCCATGGTCGCGGCGTCGGCGGCGTCCGCGAGGACGTGCGCGAGACGGAGGTCGTCGTGGTAGTCCGGCATGGGACGAACGGTATCCGCCATGGTGGGGGTGGGGCCACACAGGACCCGGCGGTGGCCTCGCGAGGGTCTTGCGGGCACCTGGCGGGGCGGGCGCGGGGGCGCGCGTCTCAGGGCGCAAGGGGGCGCGCGGCGGTGGCGGGAGCGGTGGGCGAAGGGCCGTGTACCGGGGCGGACCGCCTTCCGCGGACCCTTGACAGTGCTTGTCGGCGCGTCAAACCTGGGCGCAGAGCCGCTCGTCCCAGGGAGGCGACGATGCCTGCGCGGGAATCACTGCTGGACGCCGCTTTCGCGGCGCTCGCACGCCGGCCGTGGGCCGCCGTGCGGATGGTGGACGTCGCCTCGGCGGCCGGGGTCTCCCGGCAGACCCTCTACAACGAGTTCGGGAGCAAGGAGGGGCTGGTCCGGGCGCTCGTCCGGCGGGAGGCCGACGCGTATCTCGCCGGGGTGGAGCGGGCGTTGAGGACACCGGGCGACGGGCGGGAGCGACTGGTCGCGGTCGCGGAGTGGACGGTCTCCGCGGCCCGGGGGAACACGGTGGTCCGGGCGCTGCTCACCGGGTGCTGGAGCACACGGCTGCCCTCGTTCGACCTGGCCGCGGTGGCGTCGTCCTCCGCCGTGCCCGCGCAGCGGCGGGCGGACGCGGCGCTGCCCTCGCCGGGAGATCTGGTGGCGGCCGTACGGGACCGGGCCGCGGCCGTGGTGGGCGGGGGCGAGGCGGGGCCGGTCTGCGAGGTGGCGGTGCGGCTCGCACTGTCCTGCGTGACCGCGCCGCCGGGGGAGAGGGCCGGGGGCGCGGTGGGGGAGGTGGTGCGGGGGGTCCTGTCCTGGGCGTACGCGGACCGGGCGTACGCGGACCGGGCGTACGCGGACCGCGAGGTGCCGGGGCCGCCGCCGGACACGGCCCGATGAGGTGGGCGTGAGCCGATTCGGCACCCCGTGGGTCGCTCTGCGTACCACTTCGTGGGTTCGGCCGACGGGTGCCGGTCGGCTTCGGTGCGCTGTCGGTCGGCCGGGGGTGACAGCAGGGCTGGAACCGCTGGTCCTGAGCGAGACCGAGCGATCGGTGTCGGTGCCCCGGCCAGGGCCCCGGAGCGCTCCGCTCATCAGGTCACCCGGAGCGGGGCATCTCAGGAGCCGGTCGGCATGATGGCGCCGATCGCGGCTCGCGGATCGCGAGGCACCAGGAACGTCGAAGTGGGCAGAGCGCCGTTCTTCCCGCGTGGTCCCTCGGCGGCGCGCGGATCCGTCGAGCGAAGTCCGGTCACCGGAAACGACGTTCCCGTATCGTCCCAGGTGTTGGCGGAGGAGCGGACGGACGGGCCGAGGTCCGTCTCGCGCTGGTTGCTCCAGGCGGCGTTGCCGGAGAGAGTGCCTGCGGCGGCGGTGATCCGGAAACCGGCGATGCCGTTGCGGTACGCGCTGTTGCGCTCCAGGGTGAGTGCGCCGGGGTTGCCCTCGTCGTTGAAGCCGTAGCCTTCGTTGTCCCAGGCGATGTTGTTCCTCGCGAAGTGTGCCACCGCGGCGCGGCCGTGACCGCCTCCGAAGGTGAAGCCGTTGGCGTTGCGGTAGGACCAGTTGCCTTCGAGGGCGGTGGGGCTCGTGAAGCCGCCCAGGTCGATGCCGTCTCCCCCGTTCTCCCAGGTGCGGCAGTGCCGAACCGTGTTGCCGGCCCCGGATCCGAAGACGATCGCCAGCCCCGAGCCCTCGCCGGTGGCGTCCCGGTTGTGGTGGAAATCGCTGTCCGCGACGGTGTTGCCCACGGTGCCGGCGTCGCGCAGCACCAGTCCGGACCTTGCGTTGTGGTGCATCGTCAGGCCGCTGAAGACGTTGTGCGCGCACCCGCTGCACACCCAGGCGTGGCTGCGGGAACCCCGCACCTCGACGTTGCGCACCGTCCAGTGGTTCGTGCGCTGGGTGACCGCCCATCGTCCGTCGGGGACGGCGGAGACATCGAGTACCGGCCGCTCGTCGCGGTAGGCGGTCAGCACGATCGGGCGCCGGGCGGTCCCGTCGGTGTCGATGGTGACCGGTTCGGTAGGCCGGTAGGTGCCGCCGCGCAGGGCGATGGTCTGGCCCGGGCGGACCAAACCGACCACCTTGCCGAGGGTGGCGTAGGGGCGGGTGAGACTGCCGTCGCCTTCCGTGTCGGAGCCGTCGGGTGCGACATGCAGGACGGTCGGCGCTCTGCCCTCGGCGGATACAGGGGGCGCGGGCACG
Organism: Streptomyces sp. NPDC031554; assembly: GCF_055580685.1. Classification (NCBI taxonomy): domain Bacteria; kingdom Bacillati; phylum Actinomycetota; class Actinomycetes; order Kitasatosporales; family Streptomycetaceae; genus Streptomyces; species Streptomyces sp. NPDC031554. The sequence goes on along the minus strand of NZ_JBVIKX010000001.1, from coordinate 556,644 downwards.
GACCTCGACGCTGTCGCGGTCGCCGGTGCGACGGGCTGGGTGGCCGCCGAGGTCGGTAGGGCGCGTGGGGCGTCGTCCGGCGCAGGTTCCTGCCGGACGAGATGGGCCAAACCGGCGAGCAGTACCGCGGTGCAGACCGTGGCGGCAAGAGCGGTCCTGGGGCGGAGGTGCCGGGCTGCGTCGGTGACGCGGTCGAGCAATCCCCCGGCACCGGCTTTGACCCCCCCTGCGGAGACGGAGTCCAGCAGTGGTCCGATCCCGGCGAGCAGGCCGGCCGGGACGACCGGGACGGCGATGCCGGGCAGCAGGTGTTCCGGCGGGATCAGTTCCCTGCTCAGGGCTCCGCACACCGGGCAGTCGCGGACGTGCCGGCTCAGCCGCTTGCGCCACAGAGAACTCGGATCGCCGTTCCACCCCTGTACGGCGGTGGTGAGACCCGGACAGCGGGGGGTGGCGGCGAGTGCCCGAACGAGAGTGCGGGATGTTCGCAGTTGCTCCTTCATCCGCTGCACCCGCACCGCGGCGTGACTGCGGGAGAGTTTCACGGCCGCGGCGAGTTCGCCGCGATCCAACGTGCCGGCGGTCTCCTCCCACCACAGGGCGAGCAGGTGACGATCAGCAGGTTCCAGCCACTGTGTGGCACGCAAGGCTTCGCGGCGCTGGCCGGTCATGGTCATTTCGGCGACGGTCCGTTCGGCGAAGTCCGCTGCGGGGGCGTCCCATTCCTGGACCTGCTGTCGGGGCGGGAGGTCATGCGGGCGGCGCCGGCGGTGCTGTTGTACCTGCCGGTAGGCGATGGCCACGATCCAGGAGCGGAAGCGTTCCGGTTCGCGGAGCCCGGGCAGCCCTCGCACGATCCGCAGCATGACTTCCTGCACCACGTCCTCCGCGTCGGTGTGGCCGTCGAGAGCCCGCCCGACGATCCGGTGGAGCAGCGGCAGACAAGCGGCGAGAAGTTCTTCCAGCGCCGCCCGGTCGCCCGCTCCTGCCGCCCGGACCAGGGCGATGCCGTGCGGGGAGGTTCCGCTCACAGTGGCATCGGCATCGGTCGCAGTGGTGCCCTCTGCGGATCCGGGAAGGGGGTCGAGATCCATGCGGAGAAGGTCTCCTTCGCCCTGCGCACCGCTGCGGCGGTGCGTTTCGGTCGGTGGCCTTGTCGCCTCCGGGCCCCGTTCGAGCATCTGACCTTTGCAGGGTGGAGAGCCTGACACGGTGGTGACCGCCTGTAAAGCAGCCGGAGCGGAACTCCTGACACCTCGACAGATAAGTGATGTACATCACATGGGGCAGGATTTTCCATTTTTTGTTATCCGCGCCAGTGCGCCGCGTCTACCTCTTCGCTGCGGCGCCTCCGCCGACAGCACCCCCCACGACCGGGTTCGATTCTTCCCCTCCACCAGGGGCGCACGGGCCCGTCGGCAGCGAAGAAAGGAAGAGCGACCCATGACACTGGTCCCATTCCGCAGGCCTGCCCCCGAACAGCACGCGCCTTCCAGGTCCCGGCACGCCCGCCGGCGAATCCGCCGCGTGGCTCTGACCTCCGCCGTGGTGGTGGCGGGTGGGGTGGCCGTGTCGGCGACGGGGACGGTGCCGGCCGAGGCCGCGGCACTGCCCGCGACCGGCGTCTCCTATCAGCTCGTGGTGAAGAAGTCGGGCAAGTGCATCGATGTGCCCGGTGCCTCCCGGGCCGACGGTGCGAAGCTCCAGCAGTGGGGCTGCACCGCGAACTCCCCCTGGCAGCAGTTCACCCTCAGGTCCGCGGGGGCCGGTGTGTACACCCTGGTGGGTGTCGACAGCAAGCTGTGCGTCGACGTCCCCGCCGGTTCCACGGTCAGCGGGACCCAGGTGGTGCAGTGGGGCTGTGGCACGGGCAAGAGCCACCAGCAGTGGCGTCTGACCCCCTCCGGGACCGGCACTTACCAGATCATCAACGTCAAGTCCGGGCTCTGCCTCTCCGACAAGGGCGCCTCGACCGCCAGCGGTGCCGCCGTCATCCAGGAGACCTGCACCCACAACAGCAACAAACAGTGGGCCTTCACCCCCGTGAACGGCGGGTCCAACTCGCCCTACACGGTCGCGGCCGACGGGACCGGCAGGTACCGGACGGTGCAGGCGGCGGTCGACGCGGTCCCTGCGGGCAACACCAAGCGGGTGACGATCACCATCAAGCCCGGCACGTACCGGGAGAAGGTCACCATTCCGGCGGACAAGCCCTACGTCACCCTCCGCGGCAACGGCGATTCCCCGGACGACGTGGTGATCGTCGGCAACCGGCACGCCGGTGGCTACGGAACGTCGGGCAGTGCCACGGTCGTCGCTCTCGGGCACGACTTCAGCGCTGCCGGGCTGACGATGGCCAACGACTACGACGAGAGCAGCTCTCAACCAGGTGGCCAGGCGCTGGCTCTCTACCTGGACGCCGACCGGGCGACCCTGGACGACGTACGGCTGCTCGGCGACCAGGACACCTTCCTGGTGAACGACAAGGCGCGCGTCTACGTCAGCGACTCCTACGTCGAGGGCACCGTCGACTTCATCTACGGCGGCGGCATCGCCGTCTTCGACCGCTGCCGCATCCACGAGAAGCGTTCCACCGGTGGTCCGATCACCGCGGCCAGCACCCCGGCCGAGCGTGCCTACGGCTTCCTCTTCTACCGCTCCACGATCACCGGCGCCAACACGGGCAAGACCCAGCTCGGCCGTCCGTGGCGGCAGAACGCCCAGGTCCTGTTCCGCGAGTCCAACCTGTCCGCGGCGATCACCACCGCGAAGCCGTGGACGGACATGTCCAGCAGCACCTGGAAGAACGCCCGCTTCCTCGAATACCGCAACACCGGTGCGGGCGCGGGCGTCAACGGCAACCGTCCACAGCTCGCGGACAGCCGCGCCTCGCAGTACACGCCGCAGAAGTACCTGGCCGGCAAGGACGGCTGGAACCCGGTCGGATGAGCCGGCACCCGGCCCCGCCTCGCGACACCCCCAGACCATCTGCATACGAAGGACGGCAGGCATGAGTGAACGCAGTACCGTGCGCAATGGATGCCACCGGCGGCGCAAGGGCAGGATCGCCGCGATCGTCTCCGCCGTGGTGGTGGTGGGTGGGGTGGCCGTGTCGGCGGCGGGGACGGTGCCGGCCGAGGCCGCGGCACTGCCCGCGACCGGCGTCTCCTATCAGCTCGTGGTGAAGAAGTCGGGCAAGTGCATCGATGTGCCCGGTGCCTCCCGGGCCGACGGTGCGAAGCTCCAGCAGTGGGGCTGCACCGCGAACTCCCCCTGGCAGCAGTTCACCCTCAGGTCCGCGGGGGCCGGTGTGTACACCCTGGTGGGTGTCGACAGCAAGCTGTGCGTCGACGTCCCCGCCGGTTCCACGGTCAGCGGGACCCAGGTGGTGCAGTGGGGCTGTGGCACGGGCAAGAGCCACCAGCAGTGGCGTCTGACCCCCTCCGGGGCCGGCACTTACCAGATCATCAACGTCAAGTCCGGGCTCTGCCTCTCCGACAAGGGCGCCTCGACCGCCAGCGGTGCCGCCGTCATCCAGGAGACCTGCACCCACAACAGCAACAAACAGTGGGCCTTCACCCCCGTCGCCGGAAACGGGGAGGGGGGTGGCCGGTCCTGGTCGAACACCGCTGACGGCTTCGCGGCCACCGGGGGCGGCACCAGCGGCGGCGCGGCCGGGACCACGGTCACCGTGAAGAACTACGCGGACCTCGTGAAGTACGCGACGGCGACCCAGGCCTACACCATCAAGGTCGCCGGGACCATCAAGGTCACCCCGTACGGCCACGAGATACCCGTCAAGTCGAACAAGACGGTGGTCGGTGTCGGCACCTCCGGCCACATCGTCAACGGCGGCTTCTTCCTCGGCTCCGGCACCAAGAACGTGATCATCCGGAACCTCACCATCCGGGATACCCGGATGACCGACGACGACCCGGAGGACAAACTCTACGACTACGACGGTATCCAGATGGACACCGCCAACCACATCTGGATCGACCACAACACCATCGAGCGGATGAACGACGGCCTGATCGACAGCCGGAAGGACACCAGCTACCTGACCGTGTCCTGGAACAGGATCGGAGAGTCCAACAAGGCCTTCGGCATCGGCTGGACCGAGAACGTCACCGCCCGCATGACGATCCACCACAACTGGATCCACGACACCAACCAGCGCAACCCCAGCATCGACAACGTGGCCCTGGCCCACCTCTACAACAACTATCTGAAGAACATCACCTCGTACGGCAACCTCTCGCGCGGCAAGTCCAAGGTCGTCATCGAGAACAGCTACTACGACAACGTGGCCAACCCGTACGACATCGACACCTCCGCAGCTTCCCTGTCGCAGAAGGGCTCCGTCGTGGTGGCCTCCCGTGGCAAGCAGAGGACGGGCGGCACCACCTTCGATCCCCGCACCCACTACAGCTACACCCTCGATGCCGCCAAGGACGTCCCGGCGATCCTGGGCAAGTACGCAGGACCCCAGAGCAACATCGGGCAGTAGCCCCGCCGTCGGGTCCCGGCGACGTCCGGGGCCCGACGACGGGCGCGCACACACCCCACAGGCGGCACGGACCGCAGGCGGGCCGGTGATGGGCCGTGCAGGACGGACGGAGCGTGCGACGGATCCCGTTCCTGCGGGAGCGGGGGCACGGGGTGTGTCAGGGGGTTCAGGGGCGACCGCTGTCGACGGAAGGCGCCGGCAGCCCGCTCCGGGTGATCGTAGGAGGGGGAACCGGATGGACCGGCGGGGGGAAACCCCATGTTCAGCCTGCCGTCGGAGGCCCCTGACCTTGATGTCGTCGATGGGTCTGCACGGGTGGCCCTCCAGCATCCCCCCACAGGTCGAAGACATGCGCGGCTCGGTGAGCTCGACCGAACGTCCGGACGCGAGGGCCAGGGGGCCCGGCGGCGTGCCGACACCTCATGTGCAAGATCCATTTTCGATGCACGGCCTAATGGGCCGAGCCCGACAGCTGGAGGCCGATCACGCCGATGATCACGAAGCTGATCGAGACGATCTTCAGGACGGAGACCAGGTCGCCGAGGAAGATCATTCCGTAGATCGCGGTGCCGGCCGCGCCGATACCGGTCCAGACCGCGTAGGCCGGGCCGACGTCGAGTTTCTTCAGGGAGAGGGTCAGCAGACCGAAGCTGCCCAGGGCGAACACGCAGAACGCGATCGTCGGCCACAGCCTGGTGAAACCGTGCGACAGCTTCAAGCAGACGGCGAAGCCGGTCTCGAGCATTCCCGCGACGACGACCAGCAGCCACGCCATGTGCTGTCCTCCCGTGTGAGCGGCTCGGTGCGATTATGCACTTACCGAACCCCGGCACCCACAAACACGCGAAGGTCAGTCGCCTTCCGTGCGCTCCCTCGTCGACAGCAGGCGCCGCAGCGAGTACAGCCGCGCCGGATCCGCGTGCCCGTCGGCCACCCACGCGTCCAGCGCGCAGTCCTGCTCGTCGTGACTGCACGCGCGCGGGCAGCCCTCCGTACCCGGCACCAGGTCGGGGAAGGCGAGGATGACGCGCGACGGGTCGATGTGGGCCAGCCCGAAGGAACGGATGCCCGGGGTGTCGATGACCCAGTCGTCGGTGCCGTACAGGGGCAGGGCGAGCGCCGAGGTGGTGGTGTGCCGGCCGCGGCCCGTGACCGCGTTGACGTGGCCCGTCACCCGGCGCCGCTCCTCGGGGACCAGCGCGTTCACCAGGGTCGTCTTGCCCACGCCCGAGTGTCCGACGAACGCCGTCGTGCGCCCGGCCAGCTGCTCGCGCACCAGCTCCGCAGCGGCGCCGCTCGCCAGCTGCTCGCGGTTGGTGACGACGTGGGGGATGTCGAGGTGGCCGTACAGCTCCAGCAGTTTGTCCGGGGACGCCAGGTCCGACTTCGTCATGACGAGCAGCGGGGTCAGGCCGCCGTCGAACGCCGCGACCAGGCAGCGGTCGATCAGCCGCGGGCGCGGCTCGGGGTCGGCCAGGGCGGTGACGATCGCGAGCTGGTCGGCGTTGGCGACCACCACGCGCTCGTACGGGTCGTCGTCGTCCGCGGTGCGGCGCAGCACCGAGGTGCGCTCCGCGATGCGGACGATGCGCGCGAGGGTGTCCTTGGCGCCCGACAGGTCGCCGACCAGAGCGACCCGGTCACCGACGACCGCGGCCTTGCGGCCCAGTTCACGGGCCTTCATCGCCGTCACGACGCGGTCCTCGACGAGGCAGGTGAGCCGGCCCCGGTCGACGGTGAGGACCATGCCGTCGGCCGCGTCCTCGTGCTTGGGGCGGATGTGCGTGCGCGGCCGGTTGCCCTTGCGGTTCGGGCGGCTGCGGATGTCGTCCTCGTCGGTGTGCTTGCCGTAGCGGCGCATGGCGGAAGTCCCTATACCCCGGACGCCCCGAGCATGCCGGTCCACAGGTCGGGGAAGTCCGGCAACGTCTTCGCCGTCGTCGCCACGTTCTCGATCTGCACGCCCCCCACGGCCAGGCCGATGATCGCACCGGCCGTGGCCATGCGGTGGTCGTCGTAGGTGTGGAAGATCCCGCCGTGCAGCCGGCGCGGGCGGATGTGCAGGCCGTCGGCGGTCTCGGTGACGTCGCCGCCCAGCTCGTTGATCTCCTTGGTGAGCGCGGCCAGGCGGTCCGTCTCGTGCAGCCGCAGGTGCGCCACGCCCCGCAGGGTGGAGGGGGAGTCGGCGAGGGCGGCGACCGCCGCGATGCCCGGTGTCAGTTCGCCGACGTCGCTCAGGTCGACGTCGATGCCGTGGACCGCGCCCGACCCGGTGAAGGCCAGACCGTACTCGGTCAGTTCGCAGGAACCGCCCATCTCGGTGAAGATCTCCCGCAGCCGGTCCCCCGGCTGGGTGGTCCGGGCAGGCCAGTCCGGGACGACGACCCGGCCGCCGGTCACCAGCGCCGCCGCGAGGAACGGCTGCGCGTTGGACAGGTCCGGTTCGACGGTCAGGTCCCGGCCGAGCAGCGCGCCCGGCGTGACCCGCCAGACGTTCGGCTCGCCGCCCGACTCGGGGGTGTCCACCTGGGCGCCCACCGCGCGCAGCATGTCCACCGTCATCCGGATGTGCGGCAGGGAGGGCAGCGTGGCGCCGGTGTGCCGGACCTCGACGCCCTGGTTGAAGCGCGGCCCCGACAGCAGCAGGGCGCTCACGAACTGCGACGAGGAGGAGGCGTCGACCTCGACCGGGCCGCCGTCCAGCGCGCCCCCGCCGTGCACGGTGAGCGGCAGTGCGCCCCGGCCGTCGTCGTCGATGCGGGCGCCGAGCGCGCGCAGGGCGTCGATCACGCTGGCCAGGGGACGCTCGTACGACCGCGGGTCACCGTCGAAGCGGACCGGACCGTCGGCCAGCGTGGCGACCGGCGGCAGGAAGCGCATCACCGTGCCCGCGTTGCCGACGTCGACGGTGGCCGGGCCGCGGAGCCCCGCGGGCAGCACGCGCCAGGCCTCGCCGGTTCCGTCGGGGCCCACGCCCTCCTCGATGCCCACGCCCATCGCGCGCAGGGCGGCCGCCATGAGCAGGGTGTCGCGGGAGCGGAGGGGACGGCGCAGCCAGCCGGGCTCGGAGGCCAGCGAGGCCAGGACGAGAGCACGGTTCGTGACCGACTTGGACCCCGGCACGTGGACCGTCGCGTCGACGGCCTCGCTCGCGTGCGGGGCGGGCCAGAGGGCGGTGTGGGCGGGGTTCGGGGCCATGGGCCCACTGTATAAGCAGGGCATGGTCCGGGCTGTCCCGCGTGGGGGCCGGCCGGGGGAGGCGCGTGCTCGTGTCCGGGCGGTCCGCGCCCCCTCACGCGCCCCCGAAGGCGCCCCTCACACCCCCAGCAGCCAGCGCCCGCCGCCCAGCAGGGCGCACAGGCTCACCGCGTGGAACAGGAACAGCCACAGGCCCGCCGGCACGTGGGTCAGACGGGACAGCTGGTCCGCGTCCGAGTCCCCGGCGCCGCCGCGGGACCGCTTCGCCTGGAGCTCGAAGGCCGGGCGCACGCCGCCCAGGAGCAGGAACCACACCACCGCGTACGCGAACGCCGCCTGCACCTGGGGGCCGGCCAGCCAGGACACCAGCAGGAACGTACCGCCCGTGAGGAACACCGTCAGCACCCCGTACGCGTTGCGGATCATCACCAGCATCGCCACCAGCAGCGCCGTCGCCAGCCACAGCAGCAGCGTGATGCGGCCCGCGCCGAGCAGCGCGGCGCCGCCCAGGCCCAGCAGCGGGGGAGCGGTGTAACCGGCGGCCGCGGTCAGGATCATGCCGAGGCCGTGCGGCTTGCCCCGGCTGAGGGTCAGGCCGCTGGTGTCGGAGTGCAGCCGTATGCCGGTCAGCCGACGGCCGGTCAGCAGGGCGACCAGACCGTGACCGCCCTCGTGGGCGATGGTGACGGCGTTACGGGAGAGTCGCCAGAGAGTGTGCGGGACGACCACCGCCAGCGCGGCGGCCATGGTGGCGATCACCACCCACAGGTCGGGGTCGGACTGGGTGCCGACGAGCCGGTCCCAGAGGTCGGGCAGCGCGGTGGCGGCGGTGCTGTCCATGGTTTCCGGTGGCTCCCTCTCGTGCTGCGGAATCTGGCAGTGTGGCACGTATGTGCGGACGGTATGCAGCGAGTCGCAGGCCAGAGGATCTCGCAGAAGCCTTCGAGATCGAGAAGTGGGACCCCGAGGAGGCCCTCGGGCCCGACTACAACGTGGCCCCCACCAAGGAGGTCCACGTGGTTCTGGACCGCCCCCTGAAGGACGTGCAGGATCCGCGCCCGGTTCGCCAGCTGCGCAGACTCAGGTGGGGGCTGGTCCCGTCCTGGTCGAAGACGCCCGAGGGTGCCGCCCGGATGATCAACGCACGCGCGGAGACCGTCCACGAGAAGCCGTCGTTCCGCCGCGCCTTCGCCACCCGTCGCTGTGTGATCCCGGCCGACGGCTACTACGAGTGGGTCACCGGGCGGCAGGAGCGCGACCTGGAGGTCGAGGGGCGGAGGAAGCGGCCCCGCAAGCAGCCCTACTTCGTGCTCCCGGCCGACGGTTCGGTCTTCGCGATGGCCGGGCTGTACGAGTTCTGGCGGGACCGCACCCTGCCGGACGACCATCCGCAGGCGTGGTGGGCGACCTGCTCGGTGATCACCACGGAGGCGGAGACGAGCCCGCTCGCCGTACCCCTGGCCGAGGGCCCGCGCACGCTGTACGACATCCACCCCCGGATGCCCCTGATGCTCACCCCCGACCGCTGGGACGCCTGGCTGGACCCGTCCCGGACGGACGCCAGGGACCTGCGCTCCCTGCTCGAACCGCCGCCGCCCGGCCTGATGCGCGCCTACCCGGTGCCGACCGCCGTGAGCAACGTCCGCAACAACGGCCCGGAGCTGCTGCAGGAGCTGGAGGGCCCCGAGGAGGGCACACTCTTCTGACGTGGCTGACGTGGCTGACGTGACCGACTGGATGAATGCGACAGACGTGACCACTGAGAAGGACGAGATGCCCGAGATCACCGGGGCCACAGGGGGCGCCGGGGCCACCGCGACAGCCGGAACCACAGGGGGCGCCGGGGCCACCGCGACAGCCGGAACCACAGGGGGCGCCGGGGCCACCGCGACAGCCGCGACAGCCGCGACAGCCGGGGCAGCCGGGGGCACCGCGGCCGCCGGGACGGTCCAGACCGTCGGCACCGACGCCGGGCCGGCCCGCATCACCTGGCACCGGGCGGAGCGGCCGAGGCTGGTCCTCGCCGTGGGCCACGGGGCCGGCGGCGGCATCGAGGCGCGCGACCTGCGCGCGCTCGCCGACGTCCTCCCCGGGCACGGCGTCAGCGTCGCCCTCGTCGAGCAGCCCTGGCGGGTCGCCGGGAAGAAGGTGGCGCCCGCGCCGAAGACGCTCGACGTCGGCTGGCGCGGGATCTGGGCGGCCGTCGCGGACACCGGCCTGCCGGTGATCTCCGGCGGGCGCAGCGCGGGCGCCCGCGTGGCCTGCCGCACCGCGGCCGGACTCGGTGCCCACGCCGTGCTCGCGCTCGGCTTCCCGCTCCACCCGCCCGGCAGGCCGGAGCGGTCCCGGGCCGCCGAACTGCTGGGCACCGGGGTGCCCACGCTCGTCGTCCAGGGCGGCAACGACCCCTTCGGCAGGCCCGGGGAGTTCCCCGAAGGGACGTACGAACTCGTCGAGGTGCCCGGTGGCGATCACGGGTTCGCCGTGACCCGAAGGGCTCGGCTCACCCAGGAGCAAGCCCTGGGGACGATCACCGCCGCGGTCGTCGGGTGGGCCGCGTCACTCGGGTGAACGCCGGGGAATGTCGCGGGGCCGACGGCTGTTGAGCCGGACAGAAGTGCTGAACACGCAGCACCGATGTCGTAGGAGAGGAAGTCCGGCGCATGGGTTCGACGATCTGCCCCAGCCGCACCGACCTGGACTGGACGGTGCTGCACGCGGCCAGGACCGCTCCTATTCGAGCGGCGGGTGGGACGGGTAGTCGTCTATCCTCCGATTCGAGTGGGACCGGTTTCGGTTCTGCCCGCGATCTTGAGGAGGTGGGTCCGGTCACCGGTACCGACGCAGGGACCGACAACGGCCAGGCGGAGCTGCCCGAGGGCCAGGGCACGGACGCGGGGACGGGCGCGGAGTCCACCGCGGAGCGCAGCGCGCGCTTCGAGCGGGACGCGCTCGAGTTCCTCGACCAGATGTACTCGGCCGCCCTGCGCATGACGCGCAACCCGGCGGACGCCGAGGACCTGGTGCAGGAGACGTACGCCAAGGCGTACGCGTCCTTCCACCAGTTCCGCGAGGGCACCAACCTCAAGGCCTGGCTGTACCGGATCCTGACCAACACCTTCATCAACTCGTACCGCAAGAAGCAGCGCGAACCCCAGCGCAGCGCGGCCGAGGAGATCGAGGACTGGCAGCTGGCGCGCGCCGAGTCGCACATGTCCACGGGTCTGCGCTCCGCCGAGTCGCAGGCGCTGGACCACCTGCCCGACTCGGACGTGAAGTCGGCACTCCAGGCGATCCCCGAGGAATTCCGCATCGCCGTCTACCTCGCGGACGTCGAGGGCTTTGCGTACAAGGAGATCGCGGACATCATGGGGACACCCATCGGTACGGTGATGTCCCGGCTGCACCGGGGCCGCCGTCAACTGCGCGGCATGCTCGAGGACTACGCCCGCGAGCGCGGACTGGTCCCGGCCGGCGCCGGAGAGTCGAACGAAGCGAAAGGCTCGGGCTCATGAGCTGCGGAGAGCCGCACGAGACGGACTGCGGTGAGGTCCTCGACCATCTCTACGAGTTTCTCGACAGTGAGATGCCGGACGTCGACCGCGACAAGTTCAAGCAGCACTTCAGCGAGTGCTCGCCGTGCCTGGAGAAGTACGGACTGGAAGAGGCCGTCAAGAAGCTGGTCAAGCGCTGCTGCGGCCACGACGACGTGCCGAGCGACCTTCGCTCGAAGGTGATGGGCCGACTGGAGCTGATCCGCTCCGGCCAGGCCGTGCCCGAGCACGACGCGGCGGTCACCCCTCAGGACTCCTGAGGCCTTCGGGGACGCCTGAGACCTTCGGGACCGCAGTCCGCGGACTTCCCCGGACCGGGAGACCCACGGCCTCCCGGCGACCGGGCCCGCCGGTCCGTAGGACTCCCGGTCCTCATGTCTTCCTGTCTTCGGGTTCATACGTCTTCGGGTCCGTACGTCTCCCCGGGATCGGCCGAGATCACCCGAATGTGCTAATCCGTGCGTGATGCGCCCGCGTCGCCACCCCCCGCCACCCTAGGCTCCGGAGCCTGGATCAGCCGTGGCCGGGGGAGGGCGACATGGACGGCATTCCGGTACGGGCGCGGGTGTACGTCGTCTGCGCCGCCCTGGGTGCGGTGTGCTGCCTGGTCTTGTCGCCGACGGACCACGGTCCCTGGTGGCCGGTCCTGCTGCTCGCCCCGCTGTACGCGGGCGGTGAGCGCGTCGCCGGCCGCCGGTTCGCCGGCACGCTCTACCCCGTCCTGCTGGCCGGGGCTTTTCTGTTGCCGGCGGCGACCGCCGCGCTCGTGCCACTGCCGGGCGCCCTGCTGTCCCCGGTGGGCCGGCGCCCCGGCACGCTGCGGCGCGTGTGGCGGGGCGCCCGGCTGGCGCTCGGCGTGTGGGCCGCCTCCCGCGCCCACGACGCGCTGGGCGGCCGGGACGCCGTCGAGGCGTCCGGCAGCCCCGGCCTCCTCCTGCCGGCCGGGGCGGCGGTCCTGGTCCTGTGCCTGGTGCTGGCCGCCCTGGACGGCGGGATGCTCGCCCTGGCCGACAGGCTGCCGCCGCGGCGGGCCTGGCACGGCCTGGTGCCGCGCTCCCTGGCGCCCCTGGGGGTGCACGGACTCGCCGGCCTGATGATGGCCGTCCTGTGGCACAGCCCCTACGGGCCGGTCGCCGCGCTGCTCGTGCTGTTCCCGATGGGCGTGTCGTGGTGGGTGTTCGCCCAGTACCACCGGGAGCGCGCCGCCCACCAGGCGACGATCCGCGCGCTGGTGCAGGCCGTGGACATCAAGGACGGCTACACGCGCGGGCACAGCGAGCGCGTCGGACAGGCCTCGACGATGATCGCCCGTGAACTGGGCATGGGCGAGGACCGGGTCGAGGTCATCCGCTTCGCCGGGATCCTGCACGACGTCGGCAAGCTCGGCGTCCCCACCCGCCTGCTCCGCAAGGACGGTCCCCTGACGCCGGAGGAACGGCGCGTGATCGAACTGCACCCCGAGTACGGGCACGAGATCACCCGGGGCATCTCCTTCCTCGGCGAGGCCCGCTCGGCGATCCTCCACCACCACGAGCGGTTGGACGGCAGCGGCTACCCCTACGGGCTGGCGGGCGGTCAGATTCCGGAACCCGCCCGGGTGGTGGCGGTCGCCGACGCCTTCGACGCGATGACCTCGAACCGCTCCTACAGCCGGGGCCGCCCCGTGCGGGTGGCGCTGGAGGAACTCCAGCGGTGCGCGGGGACCCACTTCGACCCCCGCATGGTCACCGCGCTGACCCGTGTGATCACCCGCGACGGCTGGCACCCGATCGTCACCGCCGACGAGCCCCGCCTGCCGGCGCCGTCCCCCGCCCCGTCCTCGCCGCCGTCCACGGCTTCTGCCCCGTTCACGACTCCTGCCTCGTCACCGTCTCCACCCTCGCCGCCACCGCCACCGCCACCGTCTCCGTTCGCCGAGCGGCCGGAGGCCCGGCGGTGAGGGGCGCGGGGCGCCCGCGGGCGGCCGGGGAACCACCGGGGACGGTCCGGCATCCGCCGGCCGGGCCCGGACCGGCACCGCGCCCGCCCCGGACGACGGGCGGTCCCGCGGCGCCGCCCCGAGCCGCTCCGGCACGGCACGGAGCCCGGCGGTGAGCGGCCGCCGCCGTACGGCACGGGCCTGCGAGCCCCTGCGCGTGCTGCACGCCTGTGCCGGTCTCGCCGTCGGGGCGTCCCTCCTGACCGTCCTGCGTTCGGGCCTGGCGGAGCGGCCGGTCGCGCTCGCGTTCGGGGTGCTGGTGGCCGTCGGCGAGGTGATCCGGTGGAGCGGGACCGGGCCGCGCGAGTCCGCCCCGCTGGGGGCCGCCGCCTCCCTGGCGTACGCGCTGCTCGGGGAGCACGCCGGACAGGCCACGCGGCACGGGGCCGCCCAGGTCGTCTCCGTCGTGGTGGTCGCCTCGCTGCTCGGCAGCGTGCCGCATCTCGCACGGGGGCGGGGGCGCGTCCTGGACCACCTCGTCCGCCGCGTACTGGCCGTCGGGTTCGCCGCCGTCTGCTTCCAGCCCCTCTACAACCGCGGGGTGTTCGACCACTGGAGCGGCCCCGCCTACGCGCTCCTGCTGCTCGCCCTGCTCGTCCTCACCGCCCTGTGCGAAGCCGTCGTCGCCGCCGCGCTCGCGCACTCCCGCACCGGCTGGCCGTTCCCGCCACTGCTCCGTGACGAGTTGCGGTCCGTGCCGGGGATCGGCTCGGCGGTGTGCGCGACGGGCGCGGTGATGGCGCTGGCGGTGGCCGTCGTCGGCCTGTGGGCACTGCCGGTGTTCTCGGTACCGCTGCTGCTCACCCAGGTGTCCCTGCGCCGGTACGCCGCCGTCCGCGCCACCTACCGGCAGACCATCGCCTCCCTGGCCCGCGCCACCGAGATCGCCGGGTACACCCCGGCCGGGCACGCCCGCCGGGTCGCCGGACTCAGCCAGGAGGTCGGCCGGGACCTGGGCCTGACGGAACCGGAGCTGGCCGTGCTGGAGCACGCGGCCCTGATGCACGACATCGGCCAGCTCAGCCTCGTCGACCCGGTCCCGGCCGGGGCCACGGCCGGTCTGCCGGCGGCCGAGCAGCGGCGCATCGCGCTGCTGGGCGGCGCCGTCGTCCGCCGTACCGGGGTGAGCGCGCGGGTCGCGGCGGTGGTGGAGCGCCAGGCGGACCCCTACCCGGAGCAGCCGACGGCCGCGCGGATCGTGCGGGTGGTCAACGCCTACGAGGAGAAGGTGCGCGGCGCCGGCCCCGGCGGGCCGCTCGACGCGCTGGAGGAACTGCGGCTGGGCGCCGGCGGGGAGTACGCCCCCGACGTGGTGGAAGCCCTGGCCAGGGTCCTGACGCGGGACTGTCTGACCCTGCCCCCGGGTGGGTAACCCATGGGTAATGAGCGGCCTTCCGGCCACACGTGGTTGGATGCGAGGGAGAGAGTGTCCGGGGGCACTGGCCAGCCCACAGAACGGAACTGGCAGGCGGGAATCGTGAGGATCTTCGGCAAGGGACGGCACCGGCCCTCCGCTTCCTGGCGGCAGGCCACCGATCGCGCGTTCACGCTGATCGGGGACGGCCGGTACGAGGACGCGGGCGCACTGCTGACCCGTGCCGCCGACCTCGAACCCTGGCTTTCGGAGTCCTGGTTCAACCTCGCCCTGCTGCACAAGTTCCGGCACGACTGGGAGCAGGCCCGCACCGCGGGACTCCGCGCCGTCGCCCTGCTCGACCGGGGGGCCGGCGCCCCCGACTGGTGGAACGTCGGCATCGCCGCCACGGCCCTCCAGGACTGGCCGCTGGCCCGGCGCTCCTGGCAGGCCTACGGGCTGCACGTCCCGGGCGGTGCCGCCGCCGTCGGCGAGCCGCTCGGCATGGACCTGGGCAGCGCCGCCGTACGGCTGTCGCCCGAGGGGGAGGCCGAGGTGGTGTGGGGGCGGCGGCTGGACCCCGCGCGGACCGAGGTGCTGTCGATCCCGCTGCCCTCCTCGGGGCGGCGCTGGGGCGAGGTCGTCCTGCACGACGGGGTGCCGCACGGCGAGCGCACCACCTCCGTCGGGCACTCCTACCCCGTCTTCGACGAGATCGAGCTGTGGGCGCCCTCGCCCGTCCCCACCTGGGTGGTCCTGCTGGAGGCGGCCACGGAGACGGACCGCGACGCGCTGGAGCAGCTCGCCGCCGACGCGGGCTTCGCCGCCGAGGACTGGTCGTCCTCCGTACGGCTGCTGTGCCGGATGTGCTCCGAGTCGCGGATGCCGTCCGACGAGGGCGACGGCGAGCATCTCGACCCGCACGACCACAGCGAACCGGGGCATCCCGGGCCGCTCGGCCACCGCACCGACGGGCAGCTGTGGGTGCCCGAGCGGGAGTGCGGGGTGGCCGCGCCGGCGTCGCTGGTGAGGGGGCTGCTGGACGGCTGGGTCGCCGACAGCCCGGACTCCCGGGACTGGCGGGACCTCGAAGAGGTCTGCTGAGACCCGGAGCCGGATCCCTTTAGGCTGTACTCACAGGTTTCTCCAGGTTGCAGGAAGGCATACGTCGGTCATGGCGCAGCAGGACACCGATCAGCAGCACGCGGGAGTGCTCCCCGTGGACGACGAGGGCTTCGTCATCGACACCGAGGAGACGGAGGAGCGCGAGCGGACCTGGCGCGAGGCCGGGACCTCGCGGCCCATCACCGTCGTCGGGAATCCGGTGCTGCACAAGGAGTGCAAGGACGTCACCGAGTTCGGCGAGGAGCTCCAGCAGCTCGTCGCGGACATGTTCGCCTCGCAGCACACCGCCGAGGGCGTGGGCCTGGCCGCCAACCAGATCGGCGTCGACCTCAAGGTGTTCGTCTACGACTGCCCCGACGACGAGGGCGTCCGGCACACCGGTGTGGTCTGCAACCCCGAGCTGGTCGAGCTGCCCGCGGACCGGCGCCGGCTGGACGACAGCAACGAGGGCTGCCTGTCGGTGCCCACCGCGTACGCGCCGCTGGCCCGCCCCGACTACGCCGAGGTGACCGGCCAGGACGAGAAGGGCAACCCGATCAAGGTGCGCGGCACGGGCTACTTCGCCCGCTGTCTGCAGCACGAGACGGATCACCTGTACGGCTACCTGTACATCGACCGCCTCTCCAAGCGCGAGCGCAAGGACGCCCTGCGGCAGATGGCCGAGAACGAGCCGCGCTACCCCGTGGTCGCCAACGACTGAGGCACCCCGCGCCCCGCATCCTTCACCCCGCACCCCGCACCCCGCCCGACGCCCGGCCGTGACCGTCACCGGCCGGGCGTCGTCCGTGTGCCCGGCACACGTGCGACTGCCTTTGTGTGTCCACGGATCCCGGACGGATCACGCACGGGGGAATCTCGGCGTGTCGGGGTAGTGAATGAAGCAAATCCGTTCCCAGAACGGTCAGTTGTAGTGCTGAATGGGGAGCGCGGGGATACGCGACGGCGCACGCCCGGCACGGCGGGAGGGGTGTGTGCCAACTGGCGGCTGAGAGGGGTTGTTCGTGCCAGCTTTCCCATACAGCACCACATGCAGCACGGCATATCGCACCACGTACCGGACCGCGGGGACCGTGACCGCGGTCCCCCCGTCGCTCTCCCTTCCGGTGGTCGAGGCGGTGTTTCCCCGGCAACTGCACCCGTATTGGCCCCAGTTGCAGGAGAACACGCGATCCTGGCTGCTGGAAAGGCGGCTCATGCCCGCGGACAAGGTCGCGGAATATGCCGACGGCCTGTGCTACACCGACCTGATGGCGGGCTACTACCTCGGCGCACCCGACGAGGTCATGCAGGCCATCGCCGACTACAGCGCGTGGTTCTTCGTCTGGGACGACCGGCACGACCGTGACGTCGTGCACGGCCGGGCCGCCGCCTGGCGGGAGTCGCGGCTTTGCCTGCACGCGGCCCTCGACTCCCCGAAGGAACACCTGCGGCACGAGGATCCGCTGGTCGCCGGACTCGCGGACAGCGTCTGCCGGCTGTACTCCTTCCTCCCCGACACGTGGAACGCGCGCTTCGCCCGGCACTTCCACGAGGTGATCGAGGCGTACGACCGCGAATTCCACAACCGGACGGCGGGGCGCGTCCCGGACGTGGGGGAGTACCTGGCCCTGCGCCGGCTCACCTTCGCGCACTGGATCTGGACGGACCTGCTGGAGCCGAGCGCGGGCTGCGAACTCCCGGACCCGGTGCGGAAACATCCGGCCTACCGGCGTGCGGCTCTACTGAGCCAGGAATTCGCCGCCTGGTACAACGACCTCTGCTCACTTCCCAAGGAAATAGCGGGCGACGAGGTGCACAATCTCGGAATCAGTCTCGTCACCCATGAGGGAATGACACTCGAGGAAGCGGTCGGGGAAGTCAGGAGGCGCGTCGAGGAATGCGTTTCCGAATTCCTCGTCGTCGAGAAGGACGTCCTGGCACTGGCCGACCGGCTGGCCGACGGAACGGTACCCGGAAAGGAACTCGGGGCCGCCGTGCGCGCCTGTCTCGCGAACATGCGGAACTGGTTCAGCTCCGTCTACTGGTTCCACCACGAGTCCGGCCGCTACATGGTCGACAGCTGGGACGACCGGTCCACGCCCCCGTACGTCGACAACGAAGCGGCAGGTGAGAAATGACCGTCGAGTCCGTGAAACCCGTGACGTCCGGCGCATCGGAACTGCGCGAACCGCCCCTGGCCGGTGGCGGGATTCCGCTTCTCGGCCACGGCTGGAGACTCGCCCGCGACCCGCTGGCCTTCATGGCGCAGCTGCGCGACCACGGCGACGTCGTCCGCATCAGGCTCGGGCCGAAGACGGTGTACGCCGTCACGACGCCGGCCCTCACCGGGGCGCTGGCCCTGAGCCCCGACTACATCATCGCCGGGCCCCTGTGGGAATCCCTGGAGGGCCTGCTCGGCAAGGAGGGCGTGGCCACGGCCAACGGTCCGCTCCACCGCCGCCAGCGGCGCACCGTCCAGCCCGCCTTCCGGCTCGACGCCATCCCGGCCTACGGGCCGATCATGGAGGAGGAGACGCGCGCGCTCGTCGAGCGCTGGAAGGGCGGCGAGACGATCGACTGCACCTCGGAGTCGTTCCGGATCGCGGTGCGGGTCGCGGCCCGCTGCCTGTTGCGCGGGCGGTTCATGGACGAACGGGCCGAGCGGCTGTGCATCGCGCTCGCCAGCGTCTTCCAGGGCATGTACCACCGGATGGTGGTGCCCCTCGGACCGCTCTACCGGCTGCCGCTTCCGGCCAACCGCGAATTCAACCGCGCACTGGCCGATCTGCATCTCCTGGTCGACGAGATCATCGCCGAACGCCGGGCATCCGGTCAAAAGCCGGACGATCTGCTGACGGCATTGCTGGAGGCGAAGAACGACAATGGCGACCCGATCGGGGAACAGGAGATCCACGACCAGGTCGTCGCGATCCTCACCCCGGGCAGTGAAACCATCGCTTCCACGATCATGTCCTTGCTGCTGGTGCTCGCGGAGCACCCTGAACAGTCGGACAAAGTGCGTGCCGAGGTTCGGGAGGTGACCGGGGGACGGCCCGTGGCATTCGACGACGTGCGCCGGCTCGCGCACACCAACAACGTCGTCGTCGAGGCCATGCGTTTGCGTCCGGCCGTATGGATATTGACGCGGAGGGCGATCACCGACACCGAACTCGGTGGCTGTCGCATTCCGGCCGGGGCCGACATCGTGTACAGCCCGTACGCGATCCAGCGCGACCCGCGGTCCTACGAGCGGCACCTGGAGTTCGACCCCGACCGCTGGCGCCCCGAGCGGTCGAAGGACATCCCGAAGTACGCGATGCGGCCGTTCAGCGTGGGCAACCGCAAGTGTCCGAGCGACCACTTCTCGATGGCGCTGCTCACGCTGGTCACGGCGGTCCTCGCGGACGGGTTCCGCTTCGAGCAGGTCCCCGGCTCGGACGACGCGACCCGGGTGGGCATCACGCTGCGCCCCCAACGGCTGCTGCTGCGGCCCGTCCCGCGCTGAGACCGTGCGCGCCGCCGGCGTGCGTTCAGGCGGCCTCGGGGCCGCGGAACGTACGCCGGTAGGCGTTCGGGGTGGTGCCCAGCGCCCGGACGAACTGGTGCCGCAGCGCGGCCGCCGTGCCGAAGCCGGTGCGCCAGGCGATCGCGTCCACCGTCTCGTCGGACGCCTCCAGCAGGTGCTGGGCGAGCAGCACCCGCTGGCGCAGGATCCAGCGGTACGGCGTGGTGCCGGTCTCCTGCTGGAAGCGCCGGGCGAAGGTGCGCGGTGCCATGTGGGCGCGGGCGGCGAGCTGCTCGACGGTGACCTCCCGGTCGAGGTGCCGCTCCATCCACGCGAGCACCTCGCCCACGGTGTCGCAGGACGAACGCGGCAGCGGCCGCTGGATGTACTGGGCCTGGCCGCCGTCCCGGTGCGGCGGTACGACCATCCGCCGGGCGATCCCGTTGGCGACCTCGGGCCCCTGCTCCTTGCGCACGAGATGCAGGCAGGCGTCGATGCCGGCGGCCGTGCCGGCCGAGGTGATCACCGGGTCCTCGTCCACGTAGAGCACGTCGGGCTCGACGGTCGTGCGCGGGTGCTCGCGGGCGAGCTGCTCCGCGTGCCGCCAGTGCACCGCGCAGCGCCGCCCGTCCAGCAGTCCCGCGGCGGCCAGCACGAACGCCCCGGAGCACACGCTCAGCACCCGGGTCCCGCGGTCCACGGCCCGGCGCAGCGCGTCGAGCAGCTCGGGCGGGAACTCCCGCGCCGCGTACGTGTCGCCGGCCGGCACGGCGATCAGGTCGGCGCTCTCCAGCCGTTCGATCCCGTGAGCGGTGCCCACCGTGAACCCCGCGTGGGTGGACAGGGTGGGCCCCTCGGCCGAGGCGACGGCGAAGTCGTAGACCGGCAGCCCCTCGTCGCTGCGGTCGATGCCGAACACCTCGCAGACGACGCCCAGTTCGAAGGGGTGCACGCCGTCGAGGAGGACCGCGGCCACGTTCTTCAGCATGCGGTCAGTGTGCACCCGGGGTGGCAGGAATTCAAAGGTGTACGGCAGTCCTGCCACTGTCAGGAGTGTCGCGCTCGCACGATGCTTACCTCATGAACGCACTCACCGACATCCTCACGGTCCTGGCCGTCTTCCTCCTCCTCACGGGTCCGGCGCTCGCGGGACTGGCCCACGAGCGCCGGATCGACCGCCGGCTGCGCGGACCGCGGGCTCAGAAGTCCTCGTCCAGGTCCACGGTGCCCTCCACCGCGACCTGGTACGCCGACGGGCGGCGCTCGAAGAAGTTGGTCAGCTCCTGAACACCCTGCAGCTCCATGAAGGAGAACGGGTTCTCCGAGCCGTACACCGGGGCGAAGCCGAGGCGGCTCAGCCGCTGGTCGGCGACGCACTCGAGGTACTGACGCATCGAGTCGGTGTTCATGCCCGGCAGGCCGTCCCCGCACAGGTCGCGGGCGAACTGCAGCTCGGCCTCGACGGCCTCCCGCAGCATGTCGGTGACCTGCTCCTGGAGCCTGTCGTCGAACAGCTCCGGCTCCTCCTTGCGGACGGTGTCGACGACCTCGAACGCGAAGGACATGTGCATGGTCTCGTCGCGGAAGACCCAGTTGGTCCCGGTGGCGAGGCCGTGCAGCAGACCCCGGCTGCGGAACCAGTAGACGTAGGCGAAGGCGCCGTAGAAGAACAGGCCCTCGATGCAGGCGGCGAAGCAGATCAGGTTGAGCAGGAAGCGGCGGCGGTCGGACGCCGACTCCAGCCGGTCCAGCTTCTCCACCGAGTCCATCCAGCGGAAGCAGAACTCGGCCTTCTCCCGGATGGAGGGGATGTTCTCGACCGCGTCGAAGGCGGCGGCGCGGTCCTCCGGGTCGGGGAGGTAGGTGTCCAGCAGGGTCAGGTAGAACTGGACGTGCACGGCCTCCTCGAACAGCTGCCGGCTCAGGTAGAGCCGTGCCTCGGGGGAGTTGAGGTGCTTGTACAGCGTCAGCACCAGGTTGTTCGCCACGATCGAGTCGCCCGTCGCGAAGAACGCGACCAGCCGCCCGATCAGGTGCTGCTCGGCGGGCGTCAGCTTCGCCAGGTCGGTGACGTCCGAGTGGAGGTCGACCTCCTCGACGGTCCAGGTGTTCTTGATGGCGTCCCGGTAGCGCTCGTAGAAGTCGGGATAGCGCATCGGGCGCAGGGTCAGCTCGAAGCCCGGGTCGAGCAGGTTCTTGTTCTCCGTCATTACTGGCAGGCCTCGCAGGACTCGGGGTTTTCGAGGGAGCAGGCGACGGCCTCTTCGGGGGCCGGCTGCTGGGCGGGGAGCGGCGCCTGCGCCTGTGCCGCGCGGGCGATGCGGGTCGCCGGGCGGGAGCGCAGGTAGTACGTCGTCTTCAGGCCCGACTTCCAGGCGTACGCGTACATCGAGGAGAGCTTGCCGATGGTCGGCGTCTCCAGGAACAGGTTCAGGGACTGGGCCTGGTCCAGGTACGGGGTGCGGGCGGCGGCCATGTCGATCAGGCCGCGCTGCGGGATCTCCCACGCCGTGCGGTACAGCGCCCGTACGTCCTCGGGGATCCAGGTGAAGGACTGCACCGAGCCGTTCGCCTCGCGCAGGGCCTCGCGGGTGCGGGCGTCCCAGACGCCCAGCTCCTTGAGGTCGCGCACCAGGTAGGAGTTGACCTGGAGGAACTCGCCGGACAGCGTCTCGCGCTTGAACAGGTTGGAGACCTGCGGCTCGATGCACTCGTACACGCCGGCGATGGAGGCGATGGTGGCGGTCGGCGCGATGGCCAGGAGCAGCGAGTTGCGCATGCCGGTCGCCGCGACGCGCTCGCGCAGCGCCGCCCAGCGCTGCGGCCAGGCGAACTCGACACCGTAGTGGTCCGGGTGCAGTACGCCCCGGGCGGTGCGGGTCTTCTCCCAGGCGGGCAGCGGGCCGTTGCGCTCGGCGAGGTCGGCGGAGGCCTCGTACGCGGCGAGCATGATCCGCTCGGCGATCCGGGTGGACAGCGCCCTGGCCTCGGGCGAGTCGAAGGGCAGCCGCAGCTTGAAGAAGACGTCCTGGAGGCCCATCGCGCCCAGCCCGACGGGGCGCCAGCGGGCGTTGGAGCGGCTCGCCTGCCCGGTGGGGTAGAAGTTGATGTCGACGACCCGGTCGAGGAAGGTGACGGCGGTGCGGACGGTCTCGTCCAGCCGCTCCCAGTCGATGACGTCGGGGGCGCCGGGGGCCGTGTCGACGAACGCCCCGAGGTTCACCGAACCCAGGTTGCAGACCGCCGTCTCGCCGTCGTCGGTGACCTCCAGGATCTCCGTGCACAGGTTCGAGGAGTGGATCACGTGACCCGGTTCCGCGGTCTGGTTGGCGGTGCGGTTGGCCGCGTCCTTGAAGGTCATCCAGCCGTTGCCGGTCTGCGCCAGGGTGCGCATCATGCGCCCGTACAGGTCGCGGGCGGGGAGGGTCCTCCTCGCGAGGCCCGCGGCCTCGGCCGCGCGGTAGGCCGCGTCGAACTCGTCGCCCCACAGGTCGACCAGCTCGGGCACGTCGGCCGGGGAGAACAGGGACCACTGCCCGTCGGCGTCGACCCGCCGCATGAACTCGTCCGGCACCCAGTGCGCCAGGTTGAGGTTGTGCGTACGGCGCGCGTCCTCACCGGTGTTGTCGCGCAGTTCCAGGAACTCCTCGATGTCGGCGTGCCAGGTCTCCAGGTAGACCGCGGCCGCGCCCTTGCGCCGGCCGCCCTGGTTCACGGCGGCGACCGAGGCGTCCAGGGTCTTCAGGAACGGCACGATGCCGTTGGAGTGCCCGTTGGTGCCGCGGATGAGCGACCCGCGCGAGCGGATGCGGCTGTACGACAGCCCGATGCCGCCGGCGTGCTTCGAGAGGCGGGCGACCTGGTGGTAGCGGTCGTAGAGGGAGTCCAGCTCGTCCAGGGGGGAGTCGAGGAGGTAGCAGGACGACATCTGCGGGTGCCGGGTGCCGGAGTTGAACAGGGTGGGGGAGGAGGGCAGGTAGTCCAGCCGGCTCATCAGCCCGTGGAGCGCGGCGACCTCGTCGACGCTCCTCGCCGTGTCGTCCTCGGCCAGGCCGCACGCCACCCGCAGCAGGAAGTGCTGGGGCGTCTCGACGACCTTGCGGGTCAGCGGGTGGCGCAGCAGGTAGCGGCTGTGCAGGGTGCGCAGGCCGAAGTAGCCGAAGCGGTCGTCGGCGTCGGTGTCGACCAGCGCGTCGAGCCGGGCGGCGTGCAGCCGCACGAACGCGGCGGTGCGGTCGGCGATCAGGCCCTCGCGGTGGCCGACGGCGACGGACCCGGTGAAGGAGGTGACGCCCTGCGAGGCGGCCTCGGCGCGGATGCCGATCGTCAGCAGCCGGGCGGCCAGCCGGGAGTAGGCGGGGTCCTCGGAGATCAGGCCGGCGGCCGCCTCCGTGGCCAGCTCGCGCAGCTCCGCCTCGTCCGCCCGCGCGGACCGGCCCCGCAGGGCGGCGGCGGCGACCCGGCCGGGGTCGGTGTCGGGGAGGTCGGCGGTCAGTTCGGTCAGGGTCCGCAGCAGCGCGGCTCCGGGACCGTCGGTCTCCGGGGCCGCTGAAGCCGGTTCGGCTGGCGCGATGGTCACGTGGGGCTCTCCCTCGCTCGGCGGGGCCTTGCGCAGAGCAGGGGGCAGCACACGAGCGCGGGGGCGCGTCGCGTCCACCGGCCCATTCCGCGAGGCCCGGACGTCAGGGCACCCGAGCCGGACGGACCGGGTGCGCTGCCGGCAGGTGCTCGGACTGACCGTGCGGGCGCGCATGGAGGGGCGCGCACACGAGTACACCGTTGCGGGACAGTTCCGGATTCGCACCGGATTCCCCTGCGGCGACAGCGAGCATGAGCATACATCTTGTGCCGGGTCGCCGCGCGACCCCCAGATGTTGTGTCGGACCGGCTTCGCAGCGTCAACTCCGTGAGGACGTGGGCCCGTCCCGGCGGCACGGGCGCCTACGCCGACGGGCCGCCGGGGACATGCCCCGGCGGCCCGCTGCGGGATCTCGAAGACGCCTCAGTGCCCCGCGGCCGTCCCCGCGGTCGCCGGCGGCAGTTCCACCTGGACGCCCGGGTCGCCGGCGTCCGCCGTGTAGTCCGACGGGGACGTCTCGTCGACGCCCTCCGGGGCCTTCAGCGCCTTCAGGACGAAGGTCAGCGCCACCGCCACCACCACGTTCAGCACGAACGCCGTCAGGCCGATGTAGCCGATCTCCCCGATGCCGGGGATCTCCTTCGACGAGCCGCCGAAGTGCGCCTGCGTCGGGGAGGCGACGCCGTACGCCGCGACCGTGCCGTAGACCATGCCGACGGCCCAGCCGCCCAGCAGGGCCCAGCGGTGGAACCAGCGGGTGAACAGGCCGCCCACCAGGGCCGGGAAGGTCTGCAGGATCCAGATGCCGCCCAGCAGCTGGAAGTTGATGGCGACCGTCTTGTCCATGGTGAGGACGAAGACCAGCGCGCCCACCTTCACCAGCAGCGAGACCAGCTTGGAGACGCGGGTCTCCTCCTTGGGCGTGGCGTCCGGCTTGATGAAGTCCTTGTAGATGTTGCGGGTGAACAGGTTCGCGGCCGCGATCGACATGATGGCGGCCGGTACCAGCGCGCCGATGCCGATCGCCGCGAAGGCCACGCCCGCGAACCAGGCCGGGAACATGTCCTCGAAGAGCTGCGGGATCGCCAGCTGGCCGTTGGTGACCTTCACCCCGGCGGCGATCGCCATGAAGCCCAGCAGGGCGAGCAGGCCGAGCATGAGGGAGTACAGCGGCAGGATCGTGGTGTTGCGGCGGATCACGTCACGGCTGCGCGAGGACAGCGTCGCGGTGATCGAGTGCGGGTACATGAACAGCGCCAGCGCGGACCCCAGCGCCAGCGTGGCGTACGTCCACTGGCCCGCCTCGGCCGGGGCGAGCGCCCCGCGCGGCTTGCCGGTCGCCGGGTTGGTCTGCGCGAAGGCGTCGCCCGCCTTGGCGAAGACGTCGTCGAACCCGCCGAGCTTGATGGGGATGTAGATGATCGCCACCGCGATGACGAGGTAGATCAGCGCGTCCTTCACGAACGCGATCAGCGCGGGCGCCCGCAGACCCGACGAGTAGGTGTACGCCGCCAGCACGCCGAAGGCGATCAGCAGCGGCAGGTCCTTGACGAACCAGTTGGTGTTCTCGCCGCCGCCGACGCCCATCACGTCCAGCACGGCCTGGATGCCGACGAGCTGGAGCGCGATGTACGGCATGGTGGCCAGGATGCCGGTGACGGCCACGGCCAGGGACAGCCCCTTGGAGCCGAACCGGCCGCGCACGAAGTCCGAGGTCGTCACGTACCCGTGCCGGTGCGACACCGACCACAGGCGTGGCAGGAACGTGAAGATCAGCGGGTAGACGAGGATCGTGTACGGCACCGCGAAGAAGCCCGCCGCGCCGGCCGCGTAGATGGCCGCCGGGACCGCCACGAACGTGTAGGCGGTGTACAGGTCGCCGCCGAGCAGGAACCAGGTGACCCAGGTGCCGAACGACCGGCCGCCCAGGCCCCATTCGTCGAGGCTGTGCTCGTCGGCGGCCTTGCGCCAGCGCGCGGCCAGGAAGCCCATGACCGTGACGGCCAGGAAGAAGAAGATGAAGACGGCGAGTGCGACGCCGTTCACGCCGTCCTTCACTTCGCCGCACCCCCGCCCCGGTTGCCGCGGCCGCGCTGGTCGAGCTGCCACAGCTTGTAGGCGGTCACCGTGAGCGCGGTGGAGAGCAGCACCCACAGCATCTGGTACCAGTAGAAGAAGGGAATGCCGATGAACGTGGGGTCGGTCTTCGCGTACGAACCGACCCACAGCATCGCCACGAAGGGCGCGAACAGGCACAGGCCGATGACGACGCGCAACGGCGTCACCACCGGCCTCGCGGTCACTTCTGGGGCTTCTGGCATCGGGCGGCTCCGTCTCCTGGCAGATCACGTGCAACGCGCACGAAATGTAGGTGACGGATAAAGGGAAGCGGAAGACCCTGTCCGGATATCACTCCCGTCCCTCCACACGACCGCCCGACGCGGCCGCTCCTCAGTCCACCGGCCGCTTGAGCCGCGCGACGAACTTGTACCGGTCCCCCCGGTACACCGACCGCACCCACTCCACCGGCCGGCCCTCCTTGTCCACGGAGTGGCGGGACAGCATCAGCATCGGCAGGCCGACGTCCGTGCCGAGCAGGCCCGCCTCGCGCGGGGTGGCCAGGGAGGTCTCGATGGTCTCCTCGGCCTCGGCCAGGTGGACGTCGTAGACCTCGGCGAGCGCGGTGTAGAGGGACGTGTACTTCACCAGTGACCTGCGCAGGGCCGGGAAGCGCTTGGCCGACAGGTGGGTGGTCTCGATGGCCATCGGCTCGCCGTTGGCCATGCGCAGCCGCTCGATGCGCAGCACGCGGCCGCCCGCGGTGATGTCGAGCAGCCCGGCGAGGCGGTCGTCGGCGGTGATGTAGCCGATCTCCAGCAGCTGCGAGGTGGGTTCGAGGCCCTGGGCGCGCATGTCCTCGGTGTACGAGGTGAGTTGGAGCGCCTGGGAGACCTTCGGCTTGGCGACGAAGGTGCCCTTGCCCTGGATGCGCTCCAGCCGGCCCTCGACGACCAGTTCCTGGAGCGCCTGGCGCACGGTGGTGCGCGAGGTGTCGAACTCGGCCGCCAGCGTGCGCTCGGGCGGCACCGGGGTGCCGGGCGACTGCGTCTCGGTCATGTCGAGGAGGTGCTTCTTCAGGCGGTAGTACTTGGGCACGCGCGCGGTACGGACGGTCGCCCCACCCTCGTTCTCCGCACTGCTGACGTCGGTGCTCATGGCCTGCCTTCCCGGCTCCGGGTGCCGAACGGGCCGACGCTGACGTCGGCCGCGGCTCACATCGTGGCACGGGTGCGCGGGCGGGGTGTCCGGTGCGGTGACCCCGCACGCTCCGTGATCCCCTCTGTATACCTCCGGGACCCTCGTTGGTCTAGTCCAGCACGCTTTCGGGCCCGGGTGGTTCGTTCCGCCGGAGGGGCCCGATCGGCCGCCCCGGAATTGAAAAGTTCCTGCATATCGCGGTCCCGTAACGGACGACTCGACCCCGCTCGGACACCCTTGACAGCCCTATTGGTCTGAGCCAAGCTCCCGGTACTGGTCTACACCATTGGTCCAGGTCCTGGCCCCACGGACGGTACGCGTTGACGCTCGACCGCGGCGGGGAGGCAGGGGGGTTTGTGGCATCCCTGAGGAGGGTTGGCGTGAAGCGCAAGCTGATAGCCGCGATCGGTATCGCGGGCATGATGGTCTCCATCGCGGCGTGCGGGGACGACAAGGACAGCGGGGGCTCGGACAAGGGCGCCGACGCCAAGGAGCTGACGGTCTGGCTGACCGTCGACGCGCAGAACAACTGGCCCGACCTGGTGAAGGCCGCGGACGCGGCGGTGCAGAAGAAGCACCCCGGCGTCAAGATCACCCACGAGTACTACGGCTGGCCCGACAAGAACACCAAGCTCGACGCGGTGCTCGCCACCGACAAGGCCCCCGACGTGGTCGAGATGGGCAACACCGAGATGCTCGGCTACATGGTCAAGGGTGCCTTCGCCCCCCTGGACGCCTCCGCGTTCGACAACTCCTCCGCCTGGCTGGACGGCCTCAAGGCCTCGGTGACCTACGAGGACAAGACCTACGGCGTGCCCTACTACGCGGGCGGCCGCGTCGGCAACTGGCGCAAGGACCTCTTCGCCGCCGCCGGCGTCAAGACGGCCCCGAAGACCTACGCCGAGCTGACCGCCGCCCTGGACAAGGTCCAGAAGAAGGAGGGCGACAAGTTCAGCGCCTGGTACCAGCCCACCCGCGACTGGTACGCGGCCATGTCCTTCGTCTACGACGCCGGCGGCTCCATCGCGAAGGAGGAGGGCGGCCAGTGGAAGGGCAGCCTCTCCTCGCCCGAGTCCCTCAAGGGCCTCACCGAGTTCAAGAACGTCGTCGACACGTACATGCACGGCGACAAGACCAAGGACGAGTCCGACCGGCACATCGTCTACGGCCAGGGCAAGTCCGGCATGATCTTCGGTGCCGCCTGGGAGGGCGGGAGCGCCGAGGCCCCCGAGAACGACAAGAGCGGCAAGCTCAAGGGCAACCTCGAGAACTTCGTGATGCCCGGCCCGTCCGGCAAGAACCTCCCCGTCTTCCTGGGCGGTTCCGACCTCGCCGTCCCGGTCAAGTCGGACGCGCAGGAACTCGCCGCCGAGTGGATCAACGCGTTCACCGGTCCCGCCGGCCAGAAGGGCCTGATGGCCAAGGGCAACCTGCCCAACAACAAGACCGACCTCGCGACCCTGAAGAACGACCCCAAGACGGTCGTGCCGGCCACCGCGGCCGAGTCCAACTGGTTCGTCCCGATGGCGCCCGGCTGGGGCCAGGTCGAGAAGGCCCAGGTCCTGCAGACCATGCTGCAGAGCATCGGCACCGGCAAGAAGACCGTCGAGCAGGCCGCGAAGGAGGCGGACGCCGCGATCGACAAGGTCATCAACACCAAGTGACGACGGGCGGGGCTCCGCCGCGGCGGAGCCCCGCCGTCCGTACGACCCGCGGGGCGTCCACCCCGCACACCCGACGGGGCCCGGCCCCGCGGCGTCCCCGCCGTCCGGCCCACGGGACCCGCCCCGCCTTCGACCCCGCGGGGCCCCGCCGCCGTCCGGCCCGCGGGACCCCGCCTCCCGTCCGGCCCGCGGGGCCCCGGCCGCCGTATGCCTGCGGGGGCTCGCCGCCGTGCACCCACCACCCACGGGGCCCGGCCTCCGTACGACCTGAGGGACCGCTGAGGAGCGCGCGATGAGTGCCGCAGACACGACCACCCCCACCAAGGTGCCGCCGCCGCGGCCGGCACCCCCGCCGCCGTCCGCACCACGACGTCCCCGCGCCCGGGGCGCCTCCGTCTCCGGCGGCACCCCCTGGCTGCTGCTCGCCCCCTGCCTGCTGATCCTCCTGCTGGTGATGGGCTATCCGCTCGTCCGTCTGGTCACCCTCTCCTTCCAGAAGTTCGGGCAGTCCCAGCTGTGGGGCTTCCAGCCGGCCGAGTCGGCGGGGTTCGACAACTTCACCGAGGTGCTGGGCGACGGCGAGTTCTGGGCGGTCGTCGTGCGCACGGTCGTCTTCGCGGCCGGCTGCGTCGTCTTCACGATGGTCGCCGGCATGCTGATCGCGCTGCTGCTCCAGCGGGTCTCCGGCTGGGTGAAGACGCTCGTCAACATCGCGCTGGTGGCCAGCTGGGGCATGCCGATCATCGTGGCCACCACGGTCTTCAAATGGCTGTTCGACGCCGACTACGGCATCCTCAACGCGGTCCTGAGCAGGCTGCCCGGCGTCGACCTGATCGGCCACAACTGGTTCGCGAGCGGGCCGCAGGGCCTGGCCGTGATCATGCTGCTGGTGATCTGGGGAGCCGTCCCGTTCGTCGTGATCACCCTCAGCGCCGGTCTCACCCAGGTCCCCAGGGAACTGGAGGAGGCCGCCCGCCTCGACGGCGCCGGTGCCTGGGGCGTCTTCCGGTACGTCACCCTGCCCGTCCTCAAGCCGATCGTCGTGATGCTCACGACCCTGTCGGTCATCTGGGACATGGGCGTCTTCCCGCAGGTCTTCGTGATGCGCAACGGCCATCCCGAGGCCGAGTTCCAGCTGCTGACGACGTACTCCTACGACCGCGCCTTCGTCGTCAACGACTACGGCCAGGGCTCGGCGATCGCCCTGATCACCGTGCTCCTGCTGCTCGGTGTGGTCGCCGTGTACATGCGCCAGATGCTGAAGATCGGAGAGGTCGAATGAGCGCCATCGCCACCGCGAAGAGCGGCTCCGGCGGCGGCCCGGGCCGCCGGAGGTCCAAGCTCGGCTGGAACCTCGTCGGCCTCCTGGTCTTCGCCGTCGTCGGCTTCCCCGTCTACTGGATGCTCAACACCGCCTTCAAACCGGCGAAGGACGCCATCGACCCGGATCCGAGCCTGCTGCCCACCTCGCTGACCTTCTCCAACTTCGGCCGGGCGATGGACATCGCCGACTTCTGGGGCCCGGTCGCCCGCAGCCTCGTCGTCTCGCTCGCGGTCGTCGCGATCGGCGTCGTCGTCGGCATGCTGGCCGCCCTCGCCATCTCCCGGTTCGCCTTCCGCGGCCGCAAGATCGTCATCGTCGGCATCCTCGCGGTCCAGATGGTCCCGCTGGTCGCCATGATCATCCCGGTCTTCCTGCTCCTGAACGACCTGGGGCAGTACGACCGGCTGACCGGCCTGATCATCACCTACCTGACCTTCGTCCTGCCCTTCACCGTGTGGACCCTGCGCGGCTTCATCGTCAACATCCCCAAGGAGCTGGAGGAGGCCGCGATGGTCGACGGCTGCTCCCGCACCGGCGCCTTCGTCCGCGTCGTCTTCCCGCTGCTGGCGCCCGGCATGGTCGCCACCTCGGTCTACGGCTTCATCCAGGCGTGGAACGAGTACCTCTACGCCCTGATGCTGCTCAGCCAGAAGAACCAGACCGCGACCGTCTGGCTCGGCAACTTCACCACCAAGCACGGCACCGAGTACGCCCCGATGATGGCCGGCGCCACCATGATGGCCGTCCCGATCGTCGTGCTGTTCCTCCTCGTCCAGCGCAAGATGGCCGCGGGTCTCACCGCGGGCGCCGTGAAGGGATAACGCCCCCGATGACGACACTCGCCAGCGCCCCCGACACTCTGACGCGCGACGCCCTGACGGTCCTCCAGCCCGGCTTCGCCGGCACCAGCGCCCCCGACTGGCTGCTGCGCCGGCTCGGCGAGGGCCTGGCCGCGGTCGGTCTGTTCGGCCGCAACATCGCCTCCCCCGAACAGCTCGCCGCGCTGACCTCGCAGTTGCGCGCCGAACGCGACGACGTGCTGGTCGCGATCGACGAGGAGGGCGGCGACGTCACCCGCCTCGAGGTGCGGACCGGCTCCAGCTTCCCCGGCAACCACGCCCTGGGCGCGGTGGACGACGTGGAGCTGACCCGCGAGGTCGCCTTCGAACTGGGCCGCCGCCTCGCGGCCTGCGGGGTCGACCTCAACTGGGCCCCCTCGGCCGACGTGAACTCCAATCCGGACAACCCGGTGATCGGGGTCCGCTCCTTCGGCGCCGACCCCGGCCTGGTCGCCCGGCACACCGCGGCCTACGTCACCGGTCTGCAGGCGGCGGGCGTCGCCGCCTGCACCAAGCACTTCCCCGGTCACGGGGACACGGCCGTCGACTCCCACCTCGCCCTGCCCCGCATCGACGCGGACCCGGCCGTGCTGGCCGAGCGCGAACTGGCCCCGTTCCGCGCCGCCGTCGCGGCCGGCAGCCGGGCCGTGATGAGCGCGCACATCCTGGTCCCGGCCCTGGACCCGGACCACCCGGCGACCCTGTCCCGCCGCATCCTGACGGACCTGCTGCGCGGCGAACTCGGCTACGACGGCCTGATCGTCACCGACGGCATGGAGATGCGGGCGATCGCCGGCACCTACGGCATCGAGCGCGGCAGCGTCCTGGCCGTCGCGGCCGGCGCCGACGCCATCTGCGTGGGCGGCGGCCTCGCCGACGACGAGACGGTACGACGCCTGCGCGACGCCCTCGTCGCCGCGGTGCGCACGGGCGACCTCCCGGAGGAACGCCTCGCCGACGCGGCGCGGCGGGTGCGTGCCCTGGCCCGGTGGACCGCCTCCGCCGCGGCCTCCCGGTCCGCCGGCCGGACCGGCGCGCACCCCGACATCGGCCTCGTGGCCGCCCGCCGGGCCCTGCGCCGTACCGCCGCCGCCCCCTTCGCCCCGCTCACCGACGCCCCGTACGTGGCCGCCCTCACCCCGGTCGCCAACATCGCCGTCGGCGACGAGACGCCCTGGGGCGTGGCCGCGGAACTCGCCCGGCTCCTGCCCGGCACCGGGACGGGCAGCTTCGCCGGCGAGGACGCGGGACACGCGGCACTGGTCGCGGCGGGGGAGCGGCGGATCGTGGCCGTGGTCCGCGACGAGCACCGCCACCCCTGGATGACGGCGGCCCTGGACACCCTCCTCGCCGCCCGCCCCGACACGATCGTCGTCGAGATGGGCGTCCCCCGGGCCCCGGCCCGCGGCGCCCTCCATCTCGCCACCCACGGCGCGGCCCGGGTCTGCGGACGGGCGGCGGCGGAGGTCATCGCGGGCGGGTGACGGTCCGCCCCCACGACGGCGCGGGCGCCGGACCCCTTTCGAGGGGGCCGGCGCCCGCGCCGTCGTGGGGCCCGTACGGGGAGGTCCCCTCAGATCCCCTGCCATCGCGGCTTGTCGGCGTACGTGTGGCGGAAGTAGTCCGCGAGCTTCAGCTTGGACGCGGCGCCCTCGTCGACGACGACGGTGGCGTGCGGGTGCAGCTGGAGCGCGGAGGCGGGGCAGACGGCCGCCACCGGCCCCTCGACGGTCGCGGCGACGGCGTCCGCCTTGCCCTCGCCCGTGGCGAGCAGCACCAGGTGCCGTGCCTCCAGGATGGTCCCGATGCCCTGCGTGACGACGTGGTGCGGGACCTGCTCGACGTCCCCGTCGAAGAACCGCGCGTTGTCGATCCGGGTCTGCTCGGTGAGCGTCTTGATCCGCGTCCGGGAGGCCAGCGAGGAGCAGGGCTCGTTGAACCCGATGTGCCCGTCGGTCCCGATCCCGAGCAGCTGGAGGTCGACCCCGCCGGCGGCGGCCAGCGCCCGGTCGTAGGCCTCGCACGCGGCCTGTACGTCCTCGGCGGTGCCGTCCGGCCCCAGGAAGGCGTCCATGCCGATGCCGAGCGGCTCCAGCACCTCCCGGCGCAGCACCGAGCGGTAGGACTCGGGGTGCTCGGCGGGCAGGCCGACGTATTCGTCGAGCTGGGCGACGCGCACCCGCGAGGTGTCGACGGCACCGGACCGGACCCGAGCCGTCAACGCCTGGTAGACGGGCAACGGGGTGGAACCGGTGGCCACTCCGAGCAGGGCGTCGGGCTTGCGCCGCAGCAGCTGTGCGACGGCCTCGGCGACGAGTTCGCCGCCCGACCTGGCGTCCGCAACGATGACAACTTCCACGCTGGCCTGCCGTTCTGGAGAGGGGCTCGACGGGGCCCGGAAGGGCCTATGTGGTTTAGACCAATCTAACAGAATCGGGTATCCCCGCCCAGGCGACGGCGGGGCCGGAGGCGGCCGGGAGAGGGGCCGAGGGGGCCGAGGAGGGCGGCGCCGGCCGGCCGTGTTCCGGGAGGTCCGGAAACCGCCCCGCCGTCCGGCTCCACGGGGGGCCCGCACAGGCTAGGCTGCGTCGTGCATGCCGGGGCGTCCGAACATCGCACCCCGGACGGCGAACGCGCGGGGTCCCGCACATGGACAGCCGAAGTGGTCTAGTCCACAATGGTGGGGTCGTACAGCAGACTTCCGTCTTCCCCGCACAGGAAGGCGGACCGAGGACCCGGAGCTCTCTGCCCTGACTGCCCCGGATCCTCGACCCTCGGCCGACGGGACCGCACACCCCGCGGCCGATATTGCTCCGGGCTGCGGTGCCGGGAGGGCTGAGGGTCCCTCCCAGGCGCCGCGGCCCGCGGGTGTCTCCGGGCACGCGCGCCGGCGTTTTTAGGCCCCGGACATACCCCCAGGTACGCTCACAGACGTGCCCTCCATGAACGAACTCGTACGCCAGCACACCGCACTCGGCGACTCCGACCTCGAGTGGCTGCACCTGCTGGTCTCGGAGTGGCAGCTGCTCTCCGACCTGTCCTTCGCCGACCTGGTCCTGTGGGTCCCCACGCGCGACGGCACCCGTTACGTCTCCGTCGCCCAGATGCGGCCCAACACCGGCCCCACCTCCTACCAGGACGACATGGTCGGCCACCTCGTCCCGCGCGGCCGTCGCCCCCTCCTCGACGCCGCCCTCGACGAGGGCCGGATCGTGCGCGAGGGCGACCCGGAGTGGCGCGAGGAGGTCCCCGTCCGGGTCGAGTCCATCCCCGTGCGGCGCGAGGGCCGGGTGCTCGGTGTGATCGCCCGCAACACCAACCTGCTCACCGTGCGCACCCCGAGCCGCCTGGAGCTGACCTACCTCCAGAGTGCCTCCGACCTGGCGCAGATGATCGCGGCCGGCTCCTTCCCGTTCCCCGACCAGCAGATGGACATGGACGCGGCCCCGCGCGTCGGCGACGGCCTGATCCGCCTCGACGCCGACGGAGTCGTCCAGTACGCCTCCCCGAACGCGCTCTCCGCCTACCACCGGATGGGCCTCGCCTCCGACCTGGTCGGCCACAACCTCGGCCTGACCACCGCGGAACTCGCCCCCACCCGGGGCCCGGTGGACGAGGCGCTCGCCAAGGTCGCCAGCGGCTGGGCGCCGCGCGAGTTCGAGGTCGAGGCGCACGACGGCGTCATCCAGTTCCGGGCCATCCCGCTCAAGCCCAAGGGCGTCCGCATCGGTTCGCTCGTCCTGTGCCGGGACGTCACCGAACTGCGTCGTCGCGAGCGTGAGTTGATCACCAAGGACGCCACCATCCGGGAGATCCACCACCGGGTGAAGAACAACCTCCAGACCGTGGCCGCCCTGCTGCGGCTGCAGGCCCGCAGGATCGAGTCCGAGCGGGGCAGGGAGGCCCTGGAGGAGGCGGTCCGGCGCGTCGGTTCGATCGCCATCGTCCATGAGACGCTGTCCCAGAACCTGGACGAGCGCGTGGAGTTCGACGAGATCGCCGACCGCGTCCTGGCGATGGTCGCGGAGATCTCGCCGGGCAAGGTGACCGGCCGGCGCACCGGACGCTTCGGCATCCTCGACGCGGAGGTCGCCACCCCGCTGTCCATGGTGCTCACCGAGATCCTCCAGAACGCCCTGGAACACGGCTTCCGCGAGGGCGACACCGGCGCGGTCGAGGTCTCGGCGGTCCGCGGCGGCACCACGAAGGAGGGCCGCCTGCTGGTCACGGTCCAGGACGACGGCGTCGGCCTGCCCGAGGGATTCGACCCGCACACCTCCGGAAACCTCGGCCTCCAGATCGTACGGACGCTGGTGGAGGGGGAGTTGGGGGGATCCTTCGACATGGTCCCGGCTCCGGAGCGGGGCACACAGGTGATCCTGGACATTCCGGTGCGGGCGCAGAAGTGATCCCCGGCCGGGGACAGCAAGAAGCCCCGGACCGCTCAGGGGTCCGGGGCTCGAATGCTCGTTGGCAGCGTGTGCTGCGCATCGGGGGTACTGCGCGCTGCGGCTCGGGGGCGGGAGATGCGTACACGCTGTACGCGCCGCCAAGCTCAGGCTTGCGGGGCGGGTGTCGTCAGGCGGAGGCCTGACGGGCCCGGTTGCGGGCGGCGCGGCGCTTCATCGCGCGGCGCTCGTCCTCGCTGAGGCCACCCCAGACGCCGGAGTCCTGACCGGACTCGAGCGCCCACTGCAGACACTGATCCATAACGGGGCAGCGACGGCAGACGGCCTTGGCTTCCTCGATCTGCAGCAGCGCAGGACCGGTGTTGCCGATGGGGAAGAAGAGCTCGGGGTCTTCCTCGCGGCAAACGGCGTTGTGACGCCAGTCCATGGCTGCTACCTCTCCTTGGTATTACATGCACGTTGCTTGTGAATGTGAACGCTTTCACGAATCCCTCAACAAGTGAAGGGCCATCAGCCAGGTTTCCCGGCGCGGTCCTGTGGATTGAAGAGGGGTTCCGGTGATCAGTGGAGGCCGGTCCTGCGGGCCGTCCCGATCGCCACGTAGAGACTCGCAAACCTCAGCGGCGGATACAACCCCTTCCGGAAAGTTTTTTTTGATTCCTCGGTGTCGACTAGGTCACAGCCGTACTTCCATGGGGTGGACCCTGGTCTAAACGTTCGAGTGAAAGGACTTCAGCCCTTTCTGCTCACACAATCACACGCAGTGCACGGCGTACGCCTGTGAACGTCACGCTGGTACGCAGCCCCAGGTGGTCACCGTCCATCTGAAGGGGCAGCGGGGCCTTCGAATGCAAGGTGAACTGGTCCAGATCGTGCAAGGACACGGCGTGCTTGCCGTGAGGGCCCCGGTCGGGGGACGAAGTGAGCAACTGGGTCCCATACCGGACAACCGAAGCGGTGGACAGGCGGCTGAGGCCGAGTACGTCGAGCCCGGTATCGAACGAGGCCTTAGGCGATGCGTACACCGGGCGATTGCCCAGATAGGTCCACGGAGCCGTGTTGCACACGATGGACAGCACCAAATCGGTCACCGGGTCCGCACCCGGGCGCTCCAGCGTGATCGAACCGTGTCGTCGCTGCGGCTCGCCGAGGAGCTGGCGCACGGCCTGGCGGACGTAGAGCGCGTGGGTGGACCTCCGGCCGCGCTCACGCTGCTGTTCGACCCGGCCCACGACCCCGGCGTCGAAACCGAGACCGGCGTTGAAGGTGAACCAGCGCGCCGGCACCGCCTCGTCCTCCGTGCCCGGCGTACCGGAGGTGAGTCCCAGTCCGACCGTGCGCTCCCGGCCCTCGCGCAGGGCGTCCAGCAGGGCGCCGGTCGCCTCGACGGGATCGTTGGGCAGGCCGAGGGCACGGGCGAAGACATTCGTGGAGCCGCCGGGGACCACGGCGATGCCTGGCAGGTTCTCGGGGTCGGGGCCGGCGTGCAGCAGTCCGTTGACCACCTCGTTGATGGTGCCGTCGCCGCCGAGGGCGACGACCATGTCTATGTCGTCGCTCTGCGCGGCCTGCCGCCCCAGGTCCCGCGCGTGCCCGCGGTACTCGGTGGTGACCGCCTCCAGCTTCATCTCACTGGCGAGCGCGTGGATGAGGACGTCACGCGTCCGTGCACTGGTAGTGGTTGCTGCCGGGTTGACCACGAGGAGTGCACGCATGGAGGGCAGCGTACCTACTGGGTGGTACCGGGACACAAGGCCGAACGGGGATCGGCCCGCGCCGACGGCGTGAGCCGTGACACGACGGGATGCGCGGGGCCGGAGGGGCACGGCGACGGGCCGGGAGCGGCGGCTACCCTTCTGGGGTGAGCAGCGAGCGGAAACCCGCCACCCCGAACGACACGGAGAACGCCGGGCGGACGGAGGGCGCAAACCCCGTGGGCCCCCGCCCGCGCCGTCTGACGTACGCCGCCGCGCTCGTCGCCCTGGAGGGGCTGGCGCTGGTCGTCGGCGGGCTCTGGATCCTCGTCCTCGGCGTCACCGGTGATCCCGACGACCGGCAGCAGGCCGTCACCGGCGGGGTGACGCTGATGGTCCTCGCCCTGCTGCCCCTGCTCGCCGCCCGCGGGCTGCTGGGCTGCCGGAGCTGGAGCCGCGGGCCGGCCGTCATCACCCAGATCATGGCGCTGCCCGTCGCCTACAACCTGCTCCAGGCCGACAGCATGGCGATCCCGGCGGGCATCGCGCTGGCCGCCGCGGCCGTCGCCGCGCTGGTCCTGATCGTCAACGGCGAGACGACCCGGGCCCTCGGCATCCGGGGGCCCGGCGCGGCCGGCGGGGAGAAGAAGTAGCGACCGCCACGGGATTGCGCCGCGGCGGGGTCACTCCTCGACGAGCAGCTTCTCCCGCAACTGGGCCAGGGTGCGCGCCAGCAGGCGGGAGACGTGCATCTGGGAGATGCCGACCTCCTGCGCGATCTGCGACTGCGTCATGTTGCCGAAGAAGCGCAGCAGCAGGATCCGCTTCTCGCGCGGCGGAAGATCCTCCAGGAGCGGCTTGAGCGACTCGCGGTACTCGACGCCCTCCAGCGCCTCGTCCTCGGCGCCGAGAGTGTCGGCGACCGCCGGGGACTCGTCGTCGGTGTCGGGGACGTCGAGCGACAGGGTGGAGTAGGCATTGGCCGACTCCAGGCCTTCCAGGACCTCCTCCTCCGAGATCGCCAGTCTCTCGGCCAGCTCGTGCACGGTCGGCGAGCGGCCGTGCAACTGGGACAGCTCGGCCGTGGCCGTCGTCAGCGACAGCCGCAGCTCCTGGAGCCGGCGCGGCACCCGCACCGCCCAGCCCTTGTCGCGGAAGTGCCGCTTGATCTCACCGACGACCGTAGGCGTCGCGTACGTCGAGAACTCCACGCCGCGGTCCGGGTCGAAACGGTCGACCGACTTGATCAGTCCGATGGTGGCGACCTGGGTGAGGTCGTCCAGCGGTTCCCCGCGGTTGCGGAAGCGGCGCGCGAGGTGCTCGACGAGCGGCAGGTGCATGCGGACCAGCTGGTTGCGCAGCTCCGCGTACTCCGGGCTGCCCTCCCTCAGCCCGCGCAGCTCGACGAACTTCGCACGCGCCCCGCTGCGGTCCTGGGGCTCGCGCGCCTGGGGGACCGGCTGCTGCTGGGGCGCGAGCCGGTGCGGCGCGGCCTGCTGGGGCTCGTGCCGCGTGCCCGGCACGCCGTGTTCATGGTCTCGCTCGTGCTCGCTCATCGTCCCGCCCGTCGCCCTGTGTCGAGCCTCTTCCGCGGCCCGGCCCGGGGTGCCCCCGATCCGCCTCTCCCGAGGCGGCTCCTGCTCGGCACTCCCGGAGAAGCCGGTCCCCGCGGAGGCCGGGTCGTCCTCCGGATGCGGCCGGGCCTGCTCGGGAATGCCGTCGATGCCGTCCGCCATGCGTCGGGAACCGCCCGCCGAGACCGCCGTCCCGGCGCTCTCGGCCGGCAGCTCCTGTGTGCCGCGCTCTTCGTCCCGCACCGGCCCGTCCCCGTTCGTCACGCCGGCCCGGGTCCCGCGCCGCGCTGTTTGTAGAGGCTGATCGAAACGGTCTTGTCCTCGTCCACGGCGGAGGACACCTTGCCCGCGAGGGCGGACAGCACGGTCCACGCGAACGTGTCGCGCGCGGGGGCGTGGCCGTCGGTGGTCGGCGCCGAGACGGTGACCTCCAGCGAGTCGTCGATCAGACGGAAGACGCAACTGAGCACCGAACCGGGCACGGCCTGCTGGAGCAGGATCGCGCAGGCCTCGTCCACCGCGATGCGCAGGTCCTCGATCTCGTCCAGGGTGAAGTCCAAACGGGCCGCGAGGCCGGCCGTGGCCGTCCGCAGCACCGACAGGTAGGCACCCGCAGCCGGCAGCCGGACTTCCACGAAGTCCTGGGTCGCGGGCTCGCCTGCGATCTGGGACACCCTCACCTCCAAGGTGGTACAAGCTTTCCGGGGGCCGAGGGTCGCCCCCCGGGATAACGCGTGTGTGGTGCAGCGGTGACGCTACCGCGCTCCCAACCGTCCTGTCCCGGGACCCCGCCCCCCTGTCGTCACTCACAGTAAAGCTGTGAATACGCTCCGTGTCTAGGGGTCTGCCGGCCCAAAAGGGAAGAGGGCGCGCCGGGTTGACGTACCCAGGCGTCAGATGCCCGAACCGTACCCGGTGGACGGACGGGCCGTCCCCCGCACGGTTCAGACGAGGACGTGGTCGACGAAGCACCAGCGCCAGTTCTCGCCGGGTTCGAAGGTCCGCATGATCGGGTGGCCCGAGTCCTTGTGGTGCTCGGTGGCGTGGCGGCCCGGCGAGGAGTCGCAGCAGCCCACGTGGCCGCACGTCATGCAGAGCCGTAGTTGCACCGGGTGGGTGCCGTCGCGCAGGCACTCCGGGCACGTCTCGCCGAGCGGGACGGGTTCGGGGTGCGGCAGCGCTTCGGCGTGCGTGCACTGTTTCATGATTGCCAGATTACGACGGTCGTACGGACGACCGCGCGGAAAAAGCGAGGGTGGGCGGGACATGGACGTGATGCCACTGTTGTTGCTGGTGGCGGGCAGTGCGGCGGTCGCCGGGGCGGCCCGGCGCACACCGGTGCCGGCGCCGCTGCTGCTCGTCGCCGTGGGCCTGGCCGTGTCGTACGTCCCCGGGGTGCCGGACTACACCCTCGACCCGGACGTCGTGCTGCCGCTCCTGCTGCCCCCGCTGCTGTACACCTCCGCCACCGACAGCTCGTACCTCGACCTCCGTGCCCAGCTGCGGCCCGTGGCGCTGCTGTCGGTCGGGTACGTCCTCTTCGCGACGCTCGCCGTCGGGTGGGCCGCCTACCTGATGGTCCCCGGGCTGCCGCTGACCGCGGCACTGGTGCTGGGCGCGGTGGTGGCGCCGCCGGACGCCGTCGCGGCGACGGCGGTGGCACGCAGGGTGGGCCTGCCGTCGAAGGTCACCACGATCCTCCAGGGCGAGTCCCTGCTGAACGACGCGACCGCGATCACCGCCTACAAGGTGGCCCTCGCGGTCGTCGTCGGCGAGGGCGCGTCCTGGGCCGGCGGGATCGAGGAGTTCCTGGTCGCGGCGGTCGGCGGCACCGCCGTCGGCCTGATCCTGATGGCCCCGCTGCACTGGCTGCGCACCCGTCTGAAGGAACCGCTCCTGCAGAACACCCTCTCCCTGCTCATCCCGTTCGTCGCGTACGCGGCCGCCGAGCAGTTCCACGCCTCCGGCGTCATCGCCGTCGTCGTCGTCGCCCTCTACCTCGGCCACCGCGCCTGGGAGGTCGACTTCGCCACCCGGCTCCAGGAGGAGGCGGTGTGGAAGATGGTCGCCTTCGTGCTGGAGTCGGCGGTCTTCGCGCTCATCGGCCTGCAACTGCCGATCGTCCTGCGGGGCCTCGGCGACTACGAGGGCCTGGACGCCGGCCTGTACGCGGTCGCCCTCTTCCTCGTGGTCGTCGCGGTCCGCTTCCTGTGGGTGTACCCGGCGACCTTCCTGCCCCGGATGCTGTCGGCACGCGTCCGCAGGCGCGAGGAGAACCCGACCTGGCGGGGACCGATCGTCATCGGCTGGGCCGGCATGCGCGGCGTGGTGTCGCTGGCCATCGCCTTCTCCGTCCCCGTCACCGTGGACCACGGCGAGGCCCCCTTCCCGCACCGCAACCTGATCCTCTTCCTGACCTTCACCACGGTCATCGGCACCCTGGTCGTGCAGGGGCTGACCCTGCCCCCGCTGATCCGCCTGCTGAAGTTCCCCGACCCCGATCCGCAGGCCGCGACCCTCGCCGAGGCCAACGCGCAGGCCCAGGCCTCCCGGGTCGCCGAGGAGCGGCTGGAGGAACTGCTGTCCGACGAACGCAACGCGCTGCCCCCGCCTCTCGCCGACCGTCTGCGCGCCGTCCTCGAACGCCGCCGCAACGCCGTCTGGGAACGCCTCGGCCAGGTCAACCCGGCCACCGGCGAGACCGTCGACGACACCTACCGCCGGCTGTCCCGAGAGATGATCAGCGCCGAACGGGAGGTCTTCGTGCGGCTGCGCGACGGCCGGTACATCGACGACGAGATGCTGCGGACGCTGCTGCGCAGGCTGGACCTGGAGGAGGCCGCCGCCTACCGGGAGGCGGGCTAGGTGTGCCGGCCCGGGACACGCGGGCCGGTCAGGAGGTGAACGGTGCTCCCGTCACGACCGCCGCGAGCCGTGTCCCGCGCGGGAAGGCGCCCTCCTCGGTGAGGACGGCGAGTCCGTACAGCGACTTGGCGACATAGAGACGTTCGACGGGCAGGCCGTGCCGTTCCTCGAAGTCCCGCGCGAAGTCCTCGAGCGCGGGCGTGCTGCGGGCGTACCCGCCGAAGTGGAAGCGCTCGTCCAGCCGCCAGTCGCCCACCGGGCCGCCGAAGGCCTCCTGCTGCAGGGCCCGTATCGCGTCACCGAGGAAGCCGCCCTTGAGAACCGGTACGCCGAGGGTCCGCCGGCCGGGGCCCAGGCCGGCGGCGAGGCCCGCGAGGGTGCCGCCGGTGCCGCAGGCGAGGGCCACCACATCGGCGTGGGCGCGCAGTTCCTCACCGAGGGCCCGGCAGCCGCGGACGGCCGGCGCGTTGCTGCCGCCCTCGGGCACCACGTACGCGTCCTCGACGCCCGCCGCGCGCAGGACCGCCGCCAGCACGGCGGGGTCGTCCTTGCGGCGGTAGGTCCCCCGGTCGACGAAGTGCAGCCGCATCCCGTCGGCCGCGCAGCGGGCCAGCGAGGGGTTCAGCGGGCGGGCGGCCAGCTCGTCGCCGCGCACCACCCCGATCGTGGGCAGGCCCAGCAGCCGGCCGGCGGCGGCCGTCGCCCGCAGGTGGTTGGAGTAGGCGCCCCCGAACGTGACGACCGGCCGTCCGGCCGCCGCCTCCAGGTTCGGCACGAGCTTGCGCCACTTGTTGCCGATCAGCTCCGGGTGGATCAGGTCGTCCCGCTTGAGGAGCAGCCGTACGCCGTGCCGGGCGAACCGGTCGTCGGCCACCTCCTCCAGCGGCGAGGGCAGTCGGGGGCGCAGGGCGGCGGAGTCGAACGGAACGGGCCTGGTCACCCCCTCATTGTCGAACACCGGTCGTGCGGAGAGCCGCCGTGCCCACACCGTCGTTGATCCATTCCCGCTCTTTCGTGTAATGGCACGAACACACTGAGTGATGGAAGGCTTGTCCGCGAGAACAGTGCGTCGGCGCAGTACGGCTCCGGCGTATCACCGGGAGGGCAATTCTCTATGTCGGTAGGCGAAGAAGTCCGCGCGGAGCAGGACGAGCCGCAGCAGAGCCTCGGCACCGCGGCCGCGCGGAACCTGGCCACCACCACCAAGTCCGTACCGCAGATGCAGGAGATCAGCTCTCGCTGGCTGCTGCGGAATCTTCCCTGGGTCGACGTGCAGGGCGGCACGTACCGGGTGAACCGGCGTCTGACGTACGCCGTCGGCGACGGTCGCGTCACCTTCGTCAAGACCGGGGACCGTGTCGAGGTCGTCCCCGCGGAGCTGGGCGAGCTGCCCGCGCTGCGGTCCTACGGGGACGAGGACGTGCTCTCGGAGCTGGCCTCCCGATGCCGGCAGCGGGAGTACGCGCCGGGCGAGGTCGTCGTCTCCTTCGGCAGCCGGGCCGACAAGGTCCACCTCCTCGCGCACGGCAGGATCGAGAAGGTCGGCACCGGCCCCTACGGCGACGACCAGGTCCTCGGAGTCCTCGCCGACGGCGCGTACTTCGGTGACCAGGCGCTGCTCGACCCGGACGCCATCTGGGAGTACACCGCCCGCGCGGACACGGCCTGCACCGTGCTGATCCTGTCCCGCCAGGACTTCGAGCAGGTCGCCGAGCGCGCCGGCTCACTGGCCGAGCACCTGCGCGGTCTGCGCTCGATCCCCGCTCAGCCGACCAACCGCTACGGCGAGAAGGCCGTCGACCTGGCCGCGGGGCACGCCGGTGAGCCGGACATCCCGCACACCTTCGTGGACTACGAGGCCCGTCCGCGCGAGTACGAACTGAGCATCGCCCAGACCGTCCTGCGCATCCACTCGCGCGTGGCCGACCTCTACAACCAGCCGATGAACCAGACCGAGCAGCAACTGCGTCTGACGGTGGAGGCGTTGAAGGAGCGCCAGGAGCACGAGCTGGTCAACAACCGTGAGTTCGGCCTGCTCCACAACTGCGAGTACGACCAGCGGATCCAGCCCCACGACGGCGTGCCGGGCCCGGACGACCTCGACGAGCTGCTCAGCCGCCGGCGCGGCACCAAGATGCTTCTCGCCCACCCGCGCGCGATCGCCGCGATCGGCCGCGAACTCAACAAGCGGGGGCTCGTCCCCGAGACGATCGACGTCGCCGGCAACCGGATCCCCACCTGGCGCGGGGTGCCGATCTACCCGTGCAACAAGATCCCGGTGACCGAGGCGCGCACCAGCTCGATCATCGCGATGCGTCTCGGCGAGCAGGACCAGGGCGTCATCGGCCTGCGCCAGTCCGGCATCCCGGACGAGATCGAGCCGAGCCTGTCCGTGCGGTTCATGGGCATCAACGAACAGGCCGTCATCAAGTACCTGGTCACGGCCTACTACTCGGCCGCGGTGCTGGTTCCGGACGCGCTGGGTGTCCTGGAGAACGTCGAGATCGGCCGCTGGCGGTGACCTCACCCGTGCGGTCGCCGTGCGCCCGCCCATCCGGGCGGGTGCACCCGAAGGGTCCACGTGCGGCCGAGCCTCCGCCGCCGTGCGCGGACCCGGCGAGGGGGACCCGATGACCGAGCACGTGACGCGGGCCAGACCGCACCCCGGTGAGGCGCGAGGGAGGGGGAGAGTCGTTCCGAGCCGGACCGACGGCGATCCCGGAGCACTCGACGGCCATGAGGCGGCCGTGATCCTGGAGGAGACCCGGGGGCACGTCGACCCCGGGCTCCGTGCGGCGATCGACTCGCTGCCCGGTCCGATGCGGCGGATCGCGCGCTACCACTTCGGCTGGGAGCACGCGGACGGCACACCGGCCACGGGCAACGCGGGCAAGGCGATCCGGCCCGCGCTGGTGCTCGCCGCGGCCGCCGCGCTCGGTGGCCCGGCGGCCAGGACGGCGGCTCTCCCGGCGGCCGCCGCCGTCGAACTGATCCACAACTTCACGCTGTTGCACGACGACGT
Organism: Streptomyces sp. NPDC031554; assembly: GCF_055580685.1. Classification (NCBI taxonomy): domain Bacteria; kingdom Bacillati; phylum Actinomycetota; class Actinomycetes; order Kitasatosporales; family Streptomycetaceae; genus Streptomyces; species Streptomyces sp. NPDC031554. The sequence continues at coordinate 512,213 of NZ_JBVIKX010000001.1, read as the reverse complement.
GATGGACCGTGACACCACCCGCCGGCACCGCCCCACCGCCTGGACGGTGTTCGGCGACGCCGCCGCCGTCCTCGCCGGGGACGCGCTCCAGGCGCTCGCCCTCGGCAGGCTCGCCGCGCACCCGCATCCGGCGTCCCCTGCCGCCGCCGCCCGGCTCGCGGACTGCGTGATCGAGCTGTGCGCCGGCCAGCACGCGGACACCGCCCTGGAGGAGCGGGGTCCGGCCGAGGTCACCCTCGAGGAGGTGCTCGCCATGGCCGAGGCCAAGACGGGGGCCCTGCTCGGCTGCGCCTGCGCCCTCGGCGCGCTGTACGCGGGGGCGGCGGAGGAGGACGTCGGGGCGCTGGACGCGTTCGGCCGTCAGGCCGGGCTCGCCTTCCAGCTCATCGACGACGTGATCGGCATATGGGGGGACCCCCGGCACACCGGCAAGCCGGTCGGCGCGGACCTGGTCGCCCGCAAGAAGTCCCTGCCGGTGGTCGCCGCGCTCGGCTCCGGCACCCCGGCCGCCGCGGAACTGGCGGAGCTGTACGCGTCCCCCCGAGAGCAGGGGGACGACGTGGAGCGCATGACGCTGGCCGTCGAGCGGGCCGGTGGCCGGGAGTGGGCCCAGGAACAGGCGGCTGACCGCATGGCCCGGGCGATGTCCGAGCTGGCCCGTGCCGTTCCGGACCCGGAAGCGGCGGGCGGTCTGCTGTCCCTGGCGGAGTTCGTGACGCGCCGCAGCGTATGAGGAGGGGCCGTCACCGAGGCGGCCCCCTGCCTCTCGCGGTCCCCGGGCCCCCGGCACCGTACGGCTCCTGACTCCGTACGGTGCCGAGAGGTCCGGCCCGGCGGGTCCCGCGCATCCCCACGGCGCGCGGGACCCGCCTCTTCGCGTGTCCGTCTCCTCGTGTGTCCATGTGCGGACCGGTGAGCGGGCTCCCGGCCGTGCGGAATCCCTTCTCCCACTTGCCGCGGTCGCCGGACCGGTTCCGGAAAACACTTGTCATCACTACAAGTGAAGTACTACACATGGAGTTGTTCTATTCGGACCACGGAAAGAGACCGGTTTGCGCAAGCTCACCTACTACATCGCCTGCTCCATCGACGGCTTCATCGGAGACCCGCAGGGCGACGCGTCGTCGATGTTCGCCTTCCTGGACGAGGAGTTCCTCGGCTACCTCGCCTCGGAGTATCCGGACACCATCGCCGTCCAGGGCCGTGAGCAGCTGGGCCTGGAAGGGGCCGGGAACCCGAACTTCGACAGCGTGATCCAGGGCCGGGCGAGCTACCAGCTCGCCCTCGACGCCGGCATCACCAGCCCTTACGGCCACCTGCGCGAGTTCGTCGCCTCCCGCACCCTCGGCCCCTCTCCCGACCCGAACGTCGAGGTCATCGACACGGACCTGGTCGGCCGGGTGCGCCGGCTCAAGGCCGAGGACGGCGAGCTGGGCATCTGGCTCTGCGGCGGCTCACGCATCGCGGGCGCACTGCTCGACGAGATCGACGAACTCGTCATCAAGACCTACCCGCAGGTCTACGGCTCCGGCACGCCGATGTTCGGCGCGGACTTCTCCGTGACCGACTTCAGCCTGGAGTCCGTGCGCACGTTCTCCAACGGGGTCCTCGTCCGTAGATACGCGCGGAAGCGATGACCGGCCTACCCTGAGGGCATGGACAGGGAAAAGCACGTCTGTCCCGACTGCGGGCAGACCGTGGACACGGTGGTCCGGCGCCACAAGACGCTGGGCACATGGGTACCGCGCTGGGTGGCGGGCCCGTGCCACAACTCCGACTGCGGGTCGTTCCTCGAACCCGGCACCGCACAGCACGGCCATTCCGAATCCGTCGAACAGCACGGCGGCCCCGCTCCCCGGGAGCGCGCCGACGAACCCGGCACCCCCGCCGCCCCCGCCTCCTGACGCCCGCCCGGGCGTTCCCCGGTGGCTCACCGGGGAGAGGCGGCGGAGACCGACGACGGTGGTGCCGGTGGTGCCCCTGGTGGCCTAGCCGCGCGGCAGCCCGCCCGTCTCCGCGTCGCGGCCGGTCAGGCAGTACAGGCCGCCCGCCGGGTCGCGCAGCACCGTCCAGTGGGGGTGGCCGGCGACGAACCGTGCGCCCAGTTGCTCGTGCCGGGCCCGCACCGTCGCGATGTCCGGGCCGCACGCGAGGTCGAGGTGGGCGGAGACCGGTCGCTCCTCGCCGAGGCGCTGGAGCAGGATCCGCACCGGCAGTCCCGGCGGCGGCGCCACCACGTGGAACTCCGGCAGTGAGCCCGGCCGGGACGTCCAGTCGGGCAGGAGACCGCCCCAGAAGGCGACTTCGGCGCCGTACGCGGACGGCGGGACGTCGATGCTGACCTGGTCCAGGCGGCTGCCCGCCACCACGGGCGGGCGTACGGACTCGCCGTGCCAGGTGACGGCGCAGAACAGCTGGCCGGCGGGGGAACGTAGTACGGCCAGGTCGTCGTGGACGGCGACCGTGCGCGCGCCCGCGTCCAGCGCCGCCGCGACGAAGGCCGCCACGTCCTCGACGCAGAGGTCGAGGTGTGCCCCGCCCGCCCCGTCACCGACCGCCTGCGCCTTCACGCAGGCGTCGGCCCCTTCCGCCAGGAGGGTGACGAACTCGTCCTCGTCCCCGCGGGGTTCGGACAGGGCCGTGCCGGTGACGGCGGTCCAGAACGCGCAGGCCCGCTCGAAGCGCTCGGCGGGCCGGTCGAGGAAGACGTACGTCCAGCGGACGTGGGTGCGGGTGCGGGAGCTCATGCGGCGATCGTAGGCCGGTGCGCGCAGGGGGCGGTCCGGTCGCCGGGCGTCCGCGGCCGTTCTCCCGGCACGCGCCCTCCCGGGCACGCCGGAGGGGCCCGGTCGTGTGCCGACCGGGCCCCTCCCCGAAGTCCCTCGTCCCGCGGTGGTGCACCGACCGCCGGTGTCGGGAACGGCCCGGGTGTCAGGCCTTCTTCGTCTCCCAGAAGATCTTGTCGATCTCGGCGATGAGTTCCAGCGCCTTCTCGCCCGTCTTCGGGTCGGTCGACGCCTTCGCGGCCGACAGGGCCTTGAGGGTGTCGTTGACCAGCTGGTGCAGCTGGGGGTACTTCTCGAAGTGCGGGGGCTTGAAGTAGTCGCTCCACAGCACGGAGACGTGGTGCTTCGCGAGCTCGGCGCGCTGCTCCTTGATGACGGTGGCGCGCGCCTGGAAGTGCGGGTCGTCGTTGGCGGCCATCTTCTCCTGCACGGCCTTCACCGACTCCGCCTCGATGCGGGCCTGGGCCGGGTCGTACACGCCGCAGGGCAGGTCGCAGTGCGCGCTGACCGTGACCTTGGGGGCAAACAGGCGGGAAAGCATGGAGCGTTCCTTCCTCGTGATCGTCTTCTCAGGTGGGACATTACTCCCTGAGGGAGCGGTTTTCGCGAGTGCCCCCGTGGGCTTAGGACAAAAGTCCGGGGTCAGACTGAGACTGGTGGAGGAACGGAGCAGGGGAGGTGCCGGCGATGCCGGAGCCGTCGCAGGACGCCGAGCGCGGCAGGGCCGCCGCGCCGTTCGGGCTGGCCGAGGTCACCGGCCCGTCCATGGTTCCCACGCTGCGCCACGGAGACCAGCTGGTGGTGCGCTACGGGGTCCGGGTGCGGCCCGGGGACGTGATCGTGCTGCGGCACCCCTTCCAACAGGACCTGCTCGTCGTCAAGCGGGCCGTGGAGCGCCGTGACGGCGGCTGGTGGGTGCTCGGCGACAACGCGTTCGCCGGGGGGGACAGCACCGACTACGGCACCGTGCCCGACGAACTGATCCTCGGGAAGGTGCGGTTCCGCTACCGGCCCCGGAAGGCGGATCAGCGTTCGCCGCTGGCGGCGCTGCGCTGGGCGCTCTCCGCGGCCAGGCCCGTGCTCGCCGACCGGTCGGCCTCCAGGCGCTTGCGGGCGCGGTAGGCGGCCACGTTGGCGCGGGTCGCGCAGCGGTCGGAGCAGTAGCGCCGGGAACGGTTCGTGGAGGTGTCCAGGTAGGCGTTGCGGCACGGGCTCGCCTCGCACAGGCCCAGCCGGTCGACGCCGTACTCCGTCAGGTGGAAGGCCAGGCCCATCGCGGCGATGGCCGCGAAGCCGGCGGTCGCGTTCGAGGGGTGGTCGGCGAGGTGCATGTGCCACAGCGGGCGGTCGTCGCCGTCGCGGTGGTCGTGCCCGGAGATCTGCGGGCTGACCGGGAACTCCAGCAGGAGGGAGTTCAGCAGGTCGACGGCGAGGGTCTCGTCGCCGCCGTCGGCCGCCTCGAAGACCGCGCGCAGCCGGGCCCGGACCGAGCGGAACCGGGTGACGTCCGCGTCGGTGGCGCGGCGGGCCGCCGACGCGTTGCCGCCGAACAGGCCGCGGACGGCCTCGACCGAGGTCAGCGAGTCCTTGCCCCGGGCCGGTTCCTCGCTGTTGACGAGGCGGACGGCGTAGTCCGAGTAATAGGCCAGTTCCACGTGAAGTCCTTACGAATGGGCCCTGTGGTCTTCGATGCGGCCGGGTAACGGCCGATCGTGGTTACAGGGTATTACGCGGACGGCGTGGGAGAGGGCTCCCGGATCCATGCCGGATCGTTCCCGGACACCTCAATGCCGGTGCCGGTGCCGGCACCGGTGCTGGTCGGCGCTGGTGCCGGCGCTGGAGCGACGCGAGGGGCGGTACGGGGACGGATCCCCGTACCGCCCCTCGGCCGTGCGGCGTGTCAGGTCAGAGGACCTTGGACAGGAACGCCTGGGTCCGCTCGTGCTGCGGGTTGGTCAGGACCTCGCGCGGGTCGCCGGCCTCGACCACCACACCGCCGTCCATGAAGACCAGGCTGTCGCCGACCTCGCGGGCGAAGCCCATCTCGTGCGTGACGACGACCATCGTCATGCCGGACTCCGCCAGGTCGCGCATGACGTCCAGGACGTCACCGACCAGCTCCGGGTCCAGCGCCGAGGTCGGCTCGTCGAACAGCATCAGCTTCGGGTCCATGGCCAGAGCGCGGGCGATCGCGACGCGCTGCTGCTGACCGCCGGAGAGCTGCGAGGGGTAGTTGCCGGCCTTGTCGCCGAGGCCGACCCGCTCCAGGAGCTGCATGGCGCGCTCCCTGGCCTGGCCCTTGTTCTGGCGCTTGACCTGGACCGGGGCCTCCATGACGTTCTCGACGGCGGTCATGTGCGGGAAGAGGTTGAACCGCTGGAACACCATGCCGATGTCCCGACGCTTCAGCGCGACCTCGCTGTCCTTGAGCTCGTACAGCTTGTCGCCCTTCTGGCGGTAGCCGACCAGCTCACCGTCGACGTACAGGCGCCCGGCGTTGACCTTCTCCAGGTGGTTGATGCACCGCAGGAAGGTCGACTTGCCGGAGCCGGACGGGCCGATCAGGCAGAACACCTCACCGGAGTCCACCTGCAGATCGATGCCCTTGAGGACCTCGACGGGGCCGAAGGACTTGTGGACGCCCTCGGCCCTCACCATGGGGTGGGAAGGCTGCGTCATGCCGGGACTCCCTTCGAGCGGCGCGTCGGCAGGACGGCGGCCCTGACGCGCTGGAGCGGCGTCGGCGGCAGGCTGCGGCTCGAACCACGGGCGTAGTACCGCTCGACGTAGTACTGCCCGACGCTCAGGATCGAGGTCATGATCAGGTACCAGGCGGCGGCGAGGAAGTACATCTCCACCGTGGAGCCGGCGTTCTGACCGATGTCCTGGGCCTCCTTGAAGAGGTCGGCGAACTGCACCGCCGAGACGAGCGAGGTCGTCTTCAGCATGTTGATGACCTCGTTGCCCGTCGGCGGCACGATCACCCGCATCGCCTGCGGGATGACGATCCGGCGGAGCGTCTTGGTGTGGCTCATGCCGAGCGCCTGCGACGCCTCGGTCTGCCCCTCGTCGACCGAGAGCAGGCCGGCGCGGCAGATCTCGGCCATGTAGGCGGCCTCGTTCAGGCCCAGGCCGAGGAGCGCCGTCAGCAGCGGCGTCATGAACGACGACCAGTAGTCCTTGTAGATCGGACCCAGGTTGATGTACTCGAAGACCAGGCCCAGGTTGAACCAGACGAACAGCTGGACCAGGACCGGGGTGCCGCGGAAGAACCAGATGTAGAACCAGGCGACCGACGAGGTCACGGGGTTCTTCGACAGGCGCATCACGGCGAGCAGGATGCCGCCGAAGATGCCGATCACCATGGACAGCACGGTGAGCAGCAGGGTGTTCCCGACGCCGTGCAGGATGCGGTCGTCGAAGAAGTAGTCGGGGATCGCGCCCCAGTTGATGTTGCCCTGCGCGAAGGCGTAGACGACCGAGCCGAGCAGGGCCAGCGCGACGACCGCCGAAACGTATCGCCCCGGGTGCCGGACCGGGATGGCCTTGATGGCCTCCGGCCCGGCGGGGGGCGTCGCGTCGGGACCGTCCGTCTTGTTGACGTCAACAGTCACGGGTGGAGCCTTTCAGAGCCGAGTCGAACGGTGTCGGTTCAGGAACCGCCGTTGACCTTGGACTCGGTGACCGCGCCGTCCGCGACACCCCACTTCTCGACGATCTTCTTGTACTCGCCGCTGTCGATGATCGCCTGAACGGCCGCCTGGAGCGCGTCGCGCAGTTCGGTGTTGTCCTTGGCGACGGCGATGCCGTACGGGCCGGCCTCGACCTGGTCGCCGACGATCTCGAAGTACTTGCCGCCCCCGGCGTTCTTCACGGAGTAGGCGGCGATGGGGAAGTCCGCGGAGACGACGTCGGCGCCCTTGGAACGCATCCGGGTCTCGGCCTCGGGGTTGGTGGCGAAGTCCTCGATCTTGAGGGCCGCCTTGCCGTCCTTCTTGCACTTCTCCGCCTGGTCCTTGGCGAGGTCGTGGGAGAAGGTGTTGCGCTGCACGGCCATCGTCTTCCCGCACAGGTCGTCCCAGGTCTTGATGCCCTGGTCGTCGCCCTTGTTGGTGTAGAGGGAGACACCCGCGGTGAAGTAGTCGACGAAGTCGACGCCCGCGCCGACCTTCTTGCCGGTGTCGCCGTCGATGCCTTCCTGGCGGTCCTTGGTGTCGGTCATGGCCGACATGGCGATGTCGTAGCGCTTGGACGCCAGGCCACCGATGAGGGTGTCGAACGTGGCGTTCTGGAACTCGAACTTCACGCCGAGCTGCTCGCCCATGGCGGCCGCTATGTCGGGGTCGATGCCGGCGACCTTGCCGGAGCTGTCCTTGAACTCGACCGGCGCGTACGCGATGTCGGAACCGACCCGGATGACGCCCTTGTCGCGGATGGCCTGGGGCAGCTTGCCGGCCAGCGGGGCCGCGGCGGCCGAGGCGGAGTCGCTGCTTCCGGAGCCGTTGTCCTTGGTCTGGTCACCGCACGCGGTGAGCAGCAGGGCGCCCGTGACCGCGAGGGTTCCGACCGCGGCGAGCCGGGTGCGCGCGGCGGTGGTACGGCGGATGGAGCGTGCGGTCATGGTGGGTGCCTCCGGCGGATGGATGGAGATGCCGATGGGTCGACGAGAACACACACCTTCGGGTGTCGCGACCTCGTGTGATGACGGCATCTTGCCATTCGGACTACGCCAATCGAGGGGCCAGCCATGTCAAAATCGGATAACGGGCGACACCCGAATCCGACCAGTCCGGTACATCACGACCGGACCGTGCCGGACCATCTGCGGGCATCTCCGCTTCTCGCCGGAAGATCTTCGGCCCATCTCGCCATGTGGACGAACACGCTCCGTCGCAGGCCCCGGAGTCACTCCTTGTCAAGGGTTTGGCCGAGACTTGTCCGCGCTTCATGCATGAGTCATGTCACTGGGATATGACGGTGCAGGTGGGGAGGGGGAGTCCGGCCGGTGGCGGCTGTGACCTTGCACCGAATGGACTCGTCGTCGGCGGTGTCCGTCGGGTAAGAAGGTTCTTCACACCCCTCATCCGGGGCCCAGGGCGCGTGTGCGGCGCGCCCGACGCGCAGTGCCCGTACGTATCACCGCTGGGTCCTGCGCGGCGCCCGCCCACTTCTCAACCAGGAGTGGCCACCCTCATCCATGAAGACCTAAGGGGTAAGACACAGTGGCAGCGGAGATCGTCAATCCTCGCAGCGAGAGCGAAACGGACCATACGGGCCAGGAGGGCGGTGCGGAGCCCCTCGACTCGTTCGACCCCGTGTTCGCGCTGCACCGGGGCGGGAAGATGGCCGTGCAGGCCACCGTTCCGATCCGGGACAGGGACGACCTGTCCCTCGCCTACACGCCCGGCGTCGCGCGGGTGTGCACCGCGATCGCGGAACAGCCGGACCTGGTGAACGACTACACGTGGAAGTCGTCCGTCGTCGCCGTCGTGACCGACGGCACGGCCGTGCTCGGCCTCGGGGACATCGGGCCGGAGGCCTCCCTTCCGGTGATGGAGGGCAAGGCCATCCTCTTCAAGCAGTTCGGCGGGGTCGACGCGGTGCCGATCGCGCTCGCCTGCACGGACGTGGACGAGATCGTCGAGACCGTGGTGCGCCTCGCTCCCTCGTTCGGCGGAGTCAACCTGGAGGACATCTCGGCACCGCGGTGCTTCGAGATCGAGCGCCGGCTCCAGGAGCGGCTCGACATCCCGGTCTTCCACGACGACCAGCACGGTACGGCGGTCGTGACGCTGGCGGCGCTGCGGAACGCGGCCCGGCTGAGCGGACGCTCCATCGCCGACCTGCGGGCCGTCATCTCGGGCGCCGGTGCGGCCGGTGTCGCCATCGCCAGGATGCTGATCGAGGCGGGCGTCGGAGACGTCGCGGTCACCGACCGCAAGGGCGTCGTCTCCGCGGACCGTGAGGACCTGACCGACGTCAAGCGCGAGCTGGCCGGGTTCACCAACAAGGCCGGCCTCACCGGCTCCCTCGGGGACGCGCTGTCCGGCGCGGACGTCTTCATCGGCGTCTCCGGCGGTACGGTCCCGGAGGAGGCGGTCGCCTCGATGGCGAAGGGCGCCTTCGTGTTCGCGATGGCCAACCCCGACCCGGAGGTCCACCCCGAGGTCGCCCACAAGTACGCGGCGGTCGTCGCGACCGGGCGGTCGGACTTCCCGAACCAGATCAACAACGTGCTGGCGTTCCCGGGGATCTTCGCCGGCGCCCTCCAGGTGCGGGCGTCCCGGATCACCGAGGGCATGAAGATCGCGGCGGCCGAGGCGCTGGCGGGTGTCGTCGGCGACGATCTCGCGGCGGACTACGTCATTCCCTCGCCGTTCGACGAGCGGGTCGCTCCGGCGGTCACCGCGGCGGTGGCCGCGGCGGCCCGCGCCGAAGGGGTCGCCCGCCGCTGACGTACGGCTGAGACGGTCCCGCCCGTTCGCCGGGCGGGACCGTTTTTACTCGTCGGAGAGCCCGTTCGGGTGGCCTGAGGGGAGGGGAGCCTCCTCCTCGGTGACTGCGGTGACTGCGGTGACTGCGGTGACTGCGGTGACTGCGGTGACTGCGGTGACTGCGGTGACTGCGGTGACTGCGGTGGTGGCGGTGATGGCTGTCGTGCGGCGGACGCGGGTCACGAAGGCCGGTCGCGCGCCTCTCCGTCCCTTCGGAGGTGTCCGTTCATGTCCGTGGGCCGGTCGCGCAAGAGGGCGTGTCTCACAGTGCCTCCCGGTTTCGCCGAGAGCCGCGGGACCCTATCGTCGGGGACATGTTCGCCGTCTACGCCGCTCGAATCGACCGCGACCAGCCGCTTTCCGGACTGGAGTTGGGGGAGCGACCGGCTCCCGACGCCCGCCCCGGCTGGAGCACCGTCACCGTCCGGGCCGCCTCCCTCAACCATCACGACCTCTGGTCCCTGCGGGGCGTCGGCCTCCCGGAGGACAAGCTGCCGATGATCCTCGGCTGTGACGCCGCAGGCGTCGACGAGGACGGCAACGAGGTCGTGCTGCACTCCGTCATCGGCCAGACCGGCCACGGAGTCGGCCCCCGGGAGCCCCGGTCCATCCTCACCGAGCACTACCAGGGGACCTTCGCCGAGCGGGTCGCCGTGCCGACCTGGAACATCCTGCCCAAGCCGAAGGAACTGTCCTTCGAGGAGGCCGCCTGTCTGCCCACCGCCTGGCTGACGGCCTACCGCATGCTGTTCACCAACGCGGGGGTGCGGCCCGGCGACTCGGTGCTCGTGCAGGGCGCCGGGGGCGGGGTGGCCACGGCCGCGATCGTGCTCGGCAAGGCGGCCGGACTGCGGGTCTTCGCGACCAGCCGGGACGAGGCCAAGCGGAAGCGGGCCCTGGAACTGGGTGCCGTCGAGGCCGTCGAGCCGGGGGCGCGACTGTCGCAGCGCGTGGACGCCGTCATCGAGACCGTCGGCGCCGCCACCTGGTCCCACTCGGTGAAGTCGCTGCGGCCCGGCGGCACCCTCGTCATCTCCGGAGCGACCAGCGGCGACCGCCCCTCCCACGCCGAACTGACCCGGATCTTCTTCCTGGAGCTCAAGGTGGTCGGCTCCACGATGGGCACGAAGGACGAACTGGAGGACCTGCTCGCCTTCTGCGCCGCGACCGGGGTCCGGCCCGTCATCGACGAGGTGCTCCCGCTGGACCGTGCCCGGGAGGGCTTCGAACGGCTCGCCTCCGGTGACCAGTTCGGCAAGATCGTCCTCACCGGCTCCTGACGGCTCCTCGCGTTCCCGGCAGCTCCTCGCACTCCTGACGGCGGGTCCGGATTCCGGACCCGCCTTTCGCGTACCCCGTGTCAACTCGGGTTGACGTGAAGGCGGATGTCAACGTAAGTTGACGTCATGACCGAAGCAACGGATCTCGCCGAGCGCGCGGGCGACCGTGATCCACGGGTCGGACTGCGCGCCGTCGCCGCGCTGCGCCGGCTGCTGGAGCGGTTGGAGGCGGTGCAGGTGCGCAGTGCGCGCCATCAGGGGTGGTCGTGGCAGGAGATCGCCGCAGAACTCGGGGTCAGCAGGCAGGCCGTCCACAAGAAGTACGGGAGGCAGTGATGTTCGAGCGGTTCACGAAGGACGCCCGGGACGTGGTGCGCGGCGCGGTCGCGCACTGCTGGAACGCCGGCGAGGGGACCGTGGGCCCCGAGCATCTGCTCCTCGCCCTGCTGGACCGCGAGGCGAGCCGAGGTTCCTTCGCGCTGACCGCGCTCGGCCTCCCGGTGGAGGGCCGGGGGCCGGTCCGTGAGGCGCTGGACGAGGCGCGCCGGCGCGCGGGCCTCTCCCGGGCGGACGCCGACGCCCTCGCCGGCCTCGGCATCGACGTGTCGGAGATCGTCTCCCGGGTCGAGGAGGCGCACGGGGCCGGGGCGATGTCCGGGGACCGGCGGGACAAGGGCCGACGGACTTCCCGTCCCGGCTTCGGGCGGGAGGCCAAGGGCGTCCTGGAGAAGTCGCTGCGCATCGTCCTGGCCCATCGCGACCGGCGCATCGGGGACGAACACCTCCTGCTCGCGCTGACCGCCTGCCCCGGACCCTCCGCCGAGGTCCTCGCCGACCACGGCGTCACCCACACCTCCCTGACCCGCGTCCTGTACGCCGAGGGAGAGGCCCGGGCCGGCTGAGGCCGCGGGGCGCGGGAGCGGGCGGACGGTGGACGGCGGGCCGTGGGGGTGGACGGCGCCCGGTGGCTGACGCGCCGGTGACCCGTCCCCAGCCGACGCGCCGGGCGCCGCCCTCAGCCGACGTGCCGGGTGCCCGCCGTGTCAGCCGATGTGCCGGGTGCCCGTGCTCACTTCTCCTCCGTCCGCAGCATCGCCCCGATGTGGGCCGCCGCCGTCGACAGATGACGGCGGGCCGCGCGGAGCTGGCCGGCGGTGACGCCGTGGTCGCGGGCCGCGTCGCGGATGTCGTCGCGGAAACGGTCCAGGAGCCGGTCCAGGTCACGGGCCGGGTCGTCGCCGGGTGCCTCGTGGGCCCAGGACGGCTCGAAGCCGGCCGGGAAGTCCTCGGGAGTCTCGGTGTAGACCGGGCCTTCGGCCGCGGCACCCGCGCCTCCCGCCGGTCCCGCGGCGGCCTTCGGCTCCTGGGCCTCCCCGGCTCGCTCCGGGCTCCCGGCGCCACCCCGGCCGAAGCCGAAGTCCTTGCCGAACTCCTTCCCGAACTCTCCGAACTCCTTGGCCAGTTCGGTCAGTCCCTCTCGGACACCCGTCGGCCAGTCGCCCCGCGCGAAGTGGTCCTGGACCTGGTCCTGCACCCGTCGCGCTATGCGCTGGACCTCCTCCTGGGCCTGGGCCACGGCCCGGTCCTGGGCCTCCTTGGCCTGGCGGCGGGCCCGCTGGGCCTCCTCGCGGGCCCGCCGGCTCTCGTCCTTGGCCCGGCGGGCCTGCTCCTTCCACTCCTGCTTGGCGCGCCGCATCTCCTCCTTGGCGGCCCGCCACGATTCCCCGTCGCCGTACTCCCCGTGCTCCCCGGCGCCCGGCCCGGCGCCGGATCCGGCGCCCGCCCCGGTGCCCTGACGGGCCTCGGAGGCCGCCGCCCGCATCTCGCGCCGCAGGTCGCCCGCCGCCCCGCGCACGTCGGCCCGGATCTCCGCGGCCAGTTCGGCGACCGACTCGCGGATCTCCAGCTCGAGGTCGGCGAGTTCACCGCTGCGGTCGGCGAGCTCGGCCCGGCCCGCGTCGGTGATGGCGTACACCTTGCGGCCGCCCTCGCTGGTGTGGGTGACCAGGCCCTCGGCCTCCAGCTTCGCCAGCCGGGGGTACACGGTGCCCGCCGACGGTGCGTACAGCCCCTGGAAGCGTTCCTCCAGGAGGCGGATCACCTCGTAGCCGTGGCGCGGAGCCTCGTCCAGGAGCTTGAGCAGGTAGAGGCGGAGGCGGCCGTGGGCGAAGACGGGAGGCATGTCAGAGCACCTTCTTGTCGGTCGTGCTGTCGTCCGGGCCGGACGCTGAACCGTCTCCGGACGGGGGACAGTCTCCCGGACCGGTGGACTCGCCGTCGTCCGGAGCCGGCCCCGCCTCCCACGGTCCGTCCTCCACCGCGGGTCGCCGCAGCAGGGCGATCGAGCCGGAGACCGTCGTGGCCTTGAGACGGCCGCTGCCCGTGCCCAGACGGCCGGTGATCCGCTTGGCCCCCCACTGGCCGCTGACCCGGAGGTCCTCGAAGGCGTTGGAGACCGAGCCGCTCGCGGTGTTCGCCTCCACCCGCGCGTCCGCCGGGTGGGGCAGCCGGATGGCGATCTCGCCCGAGACGCTGGTCAGGCTGATGTCGGTGGGGCGGCTCGCCGGGTCGAGGTCGACGATCATCGAGCCGCTCACCGAGTCGGCCTTCACGGAGGAGCCCGCCTCGACGACGGTCAGGTCCCCGGAGACGGAGTTGAAGCGCAGGTCGCCGGTGAGGGCCTGCGCCTCCACGTTCCCCGAGACGGTGTCCGCGCGGACCGGTCCCGCCAGGCCGACGAGGGTCGTGTCACCGGAGACCCCCCTCACGGCGGCACGGCCGTCGATGCCGGAGACCACCGCGCCGGCACTCACCACGCCCACCTCCACACGGGTGCCGGCCGGGACGGCGAGCGAGACGACGGCATCGCGCCGCCGGCCCTTGCGGTCGAGCCAGGCGAGGAAGCCCTTCCAGGGCAGGTCCTCGTACGCCACCGTCAGCGCTCCGTCCCGGTGGCTCACGAGGAGCGGGGGCCCTTCGAGGTGGGAGACCTCCAGGCGGGCCGAATCCTCCTCGGTGCCCACCACGTTGACCGTTCCCTCGACGATGCGGACGTGCAGCTCGCTCACCGGCTCGTCGAAGGAGAGCTTCCTCGGCTCGGTGACGGACCATTCGGGCATGGGGACGACCTCCTCGGCGACACGACACGCCATATCGCGTCTCACGTAAAACACGATATATCGCGGACCTCGGAAGTCAAGGCACTCTTTCCGGTGACGGCGTTCCCGCGGCCGACGGGCACGCAAAAAGGGGCGCCCCTCGGGGCGCCCCCACACGCGACCGGCGTGACGTCGGTGGACCTACTCGTCGTCCTCGTCGTCCAGTCGGGCCAGCCACGTCGCCAGCCGCTCCACCGGGACCTCGAAGTCCGGGTTCAGGTCGACGAACGTCCGCAGCTGCTCGGCGAGCCACTCGAAGGTGACCTCCTCCGCGCCGCGCCTCTTCTCCAGCTCTTCGATGCCACGGTCCGTGAAGTACATGGGTCAAGGATAAGTGGGCGCGGCCGGCCGGACCGCCCCCGGCCGGCAGCCGGACCGCCCCGCGAAACGACGGAACCCCGCCCCGTGACAAGCACGCACCCCGCCCGTGCGACAACCGTGCGTCCCGCCCGCGAAACGGCGGGGCCGCACCCCCGTGAGGAGGTGCGGCCCCGCCGCTGTCCGACGCTGTCCGCGGTCGAGGACGCCTACGCCTCGAACACCTCACGCACCAGCTGCTCCTGCTCGGCCTGGTGGCGCTTGGCCGAGCCGACCGCCGGGGACGAGCCGTGCGGCCGCGAGATGCGGCGCAGGCGCTCGCCGTGCGGCACGTCCGCGCCGACGGCCAGGTCCAGGTGGTCGATCAGGTTCAGGGCGATGAACGGCCAGGCACCCTGGTTGGCCGGCTCCTCCTGGGCCCACAGGTACTTCTCGGCGTTCGGGTACTTGGCGATCTCCGCCTGGAGCTCGGCACCCGGCAGCGGGTACAGGCGCTCGATGCGGATGATCGCGGTGTCCGTGATGCCGCGCTTCTGACGCTCGGCGTCCAGGTCGTAGTAGACCTTGCCGGCGCAGAAGACGACCTTCCTGACGGCGGCCGGGTCCACCGAGGAGTCGCCGATGACCGGGCGGAACTGGCCCGCCGTGAACTCCTCCGCCTTCGACGCGGCGGCCTTGAGGCGCAGCATCGACTTCGGGGTGAAGACGACCAGCGGCTTGTGGTGCGGGTTGTGCACCTGCCACCGCAGGAGGTGGAAGTAGTTCGACGGCAGGGTCGGCATGGCGACCGTCATGTTGTTCTGGGCGCACATCTGGAGGAAGCGCTCCGGGCGGGCGGACGAGTGGTCCGGTCCCTGGCCCTCGTAGCCGTGCGGCAGGAGCAGGGTGACGCCGGACGTCTGGCCCCACTTCTGCTCCGCCGACGAGATGAACTCGTCCACGACCGTCTGGGCGCCGTTGACGAAGTCGCCGAACTGCGCCTCCCACAGCACGAGCGCGTCGGGGCGGGCCAGCGAGTAGCCGTACTCGAAGCCCATCGCCGCGTACTCGGACAGCAGGGAGTTGTAGACGTTCAGGCGCGCCTGCTCGTCCGAGAGGTACATCAGCGGCGTGAACTCCTCGCCGGTCTCCCGGTCGATGATCACGGCGTGCCGCTGGCCGAACGTGCCGCGCTGGGAGTCCTGGCCCGCCAGGCGGACCGGGACGCCCTCCAGGAGGAGGGAGCCGACGGCCAGCGTCTCGCCCATGCCCCAGTCGATCGTGCCGTCCTCGACCATCGAGGCGCGGCGCTGGAGCTGCGGCAGCAGACGCGGGTGCGCGGTGATGTGGTCGGGGATGTTGACCTGGGACTCGGCGATGCGCTTGACGACCTCCGCCGAGATCGCGGTGTCCACCGTGACCGGGAAGCCGTCCTGCGGGTCGGGGGAGGTGCCGGAGGTGGGCTGCGCGGTGGCCTCGCGGACCTCCGTGAAGACCTTCTCCAGCTGGCCCTGGTAGTCCTGCAGCGCCTGCTCGGCCTCTTCCAGGGTGATGTCGCCGCGACCGATGAGGGACTCGGTGTAGAGCTTGCGCACCGAGCGCTTCTTGTCGATCAGGTCGTACATCAGCGGCTGGGTGAAGGCCGGGTTGTCCGACTCGTTGTGACCGCGGCGGCGGTAGCAGATGAGGTCGATCACCACGTCCTTGTTGAAGGCCTGGCGGAACTCGAAGGCGAGCCGCGCGACGCGGACCACGGCCTCCGGGTCGTCGCCGTTCACGTGGAAGATCGGGGCCTCGATCATGCGGGCCACGTCCGTCGCGTACATGGAGGAACGCGAGGACTCGGGGGCCGCGGTGAAGCCGACCTGGTTGTTGATGACGATGTGGACCGTGCCGCCGGTGCGGTAGCCGCGCAGCTGCGACATGTTCAGGGTCTCGGCCACCACGCCCTGGCCCGCGAAGGCCGCGTCGCCGTGCAGGGCCACCGGCAGGACGGTGAAGTCCGTGCCGCCCTTGTTGACGATGTCCTGCTTGGCGCGGGCGACGCCCTCCAGGACCGGGTCCACCGCCTCCAGGTGCGAGGGGTTGGCGACCAGCGAGACCTTGATCTGCTCGCCGTCCAGGCCGGTGAAGGTGCCCTCGGCGCCCAGGTGGTACTTCACGTCGCCGGAGCCGTGCATCGACTTCGGGTCGAGGTTGCCCTCGAACTCGCGGAAGATCTGCGCGTACGACTTGCCGACGATGTTCGCCAGCACGTTCAGCCGGCCGCGGTGGGCCATGCCGATGACGACCTCGTCGAGGCGCGACTCGGCGGCCGAGTCGAGCACCGCGTCGAGCAGCGGGATGACGGACTCGCCGCCCTCCAGGGAGAAGCGCTTCTGGCCGACGTACTTCGTCTGCAGGAAGGTCTCGAAGGCCTCCGCCGCGTTCAGCCGGCGCAGGATGCGCAACTGCTCCTCGCGCTCCGGCTTGGTGTGCGAGCGCTCGATGCGGTCCTGGATCCACCTGCGCTGCTTGGGGTCCTGGATGTGCATGAACTCGACGCCGGTGGTGCGGCAGTACGAGTCGCGCAGCACGCCGAGGATGTCGCGCAGCTTCATGAGGGACTTGCCCGCGAAGCCGCCGACGGCGAACTCGCGCTCCAGGTCCCACAGGGTGAGCCCGTGCTCGGTGATGTCGAGGTCGGGGTGCTTGCGCTGGCGGTACTCCAGCGGGTCGGTGTCGGCCATGACGTGGCCGCGGACCCGGTAGGAGTGGATCAGCTCGAAGACGCGGGCGGCCTTGGTGACGTCGTCGTCGTGGCTGGCGTCGATGTCCTTGAGCCAGCGGACCGGCTCGTAGGGGATGCGCAGCGCCTCGAAGATGTCGTCGTAGAAACCCTGCTCGCCGAGGAGGAGGTTCGCGACGATCCGCAGGAACTCGCCGGACGCGGCGCCCTGGATGACCCGGTGGTCGTAGGTCGACGTGAGCGTCATGACCTTCGAGATGCCGAGCTTGTTCAGGGTGTCCTGGCTGGTGCCCTGGAACTCCGCCGGGTAGTCCATGGAGCCGACGCCCATGATGACCGACTGTCCGGGCATCAGGCGCGGGACGGAGTGGACGGTGCCGAGGCCGCCGGGGTTGGTCAGGGAGACCGTGACGCCGGTGAAGTCGTCCATCGTCAGCTTGCCGTCGCGGGCGCGGCGGACGATGTCCTCGTAGGCCTGCCAGAACTCGAAGAAGTTCAGCGTCTCGGCCTTCTTGATGCCGGCCACGACGAGCTGGCGGTCGCCGTTCGGCTTCACCAGGTCGATGGCCAGGCCGAAGTTGACGTGCGCGGGCTTGACGAGGGTGGGCTTCCCGTCCTTCTCCGCGTAGTGCCAGTTCATCGACGGCATGGCCTTGATGGCCTGCACCATCGCGAAGCCGATCAGGTGCGTGAAGGAGATCTTCCCGCCCCGGGCGCGCTTGAGGTGGTTGTTGATGACGATGCGGTTGTCGAACAGCAGCTTCACCGGGACCGCGCGCACGGACGTGGCCGTGGGCAGCTCCAGCGAGGCGTTCATGTTCTTGGCGACCGCGGCGGACGGGCCGCGCAGCGTCACGAACTCGGGGCCGTCGGGGGAGGCGGCGGGCGCGGCCTTGGCGGCCGGCTTCGCGGCCGGGGCCGCGGCCTTCGCGGGTGCCGGAGCCGCGGCGGCGGGCTTCGGCGCGGCGGGCGCGGGGGCGGCGGGCGCGGGGGCGGCCTGGGCCGGGGCGGCCGGAGCCGCCGGGGCGGCGGGCGCCGCGGGCGCGGTGGAGGGCGCTGCGGCCCCCGCGGCCGCAGTACCCGCCGGAGCCGACGGCGCGGCCGCGCCCGGCTTGTAGTCGGCGAAGAAGTCCCACCAGGCACGGTCTACCGAGTTCGGGTCCTGGAGGTACTGCTGATAGATCTCGTCGACGAGCCACTCGTTCGGTCCGAACGCGGCAGCGGGATTCCTGCCCGCTTGGTCTGCGTCGGTCGTGGGGGCACCGCCCGGCCGAAGACCGGGGGAGCTCGATGCGTTACTGGGGGACTGTGGCGACACGGCGGCAACCGCCCTCTTCCGCTTCACAAGGTGATGGACAGCGGGAATAAAGGCTACGCCTCCCAGCCGGTGAAGGTCAGACCGGGCCACCGCATCGTCGCGTAAGTCACATCACAAGGGCTGTTTCGGGGGAGGAAATGGCGGGAAACAAACGCGGTTGCGCACTGGAACGGGTGCGTCGACGCAGGTCGATGCGGGTCACGCGCGCTCAGCGTGCGGACCTGGGCCGACCTGGGCCGGCGGGATGCCCGACCCCACGGATCCGCCCGCGCGAACGCCTGTGGATCTTGTGGCTCCGCCGCAGACTTTACGTCAACTTGGAACGGAGGAGTCTCCCGGAAGAGTGATAAGAATCCGGCAACCCCGCTCGGATTCGGCCACTCCGATCCGGCCTCCGTGCAGATCGACCGCCCAGCGGGCGATCGCCAGTCCCAGTCCCGTGCCGCCGTCGCTGCCCGGACCGTGCGGACGGCGGACGGCGCCCCGGTTGAACCGCTCGAACACGCGGTGCCACTCCGAACGGGGGATGCCGGGTCCCTCGTCCAGGACCTCCAGCTCCAGCGACTCCGGCAGCGGCCCGCGCCGCGCCCTGACCGTCACCCGTCCGTGCGGCGGACTGTGCTTGACCGCGTTGTCTATGAGGTTGGCGACGACCTGGTGGATGCGCTCCGGGTCCGCGTGCGCGGTCAGCTCCGGAGGGCTCACGTCCAGGTGCAGGTGGACGTCCGTGCGCGTGTGGCTGCCGCCCGAGCCCATCGTGGCGCGCGCCGAGGCGACCATGTTGGCCTCCTTCAGCACCCCCGACAGGTACGGCCACACCTCGAAGCGCCGCCTGCGCAGCGGTACGACGCCGTTGTCGAGGCGGGACAGGTCCAGCAGGGTCTCCACCAGCCGTCCGAGCCGCTCGGTCTGCTTCAGCGCCGTGCGCATGGTCTCGGGGTCGGCCTCGGCGATCCCGTCGACCACGTTCTCCAGGACGGCGCGCAGACCCGCGATGGGGGTGCGCAGTTCGTGCGAGACGTTGGCCACCAGCTCCTTGCGCTGACGGTCCTGCGCCTCCAGCTCGTCCGCCATGACGTTGATCGTCTGGGCCAGGTCGCCCAGCTCGTCACGGCGGTTCTCGCTCACCCGGCGGGTGTAGTCGCCGTGCGAGATGGACCGGGCCACGGTGTTCATCCCGTCCAGCGGCGAGGTGAGCGAGTGCGCCACGAACTGCGTGATCAGCAGGGTGGCGATCATCGAGAAGACCGTGATGAAGCGCAGCTCGGTCTCGGTGCGCATGGCGATCATCATCAGCCCGGTGGTGATCAGCACCGAGATGACGACCAGCGCCCCCAGCTTGGTCTTGATCGAGAACGGGCGTACACCGCCCCAGGGGCCCCCGGGGCTTCTCGGTCCGTCCGGCCCGCGGCTCATGGCGTCGGGGTCTCCAGCGCGTAGCCCACGCCGTGCACCGTGCGGATCCGCTCGGCCCCGATCTTCCGCCGCAGCGCCTTGATGTGGCTGTCGACGGTGCGGGTGCCGGAGGCGTCCGCCCAGTCCCACACCTCCGCCAGCAGCTGCTCGCGGGAGAGCACCGCGCGCGGGGTGTTCGCCAGGCACACCAGCAGGTCGAACTCGGTGGGCGTGAGGTGCACGTCCTCCGAGCGCACCCGGACCCGGCGCTGCGCGTGGTCGATCTCCAGCTCGCCGAGCCGCAGTATCCCGCTGCGCGGCGTCGAGGCCGCGATCGCGGCGCGCTCCACGCGGCGCAGCAGGACGTGCACGCGCGCGGCCAGCTCCCGCATGGAGAACGGCTTGGTCATGTAGTCGTCGGCGCCGACACCCAGCCCGACCAGCATGTCGGTCTCGTCGTCGCGCGCGGTGAGCATCAGCACCGGCACCGGGCGGGCGGCCTGCACGCGACGGCAGACCTCCAGACCGTCGAAGCCGGGCAGCATGATGTCGAGGATCAGCAGATCGGGCTGCCAGGCCTCCGCGGTGTCGACGGCCGCCGGGCCGTCACCCGCCGTTTGCACGAGGAATCCCTCGGCGCGCAGGCGGGCCGCGATGGCGTCGACGATCGTGGGGTCGTCCTCGACCACCAGGACCCGGCGCTGCGCGCCGGGTGTCGCCGTCGCCGTGCCGTTGTGCGCGGTGTGTGTCTGCTCCATCGCCCGCCCCTGAAGTGTGCTTTCCGGAACCAGTGGGGTGATTCCTTTTCTGCGCATGACTGCGGTTGACGCCTTGATGACCTGCGTCAGGGCAGCAGCGTACGGGGAGTCACCGCGGCTTTGCTATCCAGGTCGGACGGCGAGGTGCACGACGTCCGGCACGCCTCGGGCAACCGGGATCTCTTCGGTACGCACCTGTTGGAACCCGGCATTCCCCAAGGTTCCCTCGAATTTGGGAGACGGCTGTGCGGACCATACCGCGAGTACCCCGCCGGGCCTCAACACCCTTGCGCAGCTTGCGAGTCCGGCCGGGGAGTACAGGCCGCCGTTGCCCTCCGTGACGGTCCAGTCGGGTCCGTTGTCGATGTCGAGGCACAAGGCGTCGAACGTGTCGGATGTCTCATTGACGTGATCGAGGAGATCCGCTTCCACGACGGTGGTGCGCGGGTCGGCGAGGGCGGCGCGGGAGACGGCGCCGAGCGGGCCGTCGAGGTGCCAGTCGATCACGGCGCGCTCGCGCTCCACGACGGTGATCCGGCCCCACCGGGGGTCGGCGGCGGCGTGTGCGAGCGAGAATCCGACGCCCAGGCCGCCGATCAGCACATCCGGTGCGGGACGGCCGTCCAGCGCGGCGAGCGCGGCGTCCATCAGGAGGCGTTCCGAGCGGCCGTCGGAGGTGTCCATCAGGAAACAGCCATTGGCGATGATCTGGAGCAGCCCCCCGTGCCGGCGCAGGACGACCTCGCCGTAGGGGCCCTCACGACGGTCCAGGACTTCGGGGGAGTCGTAGGAGACGGGCATCGGGCCATCTTGGCACCGGACCTGGCGGCTCGTCGGGGAATATCGGGGGCAGGCGTGTTCGAACGGGGGTGAGCGGGGTAGGCGCGGTTGACGTACGCCGGTGCCGACGCCGTCCGGGGGCGCCGAGGACCGGCCGTCGCGTGGCGCCGGACACGGGACAAGGGCCTCGAGGGACGCGGGGAACGGAAGGAGCGCCCCAGGGTGGAACAGTGCGCCACGGCGGAACGCGCGCCGGCCGGCACCGCGGCACCGCCCGGCCCGGCCGGCTCACCGGCACCGCTCTCCGGCCGGCACGGTCCGTCCGTGTCCCGGGACCCGGCGCGCGACCGGTCCCGCTCGCGCCCGCGGCACCCGCTGCCCACGCCCGCCGGCACCCCTTTCACCTTCTTCTACGCCCTCCTCCTCGCCGTCACGTCGTACGTCGCCGCGCACGCCGACCCCGCGCTCGTACGGGTCCTGCACGAGAACTCCAGCACCGACGTCGCGCACCTGCTGCACGCCCCGGTGCCGGTGCTGCTGGCCAGCGCGCTGTGGGTGGCCGGCGGGATCGGGTCGCCGTTCACGCTCGGCTTCCTGCTGGTCCTCGCCGCGCTGGAGCGGCGCGTCGGAGGCGCCCGCGCGGCCGGCGTCTTCCTGCTCGGACACGTCCTGGCCACCCTGGCGACCGAGGTCCCGGTGGGTCTGGCCGTCCTCGCGGGCCGTCTTCCGGACAGCTCGCTGCACCGCCTCGACTACGGCGTCAGCTTCGGCGTCGCGGCGAGCGCCGGCGCGCTGGCCGGCCTGCTGGGTCCCTGGCCGCGCCGGCTGCTCCTCGCGGTGTCCGGCGGGATCCTCCTGAGGAACCTGCTCGTCCTCGCCGACCCGCTGAGCGACTGGGGCCATCTGATCGCCCTGGCGATCGGCGTCGCGACCTGGCCGTGGGTGCGGCGTCCGGGGAGCGGTGCGCGTGCGGGGCACGGGTGAGCGGTGGGGGGCCGGCGGTGCCCGGCGCCCTGCCACGCGTACGTGCCCGCGGCCAACGCGTACGGGCCCGCGGCCGACGCGCGCGTGCCCGCGGCTAACGCGTACGGGCCCGCGGCTGGCCGGCGGCCTCGCCGGGCCCCGTGAATCTCGCGCTGGTCAGCGGTGCCGTCACCGTCCACCCCAGGGACTCGTAGAGGGCCCGGCCGGCCGGGGTCCCCGCCAGGACGCCCGTCTCCGCGCCCTCGGCGGCCGCCCGCTCGGTCAGCAGGCGCACGACGAGGCCGCCCAGGCCGCGGCGCCGGTGCCCGGGCGCGGTCTCTACCTGGTCGACCACCGCCGTGGCGCCGGTCGGGGCGACCTGGCCGCGGGCCGCGAAGGAACCGTCGGGCGCGGTGACCAGGAGGCGGGTGACGCCGCCGCGCGTCCAGCGGCGCAGGTGGTACCCGTCGGGCACGCGCGGGTGCCCCGCCCGGGCCGGCAGCGGCACGGTCATCAGCCAGCCGGGCTCCGGATCCACCCACCAGCCCTTCCCGAGCCAGCTCCCGACCGGTGCCGGGTCCCGGAACACCTTCAGCCACACGCCGGCGGCCCGCACACCGCCCGCGACCTCGCGCACGGTCTCCTCCTCGACGTCGTCGCCGACCGCCGCGAGGACGTGCCGCGACACGTGCGCCGGCTGCCCGACGTCCACGGTGAACCCCCACGGCTCCCGCACCGGAGGGGCCGCCCCGCGCGACACGACCCAACCGTCCACCCATGCCCGCACGACGCCGCCCACGACATCTCCCGTAATGGTCTCTCGCGTTATTAGGCTATTACGGTGAGCTTATGCCGCCGTCCGGTGACGGTGACAGGCGTGATCGCCGACAGCGAACGGCGGCCGGGGCGGGGAACATTCGGGGACTCACGTGCATTGAGTCGGCATAACTCAACTTGACTGCCTAAGGGGAGATCATGGCTGCTGAGTCCGCAGCGTTCACACCGCTCACCCTGCCCGTGCTGCCGCTCGACGACGAGGTCGTGCTGCCCGGGATGGTGGTTCCGCTCGACCTCAACGACAACGACGTACGCGCCGCGGTCGAGGCCGCGCAGGCCGCCGCCCGCTCCGAGCCCGGCAAGCCCAGGGTCCTGCTGGTGCCGCGCATCGACGGGTCGTACGCGAGCACCGGCGTGCTGGGCACGGTCGAGCAGGTCGGCCGGCTGGCCGACGGTGACCCGGGCGCCCTGATCCGCGGCCGCGGCCGCGTGAGGATCGGCGCCGGCACCACCGGCCCCGGTGCGGCGCTGTGGGTCGAGGGGACGAGGATCGACGAGAGCGCACCCGATCCGCTGCCCGGCCACGCCGCGGAGCTGGTCAAGGAGTACAAGGCGCTCGCCACCGCCTGGCTGCGCAAGCGCGGTGCCTGGCAGGTCGTCGACCGCGTCCAGGCCATCGACGACGTCTCCGCCCTCGCCGACAACTCCGGCTACTCGCCGTTCCTGACCACCGAGCAGAAGGTGGAGCTGCTGGAGACCGCCGACCCGGTCGCCCGGCTCCGGCTCGCCACCCGCCAGCTGCGCGACCACCTCGCCGAGCAGGACGTCGCCGAGACCATCGCCAAGGACGTCCAGGAAGGCGTCGACAAGCAGCAGCGGGAGTTCCTGCTCCGCCGCCAGCTGGAAGCCGTCCGCAAGGAACTGCGCGAGCTGAACGGCGAACAGGAGGGCGAGGAGTCCGACGACTACCGCGCCCGCGTGGAGGCCGCCGACCTGCCGGAGAAGGTGCGCGAGGCCGCCCTCAAGGAGGTCGACAAGCTGGAGCGGTCCAGCGACCAGTCCCCCGAGGGCTCCTGGATCCGCACCTGGCTGGACACCGTCCTGGAACTGCCCTGGCACGAGCGGACCGAGGACGTCTACGACATCCGGGGCGCCAAGGCGGTCCTGGACGCCGAGCACGCCGGCCTGGAGGACGTGAAGGAGCGGATCACCGAGTACCTCGCGGTGCGCAAGCGCCGCAGCGACCGGGGTCTCGGGGTCGTCGGCGGCCGGCGCGGCGGCGCCGTGCTCGCGCTCGTCGGCCCGCCCGGCGTCGGCAAGACCAGCCTCGGCGAGTCCGTGGCCCACGCCATGGGCCGCAAGTTCGTCCGCGTCGCCCTCGGCGGCGTGCGCGACGAGGCCGAGATCCGCGGCCACCGCCGTACGTACGTCGGCGCGCTGCCCGGCCGGATCGTGCGCGCGATCAAGGAGGCCGGGTCCATGAACCCGGTGGTCCTGCTCGACGAGATCGACAAGGTGGGGTCGGACTTCCGCGGCGACCCGGCGGCGGCCCTGCTGGAGGTGCTGGACCCGGCGCAGAACCACACCTTCCGCGACCACTACCTGGAGGTGGAGCTGGACCTGAGCGACGTCGTCTTCCTGGCCACCGCCAACGTCCTGGAGGCCGTCCCGGAGGCGCTCCTGGACCGCATGGAGCTGGTCCGCCTCGACGGCTACACCGAGGACGAGAAGGTCGTCATCGCCCGCGACCACCTGCTCCCGCGCCAGCTGGAGCGGGCCGGTCTCGCCGAGGACGAGGTGATCATCGAGGAGGACGCGCTGCGCAGGCTGGCCGGCGAGTACACGCGCGAGGCCGGCGTGCGCACCCTGGAGCGGTCCGTCGCCCGGCTGCTGCGCAAGGTCGCCGCCCGGCACGAGCTGGGCGAGCGGGAGCTGCCGCTCACCGTCCGCGCGGAGGACCTGCGCGAGCTGATCGGCCGGCCGCACCACGTGCCCGAGTCCGCCCAGGACCCGGCCGAGCGGCGCACCGCGGTGCCGGGTGTCGCCACCGGGCTCGCGGTCACCGGCGCCGGCGGCGACGTCCTCTTCGTCGAGGCGTCCCTGGCCGACCCGGAGACGGGCGCCGCCGGCCTGACCCTGACCGGTCAGCTCGGCGACGTGATGAAGGAGTCGGCGCAGATCGCGCTGAGCTTCCTGCGCTCGCACGGCGCCGAACTGGAACTGCCGGTGGCCGACCTGAAGGACCGGGGCGTGCACATCCACTTCCCGGCGGGCGCGGTGCCCAAGGACGGCCCGAGCGCGGGCGTCACGATGACGACGGCCCTGGCGTCGCTGCTGAGCGGACGGCTCGTGCGCACCGACGTGGCGATGACCGGCGAGGTCTCGCTCACCGGCCGCGTCCTGCCCGTCGGCGGGGTGAAGCAGAAGCTGCTCGCCGCGCACCGGGCGGGTGTGACGACCGTCGTCATCCCCAAGCGCAACGAGCCCGACCTGGACGACGTCCCGGCGGAGGTGCTGGACACGCTCGACGTCCACGCCGTCACCGACGTCCGCCAGGTCCTGGAGCTGGCGCTGGCCCCGGCGGCGGACGGGGTCGTGCCGGAGGTCCCGGTCGCCGCGTGACGCCGGTCCCGGCGGGTCCCGCCCGTGCGGGGACCGGATGAGGGAAGGCCCGGGCTCCGTGAGGGAGGCCCGGGCCTTCACCGTGCGCGGACCGGGGTGCCGGCGCCCCGCGCGCGCCGGCCGCAGCCGTCGTACGCGTGCCGGTCGCCGCCCCGCCCGTGCCGGAAGCGGCCGCGCGCGGGGACGGGAGGCGGGGGAGGGGGTCGCCAGGCGCCGCGGATCCACGCCTGCGAAATACTGGGAGAGCTGCGGCAATGGCGGAAACGGGCGAGGACCTCCCGCGCGGGAGGCCTGATCAGGAGTGCTGACGTGCACGAGGACGGAAACGGCGACGGACACGGGCGCACCCCCCGGACGTCGCCGGGCGGTGCGCCCGAGGCGTCGCCGGGCGGCGCGGACCGGGAGTTCCTCTCCCTGGAGCGGGAGCTGACGGTGCTGCTGCGCCGCGCCCGCGCCAACCAGGGCGAGATGGCCCGCGAGGTCCACCCCGACCTGGAGCCCGCCGCCTACGGCCTCCTCGTCCGGCTGGAGGAGCTGGGCCGGCAGCGCGCGACCGAGCTGGCCGCCTACATCGGCGTCGGCAAGGCCACCATGTCCCGTCAGCTGCGCGCCCTCGAACAGCTGGGACTGGTCGCCCGCGAGCCCGACCCGGCCGACGGGCGGGCCTGGCTGGTCGCCCTGACCGAGGAGGGCCGGACCCGGGTCGGCCGCGTCCGCGAGGCCCGCCGCGCGCGGTACGTCAGCCAGCTCGCCCACTGGGACCGCGGCGCGGTCGCCGAACTGGCCCACCTGCTGCACGAGTTGAACCAGGGCATGGCCAAGTAGGCCCCGCACCGGGGCTCGCGCGGGGACCCGCGCCAGGAGGGATCACAGCTCCACGTGGACGACCGTGGCGTCGTCGTGCGTCTTGGCCCGCCCCAGGAACACCCGCTCGGTGTCGGCCCGTTCCCGCTCGCGCACCCGCTCCACCACCGCCCGCGCCCCCTGCCCGGAGAGAAGGGCGAACAGGTCGGTCCAGTCGCCCTCCCGGAACGTCTCCACCCAGCGGGTCACCCCGTCGCTCAGACCGGCCAGGGCCGCCACCTCCCCGCGCGGGACGGAACCGGTCACCGCGCGGGCGGCCACCGACGGATCCGCGGCGGCCGTGAAGAAGCCGCCCTCCCGGTTGCGGGCGCGCGCGTCGCAGATCTCCGCGCTGGCCAGCAGGGCCCGCGGCACCCGGTCGAGCCGGTCGTCGCGGACCGCCGTGACCGTGCCGCCGGGGGAGGCCAGCAGGAGGACCGCGTCGGACAGCACCAGGTAGTCGACCCGCTCCGGCGACCAGCGCGCCACGGCCACGGTCGCCTGCGGGGTGCGCGGGTGAGAAAGGTCACAGGTTCCGGCGTGCGCCCCGGCGGTACGCGCGAGAGCGCGCCCCAGGGCCTCCGCCAGGGGAACATCCGGGAGGGAAAGGGTCAGTTCGGTCAGGGCCCCGCCCAGTCGCGCGGTGAACCAGGGGACCGAATGCAGACAGCCCGAGCTGCCCCGGGGCGGCGTCACCCCGTCCAGGACGACCAGCGCGCCGCCCTGTCCGGAGGCGGGAAGCCCGACACTCGCGAAGTCCTCGTTGGGCCGGCCGCGGTCGCCGGGTTCCGACACAAGCTCCGTACGCATCCGGCCAGTCTGCACGAGCCCTCCACGCCCTCCGCGAAAGGCCCGCGATGTTCGCCGGGCCGGTGCACCCCCGCAGGTCAGACGCCTGTTTTGGACGGTAATGAAGCACTCCGGGAAGGCGTGGCGGCGAATACTGCCAAAGGCTGCCGCCCACGTCCAACCGGCCCGCCGGGCACCGCCGTCGCACGCGCCAGGGGAACTTGCCCGCCAACTCTCCTCCGATGTTCACTCCTTCGGGTGGCGGGGCATGCGATGCGCGTCCCCTGCCCACCGGCACTGGGAGGGTCGGGAACCGTACCGGACAGGACATGCCAGTTGACGGTGTGTCATCCGGCCCATGGGTACACGAGTCAGGAATGCGAGCACCGGTGCAGAAGACGCGGCCTCGGCGCCCAGGCAGCAACACGGCCTCCGAGGGGGGCGCGGAGCCCACCCCCGTCGGCAAGGGCCGCCCCACCCACGTACGCAACCGGCTGATCGTCGCGGTGACCGTCGTCGCCGCCGCCATCGCCGGAGCGGGCGCGCCCTCCGTCCTCGACGCCTCCGGGCGGCTGAAGGACTCCCAGGAACTGGTCACCCTGGCCGAACAGACCCAGGACGCGCTCGCGCTCGCCCAGGCGCTCGCCGACGAACGCGACGAGGTCACCGTCTACGTCGCGGCCGGCCGGACCAAGTCCAGGGCCCCCTCCCCGGAGGGCAGCGCCCGCGTGGACCGGCAGGTGCGCGAGCTGACCGCCGGCACCGACACGCCCGCCGCGCTCCGCGAGGACCTCGACGGCATCGCGACCGTGCGCCAGGAGGCCCTCACCGGCCGGAGCACCGCGCTCCAGGCCCACCAGGCCTACTCGAAGGCGATCACCGCGCTGCACGGTCTGGCCGAGCTGCTCGCCGAGCGGATGCCGCCCCGCGCGGGCTCCGGCGCGTACGCCCTCGCCGAACTGGACACCGCCGTCCAGCAGGCCGCCGCGACCCGCGGACTGCTGCTCGCCGCGCTGAACGTGCCCACGTCCACCGAGAGCGTCTACGACCCCGTCACCGGCGGGACCTCCACCGAGAAGGTCTCCTCCGACGCCGACGCGAAGCGCCGCGACGCCCTGACGGCCGCCGCCCAGCAGGCCCGCCTGCGCTCCGACGCCTCACTCGCCGCCTTCCGGGAGAACGGCCCCGAACAGGCCGTCGACTCCTACGACTCCACGGTCACCGGCACGGACGTGGAGGCCGCGGAGAAGTACCTCGCGTCCCTCACCGACCAGCCGGAACTGAGCGACGACGACCTGCGGACCAGCACCAAGAAGCTCGACGCGGCGCTCGCCGCACGCGTGGAGCTGATGCGCGGCGCCGAGTCCGCCCTCTACGACCGCCGCACCAAGGACCTCGCCCAGCTGCGCGACGACGACGTCACCGCGCTGGAGATCCGCATCGCCCTGCTCGGCGCGCTGATCCTGCTGGCCGTCGGCATCGCCACCGGCATGGCCCGCAGCCTCACCCGCCCGCTGGCCGTCCTGCGCATCGGCTCCGCCCGGCTGGCCGGCGCCGAGAACCCGGCGGCCGAGGAGCCCGTCCGGTTCACCGGCCGCAACGACGAGTTCGCCCAGGTCGTCCGCTCCGTCAACGCCCTGCACGAGCACGCCGCCGCCCTCCACGAGCGCGTCACCACCCTGGAGTCCGACCGCAAGCACCTCGTAGGGCAGCGCCAGCGGATGGCCGACGCCCGCGAGGCGCTGCGCACCGAACTCGCCGACTCCGCCGCCCAGCTGGACCGGCTGCGCGGCAGCATCGGCGGCACCTTCGTCAACCTCTCGCTGCGCACGCTCGGTCTCGTCGAACGGCAGCTCGCCGTCATCGAGGGCCTGGAGGAGCGCGAGCAGGACCCCGACCGGCTGGCCACCCTCTTCAAGCTCGACCACTTCGCCACCGTCATGCGCCGGCACAGCGAGAACCTCCTGGTCCTCGCCGGCACGGAACACGTCCAGCAGCACGCCGGACCCATCCCGCTGGTCGACGTCGTCCGCGCCGCCGTCAGCGAGATCGAGCGCTACGAGCGCGTCCGCATCTCCGCGCTGCCGCCGCACGCGCACGTGGCCGGCTTCGCCGCCGACGACCTGAGCCACCTGCTGGCCGAACTCATGGAGAACGCCACCGCGTTCTCCCCGCCGGACCTGCCCGTCGAGGTCTCCGGCTGGCTCCTGGAGAACGGCGAGGTCATGCTCTCCGTCCAGGACGAGGGCATAGGCATGGCCGAGGAGCGCCTGTCCCGCCTCAACGCCCGCCTCGCCGAGTTCACCCC
Organism: Streptomyces sp. NPDC031554; assembly: GCF_055580685.1. NCBI lineage: Bacteria > Bacillati > Actinomycetota > Actinomycetes > Kitasatosporales > Streptomycetaceae > Streptomyces > Streptomyces sp. NPDC031554. The sequence continues at coordinate 482,917 of NZ_JBVIKX010000001.1, read as the reverse complement.
GGACTCGCCGTACGAGCAGGAGGGCGAGGAGGGCCTCGGCCTCGGTCTGTACGTCGTGGCACGGCTCGCCCACCGGCACGGGGTGCGCGTGCAGCTGCGCGAGCAGAAGAAGGGCGGGATCGCGGCCGTCGTCGTCCTCCCGACGCCCCTGCTCGCCGCCTCGCCGGCCACCGCGGTCCCCGGGTCGGCCCCGGGGGCCGGCACGCACACCTTCGCCCTGCCCGGCGCGGACGCGGAGGCCAACTCCAACGTCCTGCCCGGCGGCCGCTCCGAGCCCGGCGGCGACCCGCTGGTCGAGGCCGCCGAGCGGGCCGTACGGGAGACGGGACCGGAGACCCCGGCCGAGACGACGATGGAACTCCTCCTCCCGGCGGACGCGGACTCCGACGCGGACACGGACTCGGACACGCACGCGGACTCCGAGGCGCACGCGGAAGCCGGGCAGGAGACGGACCCGACGGTCTCCGGACCCACCGACCCCGAGCCCGAGGCAGCCCCCGAGCCCGAGGCAGCCCCCGAGCCCGAGGCAGCCCCCGAGCCCGAGGCAGCCCCCGAGCCGGAGGTCACTCCCGAGCCGGAGGTCACTCCCGAGCCGGAGATCGCCCCCGAGCCGGAGGCCACTCCCGGTCCCGAAGCCGACCCCGCCCCCGAAACCGCCCCCGGACCGGAGGCCGCCCACGGCGGCGCCGACCGGGCGGAGCACACCAGGACCCCCGACGCCTCGGAGGACGTCGTCACCGACAAGGGGCTCCCGAAGCGCACCCCCAGACTGACCTCACCCGCCCCGGCCCCCGGCCGGCGGAGCGGATCCGTGGACGCCGACGCTCTCCGCCGCCGTCTCGGCGGCTTCCGCCGGGGGGCGGAGGCCGGATACCGCGACGTGGAGGCGGAGATCGCCGAACGGACGGCCCGCGACAAGGTGCCGTCACCCCAGGAAACACACGCACACGCCGCAGAAGACACGGGGGGCACAGTCGAGGAGGCAAGCAGTTGACCGCGTCCAGTACCTTCGGACTGAGCAGTGAAGCCCGCAACCTGCACTGGCTGCTGACGAACCTCGTGGAGGAGGTGCCAGGCATCCGGTCCGTCGCCGTCGTCTCCTCCGACGGCCTGCTGCTGCTCTCCTCGGACCCAGGCCGCCACGACGCGGCGCGCGAGTCGCTGGGAGCCCGGCCCACCGGCCCGCGCGGTTCCGCCGCCGACCTGGCCACCATCGTGTCCGGCATCGGCAGCCTCACCATCGGCGCCGCCAAGCTCATCGGGTTCGGCGGGGTCAAGCACACGATGACCGCCATGGACGAGGGCAGCCTCTTCGTGATGTCGATCAGCGACGGCTCGCTGCTCGGCGTGCACGGTTCCGCCGACTGCGACATGAACGTGGTGGCCTACCACATGGCCCTGTTCGTGGGCCGCGCCGGTCACGTCCTGACCCCCGAACTCCGCAGTGAACTGCGAAAATCCCTGGAGTCGGAGGAGACGACGGGGAGCGGCCGATGAGCACGACGCCGCAGAACCGCAGGCAGCAGCTCCCCGTCCGGGGCGGCGACCGCAGGCCGGCCCGGGTGCGCCCCTACTCGCTGACCGGCGGCCGCACCCGCTTCGGTCACGTCCTGCTGGTCGAGACGTTCGTGGCGACCACGGCCGAGCTCGAGGCGCCCGAGAGGCGCAGGGAACTGACGAACGGATCGCTCACCACCCGGGTCATGCCGGAGATGCGGGCCATCGTCGAACTGTGCCGCCGGATGCGCACGGTGGCCGAGATCGCCGCGCTGCTGAGGATGCCCCTCGGCGTGGTCCGGGTGCTCCTCAGCGACCTCGCGGACCAGGGAAAGATCCGTGTGTACGGCACCGGGACCGGTCACGGTACGGGCCGTCCCGACCGCGCTCTGCTGGAAAGGGTGCTGAGTGGACTCCGTCGTCTCTGACGCCGACACCCCCTTCGGTGTGTCCCCGCTCCTCGACGAACCGGACGAGGAACTGAAGTCCTGGCAGACGGACCGCACCCGGGCCCCCGTCGCCACGAAGATCGTGGTGGCCGGCGGCTTCGGCGCCGGCAAGACCACCCTCGTCGGGGCCGTCTCGGAGATCACGCCCCTCCAGACGGAGGCGCTGATGACCGAGGCGAGCGAGGAGACCGACGACCTCACCGGCACCCCGGACAAGGTCACCACCACGGTGGCCATGGACTACGGCCGCATCACGCTCGACGACGACCTGGTGCTCCACCTGTTCGGCACGCCGGGCCAGCAGCGGTTCTGGTTCATGTGGGACGACCTGGTGCGCGGCGCGATCGGCGCCGTCGTCCTCGCCGACACCCGGCGGCTCAAGGACTGCTTCCCCGCGCTCGACTACTTCGAGAGCTGCGGACTGCCGTACGTCGTGGCCGTCAACCACTTCGACGACGGCGAGCTGTTCGAGCCGGAGGACGTGCGGGAGGCACTGACCGTCCCGCGGCACATACCCGTGATGATCATGGACGCGCGTCGCCGGATATCCGTGATCGAGACCCTCCTGGCCCTGGTGGGCCACGCGCTCGACGAAACCCCCGAGTAGGAGACAGCCCCGCATGCGGAAGATACTCGTCGTCGGAGCCGGCCAGTCCGGCCTCCAGCTCGCCCTCGGCCTCCAGTCCCACGGGTACGAGGTCACCCTGATGTCCAACCGGACCGCGGACGAGATCCGCGCCGGCCGGGTGATGTCGACGCAGTGCATGTTCCACACGGCCCTCCAGCACGAGCGCGACCTCCAGCTGAACTTCTGGGAGCAGCAGGCCCCGAAGATCGAGGGCCTCGGCGTCTCGGTCGCGGCCCCCGGCTCGCACGACCCGGGACCCACGCAGCGCGCGATCGACTGGGTGGGCAGGCTCGACGGCTACGCGCAGTCCGTCGACCAGCGGGTGAAGATGGCCGGCTGGATGGAGACGTTCGCGCAGCGCGGCGGCCAGCTGGTGATCCACGGCGCGGCGGTCTCCGACCTCGACTACTTCTCCCGCGCCTACGACCTCGTCCTGGTCTCCGCGGGCAAGGGCGAGCTGGTGCAGATGTTCGGCCGCGACGCCTCCCGCTCCCCCTACGGCGAGCCGCAGCGCGCGCTGGCGGTGGCCTACGTGCACGGCCTGGGCCCCCGCCCGGAGCACCCGGACATGGAGGCGGTCCGCTGCAACCTGGTGCCCGGCGTCGGCGAGATGTTCGTCATGCCGACGCTCACCACCTCGGGCCGCGCCGACATCCTGTTCTGGGAGGGCGTCCCCGGCGGTCCGCTGGACGTCTTCAAGGGCGTCAAGGATCCTTCGGAGCACCTCGCCCTGACCCTGGAGCTCATGGAGAAGTTCCTCCCCTGGGAGTACGCGCGGGCCACCAAGGTCGAGCTGACCGACGCCGGCGGCACCCTCGCCGGCCGTTACGCCCCCACCGTCCGCAACCCGGTCGGCCACCTCCCCGGCGGGGGCCTGGTGCTGGGCGTCGCCGACGTCGTCGTCACCAACGACCCGATCACCGGCCAGGGTTCCAACTCCGCGTCCAAGTGCGCGGCCTCCTACCTCGCCTCCATCCTCGAGCAGGGCGAGAAGGAGTTCGACGAGGCCTGGATGCAGGCGACGTTCGACCGCTACTGGGACACCGCCCGGCACGTCACCAAGTGGACGAACGCGATGCTGGCCCCGCCGCCGGAGCACGTCCTGAACCTCATCGGCGCGGCGGGCGCGCTCCCGCCGGTCGCCGACCGCTTCGCCAACGGCTTCGACGACCCCGCGGACTTCGAGGACTTCTTCTACGAGCCGGAGAGGACGGCCGCCTACCTGGCCTCGGTCACCGGGGCCTGAGGGCCGCCGCGCGAAGCCGCGGACAGCCCTCCGCTGCGGTGGCATACTCGCGCGATGCCCTCTCTCGGAGAACGCCTCACTGGCCTGCGCCGCACCGGAATACGTTCCTTCCACGAGATCGAGCGCGATCTCGTGGGAGTGAACGGCCCGCACGTGCTGCCCCACAACGAGACCGGCGTGATCGGCTGGGGCACCTCGTGGCGGATGCAGGGCCACCTGCTGATGGCGGAGCGCACCGGCCGCCCCGCCTACGCCGAACGGCTCGCGGAGCTGATCGACCAGGTGCTCCGGGCCCGCGACGACGTGCGCGGCGCGCACGACTTCCGCGGCCGCAGCCTGCCGGTGTGGAGCAGCGCCCACAAGTTCACCGCCGCCTCCGCCGTCCTGTGCGACACGGACGGCCGGCCCGCCCTGGAGGTCACGGTCTGCCCGCCGCACGCCAGGACCGCCCGGGTCACCGTGACGGCGGACGGCGACCGGCACTTCCGCCTCACCGTGACCGGTCCCCAGCGCGCGGACGTGGACGTGACGGGGTTCGCTCTCGACCCGCTGGACGAGCGCCGGGCGGACCGGGCCGTGTACGCCGCGTACGAACAGCGCACCGCGGTCACCGCCCGGCTCGTCCCGCACGACCGTCCGGTCCCCGGCCCCCGGCGCCTGCGCCCCGGCACCTTCGCCGTGCGGCCGGCCACGGTCTCGCTCGCCGCCCAGACCGGCATGATCACCTACCCGATGGCGGGACTGGCCCGGCTCGCCCGCGACCGCCCGGACGCCGTACCGGCAGCGGTGCGGCGGCGCGTCGACGGCTACCTCGACGCGGTGGACCGCGCGCTGCGCGTGCACGACGAGCAGTGGGGGACGACGGACGACGGACGCGGCTTCTACCGCTGGCTGCCCGACGAGCCGGTCTCCTTCGCGGGCGCCGAACTGCCCACCAACGAGTTCCTCGCGATGGGCCGTACCGCCGTCCAGCTCGCCGTGGTCACCGGCGAGGCCCGCTGGCGCGAACGCGCCGCCGCGATGGCCCGCGCCCTGCACGGCGACCTCACCGTCACCGACGGCGCGGCGGTCTGGCCGTACTGGCCCGGCTTCGGCCGGGTGCACCAGGGGTGGCGGGCGACCGGTTCGCCGAAGACCGACGGTTCCGACGTCCGCCCCTCCTACCGCGCGGTCACCGTGCCCGAGGACGTCACGCACGCCCTCATCGACCTCGACTTCCTCTGCCTCTACCACGACGCCCCCGGCCTGCCCGAGGTGTTCACCCGGGACGACATGCGCGCCGTGGCCCGCACCTTCACCCGCAACGCGGTCGAGCTCCGCGGCCGCACGCCGCGACTGCGCCACGACGTCGGAGGCGGTGGCCGCCGCGGCACCGACCGCGAGCAGGCCTACGCCGCCGCCTGGCTCCCGCTGCGCCGCTGGTCCCGCGAGGTGCCGCGGCTCGTCCGCGCCGTCCGGCCACCCGCTCCACCGCTTCCGCTGATGGGCGTGGACACCTACTGCGCGGCCCTGCTGGCCTCCTGACGCCCGGAAGGGGCCCCGGCGTCGGGAGCGGGGAGAGCGGTCGTGACGTCGTTGCCCGCGTCGGGGCCCTCCGTCGCGGTCTCCGGGAGCGCGGGCGGCTCGTACCGGGGACGGGGCGGCTCCAGCGGGTCCGGGCGTACGGCTCCGAGGATCGGGTTGGCCGCGATCGGGGACACCTTCACCGCCGTCCCCGGCCGCGGGGCCTGCACGACCCTCCCCCCGCCCAGGTAGATCGCGACGTGCGTGGCCTCGGGGAAGTAGACGACCAGGTCGCCGGGGCGCAGTTCGGCCAGCGGGACGTGCTCGAGTTCGGCCCACTGCTCCTGGCTGGTGCGGGGGATGGGGGAGCCGGCGGCCCGCCAGGCCCGGGAGGTCAGGCCCGAGCAGTCGTAGGACGCCGGACCCTCCGCGCCCCACTCGTACGGTTTGCCGATCTGGCGCACGGCGTAGCGCACCGCGCGGTCGCCCTCCTCCGACGGGTTGCGGCCGTCGTCGAGCGTGCCGGAGGCCATGATCTCGTCCTGGGCCGCGGCGACGCCGTCGCGTTCGAGGCGGGCGAGGGCCGCGAGCTGGCCGGCGGTGAGGGAGGAGAGGAGTTCCTCCACGTCGTCCAGCCGGCGGCGCACCGCGTCGCGTTCCTTCTTCCGGCGCTCGGTGAGGGTGAGTTGCTCGTCGAGGGCGGCGCGGGCCCGGCGGGCGAGGGCGTCGGCCCTGCGTTCGCCGCCCTCCAGCCGCCCCACCGTCTCCACGCGTTCGCGCGCCAGCCGGCCGATCACACGGCCCTGGTCGAGGGCGCGCTGCGGGTCGCGGGCGAGCAGCAGCCGTACGTAGGGGGAGAGGTCGGTGCTGGTCTGGTACTGCCGGCTGGCCAGCCGGCCGGCCGCTTCCCGGCTCTCCCGCAGGGACAGACGGGTCCTGGCCAGCGCCGCGGCGAGCCGGTCGGCCTCGGCCCGGCGCTCCTTGAGCTTCTCCTCGGTGGCGTTGTAGGTCTCGGTAGCCCGTTCCGCGTCCCGGTACAGCTTCTGAAGGTCCGTCAGCAGCTCGGCCGCCGACCGCTCGCCGCTCCGCGGCGGTCGCGGTGCGGCCGCGGCGGCCCCGGGGGGCGGCAGCAGCACCTGCGCGGCCAGTGCCGCCGTACAGAGGGCGCCCAGCAGACCCGGCAGCCTTCTTGACACGTCATCACCTCCGCCGCGGGGCGGCCCCTCCGCCCCGCACGGCGAGCATCGGGTGCGCGCGCGGATCCCGCGCGCCGGGTGTGGGCGGTTCGGCGCAACGGGGTCACCCGTCGGCGTCGTCCCGGTCCCCCCGCGGCGCGGCGCCGGGCTCCGGCCCTTCCGGCGTGACATCGGGCCGAGGCCTCTCGCGGCGCGGCGTCGGGCCCCGGTCCTTCACCGCGCGGCGTCGGGCCCGGTGTCCGGCTTGGACCACGGCCACTTCGGCCGGGTGTCCCCCTTCCCGCCCTCCGGGTCGTAGGCGTACTTCCAGCCCCGCCGCAGGCCGAGCTTCCCGCCGGGGCCGCGCGGGACGCGCCGGTAGACGAGGACGGTGGGCGGGCCGCCGGCGGCGTCCGGCACCGGGATGCGGTACGTCTTCGGCGGGTGGCCGGTCGGGCCCAGCAGCACGGGGAGGACACGGCCGTCCATGGGGCCGCCCTCGAAGGGGGTGTCTTCGCTCTTCACCGCACCAGTGTCGATCAGGTCTCCGCCGCGAGCGCACCGCGCAGCAGCTCGGCGGTCTGGGCGTCCCGCTCCGCGGTCACCGCGAGGACGGCGACGAACTGGTCGACCAGCCAGTCCCGCAGCTCGTCCGCGGGCGGCTGCTTGTCCTCGTCGAGCCAGATCAGCGAGGCCGCCTCCACCGCCGTGATCCACATCCGGACGGTCATCCGCAGCCTGCGCCCGGGGTCGGACACGTCCAGGTGGCTGTAGATGCGCTCGGCCGCGGCCCGCCGCACACCGTCCACGATGGCGGTCGTGCGGGAGGTCTCCACGACGCTGCCGCCCTGGAGGAGGGCGCTGAACCCGGCGTCGTGCCGGCCGACGAAGGTGAGGTAGCGGTCCAGGGCGCGGGCGAGCCGGGGGAGCGGCGGGCCCTCGTGGGGCTCGTCGAAGCAGTCCCGCAGCTCGTCCGCGGCGGTCCGCAGCGCGGCCTCGTACAACTGCTGCTTGCCGCCGGGGAAGTACCGGTACACCAGGGGCCGGGAGACCCCGGCGGCCTCGGCCACGTCGTCCAGCGAGACGTCCTCGGGGACGCGGTGCGCGAACAGCGACAGGGCGGCCTCCAGCAGCTGGCTGCGGCGCTCCTCGACGCTGAGGCGACGGTAGGCGGGGGCGGCGGGGCTCATGACGTGCAGCGTAATCGCCCGCCCCCGCGGTGTGCCTACGCCAGCAGCCCGGAGGACTTCCACAGCCGTCGTCCCACCCCGCGCAGCACGCCGATGTCGTCGAGGAAGTCCGTCAGGCGCTTCGCGCCGGTCTGCATGACCTCGCGGCGGTGGCCGCTGGCCTTGACCTGGGCGAGCGCCTCCCGCTTGTCGAGGCCGACGTTGGTGTAGACGTCGGGGTTCACGAAGGCCACCGAGAACACCCGGGCGAACTCGCCGGAGGTCACCCGCGTGAACTCCTGCGACCACCTCGGCGCGGTCACCATCTGCCGGCGCAGCTCCTCACGGGCGTACCGCACGTGCCGGGCCTCCTCCACCACGTGGATGCGGGTGACCCCCCGGATCAGGGTCTGGACCCGCTCGTCGGGGAAGGTCAGCCGCTGCATCCAGTCGAGGATCTCCTCGCCGAGCAGCGTGGCCGTGAAGGAGCCGGGCGTGGTGGAGATCGTCTTGAACAGGCGGCCGAGCTGCTGGTGGGCGCGGCTCACCGGGTACCAGGGGGTGCCGCCCTGCGCGATCAGCCGGGCGAACATCTTCGAGTGCCGGCACTCGTCCTCGATCTCGGTGAGCGCGTACCGCACGTGCGCGCTCGTCGCCGCCTTGTCGTAGATGTGCCGGCACAGCAGCTGCATCAGGATGATCTCGAACCAGATGCCGAGCGAGGCGAGCGCGGCGGACTCGTGCCGGGACAGCAGGATCCGCTGCTCCTCGCCCATCTTCTTCCACAGCGGGGTGTCGTACAGCGACACCAGCTCCGGCGGCCAGAACCACTTGCCCTCCTCGAAGGGCGCGTCCCAGTCGAGTTCCCGGTCGGGGTCGAAGGAGTGCTTGGCGGAAGAGGCGAGCAGCCGCTCGGCCACCTGCTCCCGGTCCTTGAGCAGTCCGAGCGCGTCGCGCAGGCCGTCCAGCGCGTCGGCTTCCGTCAGGGTCGTCATGGCTGATCCACCTCGTCGTACGGGGGCGGGTACGGGTCGTACGGCAAGCGGGCCGGGTCGAGCGGGGTGCGGGACGCGGTCGTGCGAGGGGTTACCGGCGGTTCACTTGCCCAGTACCTCTTATGAGACTGCCTGTCAGCAAGCTCGTCAATCCCCTTCGCGGCAACGGTTTCCTCCCGGACCGCCCGCGCGGCCGCCCGCGGCGGCGCCCCGCCGGGGCGGCCCGGTGCGGGAAGCCCGGTGCGGGAAGTCCCGCCTCAGGGGCCGAGCACCGCCTCCATGACCGACCGCGCGATCGGCGCCGCGAGCCCGCCCCCGGTGATGTCCCGCCGCCTCGCCGCCGAGTCCTCCACCACCACCGCGACCGCCACCTTCGGCTCCATGTCCCGGTCGCCCTGCGCCCAGGAGACGAACCAGGCGTACGGCGTCCCGGCGTTGCCGATGCCGTGCTGGGCGGTGCCGGTCTTGCCGCCGACGGTCGCGCCCGCGATCGCGGCGTTCCTCCCGGTCCCCTCGCGCACCACGTCCGCCATCAGCTCCCGCAGCCGCCGCGCGGTCGACGGCCGCAGCACCTGCCGCGCCGGACGCACACCGGCCGAGGCGACGGTCGCCCCGCCGCCGCGCGTCGTCCGCTCCACCAGGTACGGCGTCCGCACCCACCCCCCGTCGGCCACGGCCGCCGAGACCATCGCCATCTGCAGCGGCGTGGCCCGCGTGTTGTACTGCCCGATCGAGGACAGGGCCAGCTGGGCCCGGTCCACCGAGATGTCGAAGGTGCTCCGCGCGACACCGAACGGGATGCGCACGTCCGCCGCGTTGAATCCGAAGGCCTGAGCCGTCCCCGCCATGCCGGCGAGCCCCACGTCCACGCCGAGCTTCGCGAACACCGTGTTGCACGACCACCTGAACGCCTCCCGCAACGGCGCGTCCTCGCAGCCCTCGCCCCCGTTCGCCAGCAGCGTCCTCGTGCCGGGCAGCCGGTACGGCGCCGGCGAGTCGGTCGGCGCGTCCAGATCCCTGATCACGCCCGCGTCCAGCGCCGCCGCCGCGGTGACCACCTTGAACGTCGACCCCGGCGGGTACGTCTGCCGCACCGCCCGGTTCAGCATGGGCCGGTCCGGGTCGGAGTTCAGCCGCTCCCACGCCCGCTCCACCGCGGGCCCGTTCCCGGACAGCACGGCGGGGTCGTACGACGGCGCCGACACCAGCGCCAGGATCCGTCCCGTCGACGGCTCCACCGCCGCCACCGCGCCCTTGCGCCCGGTCAGCCCCTCGTACGCGGCCCGCTGGGCCCGCGGGTTCAGGGTCGTCACCACGTTCCCGCCGGCGGGCAGGGAGCGGGTGACGTCGTTCCACAGCGGCAACGGCGCCAGCCCGGGGGCGGTGCCGGAGAGGACGTCGTCGTGGGAGTGCTCCAGGAACGTCGTCCCGTACGTCTGCGAGGCGAAGCCGGTCACCGGTGCGTACAACGGGCCGTCCAGGTAGGTCCGTTCGTAGCGCAGCTGCTCCCGGGTGTCCCGGGAGCCGGTGACCGGCACGCCCCCCACCAGGATGTTCCCGCGGGGCTGGCCGTAGCGGGCGATGGCGGCGCGCCGGTTGGCCGGGTTGCCGTCGTAGGTGTCGGACCGGACGACCTGGAGGCGGGCGGCGTTGACCAGCAGGGCCACCAGGAGGAGGGCGCAGAAGAACGCGGCGTGGCGGACGTGACGGGTCATCACGGGGCCACCCCGGACCGCGGGCGGCGGCTCCGGCGCACGGCCGTTCCCCCGGGGCGGGGCCGCCCGCCGCGGGGACCCCGCGCGGCGCGCGGCGCTCCTCCCGGCCGTTTCCCCGCCCGTCTCCGTGTCCGCCGGCCCGCCCGTCTCCGCGTCCGCCCGCCGGGGTCCGTTCACGGCGCGGCCTTCCCGTCGTCCTGGCGTCGTGCCGCATCACTGATGCGGATCAGCAGCGCCACGATCGCCCAGTTGGTGACGACCGAGGAGCCGCCCTGCGCGAGGAACGGCATCGCCATCCCGGTCAGCGGGATCAGTCCGGTCACCCCGCCCGCGATCAGGAACACCTGGAGCGCCCAGATCGAGGCGAGCCCGACCGCCAGCAGCCGGCCGAAGGGGTCGCGCAGGGCCGGCCCGGCCCGGTAGCCGCGCTCCACCAGCAGCCCGTACAGCAGGAACAGCGCGGACAGCCCCGCCAGGCCCAGTTCCTCGCCGGCCGTGGCCAGGATGAAGTCCGACTTGACGGCGAAGCCGATCAGGACGGAGTGGCCGCGCCCCAGACCGGTGCCGAAGGTGTCGCCGGCGGCGAAGGAGAACAGCGACTGCGCCAGCTGGCCGGGGCCCTCGCCCGCCTCGATCGACGCGAACGGGTGCAGCCAGTCCTCGACCCGGCTGTGGACGTGCGGCTCCAGCAGGCCGACGGCGACCGCGCCCAGCGAGGCCGGCAGCAGCCCGACCGCGGTCCATCCGGCACGGCCGGTGGCCACGTAGAGCATCACCACGAAGAGGCCGAAGAAGAGCAGCGAGGTGCCGAGGTCGCGCTCCAGGACCAGCACGCCGACGCTCAGCAGCCAGACCGCGACGACCGGCCCGAGGACCCGGCCGGTCGGCAGCTGCGCGAACCCGATCCGGCGGCCCGCGTGCGCGAGCGCGGTGCGGTTGGCCGCGAGGTACGCCGCGAAGAACACCGCGAGCAGGACCTTCGCGAACTCGCCGGGCTGGATGGAGAATCCGGCGATCCTGATCCAGATCCGGGCGCCGTTGACCGCCGGGAAGAGGATCGGCAGCGTCAGCAGGGCCAGCGCGGCGACCACGCACACGTACGCGTACCGCTGGAGCACCCGGTGGTCGCGCAGGGCGGCGACGACGAGGACGAACAGGGCCACGCCCAGCGTCGACCAGACGAGCTGGGCGGGCGCCGCCCGGTCGCCGGGCGTCTCCAGGTCCAGCCGGTGGATCAGCACCAGCCCGATCCCGTTGAGCAGCACCCCGATGGGCAGCAGCAGCGGATCGGCGTACGGCGCGCGCAGCCGGACCGTCAGGTGGGCCAGCAGCGCGAGCACCCCGAGCCCGGCGCCGTAGCCGGCGGCGCCGGGCGGGACGGTGCCGTTCCTGGCGAGGCCGACGGCGCAGTAGCCGTACACCGACAGCAGGACGGCCAGGACGATGAGGCAGAGCTCGACGCCGCGGCGTCCGGGCGGGCGCACCACCGGGGCCGGCGCGTCCGCCGTCGGGGCGATGGCTTCGGCTCCGGCTTGCGTCATGTCCGGAACTTACCCAAATGTGGCCCCTTGTGAGCCGTGGTGGACGATCGGTGTCAGCGGCGGCGTGGCGTCGGGCCGGACCGGGTGCGGGCGGGCGCGGGGGCGCGGGGCGCCTCCGGCGGGGGACGGAACCGACGTGCCGTCATCCTGGGACCGGTCGCCGCCGGTCGCCCGTCACGCTGCGCCATCGGGGAGGCCGCGGCCGCCGGGGGGCGTGGTCCCGCCGCGGGCGACCGTCTCCGGGGGCGGTGCGTGAGGCAGCGTCAGCGTGGCCACCGCGCCACCGTCCGGCGCGTTGCCGAAGGTCAGCCGGGCGCCCAGCACCTCCGCCTGGCCGGCCGCGATCGTGAGGCCGAGGCCGTGCCCCCTGGCGCCCCCCTCGGTGCGGAACCGCTGCGGCCCGTGCGCCGTCAGGTACTCCGGATAGCCGTCCCCGTGGTCCCGCACGGTCACCACCGGCCCGTCCACCGTCAGCACCACCGGCGCCCGCCCGTGCAGGTGCGCGTTGGCGACGAGGTTCCCCAGCACCCGCTCCAGGCGGCGCCGGTCGGTCTCGACCCGGGCGTCCCGGACGACCCTGACCTCGGTGCCGGTGCCGGTGCCGGTGCCGGTGCCGGTGCCGGTGCCGGTGCCCGTGCCCGTGTCGGTGCCCGTGACCGGGCGGGGACCCGCGGGGCCGCCCGGCGGGGCGCCGGAGGAGGCCGCCGCCCGTACCACCCGGCGCGCCACCGCCCCCAGGTCCTCGGTGTCCGGCTCCAGCCGCTCACGGCCGGTGTCCAGGCGGGAGATCTCCAGCAGGTCCTCGGTGAGCGTGCGCAGCGCCGCCACCCGGTCGCGCACCAGCTCCGTCGGCCGTCCCGGCGGCAGCAGTTCGGCCGCCGCGTGCAGCCCGGTCAGCGGGGTGCGCAGCTCGTGCGCCACGTCGGCGGTGAAACGCTGCTCGCTCAGCAGTTTGCCCTGGAGCGAGGCCGCCATCGAGTCCAGCGCGACGGCGACGGCGGCCACCTCGTCCTGCGGGCGGGTCGCGTCCTTGGTGCGGGGATCGTCCACGCGCGCGTCCAGGTCACCGGCGCTGATCCGCCGGGCGACCCGCGCGGTGGCGTGCAGCCGCCGCGTCACCCGGGTCACCGCGAACGCGCCCACCAGCAGCGTCGCCCCGATCGCGAGCGCCGACGACCCCAGGATCGCGCTGTCCAGCGCCTCGATGGTGCGGGCGCTCTGCGCGTAGTCGACGGCGACCGCGAGGGCCCTGCCCCGCCCCGCGGTCCCGCCCCGCCCGCCGTCGGCGGGCCCGGCGGCCCACATCGTCGGCCGCCCGCGGTGCTCGGCGACCATCGTGCCGCGCTCTCCCGCCACCGCCAGGTCCCGCAACGCCGCGGGCAGCCCCGGCGGGTCGACGCCCGCGCCGAAGCCGAGCGTGTCCCCCGCCTCGAACGCCGTGGTGGCGTCCTCCAGCCGGGACAGCGCGAGACCGCGGGCCTCGCCGACGGTCTGGCGGGTCACCGAGACGTGCACGAGGACGCCGAGCAGCGCGGCGAGCGCACAGCACATCACCGTGATGAACACGGCGGCCTTCACGGCGAGCGTGCCCGACCACCGGGGGAGCGCGGGCCTCATCGGCCGCTCGCCGAGGCCGAGGGGGAGACCCCCGAGCCGGCCGTCGGCCGGGGCGGCCGGGTCCGCCCGCCGCCCCGCACCCCGGTCCGCACCATCTCGTCGTGCGTGAGCAGCATCGCCCGCTGGTCCTGGTCCCACGTCCACTGCAGGCGGTACTCGTACCCGGCGACCTCGGAGGGCGAGCGGATGATCACCGACCGCCCGGCCAGCTCCACCGCGCTCACGGCGTCCTCCCACCCCATGACCTGCACCAGCCGGTGCCCGTCGACCGTGTACACGCGCACAGCCGTCAGATCGCCGGGCAGCCGCCGGAAGCCCAGCGTCAACTCGTCCCGCCCGTCACCGGTCAGATCGCGGTAGTACGGCCGCAGCACCGGGCAGGGACTCCGCCCGGCACCGCTCCCGGCGCAGTCGGCGAGCCGGTCGGCCGTCTCGTGGTACGGCGCCCCGGAGCCCTCGTAGTCGCCCGGATGCGCGGCGATCTCCCGGCGTACGACGTCCACCGGGTCCACCCGGCGGACGTCGTCGGCGGGGACGGCGACCCCCTTCACGACCGCGGTGTTCACCTCGTCGATGTCGAACGCCGGACTCGACGCCGCCGGCAGGTCCGGCCACAGCTTCTCCGGGCTGACCGCCGTCGGCGTCGCCCCCGCGCTCCGCAGCCCGCCGGCGTCGCCGCAGGCCGCGGTCGCCGACGCGAGCAGGGCGACGGCCGCCAGCGCGAGGGCGGTGCGGGCGGGGCGCGGGTGCGGCACGGGGCTCCTGTGATCAGGGGTGACGGGCGGCCCCGTACACCTTATGCACGCCATTCGTAAGGAAGTCCTTTTTGCGTACCGATCGGGCGCCGATCGACGGCCCGCCCGGGACGACCGGCCGACGAGTGGCGGACGACCGACGGGTCCGGCCGACGGGTCCGGCCGGTGGACGACGGTCGGCCCCGGCCTTCGGACCCGACCGTCGGACGACCGGCGAGCTCGGGCCGGCCGTCCGTGGGCCGGCCGTCCGTGGGCGGCCGGATGAACCGCCGCGGGACGACCGGGGAACCGCCGCGGGGCAGCCGGGGAGGCGGTCGCGGACCCTCGGGGAGGTCGGTCGCGTACCGCCGGGAGAAACGATTACTCGGCCAGCTCCTCCAGTAACCGGGCCGTCGGCAGGCCCGCCCGCAGGTACTCCACGAACAGCTCGTTGTGCAGGGCCCAGGGAGAGCGCCGCGACCGTATCAGCCCGATCGCCTCGTCGGGCGAGTGGCCCCGGCCCACCAGCGCGTGGGCGACGACCAGACCCGAGCGGTTGTACCCGTGCCAGCAGCGGACCAGCACCGAACGGCCCTCGTCCAACGCCTCACCGGCCGCCTGCGCCAGCCGCATCACCCCGGCGAGCTGGGTGCCGTCCAGGGGCCCGTCCGGGATGGGCCAGACATGGTGCGCGACGCCCCGGTCGGGCCCGTGTCCGGGCAGCCGCAACAAGGTCTGGACGAGATCGAACTCGCCCCGTACCACGGCGAACTCCCGCTGTCCGCTCCGACCGCGGAACTCGTGTCCGCCCATCCACAGGCCGGGCACGATCTCGTTCCACGGGCTGTCCGGAGCCGGTACGTCGGGTTGCTTCCTGCGGGTCCGCAACGGCGCCTCCCCAACCGCGTCCCTGGGGCATGCCCAACTCCTCCCCAAGGTAATCGCCTTCTTGCCGCCGCGGCACCCGCCTGTTCCCATGGTCATGGGGTGATGGTGCATGAACGGACTGCGCGTCGTACCGGCCTGGCGCCACGGCCGGGAGCGGCTGTACGTCTGTCTGCGGGACGGCAGGAACATCGCCTGGTACGACAGGGAGGCCGGCCGGGTCAGCCTCCTCAGCGACGACCGCCGGGCGGACGTCCTGGAGGCGCTCGGCCCCTTCCTGACCGGCTCCGTCACGGTGGGCCCACCCCCCGTCCCCACCCCCGCCGAACTGGCCCGCCTCACCCTCCACCCCGACGACGACCTCGCCCCCAACCGCCCCGGCGAGGCCCTCCTGATCGACCTCGAGCGCGACCCCGGCCCCACCCGTCTGCTGCGCCCCGACCCGCGCCGCCGCGCCCTGGAGGCCGAGCAGACGGTCGGCGGACTGCTGGACCGGCTGGACGGCGCCGGCTGGCACACCCTGCACTCCGTCCCGCTGCCCGGCGGCGACCGCGTCCACCACCTGGCGATCGGCCCCGCCGGACTGTTCGCCGTGCACACCGTGCACGCCCGCAGGCAGCGGGTCCGCGTATCCGGCCCGCTCGTCGCCGTCGGCCGCCACGAACCCCGGCCCCTGCTGCGCCGGGTCCGCGCCGACGCCGACCGCGCCTCCCACGCGCTGACCGCGGAGGTCCGCCCGGTACTGGCCCTGGTCGGCCCGGCCGACGTACGCGTGGACGGCGCGCCGCGCGAGGTGCGGGTGCTGCGGGACACGGAACTGGCGGGGCTGGCGCGGCTGGGCGGCGTACTGAAACCCGCGGACGTGGAGGCGCTGTACGCGATGGCGCGCGACCGAGGGACGTGGGCCTCCGGCGGCTGAGCCGCGTCCCGCGCGCGGGGCTCGCGAACAGGTGCGCGGGAGACGGGTGCCGTCGCCCTCCCCCCTCGGTGACGGGCCCACGGCGGGTCCGCGACGGGCGCCGCACGGCAGAAATTGCGAGGATGGCCCGCACGGGTTCCCATATGTCTCATAGGTGGCTTTGGCCGGCGAGACCGGGAGGGTGCTGCACGTGCGATCCCTATGGAACGGTGCCCTCTCGTTCGGCCTCGTCAGCATCCCGGTCAAACTGGTGAACGCCACCGAGAGCCACTCGATCCCGTTCCGCCAGGTCCACGTCGAGGACGGCGGGCGCATCCGCCACCGCAAGGTCTGCGAGCTGGAGGACCGCGAGGTGAGCCAGGCGGAGATCGGCAAGGGCTACGAGGCGGCCGACGGGACGATCATCCCGATCACCGAGGACGACCTGTCCCACCTGCCGCTCCCCACGGCCAGGACGATCGAGATCGTGGCCTTCGTCCCGGCCGACCGGATCGATCCGCTCCAGATGGACGCCGCGTACTACCTCCAGGCGGGCGGCGTCCTCGCGGCCCAGCCGTACACGTTGCTGCGGGAGGCGCTCAAGCGCAGCAACAAGGTCGCCGTCACCAAGTACGCGCTGCGCGGCCGTGAACGCCTCGGCATGCTCCGGGTGGTCGGCGACGCGATCGCCATGCACGCCCTGCTGTGGCCCGACGAGGTCCTCACCCCGGACGGCATGGCCCCCGCCGCCGACGTCACGGTCCGCGGCAGGGAGCTCGACCTCGCGGACGCCCTGATGGACGCCCTCGGCGAGGTCGACCTGGCGGACCTGCGCGACGAGTACCGCGCGGCCGTCGAGGAGGTCGTCGCCGCGAAGGTGGCGGGCGAGGCACCCCCCGAGGCGCCCGGCACCGCCCCCGCGGGCAGGGTCCTGGACCTGGTGACGGCCCTGGAGAACAGCGTCCGCGCCGTACGGGAGGCACGCGGCGAGCCGGCGGGGCGGGAGGAGGCCGGGACCGGACGAGGGGCGGCCCGCGCGGCCCCGAAACGGACCGGCGGCAAGAAGTCCACGTCGGCGGCGAAGAAGGCGGCGGCCTCTCCGAGGAAGACCACGAAGTCCACCCAGCCGCCGGAGAAGCCGGTACCGACGGCCAAGAGGACGGCTGCGGCGAGCGGCACGGCGAAGAAGCCGACGACCAAGAAGACGACGACACGCAAACGGCCGGCGTGAGGGTCCGGCCCGAACCGGACCCCCTCGGGCGGCCTCTTCCACACGCCCCGCGCCGGCCCCGTCCCGCCCTGCGCCGGCCCCGTCCCGCCCTGCGCCGGCCCCGTCCCGCCCTGCGCGCCCCGTGTCCCCGTGCCCGCGCCGTCCGCGCCGCCCGGTCTCAGATGAAGCCCCGCACCGTGGGCGATCGGCCCGCAGCCGCAGGCCTCGCACCCACGCCGTCCGCGCCGCCCGGTCTCAGATGAAGCCCCGCACCGTGGGCGATCGGCCCGCAGCCGCAGGCCTCGCACCCACGCCGTGCGCGCCGCCCGGTCTCGGGCGGTCCCCTCCGGCTTCCGCCCGGTCGGCGTGCCATCGTCGCTCCACTTCCCGGCCGCCGGCCGCGATGCCTGCGGCCCACTCGGCGCTGCTCACCCGCCGCCCCTTCCCGATCGACGCCCCCACCACGTCCGAAAGCCCCACCGGGTCGACACCCCCACCGCGAGGGAGACGACGACCGCACCCGCGTCGATGACGTGCGGCAGGCCGGGAAAGAAGGCGAAGAAGGCGAGTGACGTGCCGAGCCCGCAGAAGAGGGCGACGATCCCGTTCCGCCTCCACCGCGCTTCGGGGCGAGCCCCCGACTCTTGCTGACGCTGCTGCTCGATCATGCCGGGACTCGCTTCGTGACGTGGTGGCACCGGCCGGCGCGCTTGATCCCCTTGACGAACGGCTGGGCACACGCCTTGCCGTGGCGGAGGAGTGTGCGGAGGGAGTCGTGGCGCATCGGCTCGATCTGTCGTTCCGCGGACGACATCGGAGCAACAGCCGCGCCGCCCGTCAGGTTCGCCGGATCCACCCCCCTTCACCGCGACGAGTGATCGTGAGGCGTGGGCGCTGACCAGCGGGAACGTTCACGGGTGCGGCAGGTCTCGCACGGTGGGCGGCGGCCGGCCGCCTCTCGCCGCACGCTCGCTCCGCGAACATCTTGACCCGGACGCCTTTGTTACCGGTAACATATTTCCCCGTCGGAGCCGCACCGCGCCCAGCCACCGCCCAGGAGTCCGAGTGACCTGTCAGCCCACGGTGCGTCACTCGCCACGAGCCCGTCACGTGCCCGCCCCCGTCCTCGACCGGCCCGCCACCGCCGCCTCCTGCGCCCGGGGCGTCCCGGTCGATGCGCTCCGGGTGCTTCACGGCCCCGCCGTCCCGGCCCTCCGCGGGAACTTCGGGCCGTCGCCCTCCACCGCCGGACCGGCGCTCAGCGCCCACCTCGTCGGCGACGTGGCAGGCGTCCTCCTCCTCGGCCGGCGCCACGGCCGGATCGGCGACAGGCCGATCCTCGCCGTCTCCCACCTCCTCGCCGCCTCCCACCTCCTCACGACCGTGGTCTCCGCGGCCTGCCCGGCAGCCGCCCTCCGGCTGGTCCGGGCGACCCGCACGGCCGACACCGGCCCCGGACACCGCCCCTTCCCGGCCACCGACGCCCTCGGCCGCTGACGCCCCGGACACCCGCGCGGCACCCGCAACCGTCCGCCGCCCCTCCACCTCCGCCCGCACTCCACCCCGGCCCCCAGCCCCCGACCACCAGCCCTCTCAGTCCCCCTCCAGCCCTCGAAGGGACCGCACATGCCCGCCCTGACCACCACCCCCGACGGCTTCCTGCTCGACGGCGCCCCCCTGAGGATCATCTCCGGCGCCCTCCACTACTTCCGGATCCACCCGGACCACTGGTCCGACCGCCTCCGCAAGGCCCGTCTGATGGGGCTGAACACGGTGGAGACGTACATCCCCTGGAACCTCCACCAGCCCGAGCCCGGCACCCTCGTCCTCGACGGCCTGCTCGACCTGCCCCGCTTTTTGCGCCTCGCCGCCGACGAGGGCCTGAACGTCCTGCTCCGCCCCGGCCCGTACATCTGCGCCGAGTGGGACGGCGGCGGCCTGCCCCACTGGCTCACCGCCGACCCCGACATCCGCCCGCGCAGCAGCGACCCCCGCTTCACGGACGCCGTCGACCGCTACCTCGACCTCCTCCTCCCCCCGCTCCTCCCGCACATGGCCGCGTCCGGCGGCCCGGTCATCGCCGTACAGGTGGAGAACGAGTACGGCGCCTACGGCGACGACACGGACTACCTCAAGCACCTGGAAGCCGCCCTGCGCACCCGTGGCGTGGAGGAACTCCTCTTCACCTGCGACCAGGCCGACCCCGAACACCTCGCCAAGGGCAGCCTCCCCGGCGTCCTCGCGACCGGCACCTTCGGCAGCCGGATCGACCGCTCCCTGGAGCGCCTGCGCGAGCACCAGCCCGAAGGCCCGCTGATGTGCTCGGAGTTCTGGATCGGCTGGTTCGACCACTGGGGCGGCCCGCACCACGGCCGGGACGCGGCCGACGCCGCCGCCGACCTGGACCGCCTGCTCTCCGCGGGCGCCTCGGTCAACATCTACATGTTCCACGGCGGCACCAACTTCGGCTTCACCAACGGCGCCAACCACCACCACACCTACGCCCCCACCGTCACCTCCTACGACTACGACGCCCCCCTCACCGAGCACGGCGACCCCGGCCCGAAGTACCACGCCTTCCGCGAGGTCATCGCCCGCCACGCACCCGTCCCGGACGAGCCGGCCCCCGCTCCGGCGCGCAAACTGCCGCCGACCACAGTGGAGTTGACCCACCGCAGGCCCCTCCTCGCGTCGGTCCCCGCGAAGGCCGTCCCCGCGCCCGCGGACCCCCTCTCCGCCGACGCCCTCGGCCTGCGCGCCGGTCACGCGCTGTACCGCACCACGCTCCCCACGGAGGGACTCGGCCTCCTCCACTTCACCGGCGGAGTGGGCGACCGCGCCCAGCTCTTCGTGGACGGCGCCCCCGTCGGCGTACTCGAACGCGAGCGCCAGGAGGAGACCCTGCCGGTCCGGGTGCCACGAGCCGGCGCCGAACTCCACGTCCTGGTCGAGAACATGGGGCGGGTCAACTACGGTCCCCGCATCGGCACCCCCAAGGGCCTGCTGGGGCCGGTCACCTTCGACGGCACACCCCTGCACGGCTGGGACTGCCACCCCCTGCCCCTGGACGTACCGCCGCCGCTGCCCTACGCCCCGGCCCCCGCCCCCCTGTCCGCGGAACCGGCCTTCCACCACGGCACCTTCGAGGTCGCGACCCCCGCGGACACGTTCCTCTCCCTGCCCGGCTGGACCAAGGGCCAGGCCTGGATCAACGGCTTCCACCTGGGCCGCTACTGGAACCGCGGCCCCCAGCGCACGCTGTACGTCCCGGCGCCCGTCCTGCGCCCCGGCACCAACGACCTGGTCCTCCTGGAGCTCCAGGCCACCACCGCCACCCGCGCCCACCTCACGGACGCGCCGGACCTCGGCCCGGCGGGCCACTGACCCTCCGCCCGCACCACCGCCCGCACCACCGGCCCGCTCCCGCCACCTGACCACGGCCCCCGGCACCGACCGGCCTATCCTGTGGACCGGCGGGAGCGGGACCCGGCGAGGGACAGCAAGCAGAAGAGGGCACCCAGGATGACCCCAAGCGCCGCCGACGACGGCCCGGCGACCAAGGGAGGCGGCCGCAGCCGCCGCAACTTCGCGGGCGCGCGCCCCGTGATGGCCGACGTGGCGCAACTGGCCGGCGTCTCCAAGCAGACGGTCTCGCGGGTGCTGAACGACCACCCGGCCGTACGCCCGCAGACCCGCGAGGCGGTCCTCGCGGCGATGCGTACGCTCGGCTACCGCCCCAGCCGCAGTGCCCGCTCGCTGGCTAGCGGCCGGACCCGGATGCTCGGGGTGATCTCGTTCGACGCGGCCCGCTACGGCCCCGCCTCCACCCTGACCGCGATCAACGCGGCCGCGCAGGAGGCCGGTTACCTGGTCAGCTCGATCGCCCTGAACACCGTCGACCGCGACACGGTCGTACGGGCGGCCGACCGTCTGTCGGCAGAGGGCGCGGACGGCGTGATCGCGATCGCCCCGCAGCTGCGCGTGGCGAAGGCGCTGGCGGAGGCCCGCCTGGACACCCCGCTGGTGGTCCTGGACAACGACCTCGGCGACGGCACCCCGGTGGTCACCTCGGACGCCCGCGCCGGGGCCCGCAAGGCCACCGAACACCTCCTGTCCCTCGGCCACGCCACGGTCTGGCACGTGGCCGGCCCGAGGGGCTGGGCGTCGGCGGACCGCAGGGCGGAGAGCTGGCTGGCCACCCTGAGGACCGCGGGCGCCCCGGTCCCCGCCCCCCTCCTCGGCGACTGGAGCGCCGACTCCGGCTACGACCTGGGCCGCGAACTGGCGCGGGACCCCGAGATCACGGCGGTCTTCGTGTCCAACGACCAGATGGCCCTGGGCGTCCTGCGCGCCCTGCACGAGGGGGGCCGCCGCGTCCCCGACGACGTCAGCGTGGTCGGCTACGACGACATCCCGGAGGCGGCCCACTTCCTCCCCCCGCTGACCACCGTCCGCACGGACTTCACGGACATCGGCACCCGCGCCCTCCACGTCCTCCTCGCCCGCATCGACACCCCGACGGCACCCCCGCCGCCCCTGACGGTCACCCCCGTGGACCTCCTCGTCCGCGAGAGCACGTCGGCACCGGCACGGAAGCGCTGAAGCACGGGCGCGCAGAATCCCGGGAGCCCGGGAGCCCGGGAGCCCCGGAGCGCAGGGGATGATCTCTCCCGCGGCGCGTAGGGCGGGCGCGGACCGTGACCCGACGGGGGAGCCGGCAGGGGTCCGGGACGCCTCCCCCGTGGCTCCGGCAGTCGTATGGTTCGGGGTGTTTTATGGTGGCTCAAGGAGTACGCCCCCACCGGAGGTGCAATGATGCGCGCCGCGGCAGCGATCGTCTCTCCGGCTGTCAGCGTGGCACTCATCTTCGCGACATCGGCTTGCGACCAGGGCGGGGCGCAGTCGTCGGACGTCCGGTACGGCGGCTGCCAGGTGTCGGGACATCACGGGGAGTTCCACCTGTCGCCCGAGACGCCGGGCGCCCTCACGGTCAGGACGACCCTGCCCGCGCCCGGCTGGTGGAACGGCGACACGCCGGACTCCGTCAAGAGCGGCTACGAGTACTGCATGGCCGCCAACATCGCCTACCGGTCCGGACTCGACCGGGTGAAGGTGCAGAACGCCCCCTTCCCGGACGTCGTGTCCGGCCGGACCTCGGACTTCGACCTGGCCCTGGCACAGATCACGATCACCCCGGAGAGGAGCGAGGTCGCCGAGTTCTCCCCGCCCTACCTCTCCTCCACCCTGGGAGTGCTGATCAGGGACGGTGAGCGGATCGACGGGGGCAACATCCGTGACGTCCGCATCGGGGTGGCCGAGGGCACCACGGGCGAGGAGTTCGTCGAGAACCGCCTCGATCCGACCAAGCCCGTCACCGCCTTCGCCAACGACCCGGAGATGGTCACGGCGCTGGAGGAGGGGCGGATCGACGCGGTCGTCCACGACACGACGATCCTGCTGGCGTACCCCCGGAAACAGGAGGGCAGGGTGCGCCTCGTGGGCCAGTACAGGACCGACCAGGGGTACGGCGCCCTGTATCCGAAGGGGTCGCCCGACAAGGACGAGCTGGACCGGATCATCAGGCAGCTGATCGACGACGGGACGCTCACCAAACTGTCGGCCGTCTATCTCGGGGCCGCCTTCGGCCAGGACCCGGCCAAGATCCGGTACTTCACGGTCGACGACGGCTCCTGAACGCTCCGGGGCGTGCGCACGCCCCGGGCCCCGGGCCCCCGGGCCCCGGGCTCAGGGGCGGACGGCGGTCCGGTCTCCGTGCCGCTCCGCAGGCCCGCGTCACAGGAGGCCCGCGTCACAGGAGGTCCGCCGTCAGGAGACCGCTCAGGTCCCCGCCGGCTCCGGCGTCGAGCGCCTGCTCGGCCCAGATGATCTTTCCTCGATCGGTGTACCGGGTCCCCCAGCGGCGGGACAGCTGCGCGACCAGGAACAGACCACGGCCCCCCTCGTCGGTGAAGGTCGCGCGGCGCAGGTGCGGGGAGGTGCTGGTGCCGTCGCCGACCTCGCAGATCAGGCTGTCGCGGTCGCGCAGCAGCCGCAGACTGATGGGGGTCCCGCCGTACCGGATGGCGTTCGTCACCAGTTCGCTGAGGATCAGCTCGGTCGTGAAGACGCTCTCGCCGAGCCCCCAGGATTCCAGCCTGCGGGTGGCCTCGGCGCGGATCCGGGGGACGGCCGCGGGGTCGTCGGGCACCTCCCACTCCCTGACCTGTTCCCGGTCGAGCAGCCGGGTGCGGGCGACGAGCAGGGCGACGTCGTCACTCGACCCGGCGCGCAGCATCGCGTCGAGCACCGTCCGGCAGGTGTCGTCCGGAGTGGCGCCGTCCGTGCCGGCGAGCGCCTCCCTCAGCATGCCGAGTCCGACGTCGATGTCACGGCCGCGGGCCTCGACCAGGCCGTCGGTGTAGAGGACCAGCCGGCTGTCGGCGGCCAGCCGGAGTTCGGCCGTCTCGACCGGCAGGCCCCCTCCCACGCCGAGAGGCGGGGCGACGGGGACGTCGGGGAAGGTCACGGAGCCGTCGGACGAGACCAGCGCCGGACCGGGATGACCGGCCCGGGCGACAACACAGCCCCCGGAGACCGGATCGTAGACCGCGTACAGGCAGGTGGCACCGGTGACGGCCTCGGTGTTGCCCTCCGCCGCCGCGTCCTGGTCGATCCGGGTGATCAGGTCGTCCAGGTGCGCGAGAAGCTCGTCCGGGGGCAGGTCCAGGGCGGCGAAGTTGTGCACCGCGGTCCTCAGGCGGCCCATCGTCGCGGCGGCGTGCAGACCGTGTCCGACGACGTCGCCGACCACCAGGGCCACCCGGGCCCCCGGCAGCGGGATGACGTCGTACCAGTCCCCGCCCACCCCCGCCTGCGCGGGGAGGTACCGGTGTCCGACCTCCAGGGCGGACAGCTCGGGGAGCACGCCGGGCAGCAGGCTGCGCTGGAGGGTGACGGCCGTGGTGTGCTCGCGGGTGTAGCGGCGCGCGTTGTCGATGCACACGGCCGCCCGGGCGGCGAGTTCCTCGGCGGGGGACAGGTCGTCCGACTCGAAGAGGTCCTGCTGCGAACGCCAGAACTCCACGACCCCCAGCAACTGGCCCCGGGCCCGGAGCGGCACCGAGATCATGGAGTGGATGCCGTACTCGATGACCTTCCGGGCCCGCTCCGGATCCTGGGCACGCCATCCGTCGGCCGTGGCGAGACGCGCCACCAGGACCGGCCGGCCGGTGGCCATGCCGACGGCCACCGGGTTGCCGGGCACGTGGCGTATCAGCGTCCCGACGGGATGGAGGGGCGTCTCCCCCCGGATGCCCGCGGCGGCGACACGGCGCATCTGCGTACTCGCCCCCGTCGGTTCCCCACCGTGCAGCACGGGCTCCATCAGCTCGACGGTGGCGAAGTCGGCGAAGCGCGGCACCGCCACCTCGGTCAGCTCCTCGGCGGTGCGCTCGATGTCCAGGGTGGTGCCGATCCGCGTGCTGGCCTCGTAGAGCAGTCGCAGGCGCCCGCCCGCCACGTCCGCCCGGCCCGCGAGAGCGCGCAGCTCCGTGGTGTCCCGCAGGGTGGCCACGCTGCCGCCCCTCGGGTCCACCGGCCGTACGTTGACCGCGAGCAGGATGTCCCCGGCCAGGAAGACCTTGTCCGTGGCCGCCCGGCCCGATCCCAGCAGTCCGGCCAGGGCCGGGTTCAGCCCGAGGCCCGTGACCGGCCTGCCCTCGGCCTCCGGCGGCAGCGCGAGCAGCCGGCGCGCCTCGTCGTTGACCAGCAGCAGCCTTCCGGCACCGTCCAGGATGATCACGCCCTCACGGACCGCGTGCAGCACCGCGTCGTGGTGCTCGTACATGCGGGTCATCTCCACCGGCCCCAGGCCCCGGGTCTGGCGCCGCAGACGTCCGCTGACCAGTGCCGACCCACCCGCGGCCAGCAGCAGCGCGACACCGCCGGCGACGAAGATCACCGGCAGCTGGTGCCGCACCACACTGGTCACCTTGCCCACCGTGACGCCCACGGTGACGAGGCCGACCGCGGTCCCCTTCTCGTCGAAGACGGCCACCGTCGAGTCGACCGCCTTGCCCAGGCTGCTGTCGAACGTGGTCTGGTGGGGCTCGCCCCCGAGCGCCTCGTCGTAGGAGGTGGAGACGTGCTTCCCGATCTGGTCCGGGTCCGGGTGGGTCCACCGGAAGCCGTAGGGGCTCAGCGCCACGACGTAGTCGACACCGGTTCTCCTGCGCACCGCCTCGGCGTGCGGCTGGAGCGCCGCCGTCGGGTCGTCGCTCTCCATGGCCTTGGCGGTGCCCGGGGCGTTCGCGAACGACTCGGCCGCCACCAGCGACCGGTCGCCGGCCTCCTGGATCGCACGGTTGCGGTCCTGGACCACGAGCACCACCACGGCCGTGGCGATGAGCAGCAGGACGACCACCAACTGCAGCAGGAAGACCTGCCCGGCGACACTGCGCGGCTTCAACGACGCCAGCACGCGCCGGGGGGCCGAAGGGCGAGGAGCCTCCGGTCCGGCTTCAGGCGGCCCGGCCTCCGGCGGCACCCGGCCGTTCCGTCGGCCCATCGGGGCGTATCGCCCAATTCTACCCATTTCCCCAGTATCAGTGACCACCCTGACGGGCGCGGCCCAGGACGGGCGCGGGCCGGTCTTGCCCGGTGGACCGGGCCTGGCCGGGGCGGTGCCGTGGCGTGCGAGGAGCGGCCCGCACGCGGACCCGGCGGCGGACACGCATCGCGCCGAGGCCGCGGGCGGCGAGAAGTCGTTGCACGCGTACGAGTGATCACGCGCCCAGGTCCTCAGCCCTCCAGCCCCCCAGCCCTCCAGCCCGCTCGGGCCGGAGGGCTTCGCCGTGTCCCGGCCGTGTGCCGTCGGTCGTCGGTTGCCGTCCGCACCTGCCGCGTCGCGTTCCGTCCCGCCGGCGGACGGTCGTCCCGGGAGTTACGTCCGGTTCGCGCTCTACGCCTGGACCGCCGGACTGGCGACCCTCACTGTATGGGGGTCCCGGAGGAGAAGTCGCGACGGCTGGGTGGTGGGCAGTCCCACTGCCCGCATTGCGGGTTGCCGCAGGAACGGGTGGCGACACTCGAACAGGACTGGGTGCCGCTGGAGCCGGACACGCGCCCGCCGGCTCACACGGTCCCGGCGGAGCACCGGTGGATCGAGCTGTCCGACGGGCGGGTGACGGTCTACGGGGTCAGTCCGCCGGATCAGTTCCAGCGATGCCGCATCGAGCACCGTCTCGCCTGCCCGGCGCAGCCGCTGCCGGATCTCTGGCGGTGGCTGACGTCCCTACGGGAGGAGAACGCGCGGCGAGCGGAGCGGCAGGGCGCCCCGGAGCCACCCCCGCCTCCCGAGGAGTGGCCGCACGCCGGCTGACGCAAGCCTCGGAAACTCCAGGCCTGATCAGCGAAAACGCCCGAAGGCCCCGCCCGCGAGAGCCCACGGACCTCGTCATGAAGCCGCTCAGCGTTGCATGTGGCTGCACAAACGCGAAGACCCCGGCTCCAGCGTTTCCGCTGGTGACGGGGTCTTTGGGCACCTCATACAGGGTGCCCCCGGCAGGATTCGAACCTGCGCACACGGCTCCGGAGGCCGCTGACGTACCTCACGTATGTGCAGCTCACACCCCTGCATCCGTTCGGGCTCGGGTTACCAGTCCACGAATGGTCCACGGTGCAGCACACCCGGCGTCACCGTGTCTCACGGCCGGAGCTGGCGTCGGCAGGGCATTGCCGAAGTAACGACGTGCGTTCGGCCAGGATCGGGCAGTTTGGGTGAAGGGTAGGGGCCGCCGCCCCGGTAGGTCCGACCAAAATCCGGGTGGCTTTGCCGCGCGCACATCGATCCACATGAGCCGTACCCACGCCCTGAGGACAGTCCGCAGGCTTATAGCGCTAAACCTGATGTTACGTCAAGTCTTTTATGGATATCGGCATTTGACTTGCACGGCATCTTCATGAGGGCTGAGACTGCTGCGCAGTGACGCGAGACACGCGTGACTGCGCCCTCCTGTGAAGCGCCGACTTCTGTGGAGTGCAGCGAGGCCCACCCCCACCGCTCGTACGCGAGTGTCGAGGCCGGACTAGCGCAGTCTGGATGCGTTTCGTGCCGCTCCCACCGATGCGGGCCGGATCCGCGGGCGTGGGTGCGAGGGCTGGTGTTCGGCGTGCCTGGCTCCCGCGTGAAGTGACACCGCGGGAGAACGACTCTCGCGGTGCAGGGAGCCGGCAAGGAGGCCCTCTCATGGCACCCAACCCCTCAACCAGCGGCGAGCCGACCGTCAACGGCGAACGGACCGAGCTCTCCAAGCCTCTCCGTCGCGTTCCTCCCATTCCCGACCCCACCCTGCACAAGGATCTTCGCGCCGCTCTGAAGAAGCGGGGGATGGCGGATCGCGTGGCCGGCGCTATCTCGACGATCTGGACCGATCCGGCTGCGGTGCTGCCTCAGGTGGATAACCCCCAGCGCCGTCGGATCCCGGGCGCGTACCTGCTCGTGATTTCGGGCTCGGTTTACACGTCGCGGCTCGTGCCCGATCCGCTCAACCCGCGCAACCTGGACCATGTTCAGTTCGCGCTCGCCCAGGCCAAGGGCGCGCCGCCGGCCACCCTGGTGCCGGCCGTGCAGGAGGGTGAGGGCGAGCTGGCTATCCGCGTCGAGAGCCGCGACGCGCTTATCGAACAGGTTGACTGGGCGATCGAGACGACCCGCAACCGCAACAGTCCGCAGCCGGACATTGCTGAACAGGGCATCATGGACCCGCCGATCGGCGTGGCTACGACCGTGTTCTACGACGACACGGATGAGACACCGACCACGCACATCTTCGTCCGCGAGGGCTCCAGTCGGACCAGCCACGGCCTGTACAACGTGGGCGCGACTGCTGATGAGGTTCTCTTCTCCCTTCCTCGTAACGCCAGTTCAATGCAGGCCCACATCGACAAGATCAACAGCTACGTCAGCAAGCCTGCCGAGGACATCTCCGCGACGGAGAAGGGCGCGATCCGCTGCGCCGTCACGGACTTCGAGCTCATCATCGGCGTGGTGCCGGACGTAGCCGGAGCGGTGGACCTGTCGCAGGCCATTAAGGCCCGTGTGGCCCAGGACCACCTCAACACCAAGGAGCCCTGGACCGACGCCGCCAAACACACCGCCCTCGCCGAAGAGTGCCTGCTCTCTGCCCGCGCCGCAGGGGTCATTTCCAGTGATGCGGAGGCAGACTGGCTGGGAGGTCGCCTCACCCCCAAGGAGGCTGAGGCACGCAAGATCGTAGCGTTCGGAGACGACCGCGCGGCCCGTGCGGTTCACCTGTTCACCACCGATGACAAGCAGATCCACAACGCCGTCCGTCAGCCGATCGCCCTGGTCCTCACCAACGAACCGACTGGCCGCAAGCGCACCCGAGTCACCACCAAGACCAAGCTGCCCCTGGCCGTTGAGCTCATCGTCAGGGAAAAGAGGGGTGCTTCGTCTGACGGCGAGCTTGACCGCTTCCGCAAGGTGCTTACGGAGGCCCTTCCCGCCGACCTGCAGAAGACGCCGTGGCGCCCGACCAAGCGCTCCCCCGAGCAGCTCTATCAGGCAGCTCTCAAGGAGATCGAGGAAGTAAAGGACGAACGGCCTGCCGGTATCGAACTGTGGGTGCGCGCTGCCTACGTCCTCGCTAAGCACAACGCCATTAGCGGGCCGCGCCACGACGTGGGGGCCGGCGGTGACCGCCGTCGAGCCGGGGCTGTCATGGAGGCGCTGGCTGACACGGAGCAGGGACTTCGCCACCTGCGTCAGGTGATCGAAGACGACCGGTCCGGGCTCCCGCCCCGCCAGGTCGATGACCAGGGCCAGCCGCGCAAGGATGGCGAGGGCAACGACCTCCCCATTGACAACGACTTCCTGCGCACCAAACTCGCGCCGAAGGGCGGACAGACTCCGCCGCCCCTGAGCCCCGACAAGGCAGTGCACGAGCACTACAAGCGCGGCGTGCTGGCCACCAAGGATGCCCTTCGCGGCCTGGAGGCGGAGATGCGCAACCTGGCCGGTCTGGTGGACGACGACGGCGTGCCGCTGATTGAGCGGGAAGGGAAGTCCCACGCCCGGCTCCTCATGGACAAGCTGCAGAACCTTGCTGCAGAAGCCCAGGACTGGTGGGAGAAGGCGGTTGAGGCGCAAAGCACCTCCTCGTCGTCCCTCGTGGCCGAGGTGGAGGACGACGAGGATGAGGACGACGAGGACGAGGCCGCCTGATGAAGAAGGGCACCTACACGGCGCTCGCGGATCTGTGCGGGCCCTACCTGCTGTGCCCGATGCCGGAGCGGCTGATGCCCAGCCCTGAGGCCATGCCGCTCGCCTCGTGTGCGGTGTATGTGGCGGTCGACGAGCGCGACGCCGTCTGTTATGTCGGTTCCGTGTGCAGGCCTAGTGACACCCAGGGACTGGGCAGCCACGTTGCTGAGTACCTGGCAGACCTTCCCAAGGCGGAGAAGTGGGCAGGGGTGTACGCCCTCCCACTCAGGCCTGACACGCCTGAGCCCGAAGTAAGGAGCATCGGCGGGGATATCGCCGGATGGCTCCTTCCGTATGACCGTGAACGCTGGCCGCAAGCTGGCTAGAAAAGTGGAACGCCGGGTGGCCGCGGCAGAAATCTCCCGGCCACCCAGGCTTATTTGGAAACGCTCGCTTATGCTCGGCGTCCTACTCCTCGACCCAGTCTTCTGCCACGGCGCGAATAAAATTCGATAGGTCAGCTTCTTGGGGAGGGACTCGTGTGGGATGCCGGGCCGCAAATACATCGTAATAGCGCTCGACTCGGCCACGGACCTCGTCGCCCTGCGCTTCTGCCGAGGCCAGAGCTAGGGCAACGTGTCCGGGGTCTCCGTACGCGCAGACTGGGCGTCCGAGGCCGTCATAGCCTTCGAAAAATTCGTCTGCTGACTCGAGCAGTTCATCAGCCAGAGCCGGCTCATGCACGATGAACATGCGGCCATCCTCGTCGAAGAGCAGCACGGGGTCCGCTGGATCGGTCATCGCTGGCCCTCCTGAACGGGGGAACGCACGGCGGCTTCGCCGCCCTGCCTCCCGACGGTGGCGGCACCACGAAGTCGCGATGCGCCGCGGTGTTCAATGGCGGCCTTCAGCTCGGTAGGAGTCGGCCAAGGTGCACGACGATGGATCATGCGATGGCAGTTCGCGCAGATGAGTGCTAGATCGCTGAGCCTGGTCTTTCCTTCGCCGGCTTCGTGCAGAGGTACGACGTGATGGCACTCCACATAACCGGCTCCGCGCTCGCCGTAGACCTCCTCAAAGTCGAAGCCGCATGCCTCGCACGCTAGGCTGCCGCCCTTTCGGATGACCGAGTCGATCTTCTTCTTGCGTAGCCCCTTGTTCCGTTCCCGCGCCCGGTGCCGGCGCAGCAGCAACCGCCCTTCGGGCGCGCTGAAGTCGTCAAACTCCTCGTCGTCAGCTTGGGTGAGATCCTGAAGCTCGCCAGTGCTGATGCCTTCGCGGATGAGACGCGCCACCTTAGTCATCCGGTCTGGACGCGCGAGGAATTCATGGAGGACTTCCACATCCAGGGCACCACCGTTCGTGGGCTTGCCACGGTAGTCAGGATGCCGGGTAGCAATGTCGAACGTCTTACGGGCCACACCGTTGGGGTTACGAAACCTGTCGTTGCGGTCCGCATCCGCATGGATAGGCAGCAGCTGGAGCAAGGCAGACAGTTCGACGACCCTTGGATCTTGCGCGTCCAGACCCTTCCAGCTATTTCCCATGACCAGATCACAAGCGAGGATGATCTCATCGCGTGCCCAGTCGGGGTTCTTGACGGCTCTGATTTGGAAGCCTAGGCGCCTCAACCAAGCGGCTGCGTGCTCCTTGCCACCACTGAACTCATTGGGAGCCAGCGCCCGCCCTTGGTCCCATTTGTGTGCTACTCCGGCAAGGGCCTTCGAGTCGTATTCCCGCCCCTCGTAGACTAGAACGTACGAGCGGGCCTCGCCGAAGCCGTACTTCGACAGGAAAGCCTCGCGTCCTGTTTCATCGTGCTCGGCAATAGCCTTAAGCACGGACCCCCGGGTGATCGCTCCTCTACGCATGGCTGAAGACTAAGGCAGGGGACTGCCGGTGCGGGAGTACTCTCGTTCTGATCGTCCAGTTCGTAGTCTTCCTCGGGCCGAATCGGATGACGGTCGAGTTGAGAGCGGCCGGCACAGCTACGCAGAGATAAGAACGACCGCCCTCTTCACTCTTCGGCCTCTTTGAAGGAAAGCTTCAGTAACTCGGGGATACGCTGAACGAACAAGTCGCCAAGCTCATAAAGCCCGTACACCTCGGCCAGCGTCTTGTCCAGGACGAAGCTCGCATAGTTGTTGTGGACCATGTTATTGCGGAGCGATCCGAGTTCCATGAAGGCGCTTATCTGGTTAGTCAATTCCGAGTCTTCGCGGCAATATTGTTTCATCCCCACTTTGAACTCAGAACCGAAAAGGGACCAAAACTGCCCCGCGTTTCGAGTGTCCCAATTGAAGAGTGTGTGATATTTTCTGCGGATTGCAGTCTGGTCTACCAGATCAACGATCTTCGAGTCCAGAGTGTTTTCGGCAATATGATCCCTGAGGGCCTGGCACACCCTATCTTCGAATTCACTGGCTGCAGCAAGGAGGAGCACCTTCGGCAAGGTGATTTGCAAAGTGGCGTGGTGGGATGCCTGTTGTTGGTCGCTTAGGTAGTCAAGTACGCTCCGGTGGTCGGCGTACATCCTCGCGACCCTGCTCATGAGGCGCTGCCGATGAGCTCATTAAGAAGTTGCTTGGTCTCGGCTAGTCTCCCCTTTACATTAGCAGTTTTGGTCGACCCCTCTTGGGCGTACTGGCTGAAGCGCTTGTCCCTTCCGATGTGCTCAATCCACTCAGGTCGGAGGGGAGGAATTTCCACCCCTTCTTCTTGTAGTCCCAGTGCAGCTACATAGACGGCTTCGAAGAGCAGGGGGCTGAAGCGGGCGGACCCCGCCTGATACGTGCTCCGAGAGCAATCGCGGTTCAGTTTCATGAACCAGGACCATTCATCTGCGGTTTGCTTGATCTTTTCAGGGCCGAACTTCTTTGACTTCTTGCAGAATCGGTTGACGAAACCAGTCATGGAGCCTGCGTAGCCATCGGTCCCTTCCCGCAAAGCAAGACTGCGGAGGATGATCTCCATATCTTTCATGCGGGAGTCGGGCTCTGAAGATCCGAGAAGATCGCGCCATTTAGCGTTTTCGTTCAGGCCGAAAATCTCTTGAAAGAAATTTGAATGATACAAGCTGGCGCGGATTTCCTGAGGATTGAGGTTCACGCCTCCAGTGTTCAATCGGTTGAACATCTCGAACATGGCAGAGTCGTCATCCGCAGGGCTCACCTGCTTCACGATCACATTCCGAATTGTCCGCAAGTCGAATTGGCGCTTGAATTCGTCGAGCGTGGAGTAAGTCCGCCCCGTAAACTTATTCTTCTTCTCTCCGGGAATGCTGGGGAGGCTGAGCTTAAAAGTCTCGAAATACTCATCATCCTGGAGGATTTCTTCAGAAATCCCACCTTCCGCGTTGAAGAGCCTGCGGATAGTGCTGCGCTTGTCCTTGCGTGGAAACCTTCCCTTAGCGAAGAAGAAAACGGTCATCAGCCTCTGCTGGCCGTCGATTACGAGGAAGTCATTGTTTCCTTCTTCGTAAAGGAATACTTGCGGGACGGGAAGGCCAAGGATGAGTGACTCGATTAGTTTTGATGCCCGCTTCCGATCCCACACGTAATTCCTCTGGAAGGGGGGGATCTTGATCGCGCCTTCTTCGATGAAACTATTGATTGTCCGGGTGTTGAAATCGTTAGGTGAGGCGACGATCTCGTACTCGTCGATCTGGCTGACGACCTCGTCCTCGGAAAGTTCCGTGACGTTGAGATGCTTGAGGTCGGACTCCTGGTCGAGTCCGTGCTCGTCGAGGTCCTGCTCCGTCACTAGATTGCTCCCTGACATGCCGATGCGTAGATCGACACTTTAACGATGTGTCAGGCGCTAGGGGAGCAGATACGAAGGAGAGATGACGATCCGTGCGGGCGGTGCGGCGGGTTCGCTGTACCAGGGATGGGAACAGGCCACGGCTCGTGTTGTCCGGTAACCCTGTGCGGTGTGCCAGACGCGCGGTCGGCGTAGCGACTTTGGCCGGGAGCTGCTTTGGCGCGAGTGATCATGGCCCCGTAAGCTTCTGGCGCGTCGGGCAGTCTGTGGACCTGCCCGGTAAAGCACGACGTTGGGGCCATGATCTTCGAGGCTCGCGCCAAAGTGGCTGGCTAAAGTCGCGTAGCCGACCGCCCCAGCCACAGTGGGTTTCCTGCCTCAGGCCGCATGCACGCAGCGCGCCGCCTGGCGCGGCCGGCCGGGGCGAAGACAGGAGGCGGGCCGCGCCAGGCGGCGCGCGCCCGCGCCGTGCGCGGGCCTTGAACCAGTAGAGAAAGTTTGAATCATGGCTGCTCTGCCGGTGCTGAACTGGCTTCTGTTGGCCGGTACCGCGTCCCTCGTGGTGTAGAACCCTGGCATGGGGAGTGAGCGGCGAGAGCTGATGAAGGCGCTTGGGGCACGTCTTCGTGGGCTGCGTGCAGAAGCCGGCCTGACGGGTGCTGCCTTGGCGGAGCGGGCCGGTGTAGGGCAACCGACCGTGTCCAAGGTGGAGAACGGGCGGATGGTCCCGAGTGTCGACGTCCTGGAACGTCTGTCGGACGCTCTCGGCCTGGACGGGGTGACCACTCGTGAGGTGCGTGACCTCCTGGTCGCGGTGATGGCCGCACCGGAGACCGGCAAGGCTTCCAATGAGGCTCCTGACGAAGCAACCCTCTATGAAGCGGCGCGATCCGCCCGGCTGGTCCGGTCGTTCCAATGCGTCGTCCTGCCGGCCATGCTCCAGAGTGCGGAGTACGCCCGGCACGTCTTCGACAGCGCACCCCGCACGACTCCTGAGGCGGTCGGTCGTGCCGTTGCTGCCCGCATCGAGCGGCAGAGCCTCTTGTACGAGCCTGGGCGCGAGTCGGTGTTCATGCTGACGGAGGGTGTGTTGAGGACGTGGCCGGGGAGTCCTGCGCTGATGCTCGCCCAGTTCGACCGGCTTTTGGCCGTGGAGAGCCTGAGCACCGTCCGCCTCGGCGTCATCCCGTGGCATCGGCCTGTGCCGGTGATGCCTCGGCACGGCTTCACCCTGTGCGACTCGCGCGCGGTGGTCGTCGAGACCTTCCGCGGCGAACAGGTCGTGGACGACTCCGCCGAAGTGGCCGCGTACGAGGAGATGTTCAGCCGCTTCGAAGAGGCGGCGGTCTTTGGGCCTGAGGTGCGGGAACTGCTGCTCCGAGTGATGGGGGAGTTCCGGGAGCTGGAGTCCTCCACCACCCGTTAGAGGAATAATTCCTCAAGATGCCTAGCTTGGGATCGGTGCATGGGAATACTCTGCCGCTGTGCTGTCTAGCCCCCTAGACGAACTGGAGTTTTCCCATGCCCAAAAAGTGGGCCCGCATGTTCCCCGGTCAAGCCGAGCACGTGGCGGAAGCGCGCCACTTCGTCGCCGCTCTCCTCGAGGGCGAGGACTCGCACCTCGTCGAGGATGCCGTCCTGGTCATCGGTGAACTGGCGACCAACGCCGTTCAGCACACGCGAAGCGGGTGGTACCGCGGATGGTTCCTCGTGGTCATCGGCTTCACTGACGATCTGCTGCGCATCCAGGTGACCGACCAGGGCGGCGACGAAGAGCCGATGGTGCGCAGCGTGAACACTCCGGTAGACGAGGGCGGCCGTGGTCTCCTGCTCATCGACGCGTACGCCAAGGACTGGGGAGTGAAGGATCGGGCCGGCGGTGCGCGCTGCGTCTGGGTCGACCTGGTGCGGGTGAGCGGTTGATGGCGGCCTGCGCCCCGGTGCTCTGTCTCTGCCCGTCGGGTGGTGGAGGGTGAGCCCTCGCGGGGTGCCCCGTCGAAGGGCTGGGTTCTACGTGATCGGCATTCCGTCTGGACGGCGGCTCGCGCCCTTTCTGTCTAGGGCCCTAGACTCCGGGGTAGTCATAGGAGGTGAAGCCATGTCGGACGAATTGCGGCGCATTATGGCGATCGATGACCCGTACCTGCTTCTGCGGGAGGTCACGACGCGTTTGGCCGACGCGCAGCAGGAGGTGACCGAACTCGCCCGGCTTCGCCGCCGAGTGGTCCAGGACCTCCACGCGCAAGGGCTCTCGTACGCGCAGATCGCCACGAAAGCCGGCCTGAGCCGGGGCCGGATCCATCAGATTCGCCATACCGGCCCGGCGCCGGAAGGTGCCTTTCTGGGGCGCGGTTCCGTCGTCGTCGCCACCCCTCTGCGGCGTGATGACGAGCGCGGGCGCACGGTTGTCGCTGTGGATGATGTCAGCTCGGGTAAGCGTCTCGAGGACCTCGCCCGGTCGTACGGTCTGGACGTTACCTCTGAGCATGTGCCGGTGTCCGGTGAGATCGACCTCAACCGTGACGGCCTGGTCGTCATCTGCGGTCCGCGGATGTCCCAGCAGATGTGGGACACGTACGCGCAGGATCCGGTACTGCGCTGGGAGCGCGCGGAAGACGGGCCGTGGACGCTCGTCGACCACCGGACCGGCACGGTGCACCGGTCCGGACAGGACAGCGATCCGGCCCGCCCGTACGACGTCGGATACGTCGGCCGGCTGCCACGCCCCGACGGCAAGGGCTCGCTGCTCGCCATCGCCGGTATCCACACGCAAGGCTCCCTCGGCGTCGTCCAGCTGCTCGCCTCCGACCTGAACACGGTGTGGGGGCAGGTGGGTGAGCACCGCTTCTCCACCCTGGTCGGCGTCGAATACGACCCCGATACCAGCGAACCGCGATCCGTCGAGCTGCTCACCCCCCTCTACCGGCACGACGAGGAGCCGACGGCGTGAGGGTCACCCTCGGCTCGCTGCCCGCCGAACCGGGCCGGGAGAACGAGGACTTCGCCGCCGCCGCTCCCGGAGCGGCCGTTCTCCTGGACGGCGCCGGCGTCGCTGATGCGGAAACTGGGTGCACGCACGGCGTCGCCTGGTTCTCCGCGACGCTGGGCGGGCTGCTGCTGAGCACCATCACCGCGCATCCCGCCTGGCCGCTGGCCGCATGCCTGGCCGACGCGATCGGCGCCGTCAGATCGCTGCACGAGGACGCCTGCGACCTCGTCCACCGGGCCAGTCCGACCAGTACGGTCGTCGCCGTCCGGACCAGCGCTGGAGCTCTGGAATACCTCGTCCTCGGTGACTCCTCCCTCCTCCTCGTGGACAAGGGGACGGGGGTCGCTGTCGTCACCGACCGGCGCTTGGACGACGTCGGCAAACGGCTGCGCGGACCGGTCGACGCACTTCCCACCGGCTCGCCCGAGCATGCCGCCGCCCTGGCCGAGTACCGCGACGCGCTGACCGGCCTGCGCAACCGGCCGGACGGCTTCTGGATCGCCGGGCCCGATCCTCGCGCGGCCGAGCACGCCCTCACGGGGACAGTAGAGCTGGACTCCCTGTCCTCCGTGACGCTGCTGAGCGACGGAGCGACGCGACTCGTCGACCGCTTCGAACTCACCACCTGGCAAGAGACCGTGGCCGTCCTCGACTCGTCCGGGCCGTCCGAGCTGATCCGCGGAGTGCGGGAAGCCGAAGCCGGCGACCCTGACGGGCGACGCTGGCCGCGGGGCAAAGCACACGATGACGCCACGGTTCTTCACTGGGCGCTGGGCCAGTGACTACGGCGTTTCAGCGAAGGAGGGGAATGGGTCCACTCACCTACGTCTCTGCCGTCAGTGGTCGGCGCAATTGTCGCTCCAGCATGCAGCGACTGCCCTCATCGTTCGACATCCCAGATTGCTAGGAGCGGGGCGTTCTCACAGGCGTGGAGGGAGGAGTCGGCGAAGCAAAGAGGCACGCTTGTGACGAGTGTTCATGACCTGGGTGGCTGTGGGGCCACGGTATTCAGCTGATATGCGCGCGAACGCCTCCAGCAGCGACAGCATGCTCGGATCGACGTCCGGGTACTGACGCTCGCGTTCGACGTAGGGGCGAAGGGCTTCCCAAACCTTGATTGCTCGGCTTCGAATCATGATGATCGCCGTGTTCTCATCGATGATGCCAAGTGCGTACAGGCTTGCAAAAGTTTGAAAGAAGTATGCGACGTTGTAGGCGATACCACGGGGCCCGGTCGGGAGGCCGCGTAGGCCACCGTCAGGAGAGTGTTCCTGACTCAATCGACTGCACACGTAGTCGTATTGATCATGCAACTCTGGCGAGCGGAACCCGGACAGCAACTCAAGGAACGCTGGTAGGCAGTTGGCTTGCCGCGCTGCGCGCACTTGGTGACCCGCCAACCAAACTGAGGTCGTTAGGGCGCAGATGGAGATCGCGAGGGCCAGGACGTTAAGCCAGGTTGCTGCATCCACTCTCTGATCGTAGGTGCGGAATCAGTGCTACCGCCCGAGCTGGTTCGGACGAAAGACGGCGGTTTTGCGGGGGTCGTGGAGGCCCGTGTTGCCCTGGTTCTGCTGTACGCCACAGACCGGGGCGTTCGTCGGATCGACCGAGAGGTCCGCGCCTTCCGGTCACCCTCTCGTCAACCCCCCTAGACAG
Organism: Streptomyces sp. NPDC031554; assembly: GCF_055580685.1. Taxonomy (NCBI): domain Bacteria; kingdom Bacillati; phylum Actinomycetota; class Actinomycetes; order Kitasatosporales; family Streptomycetaceae; genus Streptomyces; species Streptomyces sp. NPDC031554. The sequence goes on along the minus strand of NZ_JBVIKX010000001.1, from coordinate 445,022 downwards.
TTGACGGGCCGTAGGTCTACTGTTGCCGTCAACCCCCCTAGACAGTTAGGGCGGGCCACTCCCCGTGCTGTCTAGGGGGGTATCCAGTCGGAACGGTGCCGGTCAACCGGCGCCGCCAACCAGTGAGGTTTAGAAAATGCGCGTCATCCCCGTGGACGTCTCGGCCGCGACGCTGCTCGTCACGAAGCTGCCGGAAGTGAAGGTGAAGGACCGCCAGACCGGTGAGGTCGCCGTGGACCCGGTGACCAACCAGCGGCTCATGGTGCTGGAGCTGGTGTTCATCGCGCAGGGCGGTTCGGACATGATCAAGGTGACCGTTCCGGAGGCGGGCATCGGTGAGGGCCTGGTGATGGGCGCTCCGGTCATCCTGTCGGGCCTTGTCGCCCGGCCGTGGGAGAGCGAGTTCGGCGGCCGGATGCGGCACGGCATCGCCTACCGGGCGGACGCCGTCATGGTCAACGCTCCCGCCCCGGTCAAGGGCTGAGCGCCGTGACCGACACCCTGTGGGCACTGACGCTTTGCCTGGTGGCACTCGCCGCGCTGCTGGTGCTGCGCCGTCGTACGCCGGTCGCCTTCTGGTGGCTCGTCGGCTATCCGCTCGTCGCGCTGCGCGTGCTCGCCACCTACCGGGCCACCATGGACGCCTGTGGTCTGACGGTGCCGGCTTCGGCCGTCCGTCGGGCCACGGCCCGGATGGTCGGGCGGGAAGCGGCACCCGTACCGCCTCGTCGGTCGTTCCCGGTGCCGACCGGGTCCGGACTCGTTATGCGGCTGCGGATGGCGACCGGGCAGGCACCGGAGGACTTCATGGCCTCGGCCGACCGGCTGCGCCATGCCTGGTCCGCTCATGCCGTCCACATCCGTCCCACCAAGCCGGGCCGGCTCGAACTGCGGCTGATCGGCTGGGACGTCCTCGCGGACGTACGGCGTCCCCGGCAGCAGAGCGGCGGCCTGCTCTCCCTGCCGCTGGCGCTGCGCGATGACGGACGCTGGCACGTACGGGACTTCCGCGCCGTGCCGCACGAACTCATCCTCGGTGCAACGCAGTCCGGCAAGTCCGTCTATCTGCGCAACCTGCTGTGCGGCCTGGCCCGGCAACCGGTCGTCCTGGTCGGGATCGACTGCAAGTGGGGCGTCGAACTCGCGCCGTTCGCTCCGCGGGTGTCGGCCCTCGCCGACACCCCGGACCGGGCGAACGAACTCCTCGACGCCTTGCTGGAAGAGATGGAGGCACGGTTCCGCCTGATCGGTCTCGCCTCCGCCGGACCGGACACCGTCCTGACCTCGGACGTGTGGGGGCTGCCGGACAAGGTGCGGCCGGTGCCGGTCGTGGTCGTCGTCGACGAGGTGGCGGAACTCTTCCTCGCGGCCAGTAGGGACGACGAGAAGCGGCGCGACGCGATGGTCACCAAGCTCATTCGCATCGCCCAGCTTGGCCGCGCGGCCGGCATCTATCTGGAGGTGTGCGGGCAGCGCTTCGGCTCCGAACTCGGCAAGGGCGCCACCATGCTCCGGGCCCAGCTCACCGGCCGTGTCTGCCACCGGGTCAACGACGAGTCGTCGGCGAGCATGGCGCTGGCCGACATCTCCCCCGAGGCGGCGCTGGCCGCCACCGCCATCCCTGCCGAGCGGCCCGGCGTCGCGATCCTCGGCGACTCCTCCGGCGGCTGGTCCCGCGCCCGCTCCCCGCACCTCACCCTCGACGAGGCGGCGGCCGTCTGCCGCGCAACTGCCGCCCTAGTGCCGGAGCTGCCCCGCCTCGATTCCTTCCGGCCGGTCGTCGCCGCCGAGCCCGCCGATGCGGCCACTCCTGCCGCTCCCGTGCCCACCGCTCGCCCGGTGACCGAGTAACCACACCCCTCCCACGGCCGGCGTGACCGCCTCGCGCCACGTCCCTACCCCTCCCATGCCTCGAACCGGAAGGAATTCCCGTGTCACGCCCCTCTATCGCCGAAGTCAGCGCACTCCTCGCCGACCTGGCCGCGCTCGGCCGCAACCCGCACCACACCTCCGCCGAGTACGTGGCGCTCATGAGCCGTAAGGCGGACCTGTTGGAGCGCATCGCGGCCGGCACGCCCGGCGACGTCGGCGCCGCCGAGGTGGCCCGTCTGGCCCGTGAGCGTGCCGACTCGCTCACGTCCGCCAACTGACCGCACGGAAGGGAGCGCGAGCCGATGCGTGCCCACCTCACCCGCGTGGACGCGGTGATCGTCCAAGCCGTCATCGCGGGCGCCCTGTCCTTCTCCCACCTGCACGACCTCGCAGAAGCGGCCGGACAGGGCGGCTGGAAGGCGTGGGCCTACCCCGTCAGCGTCGACCTGCTCCTGGTCGCCGCCTGGCGCCGGATGCGCGAAGCACAGCGCGCCGGACACCCGGCCGGGGGACCGCGGCTGTGGTTCCTGGTCGCCCTGGCCGCCTCCCTCGGCGCCAACGTCGCCACCGCCGGACTCCTCGACCTGGACGACGTCCCCGCATCGCTCCGCGTCGTGGTGGCCGGCTGGCCCGCCGTCGCCTTCTTCGGCGGAACCCTCCTGGCCCACACACCGCACACACCGCGCACCCCGAAGGAACCTGCGGCCCCGCAGCTCCCGGAGCCCTCAGAGCCGCTCCCCGTGGTCGACGCACCCGACCGTGACGCGCTCCCGCCGCCGACCACGGAACCGGCCGCCGACGAGCCTCCCGCCGCCCTCGCCACCGAACCGCCGCCCGCTCCCCCCATCGCCCTGCCGCCCGCCCTCATCGACCGCGTCCAGGCCCTCGCCGAGGAACACCGCACCACCACCGGACAAGCGGCCGACCCCGACGCCGTACGCGCGCGGCTCGGCCTCCCGCCCTCCATGACGCCGTCCGTCGCCGCCCACCTCTGAGAAGGGACCGCCCGTGAACCCGCGCTTCCGCAACGTCCGCCGCATCGGCCCCGTACAGGTCGCCTCGTACCTCGCCCGCGGCCGCAACCGCCACCTCGCCGCCTGCACGGCGCCGAACTGCGACTTCTCCGCCGAGTACGACAGCCGCGCCGCCGCCGAACTCGCCGCCCGCACCCACCGCTGCAAGGCCTGAGAAGGAGATCACCGCCATGGACGTCCCGCTCTGGTTCGCCGTCCTCGTCGTCGCCGTCCTCGGCATCCAGCTCGCCCGCCCGCCGTGGTGGCTGGTCGCCCTGCTCCTCCTCGGCGGCTACCTCGTCGCCAACAGCATCCTCGCCCCCGCCGTCGCCACCCTCCTCGACTGACCGCCCACAGAAGGGATCACCCACGTGTTCACCCCCAAGTACCCGCCGCAGGACACCGCCCCGCTCCCCACCACCTCGGCCCCGGTCACCTATAGCCCGACGCCCTACGCCCCGGCCCCGGCCTCAGCGTCCAACCGCCCGGCCGTCCAGCTCACCGCGGGCAGCACCCTCGCCCTCGCGGCCGGCGGCGGCGCCCTGGTCCTCGTCGTCGGTGCGGTCCTGGTCTCCATGCTCCTCGCCGTCGCGATCACCGCCGCCTCCGTGGCCGTCTGCGCGGTCACCGTCCGCTCGATCCTCAAGAGCGACCGCCGCTGACCTCATCGCCTCCCGCACCTCGGCTTGCCCACACTGTCTAGCCCCCTGGACAAGCCGAGGTACTTGCCCCAAGCTCCGTCACTTCCTGGAGGAACCCGCACATGCGCCCCGAGACTCCGACCGGAGTCGTCCGTCAGGTGGCGAACCTCGCCCAGTTCGGCGACCTCAGCGGCTACGCACGGCAGATCCAACGGCTCGGCGGCTGCGAACGGCCCGTACGGATGGAGGGCCACCGCCTCGACGTCCACGCCGCGACCGGCGAGATCGTCCGTGAAGTCGTCGACCGCGACCTTCCCGCCGGACAGCTCCTCATCCGCTGCAACAACCGCCGTGCCACCCGGTGCGCCGCCTGCGCCGAGGTCTACCGCAAAGACACCTTCCACCTCATCACGGCTGGCCTCAGCGGCGGCAAGGGCATCGGCCCGACCGTCGCTGGGCACCCCCGCGTCTTCGCCACCTTCACCGCCCCCTCCTTCGGCCCCGTCCACAACCGCCCCGGCGGCGGACGCTGCCGCTGCGGCCGCCTCCACGCCGACGACGACCCCACCCTCGGCACACCCCTGCACCCCGACCGCTACGACTACCGCGCCGCCGTCCTGTGGAACGCGCACGCCGGCGCCCTGTGGGCCCGCTTCACCACCTACCTGCGCCAGCAGCTCGCCTCCCGCGCGGGTATCGGTCGCTCAGCGCTGCGCCACTGCCTCAAGGTGTCCTATGCCAAGGTCGCCGAGTACCAGCGGCGCGGCGCTGTCCACTTCCATGCCGTGATCCGCCTCGACGGCCCCGAAGGCGCCGAGGACGCCCCGCCGCACTGGGCCACGACGGAACTCCTCACCGACGCGATCCGCTCGGCCGCCCACCTCGCCGAGACACCCGGCCCGCTCCTCGACGGCCGCGCCCACGCCTTCCGCTTCGGCACACAGCTCGACATCCGCCCCATCCGCTCCGCCGACTTCGCCGGCACCTCCGACCTGTCCAGCCACGCTGTTGCCGCCTATATCGCCAAGTACGCCACCAAGGGCGCCGAGACCGCGGGCACCCTCGACCGCCCCATCCGCAACCCGATCACCGATCTCATCGGCTCCGGCGTCACCGACCACGCCCGGCAACTGATCCTCACCTGCTGGCACCTCGGCGCCCTGCCCGAACTCGAAGACCTCCGCCTGCGCAAGTGGGCCCACATGCTCGGCTTCCGCGGCCACTTCTCCACCAAATCCCGTGCCTACTCCGTCACCCTCGGCGCCCTCCGCCAGGAACGCGCCGACCGCAACGAAGCCCTCACCCGCGAACGCGCCGCCGCAGCCGGCCACCCCCTCCCGGACCCGGACACCGTCCTTGTCCTCTCCCACTGGCGTTTCGCCGGCACCGGCCTGACAGCCGCGGAATCCTGGCTCGCTGCCTCACGGCGACCCGACACCCCCGACACGGAAGGAGACTCGGCGTGGACCGCCGACGTGACGAACTGATGACTGTCCCGCAGATCCTCGCCGAGCTGGGCGGAGTCTCCCGCCGTACTTTCTACCGCTGGCGCGAACTCGGGCAGGCGCCTGAGGCGATCAAGCTTCCGAACGGCGAACTCCGCGTGTGGCGGAGCGACTTCACGTCATGGCTCCACGGCCTCGGGGAGGCGGCGTGAAGTCGCACGACGTGAAGGTGTGGAGCATCCGTAAGCGGCCGTACAAGACGCCGTCGTACGACGTGCGATGGAAGGTTGCCGCCGCTCCGCCGTTCTCCGAGACCTTCCGCACGAAGGCACTCGCCGACAACTTCCGCGCAAAGCTGCTCCGGGCTGCGCAGAAGGGGGAGGCCTTCGACACGGAAACCGGTCTGCCGGACTCCATGGCGCCGGTCAAAGAATCCCTCACCTGGTACGACTTCGGACGGGCCTATGTGGCCATGAAGTGGCCGCATGCGGCTCCGAACTCTCGGGACAGCCTGAACGAGACGCTGACGCTCGTCACGACTCAGCTCCTTGGGGACCGCCCCGGCCGTCCGGCAGATGATGTGCTGCGGCGTGCTCTGCGTGGCTGGGCCTTCGTCGTCCAGGCCGAGAGCGAGGATGCTCCGCCGGTGGACATCGCGAATGCCCTCCGCTGGGTGGCCAAGGCGTCGCTGCCGTTGTCGACCCTCAAGAATCCGGCGGACATCCGCCGCGTCCTCGACTCGCTCAAGCTCACGCTCTCCGGGACTTCTGCCGCCGCCGAGACGGTGCGGCGCAAGCGGGCCGTCCTTTTCAACGCCTTGGCCTACGCGGTTGAGCTGGGGGAACTTCCTGAGAACCCGGTCACGCTCGTGAAGTGGAAGCTGCCGAAGGTCACCAAGGAAGTGGACCGCCGGGTCGTGGTGAACCCTCGACAGGCTGCCGAACTCCTTGCCGCGGTCTCGTACGTCGGCGGGTACCGCCGGGCTCGTGGGCGCCGTCTCGTCGCTCTCTTCGCCTGCATGTACTTCGGTGGGCTGCGGCCGGCGGAGGCCGTGGCCCTGCGTCGTCCGGACTGCACGCTGCCGGACACCGGATGGGGCTCGCTGATCCTGGAGAAGAGCCGTCCCACCGTCGGCAAGCGTTGGACCGGAACGGGGGAGGTGCACGACAACCGCGGGCTCAAGAACCGGCCTGCGAACGAAACCCGCATCGTTCCGATTCCGCCGCGCCTCGTGCGCATGCTCCGAACCCACATCGAAGAATTCGGCACGGCCAAGGACGGCCGGCTGTTCGCCAACGAGCGCGGGGGAGTGGTCGCCTCGACGACGTACTGGCGTGTCTGGGACGAGGCGCGGCACCTGGCGCTCACGCCGGAACAGGTGGCCTCTCCGCTGGCTGCCCGGCCGTACGACCTGCGGCACGCCGCTTTGTCGTCCTGGCTCAACGCCGGCGTGGACCCCACCGAGGTTGCCGAGCGGGCGGGCAACAGTGTCGAAGTGCTGCTGAGCCGGTACGCCAAGTGCCTCGACGGCCGGCAGGACGTCGCCAATCGGCGGATCGCCGAACTCCTCGGCGAGAACGACGACCAGGAGGACGAGCCCGGCGACACACCCTGACCCGAGACGCACACCTGCGGCATGATGGCCCCTGGACCACGGTCCGGGGGCTTCGTCGTTTGCCGGGCGTGACCTGCGGATTCAGGCCCTGCGGCCAGTCCACGCATAGTCCACAGCGCCTGACATACGCCCGCTCTGAGCGGCACACGGCTGCACATACGCGAAGACCCCGGCTCCAGCGCTTCCGCTGGTGACGGGGTCTTTGGGCACCTTCTGCAAGGTGCCCCCGGCAGGATTCGAACCTGCGCACACGGCTCCGGAGGCCGTTGCTCTATCCCCTGAGCTACGGGGGCGTGTCGGTCGCGTTGCTCGCGGCGACGGACAGAACACTACCAGCTCCCTCGGGGTGATCAGGAACGGGTTTCCCGGGGTGGGGGCGGGGCGGGCGCCCCGGAGGGGGTGGAAGTGGGGAAAACCCGGACGCGGTGGCCGGGGCCGACCTACTCTCGAGTGGTGTCAGGCGCTTCGGGCCGGGTGCTTGTTGTCGACGACAACAAGGTCATCCGGCAGCTGATCAGGGTCAACCTCGAGCTTGAGGGCCTCGAGGTCGTGACCGCGTCCGATGGTGCCGAGTGCCTGGAAGTCGTCCATCAGGTGCGGCCCGATCTCGTGACCCTCGACGTCGTCATGCCCCGGCTGGACGGCCTCCGGACCGCCGCGCGGCTCCGCGCCGATCCGCGTACGCGCGACCTTCCCCTCGCCATCATCAGCGCCTGCACGCAGTACGAGGTCGAGTCCGGCCTCGAAGCGGGCGTCGACGCCTTCCTCTCCAAGCCCTTCGACCCCGCCGACCTCGTCAGCCTCGTGCGTCGGCTCATCGAGGGGAAGCGAGGGGAGGGGAGCGGGGGTGACGTTCCTGGGGGTCCGGCCGGCGTCGACGGGGGGTCCGGGCCCGGGGCCTCTTCCGGTGCGGTCCCCGGTCTCCTCTTCGGCGCAGCTTCCGGGGCCTGCCGCGGTACCGGTGTCAGTACCGGTACCGCCCACGGCCGCGGCTCCGGGCCCGCCCACACCCTGAGCCACGACCTCACCCCCAGCGGCGAAGGTGAAGGCGAGGACGGAAGCCGGGACGGAAGTCAAAGCGGAAGCGAAGGCGGAAGCCGAGCCGGAGGTGAAGTCGAAAGCGAAGTCGGGGGTGGTGAGGAGGCCGACGGTTTCGGGCTGCGCGACGGACACGTGCAGGGACAGCGGCCCGGGTCCGGGCACGAGCCCGGATGCGAGCACGGCTACGGGCAGGAACAGGGGCACCGGAACGGGCAGGGGCACCGGAACGGGCACAGGCACCTCGATGAGTCCCCGTCCGACCATGGTCCCCTCCGCGTTCCCGGCCCCGTCGCGCCTTCCGGTCCCGTCTCCCTTCCCGCACCCCTGGCCGAGCCCGTCGTCGAGTGAGCCACCGGCTGTCTCCGCCTCCGGCGGTGCCCCTCACGACTCGCCCCTCGCCTCTCGCCCCTCACGACTCGCCCCTCACGACTCGCGACTCGCGACTCCTTCTCCCACCCCCACCCCGTCCACATCCCGGACACCCGCAAACCGGGTCGCATACCCACCCCCCTCCTCCCCTACGCTGGTCCCGTGACCCCCGTCGAGTTGTCCCGCACCGTGCTGCACGCGGTGCGGTGTGCCGTCGACGACGGGGCGCTGAGCGTGGCCGTCCCCTCGCGGGTGGTGGTCGGGCCGCCGGGGGCGGGAGGGTGCGGGGACTACGCCACCAACGTCGCGCTCCAGCTGGCCCGCCCCGCCGGACAGCCTCCGTTGCGGGTCGCCGCGCTGCTGCGGCCGTACCTCGTGCGCGAAGCCGGTGTCACCGGCGTCGCGATCACCGGGCCGGGATTCCTCAACATCAGCCTCGACCGGGCCGTCACGTCCGCCGCGCTGGTCCGGCGGATCCTCGACGAGGGGGCGGGGTACGGCCGTACCGACGCCCTCGCCGGTCGGGTGTTCGTGGTGCGCGTGCCCTACGAGGTCCGGGCCGAGGTGCTGGCCGACGTGCTCGCGCGGATGGTCGGCTCGCAGGGCGGGCGCGTCGAGATCGTCCACGGCGACGGCGACGGCGACAGCGACGGGGTGGACCTGCGACCCGTGCCGGCGCCGGAGGACCCCGCTCCGCTCGGGCCGGACGCCGCCCGCTGGGCGCTGCTCCACCCCGCCCCGCACGACCGGCCCCGCATCACCGCCGACCACCTGGTCCAGCGCGAGGGCAACCCCCTCTTCCGGATCCGTTACGCCCACGCCCGCACCCGCGCCGTCGGCCGCAACGCCGCCGACCTCGGATTCACCGCCACCACGGCCACCGAACCCGGGACGGACGCACCGGCACCCGACGCACCGGCACCGAACGCACCGGCATCGAACGCACCGGCACCGTACGCACCGGCGGCCACCCCGCCCGGCACCCCGGCTCCGGCCCCGGCCCCGGCCCCGGTCCCGCCCCCCGGCCTCGTCGCGCTGCTCGCCGACCACCCCCGCGTCCTCGCCACCGCCGGCAGGCTCCCGCACCCCGACGGCCTCGCCGCTCCCTCCCGGCTCACCCGGCACCTCCTGGCCCTCGCCGACGCGACCCTCGCGCACCTGCCCGCCGTTCTGCCCCGTGGGGACGAGAAACCCTCGGCCGCCCACCGGTCCCGGCTCGCCCTCGCCGAAGCCGCCGGGACGGTGCTGGCCGGTGGCCTGTCCCTGCTCGGCATCGACGCACCCGACCACCTCTGAGAGAGCACGCCCACGATGAGCCGTTCCGCACACCCCGCCGGGCCCCGTCACGCCGACGTCCTGCCGGAGGGGCATTACTCGGCGCCGCCCGCCGACCTCAACTCCCTCGACCCCAAGGTGTGGTCGCGGACCGTCACGCGTGACGCCCTCGGGGTCGTCACCGTCGGCGGGATCGACGTGAAGACGCTCGCCGAGGAGTACGGCACCCCGGCCTACGTCCTCGACGAGGCCGACTTCCGGGACCGGGCCCGCGCCTGGCGCACCGCCTTCGGGGCCGACGCCGACGTCTTCTACGCAGGGAAGGCGTTCCTGTCGCGCGCCGTCGTGCGGTGGCTGCACGAGGAGGGGCTCAACCTCGACGTCTGCTCCGGCGGCGAGCTGGCCACCGCGCTCTCCGCCGGCATGCCCGCCGACCGCATCGCCTTCCACGGCAACAACAAGTCGGCGCAGGAGATCGAGCGGGCCGTGAGGGCCGGTGTCGGGCGGATCGTCCTGGACTCCTTCCAGGAGATCGTCCGCGTCGCGCACATCGCCCAGTCGCTCGGCAGGCGGCAGCCGGTGCAGATCCGCGTCACCGTCGGCGTCGAGGCGCACACGCACGAGTTCATCGCCACCGCCCACGAGGACCAGAAGTTCGGGATCCCGCTCGCCGGGGGACAGGCCGCCGAGGCCGTGCGGCGCGCGCTGAAGCTCGACGGGCTGGAGCTGATCGGGATCCACTCGCACATCGGGTCGCAGATCTTCGACATGTCCGGCTTCGAGGTGGCCGCCCACCGGGTCGTCGGACTGCTGAAGGACATCCGCGACGAGCACGGCGTCGAACTGCCCGAGATCGACCTCGGCGGCGGGCTCGGCATCGCCTACACCAGCGACGACGACCCCCGCGAGCCGCACGAGATCGCCAAGGCGCTGACGGAGATCGTCACCCGCGAGTGCGAGTCCGCCCGGCTCCGCACGCCCCGCATCTCCGTCGAGCCCGGCCGCGCCATCGTGGGCCCCACCGCCTTCACGCTGTACGAGGTCGGCACCGTCAAGCCGCTCGACGGGCTGCGCACCTACGTCTCCGTCGACGGCGGCATGTCCGACAACATCCGCACCGCCCTGTACGACGCCGAGTACAGCGTGGCGCTCGTCTCCCGCTCCTCCGACGCCGAGCCGATGCTCGCGCGCGTCGTGGGCAAGCACTGCGAGAGCGGGGACATCGTGGTCAAGGACGCGTTCCTGCCGGCCGACCTGGCACCGGGCGACCTGATCGCCGTGCCCGCCACGGGGGCGTACTGCCGGTCCATGGCCAGCAACTACAACCACGTGCTGCGGCCGCCGGTCGTCGCCGTGCGCGAGGGCGAGGCCCGCGTCGTCGTGCGGCGCGAGACGGAGGAGGACCTCCTGCGTCTCGACGTCGGATAGGCGCGGGCCGGCGGGGTGGAAGATCTCCTGTCAGCCACCCCGTGGAAATGAAATAGACGTCTCACGATCCGGACCAGGGGCAGAAACCCCGGTCCGGTGAGTGAGACTGGAGCAACCGTAGACGGTATGAGGAAACGAGGTCGGATGATGCGTACGCGTCCGCTGAAGGTGGCGCTGCTGGGCTGTGGAGTGGTCGGCTCAGAGGTGGCGCGCATCATGACGACGCACGCCGACGACCTCGCCGCCAGGATCGGGGCCCCGGTGGAACTGGCCGGGGTGGCCGTGCGGCGGCCCTCGCGGGTGCGCGAGGGGATCGACCCGGCGCTCGTCACCACCGACGCCACCGCCCTGGTCAAACGGGGCGACATCGACGTCGTCGTCGAGGTCATCGGCGGGATCGAGCCCGCCCGCACCCTCATCACCACCGCCTTCGAGCACGGCGCGTCCGTCGTCTCCGCCAACAAGGCGCTGCTCGCCCAGGACGGCGCCGCCCTGCACGCCGCCGCCGGCGAACACGGCAAGGACCTCTACTACGAGGCCGCCGTCGCCGGCGCCATCCCGCTGATCCGCCCGCTGCGCGAGTCGCTCGCCGGCGACAAGATCAACCGCGTCATGGGCATCGTCAACGGGACGACCAACTTCATCCTCGACAAGATGGACTCCACCGGGGCCGGCTACCAGGAGGCCCTCGACGAGGCCACCGCCCTCGGGTACGCCGAGGCCGACCCCACCGCCGACGTCGAGGGCTTCGACGCCGCCGCCAAGGCCGCCATCCTCGCCGGGATCGCCTTCCACACGCGCGTGCGCCTCGACGACGTCTACCGCGAGGGCATGGCCGAGGTGACCGCCGCCGACTTCGCCTCCGCCAAGGAGATGGGCTGCACCATCAAGCTGCTCGCCATCTGCGAGCGGGCCGCCGACGGGGGATCCGTCACCGCGCGCGTGCACCCCGCCATGATCCCGCTGACCCACCCGCTCTCCTCCGTGCGCGGCGCCTACAACGCCGTCTTCGTCGAGTCGGACGCGGCCGGTCAGCTCATGTTCTACGGCCCCGGCGCCGGCGGTGCTCCCACCGCCTCCGCCGTGCTCGGCGACCTCGTCGCCGTCTGCCGCAATCGGCTCAGCGGGGCGACGGGGCCCGGCGAGTCGGCGTACGCCGCCCTGCCGGTGTCGCCGATGGGTGACGTCGTCACCCGGTACCACATCAGCCTCGACGTCGCCGACAAACCGGGCGTCCTGGCGCAGGTCGCCACCGTGTTCGCGGAGCACGGGGTGTCCATCGACACGGTGCGCCAGCAGGGACGACAGGACGGAGGCGGCGAGGCCTCCCTCGTCGTCGTCACCCACCGCGCGTCCGACGCCTCCCTCACCGGGACCGTCGAGGCGCTGCGCAAGCTCGACACCGTGCGGGGTGTCGCCAGCATCATGCGGGTTGAAGGAGAGTAACCAGCAATGACCCACCAGTGGCGCGGAATCATCGAGGAGTACCGGGACCGGCTGCCGGTTTCCGACAGCACGCCGGTCGTGACGCTCCGCGAGGGCGGCACGCCCCTCGTGCCCGCGCAGGTGCTCTCCGAGCGCACCGGCTGCGAGGTGCACCTGAAGGTCGAGGGCGCGAACCCCACCGGCTCCTTCAAGGACCGCGGGATGACCATGGCGATCACCCGGGCCAAGGAGGAGGGCGCGAAGGCGGTCATCTGCGCCTCCACCGGCAACACGTCGGCGTCCGCCGCCGCGTACGCCGTGCGCGCCGGCATGGTCTCGGCCGTCCTCGTCCCCCAGGGCAAGATCGCGCTAGGCAAGATGGGGCAGGCCCTCGTGCACGGCGCGAAGATCCTCCAGGTCGACGGCAACTTCGACGACTGCCTCACGCTGGCCCGCTCGCTGAGCGACAACTACCCGGTGGCGCTGGTCAATTCGGTCAACCCGGTGCGTATCGAGGGGCAGAAGACGGCCGCCTTCGAGATCGTGGACATGCTCGGGAACGCCCCCGACATCCACGTCCTGCCGGTCGGCAACGCGGGCAACATCACGGCGTACTGGAAGGGGTACAAGGAGTACGCCGCCGACAAGATCGCCGCGCGCACCCCGCGCATGTGGGGCTTCCAGGCCTCCGGCAGTGCGCCCATCGTGCGCGGCGAGGTCGTCAAGGACCCCTCGACCGTCGCCACCGCGATCCGCATCGGCAACCCGGCGTCCTGGCAGTACGCGCTCGCGGCGCGGGACGAGTCCGGCGGCCTCATCGACGAGGTGACGGACCGTGAGATCCTGCGCGCCTACCGGCTGTTGGCCGCCCAGGAGGGCGTCTTCGTGGAGCCCGCGTCCGCCGCGTCGGTGGCCGGCCTGCTGAAGGCCGCCGAGCAGGGCAGGGTCGACCCGGGCCAGACGATCGTGTGCACCGTCACGGGCAACGGTCTGAAGGACCCCGACTGGGCGGTGGCCGGGGCTCCGCAGCCGGTGACCGTCCCCGTCGACGCGGTGACCGCCGCCGAGCGCCTCGGGCTCGTCTGAGCGACCCCGCGGGGGCCGGGGGCGCCGCCCTGCGACGTGGGCGCCCCCGTGCAGGCATGGAGTGCCTCACCTGGGGAAGTTCCTCCACGGAGGGCTTTCCCTGGCGAGGATGCACGGGGGGCTTGCGACACGCATCGTGCGCCTCCTGTGCGCCCTGTGTCGCCACAGAACCTTCCTTCGATAGGCTGTACCGAACCAGCCCACCGCATATGCCTCCGCATTTCGCGGGGGCACCGGCGCCGCGCCGTCATCAGCGGCCCGAGGGTCTTCGTACGCCGTCGAAGTCGACCGAAGCCGGTCGACGTCATTCGACCATCACGCAGCTCAAGGAGAGTCAACGAGCGATGGCCGGTCCAGCGTTCCGCGCCGCCGCCGTCCGGGTGCGCGTCCCCGCCACCAGCGCCAATCTCGGTCCGGGCTTCGACGCCCTGGGCCTCGCGCTGGGGCTCTACGACGACGTCGTCGTCCGGGTGGCCGACTCCGGGCTGCACATCGACATCGCGGGTGAGGGCAGCGAGACGCTGCCGCGCGACGAGAAGCACCTCCTCGTCCGCTCCCTGCGCACCGCCTTCGACGTCCTGGGCGGCCAGCCGCGCGGACTGGAGATCGTCTGCGCCAACCGCATCCCGCACGGCCGCGGCCTGGGCTCCTCCTCCGCCGCCATCTGCGCCGGGATCGTCGCCGCCCGCGCGGTGACGATAGGCGGCGAGACCCGCCTCGACGACGCCGCCCTGCTGGAGCTGGCGACCGAGATCGAGGGACACCCCGACAACGTCGCGGCCTGTCTGCTCGGCGGGTTCACGCTCTCCTGGATGGAGGCCGGCGCCGCGCGGGCGATCAGGATGGAGCCCTCGGATTCCATCGTTCCGGTGGTTTTCGTGCCCGGGAAGCCGGTCCTGACCGAGACCGCGCGCGGACTGCTCCCGCGCACCGTGCCGCACGTCGACGCCGCCGCCAACGCGGGCCGTGCCGCCCTGCTCGTCGAGGCCCTCACCCGGCGCCCCGAGCTGCTGCTGCCCGCCACCGAGGACCGTCTCCACCAGGAGTACCGCGCCCCCGCCATGCCGGAGAGCGCCGCACTGGTGGAGCGGCTGCGCGCCGACGGGGTCCCCGCGGTGATCTCCGGCGCCGGGCCGACCGTGATGGCCCTGGCCGACGCGGAGTCGGCCGACAAGGTCGAGCGGCTGGCGGGTAAGGAATGGGCCGCCAACCGGCTGAGCCTGGACCTGCGGGGGGCGAGCGTGCTGCCGCTCGCGCCCTCCGGCGCCTTGTGACAGCACACGGTTGCCGGATTTCGAGAGGGGGAATGTTTGTTGGATCCGGTAGTGTTAACCTCAAGTCTGCACCCGACCTCACCATGGCGAGGTGCTTCATGTCCCCCTCCGGGACAGACATTCTTCCGGGAGCTCCCCAAGCCGCACTGCGTTCCGTACGTCGTACCTGGGCAGTACGCCGTGCAGCGACGCTGAGCGGTCCGACGGGCACGCTCCGGAATCGGTGCGACCACGCCACGTGACACGAGATGTCACGCATCGTCGAGGAAGCGCCATCACCAGAAATCTCTTCCGCCGCTTAGGCGGACCACCGCCCCGGCTTCGCCACAGCAAGGTCCGAAGCCGGACAGCACAACCGGTCGCCGAGCCAGACAGGCCGACGTCCGCTCCAGGGAAGGACCCTTCGTGAGCGACACCACCGATCTGATGGGCGCACGTGTCGAGGAGACCGCTGCCGCGCCCGCCACGGACGCCTCCGCGCCTGCCACCGGTGCCGGCTCCCGGCGGCGCCGCGGTACCGGCCTCGAGGGCATGGTGCTGGCCGAGTTGCAGCAGGTCGCATCCGGCCTCGGCATCAGGGGCACCGCGCGGATGCGCAAGAGCCAGCTGATCGAGGTCATCAAGGAGGCGCAGGCGGGCGGCGGTGCCTCCGCCGCGGGCGGCGCGCCGGCCGCGAAGGCCCCCGCCGGGGACGCCGGCGAGACCAAGCCCAAGCGCCGTGCCACCTCCAAGGCCCGCACGGGCGACGACACCGCCGGGAAGAAGGCGGACGCCGCCCCGGTCGAGGCCCCCGCCGAGAAGGCCGTGGCCCAGCAGCAGATCGAGATCCCCGGCCAGCCGGCCGGCGGGAACGACGCCCCCGTCGAGCGCCGCCGTCGCCGGGCCACCGCCGACGCGGGCAGCCCCGAGACCGTCACGGCCGAGGCGAAGGGCGCCGTGAAGACCGACACCGCGGTCGCCACGCAGACCGAGCAGGCCCCGCCGCAGGGCGACGCCGACGGCGCCGAGGGCCGCCGCCGCGACCGCCGGGAGCGCGGCCGCGACCGCGACCGCGACCGCCGCGGCAAGGGCGACGACCAGCAGGGCCAGGGCGGCCAGCGCCAGCAGCAGGGCCAGCAGAGCGGCGGCCGCCAGGACCGCCAGCGGGACAACGGACCGCAGGACGACGACGACTTCGAGGGCGGCCGTCGCGGCCGTCGCGGACGCTACCGGGACCGCCGCGGCCGTCGTGGCCGTGACGAGATCGGCGCGGCCGAGCCGCAGGTCGCCGACGACGACGTCCTGATTCCCGTCGCGGGCATTCTGGACATCCTCGACAACTACGCCTTCATCCGCACGTCGGGCTACCTGCCGGGTCCCAACGACGTGTACGTCTCCCTCGCCCAGGTCCGCAAGAACGGCCTGCGCAAGGGCGACCACGTCACCGGCGCGGTCCGTCAGCCGAAGGAGGGCGAGCGCCGCGAGAAGTTCAACGCGCTCGTGCGTCTCGACTCCGTCAACGGCATGGCGCCCGAACACGGCCGCGGCCGCCCGGAGTTCAACAAGCTCACCCCGCTGTACCCGCAGGACCGCCTCCGCCTGGAGACGGACCCGGGCGTCCTCACCACCCGGATCATCGACCTGGTGTCGCCGATCGGCAAGGGCCAGCGCGGTCTGATCGTGGCCCCGCCGAAGACCGGCAAGACCATGATCATGCAGGCGATCGCCAACGCGATCACGCACAACAACCCCGAGTGCCACCTGATGGTCGTCCTGGTCGACGAGCGTCCGGAAGAGGTCACCGACATGCAGCGGTCGGTCAAGGGCGAGGTCATCTCCTCGACCTTCGACCGTCCGGCCGAGGACCACACCACGGTCGCCGAACTGGCCATCGAGCGCGCCAAGCGCCTGGTGGAACTGGGTCACGACGTGGTCGTCCTGCTCGACTCGATCACCCGTCTGGGCCGTGCGTACAACCTCGCGGCCCCGGCCTCCGGCCGCATCCTGTCCGGTGGTGTCGACTCGACCGCGCTGTACCCGCCGAAGCGCTTCTTCGGTGCCGCGCGCAACATCGAGGACGGCGGCTCGCTCACCATCCTGGCGACCGCGCTCGTCGACACCGGGTCCCGCATGGACGAGGTGATCTTCGAGGAGTTCAAGGGCACCGGCAACATGGAGCTCAAGCTCGACCGCAAGCTCGCCGACAAGCGGATCTTCCCGGCGGTGGACGTGGACGCGTCCGGCACCCGCAAGGAAGAGATCCTGCTCGCCCCCGACGAGCTCGGCATCGTCTGGAAGCTGCGCCGGGTGCTGCACGCCCTCGACCAGCAGCAGGCGGTCGAACTGCTCCTCGACAAGATGAAGCAGACGAAGTCGAACGCCGAGTTCCTGATGCAGATCCAGAAGACGACGCCGGCGCCGGGCAACAACGACTGACGCCCGTCTTCGCAAGAGGGCCGCCCCTTCACCGGGGGCGGCCCTTCTCGCTGTCCGGGGGAGGGATACGATCACGCCCTTCGGTCGTCCGTTCGACCGAGATCTTTGCGAACTTCTGATCCCGAGGGGGGACTTGAGTGGGTACACCCACGTCCGGGGGCGGACGGCACAGACGCCGGATCCGCATCGCCCTGCCCGTCGTCGCGGCCGGTGTCGCCACCGCCGTGGCCGGCGCGCTGTTCATGTCGAGCGCACAGGCCGCCGAGACACCACCGTCGCCCGCCCACAGCGGCCCGTCGGCCGAGGAACTGCGCCAGCGCCTCGCGACCGCCGTCACCGGTGACGACCTGCCCGGACGGACCACGAAGGCCTCCCTGAGCGCCGGCACCGCCACCACGATCGATCCGAAGATCATCGGTGGCACGACGACGACCGTCACCACCGCGCCCTGGATGACGCAGCTCTGGTACGGCGACGACCGGGGGACCGCCACCACCGCCGACGACATCGGCTTCTTCTGCGGCGGCGCCGTCATCGCGCCGACGAAGATCCTCACCGCGGCGCACTGCGTCAAGGGCTACGACTGGCACGCCCACGGCGCCGTCGTCACCGGCGCCACCCGGCTCGCCACCGGCACCGACCTGTACGGCGGGACCGTGACGGGCGTCTGGCGCCAGTGGAACCACCCGTCGTACAGCGCGGCGACCATCGACAACGACATCGCCGTCCTCACCCTGGCGAACCCGGTCAGGGCCACGCCGATCCGGACGACGACGGCCGCCGACACCACGTCGTACAAGGCCGGGACGAACGCCAGGCTCTACGGCTGGGGGCGGACCACCTCCACCACCCAGGACATCTCCCCCACGCTGAAGACGGCCACGCTGCCGATCCGGACCGACGCCACCTGCGCGGACTTCTACGGCGCCGACTTCGTCAAGGGCCACATGGTGTGCGCGGGCACCCCCGCCACCGGCGCCGACGAGGGCACCACCTCCGCGTGCAACGGCGACTCCGGCGGGCCGCTCGTGGTGAACAACCGCATCGTCGGCGTCGTCTCCTGGGGCGTGAAGGACTGCGTGGAACGCGGCGCGTACAGCGTCTTCAGCAAGGTCTCCACGTACGTCGGCGCCGTCTCCGCGCGCGTCGACGACACCAACCTCAGCAACGACCACTACGCCGACCTGTGGATGCGCAACGCCGCAGACAAGACCGGCTACGAGCGCGACTCCAAGGGCACCTCGCTCGGGGCGCGCGAGTCCTGGGGCAGCTGGAGCGGGGTCGACCTGGTCCTGCAGACCGACCTCGACCGGGACGACTTCCAGGACCTGCTGGTGCGCCGCGCCTCCGACGGCGACGTCTTCTGGAAGCACTACGTGCCCTCCAGCGGCACCTGGGCCACCAAGCTGGTCGGCGACAACTGGAGGACCCGGCTGAGCGTCGTCGCCCCCGGTGACGTCACCGGCGACCGGCTGCCCGACCTGGTCTCCGTCGACTCCGCCGGCGTCCTGTGGGTCTACCCGGGCAAGGGCAACGGCTCCTTCGCCTCCCGTGTCAAGGCCGGCGTCGGCTGGAACTCGTTCAACGCCGTCCGCGGCCACGGCGACTTCAACGGCGACGGCCTGGCCGACCTGATCGCCCGCAAGAAGACCGGCGGCGCGGTGTACCTGTACAAGGGGCGCGGCAACGGCACCTTCGCGGCCGGCGTCAAGGTCGCCACCTGGAGCACCACCACGTACAACGCCCTCGTCACCGTCGGCGACGTCAACGGGGACGGCAAGGCCGACCTCCTGGCCCGCACCCCCGCCGGCACGCTCTACCTGTACCGGGGCACCGGGAGCAACGGAAGCGCGGTCTTCTCCGCACGGCTCTCGCTCGGGACCACCTTCAAGCAGTACGACATTCTCGGCTGACACCGCGGGTGAGCGGGGCCACCCCGCCCGCCCGGTGACGCTCCGTGTCCGATCCTTCCGGATCCGGACACGGAGCGTCGTGCCGTCCCGTGCCGAGTTTCTCCGTCCGGCGTGGCGGAGGACGATGGTGAGGGTGACACGGGACGTGAGGAGCACATGTCCGCCGAGAGCACGCCGGGGCCCGGCACGCCGGGGGAGTCCGGCACACCGGACGGCCCCGGCGCGGGAAAGCCGCGGCGGCCGCCCGGGGAGCGGCGCCGCATGACCCGCGCCCGGCGCAGGGGCCTGCTGGTCGCGGCGTGGACCGCGGCGGCAGTCGTCGTCCTCGGCGGCACCGGCCTCGGGTACGTGTACGTCAGGCTCAACGGCAACATCGAGAGCGTCGACATCGACCGCCTGCTGGGCACCGACCGGCCCGCGAGGACCGACAACGGCTCGGAGAACATCCTCGTCCTCGGCTCCGACACCCGCTCCGGCGCCAACGGGAAGCTCGGCGGCGGCGCCGACGACGGCAGCGCCCGCTCCGACACGGCGATGATCGTCCACCTGCACGAGGGCCACCGGAAGGCGAGCGTGGTCTCCGTCCCGCGCGACACCCTCGTCGACCGCCCCGCCTGCGCCGGCACCGGGGGCGGCACCCACGACGCCGCGAGCGGCGTGATGTTCAACTCTGCGTACGCCACGGGCGGCGCGGCCTGCGCGGTCAAGACCGTCGAGGCGCTCACCGGCATCCGGATGGACCACTACCTGGAGGTCGACTTCTCCGGCTTCGAGAAGCTGATCGACGAGCTGGGCGGGGTCGACATCACCACGACCAAGGACATCGAGGACCCCGACAGCCACCTGGACCTGAAGGCCGGCACGCACACCCTCGACGGCGAACAGGCCCTCGGCCTGGTCCGCACCCGGCACGGCGTCGGCGACGGCTCCGACCTCGGCCGCATCCAGCTCCAGCAGGCCTTCGTCAAGGCCCTGGTCGACCGGGTCCAGGACATCGGCCTCCTGACCGGCGGCACGAAGCTGTACGACCTCGCCGACACCGCCACCAAGGCCGTCACCACCGACTCCGGCCTCGGCTCCCTGAACTCCCTGGTGTCCTTCGCCGGCGGCCTCAGGGACATCGACGCGCACGACATGACCATGATCACGATGCCGGTGCGGTACGACCCCGCGGACCCCGACCGGGTCGTCGTCGAGGAGGTGAGGGCCCGGCAGGTGTGGACGGCCCTGAAGAAGGACCTCCCCGTCCCGAAGTCCGCCACCGAGGGCAACGCCACGGGCGAGGCCGCGGACGTCGTGTCCGCGTCCTGAGCGGCCGGGGGCCGCCGCCGGCCGCGGCGCCGGCCGGGAGACCCGCCGCGGGAGCCGCCGCGGGAGCCGTGCCGGGACCCGCCGCGGAAACCGGCGCGGGCCCCGCCGCGGGAACCGCCGGGAATAGATCGCCCCACCCCCCGGTTTTGGGGGATGCGGCCAGTCCTGGCAGACTGGTACGTCGGTCCCGGTTCACGCTTCCGCACCCCGCGGACGGCGACCCGGCACCCTCCCGAAACCTAGGAGACACCTTGAAGCGCGACATCCACCCCGAGTACGTCGAGACGCAGGTCAGCTGCACCTGTGGCGCGTCGTTCACCACCCGCAGCACCATCGACTCCGGTTCCATCCGTGCCGACGTGTGCTCCGAGTGCCACCCGTTCTACACGGGCAAGCAGAAGATCCTCGACACCGGTGGCCGTGTGGCCCGCTTCGAGGCCCGCTTCGGCAAGGCCGCCGGCTCCCAGAAGTAGCGAGCCCCATTCCGCCGGTCCACGGCCGCGCTCCCGCCCGGGGCGCGCGCCGGGACCGGCGTTTTTGGTCGTCCGCCTTCCCTTTCGTTCGCAGTACAGGAGCCAGAGATGTTCGAGGCCGTCGAGGAACTCGTCGCGGAACACGCCGACCTGGAGAAGAAGCTCGCCGACCCGTCGGTCCACTCCGACCAGGCCAACGCGCGCAAGCTGAACAAGCGCTACGCCGAGCTGACCCCGATCGTCGCCACGTACCGCTCCTGGAAGCAGACCGGCGACGACATCGAGACCGCGCGCGAGTTCATCGCCGACGACCCGGACTTCGCCGCCGAGGCCAAGGTGCTGGAGAAGCAGCGCGAGGAACTGACGGAGAAGCTGCGGCTGCTGCTCGTCCCGCGCGACCCCAGCGACGACAAGGACGTCCTGCTGGAGATCAAGGCGGGCGCGGGCGGCGACGAGTCCGCGCTGTTCGCCGGCGACCTGCTGCGCATGTACCTGCGCTACGCCGAGCGCGTCGGCTGGAAGACCGAGATCATCGACGCCACCGAGTCCGAGCTGGGCGGCTACAAGGACGTCCAGGTCGCCGTGAAGACCAAGGGCGGCCAGGGCGCCACGGAGCCCGGCCAGGGCGTGTGGGCCCGCCTCAAGTACGAGGGCGGCGTGCACCGCGTCCAGCGCGTCCCGGCGACCGAGTCCCAGGGCCGCATCCACACCTCCGCGGCCGGTGTCCTCGTCACGCCCGAGGCGGAGGAGGTCGACGTCGAGATCAACCCCAACGACCTCCGCATCGACGTCTACCGGTCCTCCGGGCCCGGCGGGCAGTCCGTCAACACCACCGACTCCGCGGTGCGCATCACGCACATTCCCACCGGAGTCGTCGCCTCCTGCCAGAACGAGAAGAGCCAGCTGCAGAACAAGGAGCAGGCGATGCGTATCCTGCGCTCCAGGCTGCTCGCCGCCGCGCAGGAGGAAGCGGAGCGGGAAGCCGCCGACGCCCGCCGCAGCCAGGTCCGCACCGTCGACCGCTCCGAGAAGATCCGCACCTACAACTACCCGGAGAACCGCATCTCCGACCACCGGGTCGGCTTCAAGTCGTACAACCTGGACCAGGTCCTGGACGGCGACCTCGACGCGGTGATCCAGGCCTGCGTCGACGCGGACTCGGCGGCGAAGCTGGCAGCGGCGTGAGGCACGTACGCACGACCGAGGACGACACGGAGGACTTGCGTGCAGCGATCATCTGGGGGACGCACCCCGAGCCCCCGCAGTCTGCTGCTCGCTGAGGTAGCTCAGGCCACCCAGCGGCTGGCCGACGCCGGCGTGCCCTCGCCGCGCAACGACGCGGAGGAGCTCGCCGCCTTCGTGCACGGGGTGAAACGGGGGGCGCTCCACTCCGTGCGGGACTCCGACTTCGACGCCCGGTACTGGGAGGTCATCGCCCGCCGCGAGCAGCGCGAGCCGCTCCAGCACATCACCGGGCGCGCCTACTTCCGGTACCTGGAGCTCCAGGTCGGGCCCGGTGTCTTCGTGCCGCGTCCCGAGACCGAGTCGGTGGTCGGCTGGGCCATAGACGCCGTGCGCGCCATGGACGTGGTCGAGCCGCTGATCGTCGACCTGTGCACGGGCTCCGGCGCCATCGCGCTCGCCCTCGCCCAGGAGGTCCCGCGCTCGCGGGTGCACGCCGTCGAGCTGTCCGAGGACGCCCTGGTGTGGACCCGCAAGAACATGCAGGGCTCCCGGGTCGACCTGCGGCAGGGCAACGCCCTGGACGCCTTCCCCGACCTCGACGGCCAGGTCGACCTGGTGGTCTCCAACCCGCCGTACATCCCCCTCACCGAGTGGGAGTACGTCGCCCCCGAGGCCCGCGACTACGACCCCGAGCTGGCCCTGTTCTCCGGCGAGGACGGCCTCGACCTGATCCGGGGCATCGAACGCACCGCGCACCGTCTGCTGCGGCCCGGCGGTGTCGTCGTCATCGAGCACGCCGACACCCAGGGCGGCCAGGTGCCGTGGATCTTCACCGAGGAGCGGGGCTGGGCCGACGCGGCCGACCACCCCGACCTCAACAACCGGCCGCGCTTCGCCACCGCCCGCAAGGCGCTGCCGTGACCCTCCCCCCTGCTCCACCCGCTTCACCCGATTCCTTCGATTCATCCGTGAGTCACGTGCACGAGGAGGCCCGCTAGACATGGCACGGCGATACGACACCAACGACGCGACCGACCGCGTGACGGGTCTGCGCGAGGCGGCGTCCGCCGTCCGCCGTGGCGAACTGGTCGTCCTCCCGACCGACACGGTGTACGGCATCGGCGCCGACGCGTTCTCCAAGGAGGCCGTCGGCGACCTGCTGGAGGCCAAGGGCCGGGGCCGCAACATGCCCACGCCCGTCCTCATCGGCTCCCCGAACACGCTGCACGGTCTCGTCACGGACTTCTCCGAGCTGGCCTGGGAGCTGGTCGACGCCTTCTGGCCGGGTGCGCTCACCCTCGTCGCCAAGCACCAGCCGTCCCTGCAGTGGGACCTCGGGGACACCCGCGGCACCGTCGCCGTCCGGATGCCGCTGCACCCGGTCGCCATCGAGCTGCTGACCGAGTTCGGCCCGATGGCGGTCTCCTCCGCCAACCTCACCGGCCACCCGGCGCCGGAGAACTGCGACTACGCCCAGGAGATGCTCGGCGACTCCGTCTCCGTCTACCTGGACGGCGGTCCCACCCCCGGCAACGTCCCGTCGTCCATCGTCGACGTCAGCCGCGAGGTGCCGCTGCTGCTGCGGGCCGGCGCGATCTCCGAGGAAGAGCTGCGCAAGGTCGTACCCGACCTCGAGGTGGCGAATTGACAGCCCCTGACGCGGGGCGTGGCATAGGCAACGGGGAGCGTCCCGCGGAACAGACGACGACGTTCGGGTTCCCGCGCGACAGCTTCCGCATCCTCCACGTCAGCACCGGCAACGTCTGCCGCTCGCCGATCACCGAGCGGCTGACCCGGCATTTCGTGTCCCAGCGGCTCGGGGTGCTCGGCGGTGGGCTGATCGTGGAGAGCGCGGGCACCTGGGGCCACGAGGGCGC
Source organism: Streptomyces sp. NPDC031554 (assembly GCF_055580685.1). Classification (NCBI taxonomy): domain Bacteria; kingdom Bacillati; phylum Actinomycetota; class Actinomycetes; order Kitasatosporales; family Streptomycetaceae; genus Streptomyces; species Streptomyces sp. NPDC031554. The sequence continues at coordinate 421,364 of NZ_JBVIKX010000001.1, read as the reverse complement.
GCCGATGGAGGCCAACGCGGAGACCGTGCTGGCCGACTTCGGCGCGGACGCCTCCGGCTTCACCGGCCGTGAGCTGCTCGACGAGCACGTCATCATGGCCGACCTGGTGCTGACCGCCACCCGTGACCACCGGGCCCAGGTCATCTCCATGGGCCACTCGGCGGGCCTGCGCACCTTCACGCTGAAGGAGTTCACCCGCCTGGTCGACGCGATCGACCCGGTCACCCTCCCCCCGCTGGAGGAGGGCGTGGTGATGCGGGCCCGCGCCCTGGTCCGCGCCGCCGCCGCGCTCCGCGGCTGGCTGCTGGCCCCCACGGCGGAGGCGGACGAGGTGTACGACCCGTACGGCGCACCCCTGCCCTTCTTCCGCTCGATCGGCGACGAGATACACCAGGCGCTGGACCCGGTGGTGACGGCGCTGACGGGGGTTCCGGCACGCGCCTGACGCGCCCGGAGCGCCGGGCGGCCGGGGCGGTGGCGTCCTACATTGGACGTACGTCACCGTCGACGCCCCGGAGCCCACCATGCCGGTCACCCCTGCCATCGAGGCCGACGTCCTGCAACGGCAGGACCCCGCCCTCGCCGAGATCCTCCTCGGCGAGCGCGAGCGGCAGGCGTCGTCGCTGCAGCTGATCGCCGCCGAGAACTTCACCTCGCCCGCCGTGCTGGCCGCGCTCGGCTCACCGCTGGCCAACAAGTACGCCGAGGGCTACCCCGGCGCCCGGCACCACGGCGGCTGCGAGATCGTGGACATGGCCGAACGCCTCGCCGTGGAACGGGCCAAGGCGCTGTTCGGGGCCGACCACGTCAACGTCCAGCCGCACTCCGGCTCCTCGGCCGTCCTCGCGGCCTACGCCGCCCTCCTGCGCCCCGGTGACACCGTCCTGGCCCTGGGCCTGGCCCACGGCGGCCACCTCACGCACGGCTCGCCGGCGAACTTCTCCGGCCGCTGGTTCGACTTCGTGCCCTACGGCGTGGACGCGGAGACCGGGCTCGTCGACCACGAGCAGGTCCGCGCGCTGGCCCGCAGCCACCGCCCCAAGGCGATCGTCTGCGGCTCCATCGCCTACCCCCGCCACATCGACCACGCCTTCTTCCGCGAGGTGGCCGACGAGGTCGGCGCCTACCTCATCGCCGACGCCGCCCACCCCATCGGCCTGGTCGCCGGGGGAGCGGCCCCGAACCCGGTGCCGTACGCCGACGTGGTGTGCGCCACCACGCACAAGGTGCTGCGCGGGCCGCGCGGCGGCATGATCCTGTGCGGCGCCGAGCTGGCGGAGCGGGTGGACCGGGCCGTGTTCCCGTTCACCCAGGGCGGTGCGCAGATGCACACCGTCGCCGCGAAGGCGGTCGCGTTCGGCGAGGCGGCGACGCCGGCGTTCGCCCGGTACGCCCGTCGGACGGTCGCCAACGCCAAGGTGCTGGCGGCCCGCCTGGAGGCGGAGGGGCTGAGCGTCACCACCGGCGGCACGGACACCCACCTCATCACCGCCGACCCGGCGCCGCTCGGCGTCGACGGACGCACCGCCCGCGGCCTGCTCGCGGCGGCCGGGATGGTCCTGGACTGCTGCGCCCTCCCGCACGCCCACGTCCGCGGGCTGCGCCTGGGCACGGCCGCGGTGACCACGCAGGGCATGGGGGAGACGGAGATGGCGCGGATCGCCAAGCTGATGGCGGGCGTGCTGCGGGGCGAGGCCGAGGGCCGGCAGGTGCGGGAGGACGTGCGGGAACTGACCGCGGGATTCCCGCCGTATCCGGGGTGAAGAGGGGGACGCGCCGAACCGTGCACAGCCGCACGTGCAACCATCGACGCTACCCGGAAGTCCCCAACCGTATGCGCGCATCGCTAGGGTGTGGGGCTGAGATGGCCAGCGAGACCTGTGGGGAAGCCTGTGCGTGAATACCTGCTGACGCTCTGCGTGACGGCCGCGGTGACGTATCTGCTGACAGGGCCGGTGCGGAAGTTCGCGATCGTCGCGGGAGCGATGCCGGAGATCCGGGCCCGTGACGTGCACCGGGAACCCACTCCGCGCCTCGGCGGGATCGCCATGTTCTTCGGCCTGTGCGCGGGCCTGCTGGTCGCCGACCACCTGACCAACCTCAACCAGGTCTTCGAGAAGTCGAACGAGCCGCGCGCCCTGCTCTCCGGCGCGGCGCTGATCTGGCTGATCGGCGTGCTCGACGACAAGTTCGAGATCGACGCCCTGATCAAGCTGGGCGGCCAGATGATCGCCGCCGGCGTGATGGTCATGCAGGGTCTGACCATCCTGTGGCTGCCGGTCCCCGGCGTGGGCACGGTCGCGCTGACCCCGTGGCAGGGGACCCTGCTGACGGTCGCGCTGGTCGTCATCACCATCAACGCGGTCAACTTCGTCGACGGCCTGGACGGCCTCGCCGCCGGCATGGTGTGCATCGCCTCCGCCGCGTTCTTCATGTACGCCTACCGCATCTGGTACTCGTACGGCATCGAGGCCGCGGCCCCGGCCACCTTGTTCGCCGCGATCCTGATGGGCATGTGCCTGGGCTTCCTGCCGCACAACATGCACCCCGCCCGCATCTTCATGGGCGACTCCGGGTCGATGCTGATCGGGCTGGTGCTGGCGGCGGGCGCGATCTCCGTCACGGGTCAGGTCGACCCGGACGTGATGAACCTGTTCTCCGGTTCGGAGCGCGCGACGGTCCACCAGACGGTCCCCGTCTACATCCCGCTGCTGCTGCCGCTGACCATCATCGCGATCCCGGCCGCCGACCTGATCCTGGCGATCGTGCGCCGCACCTGGCGCGGCCAGTCGCCGTTCGCCGCGGACCGCGGGCACCTGCACCACCGGCTGCTGGAGATCGGCCACTCGCACAGCCGCGCGGTGCTGATCATGTACTTCTGGTCGGCGCTGATCGCCTTCGGCGCCCTGACCTACTCGGTCAACTCCGCGTCCATGTGGATCGTCCTCGGTGTCGTGATCCTGAGCGCGATCGGCCTGGGCCTGCTCCTGCTGCCGCGCTTCACGCCGCGCGCCCCGCGCTGGGCCGAGTCCTTCGTGCCGCCCCGCTACCGGCGCCGCAAGGTCCTGCCGGAGCCGGCGCAGGCCCCGGCGGCGGAGGCCGGGGAGGAGCCGGCGGACGGCGACGAGGACGAGGAACGCACGCACCGTACCCCCGTGGCGGCGGGGGTCTCGGGGGCCAACGGGGCGACCGCGGTCGGCTCGCGCTCGCGCGCGGCAAGGTAAGAATCTGACTAGAGCATTGCCAACTCGTGGGGAAAGCACGGGTGGGCAAAGAGGCCCAATATCAGACAAGTGGTCGCCGTTCTCGCACAGACGCGCAGTCTCACTCTCATGTGTGACACCGGGCACACCATCCAGGTAAAGACCTCATCAAATAGTTTGTGATACGGTTCACGAGAACCCCGGATGGAACGAAGGACCGCGATCGACGGTCCTTCGGTCGCGAGGTCGGCGTGCGGTATTTCGCCCCTCGGACGGGGACTACGCTCGTCCATGACGACACCCTGCCCCCCTTTGAAAGCGGAGTTGCCGCCATGCCGTCCAACGACGTCCGGAACCTTCTGCAGTGCGCTGTGCCCACAGCGGCTGCCGGTGTGGTTGCCGTCGCCGTCAGCGCTGCGGTGGCCGGCGGCAAGGGAGCGCTCGGAGCGGCCGTCGGAGCGGCGGTGGCCATCCTCTTCATGGGGATCGGCCTCTACGTCCTGCAGTGGACGGCGAAGTCGCTCCCGCAGTTGTTCCAGGCGATGGGGCTCATGCTCTACGTCGCCCAGCTCCTGCTGCTCCTGATCTTCGTCGCTCTCTTCCAGGACACCTCGCTCTTCAACGCGAAGGCGTTCGCGGCCACGCTCGTCGCCGCGACAGTGGTGTGGATGGCCGCGCAGGCGCGTGCGTACCTTAAGGCCAAGATCTTCTACATCGATCCGGACTCCGTGAAGACCGAGAAGCCCGAGAAGACGGGGCCTTCGTCGTGAGGGGTAGGGGCGGGATAAAGGCGAGGGAGATCTCCTGCTATCGTCCGGTGCCAACTGCGGCATCGCGGGCGCGGGCATTCGAGCTGACGCCTGCTCCATCGCGAGGCTCATCGCCCCCCAGCCGCCCCCACATCCGTATCACCAGTCCGGTGCCGACCCGCGGCTTCGCGCCGCGCCGACACAACGAGGTTGCCGTACCCATGCGTCATGCCGAAGGAGCCCGCGGTGAGTGCTGACCAGACCCAGCTCGCCTTTGACTGGAGCTGTCGGATCATGTCCGACGGGTGTGGTTTTCCGGCCCCGGGCCTGCACTCGTTCCTCTTCCAGCCGATCGCCACGGTGGGAGGGTTCGAGTTCAACAAGGTGATGCTGCTCGCGCTGATCACCACCGTTCTCGTCATCGGCTTCTTCTGGGCGGCCTTCGGCAAGGCCAAGGTGGTGCCGGGCAAGCTCCAGATGGTCGGTGAGGCCGGCTACGACTTCGTGCGCCGGGGCATCGTCTACGAGACCCTCGGGAAGCGGGAGGGCGAGAAGTACGTCCCGCTCATGGTCTCCCTGTTCTTCTTCATCTGGATCATGAACATCTGGTCCGTGATCCCGCTGGCGCAGTTCCCGGTCTCGTCGATCATCGCCTTCCCCGCGGTGCTGGCGGCCATCGTGTACGTCGTGTGGGTCTCGGTGACCTTCAAGCGTCACGGCTTCGTCGGCTTCTTCAAGAACGTCACCGGCTACGACAAGTCGCTGGGCGCCGTGCTGCCGCTCGTGATGGTCATCGAGTTCTTCTCGAACCTGATCGTCCGCCCCTTCACGCACGCGGTCCGGCTCTTCGCCAACATGTTCGCCGGTCACCTGATGCTGGTCATGTTCACCGTTGCCTCCTGGTACCTGCTGAACAGCTGGATGGTCCCCGCGGCCGGCGTCTCCTTCATCATGACCATGGTCATGATCCTCTTCGAGCTTTTCGTGCAGGCCGTCCAGGCATACGTCTTCGTTCTCCTGGCCTGCTCGTACATTCAGGGCGCTCTCGCCGAGCACCACTGAGCCTCACCCACCCCCTGATCGTCCGGTGGTCCAACCCCCACCGGTCCGTAAAGAGAAGGAAGAATCAGCATGGCTGCCACTGAGACCCTCGCCGCCGTCTCCGGTTCGCTCGGCTCCATCGGCTACGGCCTCGCCGCGATCGGCCCCGGCGTCGGCGTCGGCATCATCTTCGGTAACGGCACCCAGGCCCTGGCCCGTCAGCCCGAGGCCGCCGGCCTGATCCGTGCCAACCAGATCCTGGGCTTCGCCTTCTGTGAGGCGCTCGCCCTCATCGGCATCGTTATGCCGTTCGTGTTCGGTAAGTAATCACCCCTTACTGACACGCATCGACGAAAGGCACTGATGTGATCGCCAACCTGGTTCAGCTGGCGGCCGAGGAGGAGCAGAACCCGCTCCTGCCTCCGGGCCCCGAGCTGCTCGTCGGCACCATCGCCTTCGCCATCGTGTTCTTCTTCTTCTGGAAGAAGCTGCTTCCGAACATCAACAAGGTTCTGGAGGAGCGCCGAGCGGCGATCGAAGGCGGTATCGAAGAGGCCGACGCCATGAAGGTCGAGGCCAAGAGCGTGCTTGAGCAGTACAAGGCTCAGCTCGCCGAGGCTCGGCACGAGGCCGCGCGTCTGCGCCAGGAGGCGCAGGAGCAGGGTGCCACGCTCATCGCCGAGATGCGCGCGGAAGGCCAGCGGCAGCGCGAGGAGATCGTCGCCGCCGGGCACACGCAGATCGCGGCCGACCGCAAGGCCGCCGCGTCCGCGCTGCGCCAGGACGTCGGCAAGCTCGCCACCGAACTGGCCGGCAAGCTCGTCGGCGAGTCCCTCGAGGACCACGCCCGCCAGAGCCGCGTCATCGACCGCTTCCTCGACGAGCTCGAGGAGAAGGCCGAGGCGTCGCGATGAACGGAGCGAGCCGCGAGGCCCTGGCAGCCGCACGCGAGCGTCTCGACGCGCTGACGGACAACACGTCCGTGGACGCGGCGCGGCTCGCCGCCGAGCTGGCGGCCGTCACCGCGCTGCTCGACCGCGAGGTGTCGCTGCGTCGGGTCCTGACCGACCCGGCGCAGTCCGGCGAGGCCAAGGCCGAGCTGGCCCAGCGCCTGCTCGGCACCCAGATCAGCGGCACCGCCGCCGACCTGGTCGCCGGCCTGGTGCGTTCCCGCTGGTCGCAGTCGCGCGACCTGGTGGACGCGCTGGAGCAGCTGGCGGACGTCGCGGACCTCACCGCCGCGCAGCGGACCAGCACGCTCGACGACGTCGAGGACGAGCTGTTCCGCTTCGGGCGGATCGTCACCTCGAACGTGGAGCTGCGCGCCGCACTGACCAACCGGAAGGCCACCGCGTCGGCCAAGGGCGAGCTGCTGCGCAGCCTGCTCGGCGGTCGGGCGGACGCGGCCACCGAGCGTCTGGTGACACGCCTCGTGACCGCGCCGCGAGGCCGTAGCCTGGAAGCGGGACTCGAGTCCCTGTCCAAGCTCGCCGCCGAGCGCCGGGACCGCATGGTCGCCGTCGTCACCTCGGCGGTACCGCTGAGCGCCCCGCAGAGGCAGCGCCTGGGCGCCGCCCTCGCGAAGCTCTACGGCCGCACGATGCACCTCAACCTCGACGTGGACCCCGAGGTCCTCGGCGGGATCCGGGTGCAGGTCGGCGACGAGGTGATCAACGGCTCGCTCGCGGACCGCATCGAGGACGCCGCCCGCCGCATGGCGAGCTAGCAGCAACTCAACACGTAGCAGTACTTACGGCCCTGGTTGGGCCGTGCAGAGGATGCAAAGTTTCTGGGGGAGTCCCCAGATCCCCCAAAGAAACTTCGGGCCCAACAAGGAGAGCAGGGAACCCAGATGGCGGAGCTCACGATCCGGCCGGAGGAGATCCGGGACGCACTGGAGAACTTCGTCCAGTCGTACAAGCCGGACGCGGCCTCGCGCGAGGAGGTCGGTACGGTCAGCCTTGCCGGCGACGGCATCGCGAAGGTCGAGGGCCTCCCCTCGGCCATGGCCAACGAACTGCTGAAGTTCGAGGACGGCACCCTCGGTCTCGCCCTCAACCTCGAGGAGCGCGAGATCGGCTGCGTCGTCCTCGGCGAGTTCAGCGGCATCGAGGAGGGTCAGCCGGTCACGCGTACCGGTGAGGTCCTCTCGGTCGCGGTGGGCGAGGGCTACCTCGGCCGCGTCGTCGACCCCCTCGGCAACCCGATCGACGGCCTCGGCGAGATCGAGACGTCCGGCCGACGCGCCCTGGAGCTTCAGGCGCCGGGCGTCATGGTCCGCAAGTCGGTGCACGAGCCGATGGAGACGGGCTACAAGGCCGTCGACGCGATGACCCCGATCGGCCGTGGTCAGCGTCAGCTGATCATCGGTGACCGTCAGACCGGCAAGACCGCTCTGGCCGTCGACACGATCATCAACCAGCGCGACAACTGGCGCAGCGGCGACGTGAACAAGCAGGTCCGTTGCATCTACGTCGCCATCGGTCAGAAGGGCTCGACCATCGCGTCGGTCCGCCGCGCGCTGGAGGAGAACGGCGCGCTGGAGTACACGACCATCGTCGCCGCCCCGGCGTCCGACCCGGCCGGCTTCAAGTACCTGGCGCCGTACACCGGTTCGGCCATCGGTCAGCAGTGGATGTACGAGGGCAAGCACGTCCTCATCATCTTCGACGACCTGTCGAAGCAGGCCGACGCCTACCGCGCCGTGTCCCTGCTGCTGCGCCGCCCGCCGGGCCGTGAGGCCTACCCGGGTGACGTCTTCTACCTGCACTCCCGTCTGCTGGAGCGCTGCGCGAAGCTCTCCGACGAGATGGGCGCGGGTTCGATGACCGGTCTGCCGATCGTCGAGACGAAGGCCAACGACGTCTCGGCGTTCATCCCGACCAACGTCATCTCCATCACCGACGGCCAGTGCTTCCTGGAGTCGGACCTGTTCAACGCCGGTCAGCGCCCCGCGCTGAACGTCGGTATCTCCGTCTCCCGAGTCGGTGGTTCCGCGCAGCACAAGGCGATGCGACAGGTGTCCGGCCGTCTCCGCGTCGACCTGGCCCAGTTCCGCGAGCTGGAGGCGTTCGCCGCCTTCGGTTCCGACCTGGACTCCGCGTCGAAGGCGCAGCTGGAGCGTGGTTCGCGCATGGTCGAGCTGCTCAAGCAGGCTCAGTACCAGCCGATGGCCACCGAGGACCAGGTCGTCTCCATCTGGGCCGGCACCACCGGCAAGATGGACGACGTGCCGGTCAACGACGTGCGCCGCTTCGAGAAGGAGCTCCTGGAGCACCTGCACCGCAAGGAGCAGGGCCTCATGACCTCCATCCGTGAGGGCGCCAAGATGTCGGACGACACCCTGACCGCCGTCGCGGACGCCATCGCCGAGTTCAAGAAGCAGTTCGAGACCTCGGACGGCAAGCTGCTCGGCGAGGACGCCCCGTCCGCCGCCAAGTGACGTAGGAAGGGACCTGACTCATGGGAGCCCAGCTCCGGGTCTACAAGCGTCGCATCCGATCCGTCACCGCGACCAAGAAGATCACCAAGGCGATGGAGATGATCGCCGCCTCGCGTGTCGTCAAGGCGCAGCGCAAGGTGGCGGCCTCCACGCCCTACGCGACCGAGCTGACCCGCGCGGTCACGGCGGTCGGCACCGGCTCGAACACGCGGCACCCGCTGACCACGCAGGCCGACAAGGTCGTGCGGTCCGCGGTGCTGCTCCTGACGAGCGACCGCGGTCTCGCGGGCGCCTTCAACGCCAACGCCATCAAGGCCGCGGAGCAGCTGACGGCGCGCCTCGAGTCCGAGGGCAGGCAGGTCGACACGTACATCGTCGGCCGGCGTGGTCTGGCCCACTACAACTTCCGTGAGCGCAAGGTCGCGGAGTCGTGGACGGGCTTCACCGACGAGCCGACGTACGCGGACGCCAAGAAGGTCGCGGCGCCCCTGATCGAGGCCATCGAGAAGGAGACGGCGGACGGCGGTGTGGACGAGATCCACATCGTGTTCACCGAGTTCGTGTCGATGATGACGCAGACGGCGCTCGACGACCGTCTGCTGCCGCTCAGCCTCGACGAGGTGGCCCAGGAGTCGAAGGCGAAGGACGAGATCCTTCCGCTGTACGACTTCGAGCCGTCGGCGGAGGACGTCCTCGACGCGCTGCTGCCCCGCTACGTGGAGAGCCGCATCTACAACGCGCTTCTCCAGTCGGCCGCCTCCAAGCACGCCGCCACGCGGCGCGCGATGAAGTCGGCCACCGACAACGCCGGAGAGCTGATCGAGACGCTCTCCCGGCTTGCCAACGCGGCCCGCCAGGCCGAAATCACCCAGGAAATCAGCGAGATCGTCGGTGGCGCCAGCGCCCTGGCCGACGCGACCGCGGGGAGTGACCGCTAATGACCACCACTGTTGAGACCGCGACGGCCACGGGCCGCGTCGCCCGGGTCATCGGCCCGGTCGTCGACGTGGAGTTCCCCGTCGACGCGATGCCGGAGATCTACAACGCCCTCCACGTCGAGGTCGCCGACCCGGCCAACGCCGGCGAGAAGAAGATCCTGACCCTGGAGGTCGCCCAGCACCTGGGTGACGGCATGGTCCGCACCATCTCCATGCAGCCGACCGACGGCCTGGTCCGCCAGGCCGCCGTCACCGACACCGGTACGGGCATCACCGTCCCGGTCGGCGACTTCACCAAGGGCAAGGTGTTCAACACCCTCGGTGAGGTGCTGAACGTCGACGAGCAGTACGAGGGCGAGCGCTGGTCCATCCACCGCAAGGCCCCCAACTTCGACGAGCTCGAGTCGAAGACCGAGATGTTCGAGACCGGCGTCAAGGTCATCGACCTCCTCACCCCGTACGTCAAGGGTGGAAAGATCGGTCTGTTCGGCGGTGCCGGCGTCGGCAAGACGGTGCTCATCCAGGAGATGATCTACCGCGTCGCCAACAACCACGACGGTGTCTCCGTGTTCGCCGGTGTCGGCGAGCGCACCCGTGAGGGCAACGACCTCATCGAGGAGATGTCGGACTCGGGCGTCATCGACAAGACCGCCCTCGTCTTCGGCCAGATGGACGAGCCCCCGGGCACCCGTCTGCGCGTGGCCCTCGCGGGTCTGACCATGGCGGAGTACTTCCGCGATGTGCAGAAGCAGGACGTGCTGTTCTTCATCGACAACATCTTCCGCTTCACGCAGGCCGGTTCCGAGGTGTCGACCCTGCTCGGCCGTATGCCCTCCGCGGTGGGTTACCAGCCGAACCTGGCCGACGAGATGGGTCTCCTCCAGGAGCGCATCACCTCGACCCGTGGTCACTCGATCACCTCGATGCAGGCGATCTACGTCCCCGCGGACGACCTGACCGACCCGGCCCCGGCCACCACCTTCGCCCACCTCGACGCGACGACGGTTCTGTCCCGTCCGATCTCCGAGAAGGGCATCTACCCGGCCGTGGACCCGCTGGACTCCACGTCCCGCATCCTGGACCCGCGGTACATCGCGCAGGACCACTACGACGCCGCCATGCGCGTCAAGACGATCCTGCAGAAGTACAAGGACCTCCAGGACATCATCGCGATCCTCGGTATCGACGAGCTGGGCGAAGAGGACAAGCTCGTCGTCCACCGCGCCCGTCGCGTGGAGCGCTTCCTGTCCCAGAACACCCACGTCGCCAAGCAGTTCACCGGCGTCGACGGCTCGGACGTGCCGCTGGAGGAGTCCATCAGGGCCTTCAACGCGATCTGCGACGGCGAGTACGACCACTTCCCGGAGCAGGCGTTCTTCATGTGCGGTGGTCTCGAGGACCTCAAGAAGAACGCGAAGGAGCTCGGCGTCTCCTGAATCCCGGGAGCAGCTGATTCCTGAGCTGTGAGTTCGTGTGAGGGGGCGGGGGCGTCCCGCCCCCTCTTCCACGCCTATTAGACTTGTAACCAACACCCGGCAGACCCGCCGGGTGGTGACCCGAGGAGCCACCTTGGCTGCTGAGCTGCACGTCGCGCTGGTCGCGGCCGACCGAGAGGTCTGGTCCGGCGAGGCCACCCTGGTCGTCGCGCGCACCACGTCCGGCGACATCGGCGTCATGCCCGGTCACCAGCCGCTGCTCGGTGTGCTGGAGTCGGGCCCGGTGACCATCCGTACGAGTGACGGTGGGACGGTCGTCGCCGCGGTGCACGGCGGTTTCATCTCGTTCGCGGACAACAAGCTGTCCCTGCTGGCCGAGATCGCCGAGCTGTCGGAGGAGATCGACGTCCAGCGTGCGGAGCGGGCGCTGGAGCGCGCGCAGGCGGACGCCGACGCGGCCGCCCAGCGTCGGGCCGACGTACGACTGCGTGCGGCGGCGGTCCACTGACCCGGCTCGCCGTGTGACGACGTCACTCAGCCGCGGCCGGCACCGGAGCGATCCGGAGCCGACCGCGGCTGAGGCAGATCTGGATGTTTTTTCCGTTCCGTTACCTATTTTCGGTACCCAGGAGACGAGGAGGTCGGTGTCGATGGTCCTCGCTCTGACTGTGTGCGGAATTGTCGTGGCCCTGGTGGTGCTGGGGCTGTTCGTCTTCGGCCTGCGCCGCAGGCTCATCCAGCGTTCCGGCGGGACCTTCGACTGTTCCCTGCGCTGGGACGTCCCCGAGACCGCGGACACGAGCGGGAAGGGCTGGAGCTACGGCGTCGCCCGCTACAACGGCGACCGCATCGCGTGGTACCGCGTCTTCTCCTACGCCTACCGTCCGCGCCGCGTGCTGGAGCGTGCCTCGATCGAGGTGGCCGGCCGCCGGCTGCCCGAGGGCGAGGAGGAGCTGGCGCTGCTGTCCGACGCGGTCGTCCTCGCCTGCGTGCACCGGGGCACGCGTCTGGAGCTGGCGATGAGCGAGGACGCGCTGACCGGGTTCCTCGCGTGGCTGGAGGCGGCACCGCCCGGCCAGCGGGTGAACGTCGCGTAGAGCGACGTTCGGGGGCCCGCTGGGTGGGGGTGCCCCCGGCTGCGGAGCTGGTGGGGGAGGGTGGACGTCGCCTGAGGCCGGGGCCCGGGTCGACGCGCCGGCACACCGGTACGCGCGGGGAAGAACACCACGGACGAGAAGAGCACGGACGAGAACACCGCGGGCGGGCCCTGAGGGCCCGCCCGCGGTGTGTCGGTGCGGGGGAAGGGGAAGGACGAGCCGGCGGCTGTTCCTACAGGCCGCTGTTGATGGCGCTCACCAGCTCACCGTTGGTGGTGTCGCCGCTGAACTCCCAGAAGAAGGCGCCGCCCAGGCCCTGGTTCTTGGCCCAGGCCATCTTTCCGGCGATCGTCGACGGGGTGTCGTAGGACCACCAGTTGGTGCCGCAGTACGCGTAGGCCGTGCCGGCGACGGTGCCGGTGGCGGGGCAGGACGTCTTGAGGACCTTGTAGTCCTCGATGCCCGCCTCGTAGGTGCCGGGGGCCGCTCCGGTGGCCGTGCCGCCGGGGGCGGCCTGGGTGACGCCGGTCCAGCCGCGGCCGTAGAAGCCGATGCCGAGCAGCAGCTTGGCGGACGGGACGCCCTTCGCCTTCAGCTTGGCGATGGCGTCGGCGGAGTTGAAGCCCGCCTGCGGGATGCCGGCGTACGAGGTGAGCGGCGAGTGCGGGGCGGTCGGGCCCTGCGCGTTGAAGGCGCCGAAGTAGTCGTAGGTCATCACGTTGTACCAGTCGAGGTACTGGGCGGCGCCGCCGTAGTCGGCCGCGTCGATCTTGCCGCCGGAGGAGCCGTCGGCGGTGATGGCCGCGGTGACCAGGTAGTTCGGGCCGAACTCGGTGCGCAGGGCCTGCGTGAGGGTCCTGAAGGCGGCCGGGCCGCTGGTGTCGCAGGTCAGGCCGCAGGCGTTCGGGTACTCCCAGTCGATGTCGATGCCGTCGAAGACGTCGGCCCAGCGCGGGTCCTCCACGACGGCCTTGCAGGACTTGGCGAAGGCGGCGGCGTTGGCCGCGGCCTGGCCGAAGCCGCCGGAGTAGGTCCAGCCGCCGAAGGAGTACAGCACCTTGATGTGCGGGTACTTCGCCTTGAGCTGGCGGAGCTGGTTGAAGTTGCCGCGCAGCGGCTGGTCCCAGGTGTCGGCGGTGCCGCTGACGGACTGGTCGGCGGTGTAGGCCTTGTCGTAGGCGGCGTAGGTGTCGTCGACGGTGCACTGACCGTTCTTGACGTTGCCGAACGCGTAGTTGATGTGGGTGATCTTCGCGGCGGAGCCGGAGGTCACCAGGTTCTTGACGTGGTAGTTGCGGCCGTAGACGCCCCACTCGGTGAAGTAGCCGAGCTTGACCTTGCCGCCGGTGGGCGGGGGCTCGGTGGTGCCGCCGGTGGTGCGCACGGCGCGGGCACCGCCGGCCGGGCCGGTCTGGTCGGCGGTGTCACGGGCCCGCACGGTGTAGGAGTAGTCGGTACCGGCGGTCAGGCCGGTGTCGGTGTACGAGGTCGTCGTCACCGTGGCGACCTTGGCGCCGTCGCGCAGGACGTCGTAGTTCTTGACGCCCTTGTCGTCGGTGGCCGGGCTCCAGGCCAGCTTCACCGAGGTGTCGGTGATGTCGGAGGCGGTGGGGGTGCCCGGTGCGGAGGGGGCCGCGTCGCCGGGGACCGAGGTGCCGTCACAGCTGCCGCCGTTGAGCCTGCAGTTGGACGGGGAGCCGGTGCCGGTGCCGTTGAAGCCGAAGGAGACGGAGGCGCCGGGGGCGAGGGAGCCGTTCCAGGACTTGTTCTTGGCGGTCCAGTGGGTGCCGGCGGAGGTGACGTCGGCGTCCCAGGCGGAGGTGACGGACGTGCCGGAGGGGAAGTCCCACTCGACGGTCCAGGAGCTGATGGTCGTGGTGCCGGTGTTCTTCACCGTCCACTTGCCCTCGAAGCCGGTGCCCCAGTCGGAGGGCTTGGCGTAGGTGGCGGTGGCGGACGTCGCGGCCTGGGCCGGGCTCGCGAGACCGACCAGACCGGCCAGCGGGAGCAGCAGGGTCGCCAGACCTGCCACGGCTCTGTGTCCGAAGCGCATGCAGCGCCTCCTCTGTGAAAGAGCGGGGGTGGGGGGTGTGACTGAGCCTTCACACCCACGGTGCCGCGAGAATAGAAAGGTCTGGACCACGGGTCAATAGGTCTGGACCACTTTGCGGTGCCCGTTTCCCGCCCGGTTCTAGATCCCCAACTCCTGCGCCAGTACGGCCGCTTGCACCCGGCTGCGCAGTTCCAGCTTGCCCAGCAGGCGGCTGACGTGCGTCTTCACCGTCGCCTCGGCCATGTCCAGGCGCTCCGCGATGCCCGCGTTGGACAGCCCCTCGCCGAGGCAGACCAGTACCTCCCGCTCGCGCCGGGTCAGCGCGTCCAGCACCGCCGGATCGGCCTTCGGCCCCGGCGCCGGGCTCGCGGCGAACTCCGCGATGAGGCGCCGCGTCACGGCGGGCGCCACCACGCCCTCGCCGCGCGCGACGGTGCGGACCGCCTCGATCAGGTCCCTCGCCTCGGTGTCCTTCAGCAGGAACCCGGCCGCACCCGCCCGCAACGCCCCGAACACGTACGCGTCGAGGTCGAAGGTGGTCAGCACCAGCACGTCCGCGAGCCCCTCCTCGACCACCTTCCGGGTCGCCGACACCCCGTCCAGCCGCGGCATCTGCACGTCCATCAGCACCACGTCCGGCCGCAGCTCCCGGGCCAGTGCCACCGCCTGCTCCCCGTCGGCCGCCTCGCCGACCACCTCCAGGCCGGGGGCGCTGCGCAGGATGAGGACCAGACCGGCGCGGACGGCGGACTGGTCCTCGGCGACGAGGACGCGGATCATGCGGTGACTCCTTCGGTGGCGGTGGAGGTGGAGGTGGAGGTGACGGCAGTGGCAGTGACAGCGGCGGTGGCCGTGGTGGCGGTGGTGGGTCCGGGGGCGCGGGTCACTCGGGAGGCTCCCCCTCGGCGATCGGCAGCGAGGCGCGGACGGTCCAGGACGTGTCCTCGGGACCGGCCGTGAAGGTGCCGCCCAACAGCGTGGCCCGCTCCCGCATCCCGACCAGCCCGGCCCCGGAGCCGGGGGCACGAGGACCGTCCCGCCGGCCGCGGGGGCTGGTCACCCGCACGTCGAGCGCCCCGTCCCGCCGGGCGAGCGTGACGGAGACCGGGCCCGCCGAGGCGTGCTTGAGGGCGTTGGTCAGGGACTCCTGGACGATGCGGTAGGCGGCCAGTTCGACCGGCGTGGGCACCGTGCCGTGGTCGGCGCGCAGGGTGACGTCCAGCCCGTTGGCGCGCGCGCCCTCCACCAGGTCGCCGAGTCCGTCGAGGGTGGGGGCGACGGCCGGTCCGTGGTCCCCGCTGCCGTCCCGCAGGATCCCGATCAGCCGCCGCATCTCGGCCAGTCCGTCCACGCTGTTCTCCCGGATCACCGACAGCGCCTGCCGGGAGGTGCCCGGGTCGTCCAGGGAGAGCGCGGCCGTGGAGTGGATGGCGATCGCGGAGAGGTGGTTGGCGACCATGTCGTGCAGTTCGCGGGCCATCCGGGCGCGTTCCGCGGTCACCGCCTGGGCGCGGTCCATCTCCGCGAGCAGCGCGGTCTGTTCGGCCCGCAACCGGGCGGCCAGGGCGGCGTCGCGGTGGTTGCGCACGATCAGACCGGTGGAGGCGGGCGCGAAGGACACCACCCCGACGGCCAGCCCGATCAGCAGTGCCTCGGGCACCCGCCAGACGGCGAACGGCACCACCGTCGCCGCCACCGTCAGCAGCCCGGTCACCCACGGGACGCGCCGGGCCGAGGCGGGCGTGCCGTACAGCACGGCCGCGTACACGAGGTCGGTGAACATGATCAGCGTGGCGACGCTGCCCTGGGTGACCGTGTCCAGGGCCAGGGCGGCCGTACCGGTCAGCAGCGCGGTGCGCGGGGCGGCCCGGCGCAGCAGCTCGCAGCCGGCCGTCACCAGCAGCGGCAGCAGGACCGGCCAGGGGCCGGCGAACAGCACGACCGGCTCTCCGGCCGGGCGGACGCCCAGGCCGATGGCCAGCAGCAGCACTCCGCCGAGCAGCCCGCCGGCGGCGGCGACCACGTCGAACCGGTGCGGGCGGGGGAGTCGGACGGCCATGTCCCCATCCAACACGGCCCGCCCCCGCGCCGCCTTGTGCCGGGGAACGGTTCCGCACTGCATCTTTCGATGTACCGCGGGTTCGTCACCGGCGACGACGCACCGGGCCGCTCCGCGCGGGAGCCTGAGGAGGTGAGCGAGAGGAGCGAACCGTGGTCGTCTGGTTGATCGCCGCCTGTGAGATCGGCTTCTGGGTGCTGCTGGCCCTGGGGCTGGCCGTCCGCTACCTGCTCGGGTGGCGGCGCACCGGGGTGGCGCTGCTGCTGTGCGAGCCGGTGCTGGAACTGGTCCTGTTCGCCGTCACGGCGATCGACCTGCGCGACGGCGCCGAACCGGGCTGGGAACACGGCCTGGCGGCGCTCTACATCGGCTACACCGTCGCCTTCGGCCACTACACGATCCGCTGGCTCGACGGCCATGCCGCCCACCGCCTCGGGGGCGGCCCGCCGCCGCCCCGGCCGCCCCGCCACGGCCGCGCCCGTGCCCGCCACGAGGCCGGGCTGTGGCTGCGGACCGTGTTCGGCGGAGCCGTCGCCCTGGCCCTGCTCGAGGGCGCCGTCCGCTACGTCGGCGACTCCGGCGACGTCAGCTCGCTGCGCGGGTTCCAGTGGACGACCATGCGCGTGGTCGGCATCCACGGTCTGATCGCCCTGTCGTACACGGTCTGGCCCCGCAGGGCCCCGGCGGACGACCGGGCGGAGGGGGACGGGCCCGGGAAGGACCGGCCGGCCCGCGCCTCCGCCGGCGACCGCTAGCGGTCCCCCGGCGCTCCCCGCCGGGAACCCACGGGACGTCGCCCGCCGCCCTGTTCGCGGTCCGCGCCGGAATGCCGCCCGTTCCGGGGGCCCCGGAACGGGCGGCCGGGGGCGGGTCCCGTCAGCGCTCCCCGCCGGGGACCCACAGGACGTCGCCCGCCGCCCTGTTCGCGGTCCGCGCCAGGATGAACAGCAGGTCCGACAGCCGGTTGAGGTAGGTCGCCGTCAGGGGGTTCATCACCTCGCCGTGCACCTCCAGCGCCGCCCAGGTCGAGCGCTCGGCGCGGCGGACCACCGTGCACGCCTGGTGCAGCAGGGCCGCGCCGGGCGTGCCGCCGGGGAGGATGAAGGACCGCAGCTTCTCCAACTCCTCGTTGAAGCGGTCGCAGTCGGCCTCCAGCCTGTCGACGTAGAACTGCTCGACCCGCAGCGGCGGGAACTCCGGGTTCTCCGCCACCGGCGTCGACAGGTCCGCGCCCACGTCGAACAGGTCGTTCTGCACGCGGGTGAGGACCGCGACGACCGCCTCGTCGAGCCCGCCCAGCGCGATCGCCGTGCCGATGACCGCGTTCGCCTCGTTCGCGTCCGCGTACGCCGCGATGCGCAGGTCGGTCTTGGCGACCCGGCTCATGTCGCCGAGGGCGGTGGTGCCCTGGTCGCCGGTCCTGGTGTAGATGCGCGTGAGATTGACCATGCCGCCAATCTAGACCGTCCCCGACGCTGTACGGAGTGCCGTCCGTCACGGCGGCCGGAGGGCCTCCGGCGGGGGGTCAATCGGTGCGAATCCGGCAGGAATTGAGGACGTGACCGGCGTCTCACGCCCTGAGACGTGAAACGCGTTACTAACCGGTCACACAGCGCCTCACGCCCGCTAGTGTCCGGCCGAGAGCCATACGGAGGGCAGTTCGCTCCGCCGGTGCGGAATGCGCCGGATGGTTGACGCCGGTGACATCGGGTGCCGGAGCGGGCAGGGCTTCTGAAAGCACCGAAACCGCACAGGCCCCATGGGCCTCACCCCTGCGGGTGAATTCGGTATCGGTTCGCTCACAGACGGCAACCTCTGACCGCTCGACGAAGTCAGAAGAGGCAACACCGGACATTCACCACCGCGGAGCACGAGACGCACGCTTAGGGGAGCGCTATGCACATCAGGGGCGACCACGTCGAGCTGGCCGTCGGGGGCCGCCTCGACGTCCGCAGCGCGGCGGACGCCCGTACGGTCCTGCACACGGCGGTCGACGACGGCGTCGGCGACCTGGTGCTCGACCTGTCCGAACTCGACTCCTGGGACGCCACCGGACTCGGCGTCATCATGGGCGCCCACCGCCGGGCGGGCCGCTGCGGCCGGCGCCTGGTGCTGCGGGACGTGCCGCCCCAGATGCAGCGCCTCCTGGTGGCCACCCGGCTGCACCGGATCCTCGCCATCGAGGGCGGCATCGGCGTGGAGTCCCTCCCGCGCGTGTGAGACCGCCGACGGCGGGCACCCGGGGCGCGTGAACCCCGGCGGTCGCCCGAGGCGCGCAAACCTCACATGTGCGGCGCGCGCAATCCTCACCGGACCGTGACGTCTCGGACGGTGCGGCCCCCCGGGCTGTCGTGGACACTGTGCGAAGGTTTACGGTTCGTCTGCCCGCGCCCGCAGCCCTCGAGCGGGCACCGGACCACAAGCGACAGCGCAGCGTGCAGCGAGGCCGGGAGGGGCTGTCTCCACACCACGCTCTTGGGGGGCTTGACCTATGGACCCGACGCACCGCGGACCCGAGGAGTACGACCGCGAGGACGGGGGCCGCTCCCCGTCGAGCGCGTTCGAGACCGGGGGAGGCCACGCGCCGCGCCCGCGCTCCTCCAGGGACCACCTCACGCCCGATCTCGGACAGCACGCGCCGACTCTCGCCCGCACCGTGCGACTCGTCGCCGGCGAACACCTCCTCACCGTCAATCCGGTCGACGGCAGCGAGATCGAACTCTCCCCGCCCACCGAGCGGCCCGGGCGCCCCGCCAGGCGCACCCCCGAGGAGCGCGCCGAGGTCGACGAGGCGGCCCGGCCGCCCGCCCCCGCCGGACCCGCCCGGTCCGAACAACCCCTCCTCGGCCGCCAGGAGGAGCGCGAACAGCTCGTCCGGCTGCTGGCCCGCGGCCGTTCCGTCCGCCTCACGGGCCCCGCCGGCTCCGGCCGCACCAGCCTGCTCGACCTCGTCGCCGAGGACTGCGAGGACCTCGCGCCCGACGGCGTGGTCCGTCTCACCGGCCACCGCCGCACCACCGCCGACCTCCTCCACGACCTCTTCCACACCGTCTACGACGCCCCGCTGCGCCGCCTCGACGACGAGGAACTCCGCGCCCTCGTGGGCGAGATCGGCGCGGTCGTCGTGGTCGACGACCTGGAGTTCGGCGGCGCCGACCTCGACGGGCTGCTGGAGGCCACCCCCGAGTGCGCCTTCCTGTTCGGCGCCACCCCCGACGTGCCGTCGCCCACCGCCGACTCGGCCGTCGCGGAGGTCGCCCTGAGCGGCCTCGACCGCGCGGGCGGCGTCGAGGTGATCGAACGGGCCGTCGGCCGCGTCCTCACCGAGGAGGAGGCCAACTGGGCCGGCGACCTCTGGTTCGAGTCCGAGGGCCTGCCGCTGCGGTTCGTCCAGGCCGGCGCCCTGCTGCGGCAGCGCGACCGGCTGCGGGCCGAGACCGCCGCGGTCGACGAGTTCGGCGTCTTCGAGGACGCCCGGCCGTTCACCGCCGCGGCCCCCGCCGACACCCCGCCCGGCGAGGCCGAGGAGATACCCCTGCCCTCGCTGGGCGAGGCCGCCGCGCCCGCCCCGCTGCTCGCCGCCCGGCTCAGCGCCTCCGCCCGCGCCGCCCTGCGCTTCGCCGTCGCCCTCGGCGGCGAGGTCCCGCACCAGGCCCACCTGCCCGCCCTGGTCGGCGACACCCACGCCGACGCCGCCCTTGGCGAACTGGTCGCCTGCGGCCTCGTCACCCCGGTCGGCGCCCGCTACCGTCTCGCCGCCGGCGTGCGGACCCAGCTGGAGGCCGCCGGATACGCCGATGACGTCACCGCCCGCGCCCGCACCGCCGCCCGGCACTACGCCTGGTGGGCCGGACACCCCTCGGTCGGCCCGGCGCGGGTGTGCGCGGAGGCCGACGCCGTCCTCGCCGCCCTGGCCGTCACCGTCCCGGAGACCGAGCGGCCCGCCGAGGGCGAGCAGGCCACCGCGGTCGAGCTGGCCCGCACCGCGGCGCCCGCCTTCGCCGCCGGACTCCACTGGGGCGCCTGGGAACAGACCCTGCACGAGGGGGCCGAAGCGGCCCGCCTCGCGGGGGAGCCCGCCGAGCGGGCCTACTTCCACCACGAACTGGGCGTCCTCGCCCTGTGCACCGGACAGCTCGACCGGGCCCGCTCCGAGCTGGAGGCCTCCGTCGGACTGCGCGGCTCCCTCGCCGACAAGCGGGGCACCACGGCCGGCCGGCGTGCCCTCGCCCTGGTCGCCGACCGCTCGGGCGACGTACCCGGCCTGATGGCGTTCGCGCCGGACGAGGAGACGCCCGACGCCCGCCGCGAGGAGCCGGTGCCCCCGCCCTTCGGCATCGTCACGGCCCCGCCTCCGGCTCCGTCCACCGGACTCACCGGACTCACCGGACTCACCGGACCCACCGGACTCACGGGCCCCACCGTCGTCGCCGGCCGGCCGGCCGTCGCGCCCCCGGCCCACCGGGGCCGGGGCGGCCTGCGGGGCCTGGCCAGGCGCAACCTCGTCGCGGCCGGAGCGGGCGCCCTGCTCGTCGCCGTCCTCGGCACGGTGGTGACCCTCGGCGCCACCTCGGACAACGACCCGAACGTCCCCTCCGACACCGGGCGCGTCAACCCCACCGCCGCCACGGATCCCGGCGACGACGACCTCGGCGGCGACACCCCGGGCGCCGACACGGGCGCCGGTGACCCCGGGGAGGCCGCCGCCGCGCCCACGGACCCGGGGCCGGACGGGACGATGGGGACGTCGGACGACCCGACGCCCACGGGCACGGCGGAGCCCTCGCCCTCGGGGAGCGACGCGCAAGGTGGCGGCGAGCCCTCCGGGTCGCCGAAGCCGTCCTCGTCGAGTTCGAGCTCCAGGCCCTCGTCCAGCCCGCCGGCCTCCCCCTCGACGCCCCCCTCCACCCCCGCGACGACTCCGCCCTCGACGACGCCGACCGAGACCGCCGACCCGTCCCCCTCGGCCAGCACCGACCCGTCGACGTCGACCTCGGCCAGTGGTTCCGCCTCCGGCACCCCCGCCGACCCGGCCGGCACCCTCGTCGGACCGAGCACCGCGGACCCGCTGATCTGACCGCACGGCACGACGAAGGGGCGGGTCCTCGCGGGACCCGCCCCTTCGTCGTGCGCCCGCCTCAGAACAGCCGGAGCTTGTCGTCCTCGATGCCGCGCATGGCGTCGTAGTCGAGGACCTGGCAGCCGATGCCGCGGTCCGTGGCCAGCACCCGGGCCTGTGGCTTGATCTCCTGCGCGGCGAACACGCCCCGCACCGGCGCCAGATGGGGATCGCGGTTCAACAGCTCCAGGTAGCGCGTGAGTTGCTCGACACCGTCGATCTCACCGCGCCGCTTGATCTCGACCGCGACGGTCCGGCCCTCGGCGTCACGGCAGAGGATGTCGACCGGGCCGATGGCCGTCATGTACTCGCGGCGGATCAGCGTGTAGCCCTCGCCGAGGATCTCGATGCGGTCGGCGAGGAGTTCCTGGAGGTGTGCCTCCACGCCGTCCTTGATCAGGCCGGGGTCGACGCCGAGTTCGTGCGAGGAGTCGTGCAGGACCTCCTCCATCGTGATGATGAGCTTCTCGCCCGCTTTGTTGACGACGGTCCAGACGCCGTCCTCCGCGTCCGTGCCCTCCTTCAGCGTGCAGGGCGGCGACATCCAGTTCAGGGGCTTGTAGGCCCGGTCGTCCGCGTGGATGGAGACGCTGCCGTCCGCCTTCACCAGGATCAGACGGGGGGCGGAGGGAAGGTGGGCGGTGAGCCGGCCCGCGTAGTCCACGGAGCACCGGGCGATGACGAGGCGCATGGTCGGCAACGCTACTCGACGCCCCGCGCGCCACGCGATTCGCCCACCCGTCTCCCCTCGCCACCGTGTCACCACCCTGCGCGACGGCCCCGCGAGCCGCACGATTTCACCTGGAAAACACGCGTTCGACAGTGGCCGATACTGCGCCCCACCGCGGCTCCCTATGTGCCCGTTCTCCTGGTGCGGTCACGGTCCGTTGCCTACCGTAGAGAACGGGAGGTCGCGGCGCGTGTACGCAGCGTGCCCGGTGTCTGTGCGCGGCGGACTCCCCCTATCTGTCCGGCAACCCCTGCGCCTCGGGGGTGCGAGAGGAGTATCCATGTCGCTCGACGTCTCACCGGCCCTACTCGAGCAGGCCGAGCGAGGCGAGGTCGACGAAGCAGAATTCGTCGACTGCGTCCGGACCTCCCTGCCCTACGCATGGGAGATGATCAGTTCCCTGGTGGCCCAGCTGAAGGTGGACGGCGGACAGTTCGCCGACAACCAGACGCCCCCGCCGGACGAGCAGGCACGCGGGCAGTTGCTGCGAGCGCTGGCGAGTGACGCGATACGCGGTGCCCTGCAGCGGCACTTCGGTGTCCGGCTGGCCTTCCAGAACTGCCACCGGGTGGCGGTGTTCCCGTTGGACACGTCGGTCGACGAGTCGCTGTCCCGCTTCACGTCGGTCCGCAGCCAGGTGCTCAACCAGTCCCCGGAGTTCCGGGACTGCTGAAGCTCTCGCTTGCCGCTCCCGACCGGGGAGGACTCGGCACGGAGCGGCAAGCTTCCCGGCGGCGGGGCCGCTCACCGGAGGTGGGGGAGGACCTCCGAGCCCAGCCGTCGTACGTTCTCCTCCGTGGCCGCGAGGTCGCCGGAGCCCTCGACGAGCAGGGCGAAGCGCGAGATGCCGGTTCGCTCGCCGGTCGCCGCGAGGCGGTCCGCGCACAGCCGGGGGGTGCCCACCGGGTGCAGTCCGCAGAGGAGTTCGGTGTACGCCACCGGGTCCCGCATGCCGCGGGCCCGGCCGTCCACCGTCACATGGGCGTCGAGGCCCTGCTTCAGCCAGCCCGGCATCGCCTTCACCAGCGTCTCCACGGCGTCGGTGCGGCGGTCCGCGATCTGGCACACGCCCGCCGAGACGTGGCCGGCGTCCCGGATCTCCGCGGACGGGCGGCCGGCCGCCCGCGCGTGCCGCCGCCACAGGGCGACCATCTCGGCCTTCTCCTCGTCCCCGACGTGCATGCCGAGCAGCATCGGCAGACCCCGCTCGGCGGCCAGCCGCACACTCGCCGGGGAGGTGCAGGCGACGACCACCTCCGGGCCCGGCACGTCCGTCAGGGCCTCCGAGGGCCGCGGCACGACGGGCACCTCGCGGAAGCGGAAACGCTCGCCGGCCGCCCCCACCGACGGTTCGCGCAGCCAGCGCACCAGCAGATCGAGTGATTCGGGGAACCCCGACTCGTACGCCTGCAGGCCCGAGCCGAAGACCTCCAGGTCGACCCAGGGGCCGCCGCGCCCCACGCCCAGCGAGAAGCGGCCGCCGCTCGTCAGATGGAGCAGCGCGGCCTGCTCGCCCAGGGCCACGGGGTGCACGGTGGGCAGCACGCTCACGGCCGTGCCCACCCGCAGGCGCCGGGTGCGGCCGAGCAGCAGGGCCGCCAGGGTGACCGCGGACGGGCAGGTGCCGTACGGCACGAAGTGGTGCTCGGCCAGCCAGACCGAGTCGAGCCCGGCCTCCTCGGCGACCTCCGCGGAGCGGACGGCGCGGTGCAGCGCCTCCCCCTGGCCCTGCCCCGGGAACTGGGCCGCCACAACGAAACTTCCAACACGCATGGGACTTTCCTGCTTCCTCGGCTCCGACACGGAGCTCCCCCACCCGGCATAACCGCCCGACACGTGCCGAGGTCACGGTCCGATGGGGAGATTTGCGGATTGTCTGCAGAATGCGCCGTCGGGTGGGGCCCCGTGAGGCCGGATCGCCCGGGTGCCCGGGCCGGCTCCGCGTAGGCTGGTCGGCAACCCTGCACCCTGTACAGCCCCGTGAGGTGTCCCTTGTCCCCGCGTCGCAACCGCCCCAAGGGTGACGAATCGTCCGGCCGGAGCGCCGAGGACGATCGCGCGAGCCGGTACGGCGGCTGGCAGTCCAGCACCAGCTGGGCCGGCGAGGAGTGGAGCGTACGCCATGTGGCGGGGGCGAGCGCGCAGGGCAAGACGTACCGCTGTCCCGGCTGCGACCAGATGATCCCCGGCGGCATGCCGCACGTCGTCGCGTGGCCCGAGCACGCGGGCGTCGACGACCGCCGACACTGGCACAAGGCGTGCTGGAACGCACGGGACCGCCGCACCCCGGGGGTGCGGCGGTCCCGTAACGCGCCGAGGTTCTGAGGCCTCCCGCCCGGATCGGACCTGATCCGACCGGACCGGACCGGAACCGATCGGACCTGATCCGGCAGGCCGGGCCCGGCCCGGACCCGACCGGACCGGACCGGCCCGTGCCGGATCAGACGTCGCGCTTGTTCAGCAGGGCGAAGGCGCCGCCGAGGGCCGCGGCCGTCACGCCGAGCGCGATCCACAGCGGGTCCCAGTCGGACGGTCCGGTCTCGGTCAGCGAGGCGGAGTAGAACACGCTGAGCTGGTTCGGGATCGAGTACTCGAACAGGGCCTGACGCAGGTCCTCCAGGGACGACGAGAACATGAACAGCGCGATCACCAGCGGCGCGAGAACGAGGCCGATCATGATGGTGATGGCACCCGCCGAGTGGCGGATGACCGAGCCCACCGCCAGCGAGAGCAGGCCGAGCAGCGCGATGTAGAGGGAGACGCCGACGGTGCCCTTCAGCCATTCGCCGGTGGAGGGGTCCCCGGCGTCCGGCAGCAACGCCACGTCCACCAGTGCGACCAGGAGGGACGAGAGCAGCGTCACCGTGAAGGCGACCAGGAAGAACACGACGGCCTTGGCGCCGAGCACGCGGCCGCGGGACGGGCAGGCCACCATCGTGGTGCGGATCATGCCGGTGCCGTACTCCGAGGCGGTGGTCAGCACGCCGAGCGTGATGATGCACATGCTGCCCAGGAGCAGCCCGAAGAAGCCGAACGACAGCGGGTTCTCGCCGGCGATGTCACCCTCGGACGCGCTCGCGGAGACGACCGCCGCGGTCAGCACTCCGATGCCGACGACCAGCAGGAAGAACACGCCCAGCGTCCACATCGTGGAGCGCACCGACCGGATCTTCGTCCACTCCGAGGCGATGGCGTGCCCCAGATGCGTGCGCACCACGGGGATCGGCGAGGTGTAGCCGGGGTACGAGGGGCCGGGCGCCGCCTGCCAGGCGGGTGCGGCCTGCGGGGCCGGGGTCTGGGGCGTGCTCATCGGGCGTCCTCGGTCGTGGTCGGGGCGGATGCCTGCGGCGCGACGGCGGGCCGCTCCGGCGCCTGCGGAGCGGCGGCCGGGGCCGCGGCGGGCGGCTGCGTTGCGGACGGCTGCGCGGCGGGCGGCTGCGCGGCGGGCGGCTGCGCGGGGGCCGCCGGCGGGACCGGCTGGGCGTACGGATTGGGCGTGCCGGGCGCCCCGGCGCCGTACGGACCCGGAGCGGCTCCCGGCGCCGGCTGCGGGGGCGCGTAGCCCTGCTGCGGGGGCGCCGGGGCGTACCAGCCGGGCTGGCCCTGGCCGGGCACCGGCATCGGAGGCTGGGCCCCCGGCGGCAGCGGCTGCTGGAGCCCGGCCTTCTGGTCGGTGGTCGACCGGTAGTCGACGGCCCCCTGCGTCATCCGCATGTAGGCCTCCTCCAGCGAGGCCTGGTGCGGCGAAAGCTCCCACAGGCGTACGTCCGCGTCGTGGGCGATGTCGCTGATGCGGGGGAGCGGCAGACCGGTCACGCGCAGCGCGCCGTCCTGCTCGGGCAGGACGTGGCCGCCCGCCTCGGTGAGCGCCCCGGCGAGCTTCTCGCGCTGCTGCGGCTCGGTGTGCGGGGTGCGCACCCGCGCGAAGTCCGCGGAGTTGGCCGAGATGAAGTCGGTCACGCTCATGTCGGCGAGGAGCTGTCCGCGCCCGATGACGATCAGGTGGTCCGCGGTCAGCGCCATCTCGCTCATGAGGTGGGAGGAGACGAACACGGTCCGCCCCTCCGCCGCGAGGGACTTCATCAGGTTGCGCACCCAGAGGATGCCCTCGGGGTCGAGGCCGTTGACCGGCTCGTCGAACAGCAGGACCTGGGGGTCGCCGAGGAGGGCGGCGGCGATGCCGAGCCGCTGGCCCATGCCGAGGGAGAAGCCCTTGGACCGCCTGGTCGCCACGCCCTGGAGGCCGACCACGCCGAGCACCTCGTCGACCCGCCGGGCCGGGATGCCCGAGAGCTGCGCCAGGCTCAGCAGGTGGTTGCGGGCGTGCCGGCCGCCGTGCACGGCCTTGGCGTCCAGCAGGGCGCCGACCTGGCGGGGGGCGTTCGGCAGCTTGCGGTAGGGGTAGCCGCCGATCGTCACCGAGCCCGCGGTCGGATTGTCCAGGCCGAGGATCATGCGCATCGTCGTCGACTTGCCCGAGCCGTTGGGCCCGAGGAAGCCGGTGACGGCGCCGGGCCGTACCTGGAAGGAAAGGTTGTACACAGCGGTCTTGTCGCCGTAGCGCTTGGTCAGGCCGACTGCCTCGATCATGCTCCGCACCCATCGACAGGTTCAGGACAGCGGGGCACACGCCCCCCGTAAGGCTTAGGAGGATATCGAGGCGCTGACGGTTCCGCTCAAATCAAAGTAAAGCCCAGAGCTTCACGCATCGCGTTTCCTCAGCAGCAGGTACCCGCCCGCGAGCGCCGCCGCCACCCAGGCCGCCATGATCGCCAGCCCGCCCCAGGGACCGTACGGGGTGTCGTCGTCGAGCGGGGTGACCACCTGCATGATCCTGCTGCCGGCCTGGTCGGGCAGGTACTGGCCGACCTTCTTCGTCGCGTCGACGTTGCCCAGGATCTGCGAGATCAGGAAGAAGAACGGCATCAGGATGCCCAGCGACAGCATCGGCGAGCGCAGCATCACGGCCACGCCCATCGAGAACATCGCGATCAGCGTCATGTAGAGGCCGCCGCCGATCACCGCCCGCAGCACACCGCTGTCGCCGATCGACGCCTTGAGGTCGCCGAGCATGGCCTGCCCGAGGAAGAACGCGGCGAAGCTGGTCGCCATCCCGACGACCAGCGCGAGCCCGGTCGCCACCGCGATCTTGCCGAACAGGAAGGTGCCCCGCTGCGGCACCGCCGCCAGCGAGGTGCGGATCATGCCCGTGCTGTACTCGTTGGAGACCACGAGCACCCCGAACACGATCATCGCGAGCTGGCCGAGACTCATCCCGGCGAAACTGATGAACGTCGGGTCGAAGGAGAGCCGGTCGCCCCGGCTCATGTCGTCGAACTGGTTGTTCGACAGCGCCGAGATCAGCATGCCGAGGGCGATGGTGACCACCACGGCGAGGGACAGCGTCCACACGGTGGACGCCACGGAACGGATCTTCGTCCACTCCGAACGGATGACCTGGGTCGCCGCCATCTCAGTCCTTCCTCCGTCCGGCGCCCCACGGCTGCTGCTCCAGGGGGGCGCCGCTGTGCGCGTGGTACTCGACCGACTCCGCGGTCAGCTGCATGAACGCCTCCTCCAGGGAGGCCCGCTGGGGACTCAGCTCGTGCAGCACGAGCTGGTGCCGCGCGGCCAGCTCACCGATGCGCTCCGACTTGTCCCCGTCCACCTCCAGCACCTCGCCGCCGCTCTCCACGACGGTGATCCCGGCCTCGTGCAGCACGTCCAGCAGCCGCTCCCGCTGCGGGGTGCGGACACGGACGTACGCGCGTGAGTTCTGGGCGATGAAGTCGGCCATCGAGGTGTCGGCGAGCAGCCGGCCCTGACCGATGACGACGAGGTGGTCGGCGGTCAGCGCCATCTCGCTCATCAGATGGGAGGAGACGAACACCGTCCGGCCCTGCGCGGCGAGCGATTTCATCAGGTTGCGGATCCAGTGGATGCCCTCGGGGTCGAGGCCGTTGACCGGCTCGTCGAACATGAGGATCCGCGGATCGCCGAGCAACGCGCCCGCGATGCCCAGCCGCTGCCCCATGCCCAGCGAGAACCCCTTGGCCTTCTTCCTCGCCACCGACGTCAGACCGACGGTCTCCAGCACCTCGTGCACCCGGCCGGTGGGGATGCCGTTGCTCTGCGCCAGGCAGAGCAGGTGGTGGAAGGCGCTGCGCCCGCCGTGCATCGCCTTGGCGTCGAGGAGGGCGCCGATGTACTTCAGCGGGTCCCTGAGCCGGTCGTAGCGCTGTCCGTCGATGCGGACGTCCCCGGCGGTCGGCCGGTCGAGGCCGAGCATCATCCGCATGGTGGTGGACTTCCCGGCACCGTTGGGACCGAGGAAGCCCGTGACGATGCCCGGTCTGACCGTGAAGGTCAGGTTGTTGACCGCCACTTTCTCGCCGTACCGCTTGGTCAGGCCCTCGAGCTCGATCATGCGGCCACGCTAGGGCCGGCGCGGGGCCGGTGCCAACCCCGGCGGGCGAACGGCGGCCCGAGCCGACGTGAAAGGGACGGTGGGACCCGGTCCCACCGTCCCCCCTCACCTTCGGCGACTACCGGGTCTGCTGCGCCGGCACACCGCGGGAGATCGGCTCGTCCTCGGCCGGGGAGCCGGCCGCGGCCACCGCGGCGCCCGTGAGGGTGGCGAGCATCTCGCGCACGTTCGTCAGCTGGGCGTTGATCGAGTCGCGGCGGTTGGTGAGAGCCGCCAGCTCGCGCTCCGATTCCGAACGGATGCGGTCGGCCTTGGCGTTCGCGTCGGCCACGATGTCCTCGGCCTGGCGCTGCGCCGTCTCGACGGTCTGACGGGCCCGGCGCTCGGCGTCCGTGCGCAGCTTCTCCGCCTCCAGACGCAGCTGCTCCGCGCGGTGCTCGATCTCCGCGAGGCGCTTCTCCGCCTTCTGCTGGCGCGAGGCCAGGTCGCGCTCGGACTGCTCGCGGCGCTTGGCGAGGTTCGTCTCGAAGTCGGCGGCGGCCTGCGCGGCCTTGGCGCGGGTCTCCTCGAAGAGGGCGTCGGCCTCCTCGCGCTTGGACTGCGCGTCCTTCTGGGCCTCGGAACGCAGCTGCACCGCGTCGCTCTTGGCCTTCTCGATGACCCGGACACCCTCGTCCTCGGCCTTGGCCTTGCGCTCCGCGGCGAACGTCTCCGCGTCGTTGCGGACCTGCTGGGCCGCGGACTCGGCCAGCTCACGGTGCTGCTCGGCCGCGCGGCGGGCCTCGTCGCGCAGGTCCTTGGCCTCCTCCTCGGCGAGGCGGAGGATCTTCTCGACACGCGCGCCGAGACCGGCGTACGACGGCTCGGCGTCGCTCACCTGGGCCTGGGCGTTCTGGGTCTCGAGGTGGAGCTCCTCGATGCGCTTTTCCAGAGCAGTGATACGGGCCAGAGCGCTGTCACGGTCGGAGACGAGCTTCGAGATGCGTTCGTCCACCTGAGCGCGGTCGTATCCACGCCGCACAAGCTCGAAGCCGTAGGGGGAAGTGTCGCTCATGGGGTTCCTGTCGAATGAGACCGGTGAGGTGATAAGGGGAATCCTAGGGGCCGAAGCGGTGTGTCATCGAGCGGATGCGCGTTTGATACGGAGAATGAGACCCCTTTCGGGTGGCTGAGCGGCAGGGGCCTTGCGGAAGACCGGGGCAAATGCCCCGGACCTCCACGCAACACCCCGCTCGGCCGGGGCCTGTCCGGTACCGCTCGGCCAGGGCCTGTCCGGTGTGACCCACCGGCCAGGTCCTAGTGGTCCGAGGACTTGCCGCCCGACCGGGGAGCACCCACCGTCGCACCCGCCCTGACGCCGCCGTCCTTGTTCCCCGGCGGGGCCTCGAAGGACTCCAGCGCCTCCAGCACGTCCTGGACGCGCGAGATCTCGGCGTTGATGTCCTCGCGCCGCCGCACCAGGACCTCCAGCTCGCGCTTGCCCTCCTCGACCGTGCGCCGCGCCTCGCGGATCGCCTCGGCCTTCAGCTCCTCGGCCTCGCGGACCAGCGTGGCCTTCTTCTGCTCGGCCTCCTTGAGCAGCCCCTCGGCCTTCTTCACGGCGGCGATCCGGACCTTGCCGGCCTCCGAGTTCGCCTCCGACACCAGTTCCTTGGCCTTCGCCTGGGCCTTGCCGAGCTGCTCCTCGGCCGCCTTGATGAGCGCGTCGCAGCGGTCGCCGGTCGACCGCATCGTCTCGGCGGCCTCACGGCGGGCCCGCTCGTGCAGCTCCTCGATCTCGGAGGTGATGCGGTCGCGCAGCTCCTCCGCCCGCTCCCTGATGGCGGTCGCGTCCCGGCGGGCACCGACGAGCAGCTCGTCCGCGTCCGTACGGGCCTTCTCCACCCGCGAGTTGCCCTCGATCGTCGCCTCGGAGACGAGCCGCTCGGCCTCGGAACGGGCCGCGCCGACCATCGTGTCCGCCTGCGCCTCCGCCTCCGCGGTGGTCTTCAGCGCCTGCTGCTGCGCCTCGGCGAGCAGCTTGTCCGCCTCGGCGGCGGTCTCCGTGATGAGCGTGTCGACCTGCTCGGCGGCCTCGGAACGCCGCTTGTTGGCCTCCTTGCGGGCCTCGTCGAGCGTCGAGTCCGCCTCGTCGCGGGCCACGCTCAGCATGCGGTCGGCCTCCGCCGCCGCCTCCCGCTTGACCCGCTCGGCCTCGACACGCACCCGCTCGGCGTGCTGGCGCGCGGAGCCCACCGCCTCGGCGGCCTCGGCGCGCAGCCGCTCCGCGTCGCCGGAGGCGTCCCCGATGAGCTTCTCCGCCTTCGCCACCGACTCGGCGCGCAGCCGCTCGGCCTCCGCGGCCGTCTCCGTCTGGAGCCGCTCGGCCTCGGCGATGGTCTCGGTCTGGAGCCGCTCCGCCTCGGAACGGGCCTCCGTGATGAGGGTGTCGGCCTGCGTCGCCGCGTCCGACCGGATGCGGTTGGCGTCGTCACGGGCGTCCGCCCGGGTGCGCGACGCGTCCTGCTCGGCCTGCGCGATGGTGTCGGAGGCCTCCGTGCGCACCCGCTGGGCGTGCGCGGACGCCTCCGAACGCAGCCGCTCGGCCTCCGCGACGGCGTCGCCGACGGTCCGCTCGGCCAGCGCGCGGGCGGCCTCGCTCTCCTCGCCCGCCTCGCGCCGCAGCCGGCTCGCGTCCTCCGCGGCCCGCTCCCGCTCGGAGTAGGCGTCGGCGCGGACCCGGTCCGCCTCCTCCTCGGCCTCCCTGCGGGTACGGTCCGCCGCGTGCTCGGCGGCCGAGCGCAGCCCGGTGATCTCGTCCTGCGCCTGCTCGTGCAGCCCGGCCACGGAGTCCCGTACCTGCTGCGCGTGCTGCTCGGCCGCCGACACCGTCTCGGTGGCCCGCCGGTCGGCCTCCTCCACCAGCCGTACGGCCTCCGCCTGGGCGTCCTCCACGCGCTTGCGCGCCGACGCCAGCAGTTCCTCGCTCTGCTCGCGGGTCCGCTCCCGCTCCTGGTCGGCCTCCTGGCGGGCGGTGCCGAGATAGTCCTCGGCCTCGCGGCGGCGCCGGGCGGCCTCCTCCTGGGCGGCGGCCAGCGTCTCGGACGCCTCGGCGGCCAGCCGCTCGGCGGCGGCCTGCGCCTCCGCGCGCATCCGGTCGGCGGTCTCCTGCGCCTCGGTCCGCAGCCGCTCCGCCTCCGCGGCGGCCTCCGACCGCAGCCGTACGGCGACGGACTCGCCCTCGGCCCGCGAGGCGGCCGCGTCCGCGGCGGCCTCGGTGCGCAGCCGCTCGGCCTCGGTCTCGGCCTGCTGCTGGAGGGTACGGATCCGTTCGGCGGCCTCGCCGCGCAGCCGTTCGGTCTCCTCGGCGGCCTCGCGGCGGATCCGCGCGGCCTCCTCACGGGCGTCGCCGAGCGCCTCCTCGGCGGCGGCGAGCCGGGTCTCCGCCTCGGTGTGCAGCCGGGTCAGTTCCTCGGCGGCCTCCGCCTGCCGCGCCTCGACGGCGCGTTCGGCCTCCTCGCGCAGGGCGAGCGCGGCCCGCTCGGCGTCGGCCGTGATGCCCTCGGCCTGCTCGGTGGCCTCGGCCCGGTGCCGTTCGGCCTCCTGGCGGGTGCGCTCCAGGGTCTCCTCGGCCTGCCGGCGCAGCGTGGTGGCCCGTTCGATGGCCTCCGTGCGGACCTTCTCGCTGTCCGCGGTGGCCTTCTGACGCAGCTCGTCGGCGTCCTGACGGGCCTTCGCCAGCAGTTCCTCGGCGGTCCTGGCCGCCTCCTCGATCTGCTGGACGGCCTCCTTGCGGGCCTCCGCGCGGATCTTCTCGCCCTCGGCGACCGCGTCGGCGCGCAGCTGCTCGGCCTCGCCGCGCAGCCGGCGGGCCTCCTCCTGGAGCTCGACCGTCTTGGCCCGGTACTCCTTGGTGTCGTCCTTCGCCGCGCCCTTGAGCTCCGCGGCGATGTCGTGCGCCTCCGCGCGCAGCCGGTCGGCCTCGGTCTCCGCCTCCCGGCGGATCCGCTCGGCCTCCTCGGCGGCGGCCTTCGTGGTGCGCCGCGCGTCCTCCTGCGCCTTGTTGAGGACGTCCTCGGCGGTCTTGGCTGCCTTCGACAGCTGGGTGGCGCTCTCCTCGGCGGTGAGCGTGCGGGCCTTCTCGGCGGCCTCGGCGAGGACCTTCTCGGCCTCGGCGCGGGCGTCGGCGACGAGCTGCTCGGCGTCCGCCTTGGTGGCCTCCGCCTCCTTGGTGGCCTCGCTGACCAGCCGGGCGACCTGCTCCTTGGCCGTACGGGTGCGCTGCTCGTTGGTCGACTCGGCGCCGGCCAGGGCCTTCTCGGCGGTGCTCCTGGCCTCCGCGACGACCTTCTCGGCCTCGGACTGCGCCTTGCGCAGCGCCTCCTCCGCCTCGGCCATGCGCTGCTCGGCGGTCCGGCTCAGCTCGGTCGCGTGGCGGCGGGCCGCGTCGGCCTCGGTGGCCGTGGAGCTGCGCAGCGCCTCGGCGTGCTCGGTGGCCTCCTGGGCCTGGGTGGAGGCGGCGTTCAGCAGGCGCTCGGCGTCCGTGCGGGCGCGGCGCAGCAGCTGCTCGGCCTCGGCGCGGGCCGACTCGGCCTCGCTCTGGAGCCGCTGGCGGGCCTCCGCGGTGACCCGTTCGGCCTCGGCGCGCGCGGCGGCCATCGCCTGCTCGGCCTCGGCGCGCGACTCCTCCAGGAGACGGCGGGCCTGGGACTCGCTGCGGGCCCGCAGCTGCTCGGCCCACGCCACGTTCTCGTTGACGTGCGACTCGACGGTCTGCCGGCGCTCGGCCAGCTCCTGGTCGAGCTGCTGGCGCCGGGTCACCGCCTCCTGGTGCAGCTCCGCCTGGAGCCGGGCCGCCTGTTCGGCGTGCTCCTGGAGGATGCGCTGGGTCTGCGAACGGGCCTGGCTCAGCTCCCGCTCGGCGTCCGCGCGCAACTGGTCGGCCTGCATCTGCGCGTTGCGCAGCAACTGTTCGGCCTGATAGCCGAGGTCCCCGCCGTCGAAGGAGGGCCGGGACATGATGGTGCGCCGCGCCTCGTGCAACTTGGCGCGCAGCACCTCGACCTGGTAGCCGAGATCCTCGGCGTGCTGGATCGCCTTTTCCCGCTCGGTCTTCAGCCGTTTCATCTCGGCTTCGAACCGAGTGAGGTGGTCGACGTCAGCCGCCGGCTCCCGCTCCTGGCTCTCGTAGCCCCGCACTGCGCGGTCCCATCCGTCCCCTGGTCGCAAGCTTCTCCGTACGAGCTCCGTCCATCCGCCGGACGGGGCCCCCGGGGAATGGTGTCAGATCAACGGCGGAGCACGGGCTGGCGCCCCGACGCTCGTCCCCCGAAACCCGGACCCCGGACGGGTCCTGCCGACATGACGGCAGGACACCGGTCGCCCTGGCTGGAGCGGCGACCGACCCCAACCCTACCGGCCCATATGTACGAGGGTCAGTGCTCAGGTGACTCAACGGGGGCCGATGTGACCAGTTCTGTCAGGACTCCGTGGCAATCCTTCGGGTGGAGGAAGGTGATTCGTGACCCCATGGAGCCGCGCCGGGGCTCTTCGTACAGCACCCGTACGCCCTTGTCGCGGATGTCCGCGGAGTCCGCGTCGACGTCCGCCGTGCCGAAGGCGATGTGGTGGACGCCCTCGCCGTTCTTGGCGAGCCACTTCGCGACGGTGGAGTCCTCCCGGGTCGGTTCCAGGAGCTGGAGGTACGAGGCGCCGCCGTCGGACGTATCGTTGATCTTGAGCATGGCCTCGCGGACGCCCTGCTCCTCGTTGATCTCGGAGTGGAACACCTCGAAGCCGTACGTCGCCCGGTAGAACTCGACGGTGGCGTCGAGGTCGTGGCAGGCGATCCCGATGTGGTCGATTCGCGTCAGCATGGTGTCAGTGCAACGCGGCGGAGGTGGTTACGCAACGTGCGCGCGATCACACCGACGGCCCGATGACGGGTGAAGTACCGGTCAGTACATTCGAAGTAAACCCTCGTTCACTCCTCGGCCCGTGCAAGGCCGGTAAGGGGATCGCAGCTCATGACTGGAACCAACAGCACGACCTCGGTGATCGTCGCGGGTGCCCGTACGCCCATGGGACGGTTGCTGGGCTCGCTGAAGTCCTTCTCCGGAGCCGACCTCGGCGGCTTCGCGATCAAGGCCGCCCTCGACCGTGCGGGGATCGGCGGCGACCAGGTGCAGTACGTGATCATGGGCCAGGTGCTCCAGGCCGGCGCGGGCCAGATCCCGGCCCGGCAGGCCGCGGTCAAGGCCGGCATCCCCATGAACGTCCCGGCGCTCACCGTCAACAAGGTGTGCCTGTCGGGTCTCGACGCGATCGCGCTGGCCGACCAGCTGATCCGCGCGGGTGAGTTCGACATCGTCGTGGCGGGCGGCCAGGAGTCCATGACCAACGCCCCCCACCTGCTGCCGAAGTCGCGCGAGGGCTTCAAGTACGGGGCGATCGAGATGCTCGACGCGATGGCCCACGACGGGCTGACCGACGCCTTCGAGAACATCGCCATGGGCGAGTCCACCGAGAAGCACAACACGCGCCTCGGCATCGCCCGTCCCGAGCAGGACGAGATCGCCGCCCTGTCCCACCAGCGGGCCGCCGCCGCGCAGAAGAACGGCCTGTTCGAGGCCGAGATCACGCCGGTGGAGATCCCGCAGCGCAAGGGTGAGCCGGTCGTCTTCAGCAAGGACGAGGGCATCCGCCCCGAGACCACCGCCGAGTCGCTCGGCAAGCTGCGTCCCGCCTTCGCCGAGGACGGCACCATCACCGCCGGCTCCGCCTCGCAGATCTCCGACGGCGCCGCGGCCGTGGTCGTCATGAGCAAGGCCAAGGCGCAGGAACTGGGCCTGGAGTGGATCGCCGAGATCGGCGCCCACGGCAATGTGGCCGGTCCGGACAACTCGCTCCAGTCGCAGCCGTCCAACGCCATCCTGCACGCCCTGAAGAAGGACGGCCTGGAGGTCTCCGACCTCGACCTCGTCGAGATCAACGAGGCCTTCGCCGCCGTGGCGGTGCAGTCGATGAAGGACCTCGGGGTGTCCACGGACAAGGTGAACGTCAACGGCGGCGCCATCGCCCTCGGCCACCCCATCGGCATGTCCGGCGCCCGGCTCGTGCTGCACCTGGCCCTGGAGCTGAAGCGGCGGGGCGGCGGCGTCGGCGCGGCCGCGCTGTGCGGCGGCGGAGGCCAGGGGGACGCACTGATCGTGCGGGTACCCAAGGCCTGAGTTCCCTGTACGGCCTCACGTACGTCATTACCCGAACGGAGTTGTGATGCAGGACGTCTCCTCGCTGGTCGCCCAGGCCAGGGAAGGCCGACCCCGGGCCGTGGCCCGGCTGATCTCCCTGGTGGAGGGGGCGTCGCCGCAGCTCAGGGAGGTCATGGCGGCGCTGGCCCCGCTGACCGGCAACGCCTTCGTGGTGGGCCTGACCGGCTCGCCCGGCGTCGGCAAGTCGACGTCCACCTCCGCGCTGGTCACGGCGTACCGCAAGCAGGGCAGACGAGTCGGCGTCCTGGCGGTCGACCCGTCCTCGCCGTTCTCCGGCGGCGCCCTGCTCGGCGACCGCGTCCGGATGTCGGAGCACGCCTCCGACCCCGGCGTCTACATCCGCTCCATGGCCACCCGCGGGCACCTCGGCGGTCTGGCCTGGGCGGCCCCGCAGGCCATCCGCGTGCTCGACGCGGCGGGCTGCGAGGTGATCCTCGTGGAGACGGTCGGCGTCGGCCAGTCCGAGGTCGAGATCGCCTCCCAGGCCGACACCAGCGTGGTCCTGCTGGCCCCCGGCATGGGCGACGGCATCCAGGCCGCCAAGGCGGGAATCCTGGAGATCGGCGACGTGTACGTCGTCAACAAGGCCGACCGCGACGGGGCCGACGCCACCGCCCGCGAGCTGAACCACATGCTGGGCCTCGGCGAGTCCCGCGCCCCCGGCGACTGGCGCCCGCCGATCGTGAAGACGGTCGCCGCCCGCGCCGAGGGCGTCGACGAGGTCGTCGAGGCGCTGGAGAAGCACCGCGCGTGGATGGAGGAGCACGGCGTCCTCGCCGAGCGCCGCCGGGCCCGCGCGGCCCGCGAGGTGGAGACGATCGCCGTGACGGCGCTGCGCGAGCGCATCGGCGACCTGCACGGCGACCGCCGTCTCGACGCGCTCGCGGAGCGGATCGTCGCCGGCGAACTGGACCCGTACCGGGCGGCCGACGAACTGGTGACGGGACTGACCCAGGCGCGGTGAGGCCCAGGGGCGCCGGCGCGCCCCACGGGCGGCCCGGCGGCCCGTCCGCGGCCTTCGCGGCGCCCTGCGCCCGTGACCCGCCCTGTACACCGCGCCGGACCCCGCCGTGCCCGTCGTGCCCGCCGCTGTCGTGCCCGATGTGTCCGCCTCCGCGCCCGCCTCTCGCCGCGGCCCGGCGCCCTGGAGCACGGCCCGTGGTGTCCGGCGCGCCCGCCGCGCCCGCCGGGGCCTGCGCGCCCCCTCCTCGGGCCCGGCCCGCGAGGAGCGGCGGCCGGGCCGGCGGACGTACCGCCCCGGCCTCGCCGGTGCGCCGTCGGTCCCCCTCGAAAGTCCCGGACGGACGGAGGGCGGAACCCCGTTCGGGTTCCGCCCTCCGTCCGTCCGGCCCCGCTCAGGGGCGTCCCCGCTGCTCGCGGAGGTGACCCGCGATGGGTGTCAGGGCCTTGTCGAGCTCCGCCAGGGCCTCGGGGGAGAGCAGGTCGATGAAGTGCCGGCGCACGGACGCCACGTGGTGGGGCGCCACCTTCCGCATCGTCTCCATGCCGTGGTCGGTGAGGACGGCGAACAGACCTCGGCGGTCGGACTCGCAGTTCTCGCGGCGCACCAGCTGGGCGTTCTCCATACGGGTGATCTGGTGCGAGAGCCGGCTCTTGGACTGGAGGGTCGCGGACGCGAGGTCGCTCATCCTCATCCGGACGTCCTCCGACTCGGACAGATTCACCAGGATCTCGTAGTCGTTCATGGTCAGCCCGAACGGCTGAAGATCCTTTTCGAGCTGGTACGTCAACAGCCTGTTGACCTCCAGATGGGTGCGCCAGGCGCACTGCTCCGCCTCGGTCAGCCAGCGCGTGGCCGTGTCGGTCTCCATAAGTGAAGTCTACCTAAAATGTTGAAATGCGAACTAGTAAGGGTGGTGTGACAGTGCGCACGCGTTCGACGTCACACTCCGCAGACTACCGCTCACAGCCCGAAGCGACGTTGGAGGTCACCCAGCTGTCCGGGAAGGCGCGGTGCGCCCGCTTGACCTCCGAAGCCGCCCGGCCCGCCACCGCCGGGCACCCCCGGCTCGGATGGGACCGCTCCCGTGGCCTGCTCGGCCATGAGGGTCTCGGTGGACTGCAGCAGCACCGTGCCGGCGCCCACGAACTCGAACTGGTGCTCCTCCCCGGAGGCCCCGCCCAGGCCCGTCAGCGCACGTAGGCCGCCCATCACGCCCGTCATGTACCCGTGGTCGTAGTGGTGGCACGGGGACGGGCAGTCGGCCCAGCCGACGAGTGCCTGCGGGTCCACCCGGATCGGGGGTTCCATGAACACCACCGGGCCGTTGGACGCGGCGACGAACTTGCCGGTTCCGATCAGTGTCAGAAAACCCGGAACGATCGACTGCTTGAGTGCGAGAGTTGGCTGAAAAGCGAGCAGATTGCCCGAGCGAATGGTCAGGTTGCCGTCTTCGAGGTCGTACGAATTCACGTCGAAGGCCCGGTCGGCGAGGAGCATCTTGCCCGAGCCCTCCGCCACGACCCAGTCGCTCGCGTGCAGAGGCGAATGGAACGACGTGCGCATCAGACGGTCCAGCCGGCCGTGCCCGACGCCGTTGAAGTCGATCGAGCCGTAGTAGGCGATCATCTTCCCCTTCTGCAGGAACCACTGACTCCCCTTCAGTTCCACGCAGAAGGTGTACGCGTTCACGTTGTCGTCGGCCGGCAGGGTCATGGGGTCGAAGACGGTGGGGCCGGCGCCCGGGTGGGTGGTCACAGCTTCTCCTCCGACGCCTGGACGTACACCGTGCCGCTGCCGCTCAGCTCCAGCTGGAACGCCTCACCAGAACCGCGGCCCACCATGTCCCGCCAGCCCAGGGCGGTCGACAGCTTGTTGCGCACGTCGCCGTGGTGGGCGACGTAGGCCTGCGGGTCGACGTGGACCGGGCGCTGGGGGGTGATGGGGACCTCGAAGACGCCGCCGTGGGCCATCACGGCGACCGAGCCGTGGCCCGCCAGCGTCGTGGTGAACAGGCCCTGGCCGCTGACCTGGCCGCGGACCATGCCCATGACGCCGCCCTGGGAACCCAGGAACACGGTGCCCTGCCGCAGGGTGCCCTCGAAGGCGAGGAGGCGGTCCGCCTCGACGTGGAGCGTCTCACCGGTGAGGTGGACGATCTGGACGTGGTGGCCGCCGTGTCCGAACAGGACCGTGCCGCTGCCCTCGACGGACATCAGGGGCGTGTCCTCGTTCGCCAGGCGGCGGCCGATCATCGACATCACACCGCCCTGACCGCCCTGCGTGTTCGGGGTGAAGGACACCTCGCCCCGGTAGGCGAGCATCGCGCCGCGCTGACTGAACAGGCGCCGGCCGGGCACCACGGTCGCCTCGACCATCTTGGAGTTGATCTCGCGGAAGGACATGTCACACGTCCCCCGCGATCGTGTTCCGCTCGCTGGGCTGGACGTACACCAGGCCGTTCCCCTCGAAGCGGATCTGGAAGGCCTCGCCGCCGCCCTCGCCCATCATGGTGCGGAACGTCACACCGGACTGGAAGGACTGCCGGACGTCGCCCTGATGGGCGACGTACGCCCCCGGGTCGACGGTCAGCGGGAACTGCGGGCTCACCCGGAGCACCACCGCCGGACCGTCCGAGGTGATCGCCGCCTGGCCGTGTCCCTCGACGGTCGTCGTGAACAGTCCGTTGCCCTGCGAGGCGCCGCGCAGGCCGGTGAAGGACGTGCCCGTCCTCAGCCCCGCGTCCGTCGCGAGCAGATTGCTCGACTCCACGTACAGCTTGTCCCCCTGGAGGCTCACGAGGTTGATCTCGGAGGCGCGGTCCGCGAACCAGCAGGTCCCCTGTCCCCGCACCTCCATCACGGTCATCTGCTCGCCGGTGAGTCGCCGGGTCACCATCCCCCGCAGCCCCTCGCCGCCGCCGCTCATCTTCTTGAAGGCCATCTGCCCGTCGTACGCGACCATCGAGCCGTTCTTCGCCTTGACGGCGTCCCCGGTCATGTCGACGGCGAGCACCTTGCTGCCTTGGAGTCGAAACATCGCCACGCTGCGAAGGTAGCCCCTGGGGCGCCGTGCCGACAGGGTCTCCGGGTGGAGATCGTCCCTGAATGGACCCTTAGGGTCCGTCGTGCGGATCGCGCAGGGCGCGCGGGGGGCCGGCCCGGTCCCCGGGGGAGGTCGCCCGCAGTCCGTCCGGCGCCGAACCGCCGCGAGCCGCCGCGCACGAGCCCCGGGCGCCGTCGGCCGCGCCCCGCCGTACCCCGCCCGGCCCCCGCCGTACCCCGCCCGGCTCTCCGTCGCGTCCGTTTGCCACAATGGGCGCACGCTTGTGCGTGCGTTCACAAGCGACCGGATCAGCGCCGCATCTCCCACCGAAGGTGACCCGTGGACCTCAAGACAGCCTCCGCCCTCCGTCGACTCCGTCTGGTCTCCGGGCCCGAGGCGGTCTCGTTCCTGCTGCTGCTCGTCTGCTCGGTGCTCAAGCGCACCACCGACTTCAACGCGGTGCCGGTGATGGGCGCGCTCCACGGCCTGCTGTTCGTGCTGTACGTGATCTTCTGGGCGGACGCCTGGAACCGAGCCAGGTGGCCCCTGGGCACCGCCGCCCTCTACTTCGTCCTCTCGGTCCTGCCGACCGGCGGCTTCTTCGCCGAGCGCAGGCTCCGCCGCGAGGCCGAGGACGCGGTCATCGCCTCCCGCGCCCGGCGCGAGGGCGTGGTGGAGGCGTCGTGATCGTCGCCTTCTCCGTCACCCCGCTCGGCGTCGGCGAGGACGTCGGGGAGTACGTCGCCGACGCCGTCCGGGTGGTCCGCGAGTCTGGTCTGCCCCACCGCACTGACGCCATGTTCACGTCTGTCGAGGGCGAGTGGGACGAGGTCATGGACGTCGTCAAGCGGGCCGTCGCGGCGGTCGAGGCGCGGGCGCCGCGCGTCTCCCTGGTCCTCAAGGCCGACATCCGCCCCGGCGTGACGGACGGCCTCACGTCGAAGGTGGAGACCGTCGAGCGGCACCTCGCCCCGCGGGGGGAGTAGCCGGGGGCCGGCCCGCGCGGGCCGGTCTCACCGCTTCCCGGACGCCCGCCGCAGATACTGCCGCACCGCCCGCTGGGCCACCGGCCCCAGCTCCTCCAGCGCGCCCACCAGCAGCCCGAGCCGCTCCAGCGCGTCCAGCGCCGACGCGGCGCCCGCGCCGTCCGCCCCCTCGTACAGCTCGATGCCGACGAACGAGGCGGCGACCGCGCGGGCCAGCCCGGCGGGGTCCGTGAACTCGCGGAACGGGGTTCCCGCCAGCACCCGCTCCAGCACCCTCTCGATCTCCACGATCCACAGGTCGAGTCCCGCCGCCGTGGCCGGGCCGAGCGCGGCGTGGGTCTGCGCGCCGGCCAGCAACTGGCCCAGCAGCATCACCCGGCCCCCCGTCCGCTCCCCCTCGTGGATCTCCCTCCCGAGGGCGAGCAGTTCGGCCAGCGAGCCGACCGCCGCGAAACGGTCCCGGTAACGCGCCACCGACCGCTCCGCGCCGTACCGGCAGGCCGCCGCGAGCAGTTCGTCCACCGAGCCGAAGTGGTAGAAGACCAAGGCCTGGTTGACCCCGGCGGCCGCCGCGACCGTACGGGCCGACGTCTTCGCGATGCCCTGCTCGGTGAGCGTGCGCAGCGTCCCGTCCAGCAGCTTCGTCCTCGTCTCCAGGGACCTGGCGGTCTCCGCGGACCTGGCGGTCTCCGGGGTCACGCGCGGGCCTCCTCGCGCACCGGTCGCAGTCCGGGCCGCACGCCGTGGGCGCGGACGTCCGTGTACGTGGCGGTGAAGGAGCCCTCGTACCCGAACAGCGGGCCGGCGTACCGGTTCACCACCCGCACGCGGATCCGGAACCGGTCCGTCGTGTCGTCGTACGACTCCCGCACCTCCGCCCGCGCCCCGATCAGTTCCGGTACGCGCGCGTCGACCAGGCCCTCCCGGAACCGGTGGGTGCCCGAGCGGATCAGCAGGGAGCCGTCCGGTTCGGCGTGGAAGTGCAGGTCGGTGGCGAGGTGCTGATGGGTGCCCAGGTAGTCGAGGACGCGGTCGCCCCTCGGGCCGAGCACCATCTGGGCGTCGAAGCGGCGGGCCCGGCCGGGCAGGTCGAAGGTGCGCACGAAGCTCACCGTCTCACGTCCGAAGGAATCGGTGTACGGCACGTTCTCGATGACGAACGGCACCGCGCGTCCCGTGCGCGGGACGAGGATGTTGCGGGTGCCGCCCAGCGCCAGGAACGGCTTCACGAACACCCCGCCGTGCCAGATGCGGTCCATCACGCCCCGGCCCGTGCAGGCCTCCCCGCTCGCCAGCCCCACCGAGAAGCGGCGTCGCAGCTGCGGGTGCAGACGGTCGAAGCCGGCTCCCATCGCGGTGCGGAAGATCGAGGTCATCGCGGTTCCTCCAGGGTGCGCAGGAGACGGGGCGCACGCGCGCGTGCCGGTGGGGTGCGCAGGCAGCGGCGGGCGGCCGGGGTGCGGGCGAGGGGCGGGGTGAACAGGGCGAGGCAGACCACGACGCTCAGCAGCAGGGGGAGCAGGTACGCCGCCGACGCGGCGAACGGCCCCAGGAGGCGCAGGAAGGACTCCCACC
Organism: Streptomyces sp. NPDC031554; assembly: GCF_055580685.1. Taxonomy (NCBI): domain Bacteria; kingdom Bacillati; phylum Actinomycetota; class Actinomycetes; order Kitasatosporales; family Streptomycetaceae; genus Streptomyces; species Streptomyces sp. NPDC031554. Next base: position 379,253 of record NZ_JBVIKX010000001.1, on the reverse strand, counting down.
CCAGGCCCGTGCAGGCGACGGTGACGGCGAGGGCGCGGACGGTCAGCTCCGCGAGCCAGTTGCGCAGGGCGCGCTCCGGTGTGACGCCCCGCTCCAGCCACAGCCGCAGCCGGTCGAAGGACCACGCCGTCGCCCAGCCCATCAGCGGACGGAACACCAGCCGGTCGGCGAGCGCGCCGAAGGCGCCCCACCGGGGGCGGTAGTCGTAGCCGGTGAGGAAGCGGACGCCGTCGCCGTCGGGGACGTAGCGCCAGTAGCCGCTGCCCTCGGCGAGCGGGGAGAGCGGGTGCGGGGAGGCGAAGCGCAGGGCGGAGGTGCGGGTGCCGTCGGGGCGCTCGCGTTCGCCCGCCGAGACGCCCGTGCCCGCGACGGTCAGGAACGGCAGCACGCGCGTGGCGTACCGGAACCGTTGTGGCTCGCCCTCCGCGCGCGGGAGGTGGGCGATCTCGGTGAAACGCAGGTCCCAGCGCTGGTGGAGCGCCGGGTCCTGGGTGCGTGCCCACAGGTCGTCCAGATCGGCGCGGACGCGTGCCTCGACGTAGAGCCCCATGCGAATCCCCCCGGATCGGGACGGTGTTGAGCGAACGCTCAACACTCCCGGGTGAAGGTACACCTGTTTGAGCGGTCGCTCAAACAGGTGGTGGCGCACGGGAGTTGCGGGTCTCCGTGGACGGCCGGCCCTCCCCGGGGGCGATCGAGTCCCCTCCCGGGGACGGGCGGGCGCGCGGGGTGAAGGGGTGGGGCGGCGGGAGCGGGCGGGCGGGGGCGGCTCCCTGTGCGGCCTCCGTGCGGCTCCCCCGGCGGTGGCCGCCGCCGGCACGGCCCCCCGCGGCGCGGCGCGGCCCGGCCCCGGTGGACCGAGGGTCGAGACGGGGCTGACCGCGATATGACCGACGGGTAGGGTCTGGTGCCGTGCCGAAGCCGTCCAGCCTTTCCTTCGACCCCATCGCCCGCGCCGACGAGCTCTGGAAGCGGCGCTGGGGAAGCGTCCCGTCCATGGCCGCGATCACCTCGATCATGCGCGCCCACCAGATCCTCCTCGCCGAGGTCGACGCGGTCGTCAAGCCGTACGGGCTGACCTTCGCGCGCTACGAGGCCCTGGTGCTGCTCACCTTCTCCAAGGAGGGGGAGCTGACGATGTCGAAGATCGGCGAACGGCTCCAGGTGCACCCCACCTCCGTGACGAACACCGTCGACCGCCTGGTGAGATCCGGTCTCGTCGCCAAGCGCCCCAACCCCAACGACGGTCGCGGCACCCTCGCCACCATCACCGACAAGGGCCGCGAGGTCGTCGAGGCGGCCACCCGCGACCTGATGGCCATGGACTTCGGCCTCGGCGTGTACGACGCCGAGGAGTGCGCGGAGATCTTCGCGATGCTGCGCCCCCTGCGCGTCGCGGCCCACGACTTCGACGAGGACTGAGACGGGGCCGGGCGCGGGGGTGCCCCGGGGCAAGATCGCCCGGAAAGCCTGGTTACGCTCGACGGCATGAAGAAGAGCGTGTTGACCCGCTACCGCGTCATGGCCTACGTCACCGGTGTGCTCCTGGTCCTGCTGTGCCTGTGCATGATCGGCAAGTACGTCCTGGACCTGAGCGGTGCCGCGGACGCCACCCGTGTCGTCTCCATCGCGCACGGCTGGCTCTACGTCGTCTACCTCGTCTTCGCCTTCGACCTGGGCTCCAAGGCCAGGTGGCCGGTCCGCAAGCAGCTCTGGGTGCTGCTGGCCGGGACCGTCCCGACGGCCGCCTTCTTCGTCGAGCGGAACATCACGCGCGAGCTGGAGGCCAGGGCCGCCGAGGAGACGCCGGCGGCCGCCCGGGCGTAAGCCGGAACGGCCGTACGCGGGCGTACGGCCGTCTCCCATCGACATGTACTAGGACGTCCTAGTAAATTCGATCGCATGGACGCTGACGCCATCGAGGAAGGCCGCCGACGCTGGCAGGCCCGGTACGACGCCGCGCGCAAGCGCGACGCAGACTTCACCACGCTCTCCGGCGATCCCGTGGAGCCGGTGTACGGGCCCCGGCCCGGCGACGCCTACGAGGGCTTCGAGCGGATCGGCTGGCCCGGGGAGTACCCCTACACCCGCGGGCTGTACCCGACCGGCTACCGGGGGCGCACCTGGACCATCCGGCAGTTCGCCGGGTTCGGGAACGCCGAGCAGACCAACGAGCGCTACAAGATGATCCTCGCCAACGGCGGCGGGGGCCTCTCCGTGGCCTTCGACATGCCGACGCTGATGGGCCGCGACTCCGACGACCCGCGCTCGCTCGGCGAGGTCGGGCACTGCGGGGTCGCCATCGACTCCGCGGCCGACATGGAGGTGCTGTTCAAGGACATCCCCCTCGGGGACGTCACCACCTCGATGACCATCAGCGGGCCGGCCGTGCCGGTCTTCTGCATGTACCTGGTCGCCGCCGAACGGCAGGGCGTCGACCCGGCCGTCCTCAACGGCACCCTCCAGACGGACATCTTCAAGGAGTACATCGCGCAGAAGGAGTGGCTCTTCCAGCCCGAGCCCCACCTGCGCCTCATCGGCGACCTCATGGAGCACTGCGCCGCCGGCATCCCCGCCTACAAGCCGCTCTCCGTCTCCGGCTACCACATCCGCGAGGCCGGCTCGACGGCCGCGCAGGAGCTGGCGTACACGCTGGCGGACGGCTTCGGGTACGTCGAACTGGGGCTGAGCCGCGGGCTGGACGTCGACGTGTTCGCTCCCGGCCTGTCCTTCTTCTTCGACGCGCACCTCGACTTCTTCGAGGAGATCGCCAAGTTCCGGGCCGCGCGCAGGATCTGGGCCCGGTGGATGCGGGACGTCTACGGGGCGAAGTCGGAGAAGGCGCAGTGGCTGCGGTTCCACACGCAGACCGCCGGCGTCTCCCTGACCGCCCAGCAGCCGTACAACAACGTGGTGCGTACGGCCGTGGAGGCGCTCGCCGCCGTGCTCGGGGGCACCAACTCGCTGCACACCAACGCCCTGGACGAGACCCTCGCGCTGCCCTCGGAGCAGGCGGCCGAGATCGCGCTGCGCACCCAGCAGGTGCTGATGGAGGAGACCGGCGTCGCCAACGTCGCGGACCCCCTGGGCGGTTCCTGGTACGTCGAGCAGCTGACCGACCGCATCGAGGCCGACGCCGAGAAGATCTTCGAGCGGATCAAGGAGCGGGGACTGCGGGCGCACCCCGACGGACGGCACCCGATCGGGCCCGTCACCTCCGGGATCCTGCGGGGCATCGAGGACGGCTGGTTCACCGGGGAGATCGCGGAGTCCGCGTTCCGGTACCAGCAGGCGCTGGAGAAGGGCGAGAAGCGGGTCGTCGGCGTCAACGCGCACACCGGATCGGTGACCGGGGACCTGGAGATCCTGCGGGTCAGCCACGAGGTGGAGCGGGAGCAGGTGCGGACGCTGGGCGCCCGCCGCGCCGGCCGTGACGAGCCGGCCGTGCGGACCGCGCTGGACGCCATGCTGGCGGCCGCGCGGGACGGGTCCAACATGATCGGGCCGATGCTGGACGCGGTGCGGGCGGAGGCGACGCTGGGGGAGATCTGCGGGGTGCTGCGGGAGGAGTGGGGGGTGTACACGGAACCCCCGGGGTTCTAGGACGGCTTTCCGGGGGCGGTCGGCGGGGGGTTGCTCCTGGCCGGCCGCCCCTTTTCCTTTGCCGACGGCTCTCCGGGGACTCCCGCGGACTCCTCGGGACTTCCGGACTCCGGGCAAGGAGAAGGGGCGTCCTCAGTCGCCGGACGGGCCGGCGCCGGCGAGGGACCCCGCCAGGCCGTGCAGCAGCAGCCGGGTGAAGGCCCGCACCCATTCCTCGTCCGCCGGCTCCGCGCTGACCAGGGTGCGGTGGACCACCGCACCCGCGACCACGTCGAAGATCAGGTCGATCGTGCGGGCCGCCTCCGCCGGGTCCGTCTCCGGCGGGAGCTCCCCCCTGGCCTGCGCGCGGGCCCGGCCCTCCAGGACCAGGACCTTCTGCGGGTCGACGACGGAGGCCCGGATGCGTTCGCGCAGGGCGTCGTCGCGGGTGGACTCCGCGACCACCGCCATCAGGCCGCTCCTGGCCTCCGGGCGGGCGAGGATCGCCGCGAACTGCAGGACCACGCCCTCGACGTCGGCGGCCAGACTGCCCCGGTCGGGGAGTTCGAGTTCGTCGAAGAGCTCCGCGACCGCGTCCACGACCAGTTCGTTCTTGCCCGACCAGCGGCGGTAGAGCGTCGTCTTGGCCACCCCGGCCCGGGTCGCCACGTCCCCCAGCGTGAGCTTGGACCAGCCGAGTTCGACCAGCGCCTGCCGGGTCGCCGACAGGATCGCGGTGTCGGCGGCGGCGCTGCGCGGACGTCCGGTACGGCTGGCTGGCGTGCGGCTCTGCATCCTCCGACCATATCCGGCCCCCTCCGGCCGGTTCCGTGCGGTCGTGAGGGAGATCACCGGGACGGGGCGGCGGGAAGGGCCCCCGCGGCATTACGCTACGACCCGTAGCGAAAACTCGTGAACGGACGTACGCGAGTCGCGGCCGGACGGCGCGGGGTGGGGACCCCGGCGTTCGTGTCCGACCGCTTTTCACGCACACCCGCGGACGGGGGAGGATAGACGCATGCAGCCACGGAACATGTCCATGAGCGGAGTCGTCGACCTCGCCGCGGTGAAGGCGGCCCAGGAGGCCAAGGCGAAGGCGGAGCAGACCCGGGCCGAGGCCGCCCGGCAGGGCGGGACGGGGGCGGTGTCGCCCGCGGACCTCGTCATCGACGTCGACGAGGCCGGGTTCGAGCGGGACGTCCTCCAGCGGTCCGCCGAGGTCCCGGTCGTCATCGACTTCTGGGCCGAGTGGTGCCAGCCCTGCAAGCAGCTCAGCCCGGTGCTGGAGCGGCTCGCCGTCGAGTACGACGGGCGGTTCCTGCTCGCCAAGATCGACGTCGACGCCAACCAGATGCTGATGCAGCAGTTCGGGGTGCAGGGCATCCCGGCCGTCTTCGCCGTCGTCGCGGGGCAGGCGCTGCCGCTCTTCCAGGGGGCCGCCGACGAGACGCAGATCCGCCAGACGCTCGACCAGCTCGTACAGGTCGCCGAGCAGCGCTTCGGCCTGACCGGCCTCACCGTCGACCCCGAGGCCCGGCCGGGCGAGCGGGCGGAGGCCGCCGAGACGCCGGCCGGCCCCCACGACGCCCTGCTGGAGGCCGCCGTACAGGCGCTGGACGCGGGGGACTTCGGCGGGGCGGTGCGCGCGTACCAGAACGTGCTGACCGACGACCCCGGCAACACCGAGGCCAAACTCGGCCTCGCGCAGGCGGAGTTGCTGCACCGGGTGCAGGAGATGGACCCGCAGCGGGTGCGCCGGGAGGCCGCCGACAAGCCGGGCGACGCGCGGGCGCAGATCGCCGCCGCCGACCTCGACCTGGTGGGTGGACACGTCGAGGACGCCTTCGGGCGGCTCATCGACACCGTGGCCCGCACGGCCGGTGACGAACGGGACGCCGCGCGACTGCGGCTGATCGAGCTGTTCGAGGTGGTCGGTCCCGACGACCCGCGGGTGGCGGCGGCGCGCAGGGCGCTGGCGCGCGCCCTCTTCTAGCGGGGTGGGCGCCCGGTTCTGACCAGTCGCTAAACATCGGAACCGGGGGCACCCGGGAGGGGAAGTTCAGCCGACACGGTTTCGCCGCGGCCGCGCTTTGCCAAATCTTGGCAATCGCGGCCGCTGTTACTGGCAGTAAGTCAGGGCCGTTGTTCTGTCGGATTATGTCCAGCGATCAACAGTTTTGTTCTGGGCATGGCTGCCACCGAGCGTCGCCGGTCGAGACCGGCGGGTCGTTGTTCGGTTATCCCGCCGTTACTAGCGAGTAACGAACCCCCTTGTGCGGGCGGCCGGAATGCACCACGATCGGCCACGCTCGGTCCGTTCCCGTACCCCGACAGCCGGTCGGGTCAACGGGTTTTCCTGGGTCCCCACCGAGCAGAGACGACGGCAGTGGCGTCGGCTCTTGGGCAGGGGGGTCTTCGCCGCGGCGAAGCCTGTCCAGCAAGGCCGTGCGTGATGTGTGTCAGGCGCGGCCAGTGGTTGTCGCTCGGGGGTGATCGCCGGTGATTCGGGCGCGGTTCGCGCCACCGAGTGCAGGCGCTCCCCTTCCCGAGGACGTAGCACTTCTCCCATCCCTGCCCGGCTGAGCCGCCGTTCGGGGGCTAGTCAGGGCCAGGAGATGTACGTCCGAGAAGGAGGAAATATGGAGTCCCAGGTGCGTGGCGGGACCAGATGGAAGCGGTTCGCTGTGGTCATGGTGCCCAGCGTCGCCGCCACGGCGTGCATAGGCGTCGCCCTCGCGCAGGGTGCGCTCGCCGCGTCGTTCAGCGTGTCGGGTCAGTCGTTCAAGGTCACCGCGGACAAGCTCGTCGGTACGGGCTTCTCGCAGTACGGCGCGATCGACTCGGGCTACACCCTCGACGGCAAGAAGACGGCTCACCCCGTCGCCGTCTCCGGGTTCAAGAGCGCGTCGATCACGAACATGTGCCAGTCCGTGGTCACGCCGAACATCCCGCTGCTCGGCTCGGTCAGCCTCACGCTGAAGGCCGGCGGTGGCGACACCCCGGTCCAGGCCGAGAACCTCTTCATCGACGTCGAGGACCTCGCGGCCGACGCGACGTTCAAGAACATCGACATCGGTGTGGCCGCCAAGGACCTGAAGAAGGGTCCCGGCATCAAGGACGGCGACACCGCGAACCCGTTCGGGTTCGCGCAGGAGGCCGAGTCGGCCGTCCTGACCGACGTGAAGCAGACGGCGTGGGCCACCACCGCCGGAACCTTCAAGCTCAGCGGCCTGAAGATGTCGCTGTCGACGGGTGTCAAGGAGTGCTACTAAGCACTCTCTGACGGGCGGGGGAGCCGGTGGCGCCCCCGCCCGTCCAGTCCCACCCGTCCGGACCGGAGGGCCCGCCCCGTCGTGAGCGCCGGTCGCACCCGCAGGACAACCACCACAGCAACGCCGCACCAGGGAGCTGTTTTCCATGAGCGCCGAGACCCCTGTCGCCCCCGGCCGGTTCGACCACGGGAGGCAGCAGTTCCGCGCCTGGCGGGGCACGAGGCCGTTCTGGGCCGGCCTGTTCGTTCTCATCAGCGGGCTCCCCATCGCCTACTTCCCGTACGCGCATCTCCAGATCGGTCACCTGACGCTGGCGATGGCCACCACCGCCGGCGCCGGCTCGCTGATCATCGGTGTGCTGCTGGTGGTGCTGGGCGTCAGCCTGTGGTTCCAGAAGCACGTACGGGTCTTCGCGGGCGTCGCGGCGATCCTGCTGGGACTGGTCTCCATCCCGGTGTCCAACCTCGGCGGCTTCCTCATCGGTTTCCTCTTCGCCCTGATCGGCGGAGCGATGGCCATCTCCTGGGCGCCGGGCGCACCGCCGGCGGAGCAGGCGCCGGGCAGCGGCCCGCACACGGGCACCACGCCCGCGGCCGCCTTCCCGCAGGGGACGGGAGCCGCCCCGGCGGACCCCACCGTGAACCCGTACAGCACGGGCCCGGCCTTCACCAAGGACGCCGGCGGCACGGACGAGCCGAACGAACTGTCAGGAACGAGCCCGGCGAACGGGGCGAACGGGAGGCACAGTGCCGGCTGACGAGGTGACCACCGGGAGCGGTGTGGACGCTGCCCGCGTGAGAACCGGGCCACGCCACGCGGCGCCCAAGAAGCCGCTGCTCACCAGGCTCCACATGCCGGCCGGCAAGGCGATAGCCCTGGCGGCCATGCCGACCGCGGTCCTCATGGGCATGGGGTTCACACCGACCCTCGCCAACGCCGAGGACCAGCCGGCGTCCAAGAGCCTCACCATCGACGAGTACAAGGACTGCGTCGCGGCCCTGGAGGACGCGCAGGACGCCTCCGCGTCCCCCTCGCCGTCCGCCTCGCAGAGCGCGGACGAGTCCGCGGACGACGCGAAGGACGACGCGAAGGACGACTCCGCGGCCGGTTCCCCGGACGAGGACACGGACGGCACGTCGGGCTCCTCCGGCGGCACGGGCGGTTCGGGCGGCTCCACTTCGCCGGATTCAGGTTCCGACGACGTGACCGAGCCCGCCCCGGCGGCCTCGCCCGCGGCCTCCGCGCCGCAGAAGGCCGAGACCTCCGGCGACACCGCGACGGCCGCCCCCTCGCCGTCGGAGACCGACAAGGACCTGCTGGAGAAGATCGGCGACACGCTCACCGATCTGCTCGACGGCAAGGACGCCGCCGGAACCGCCACCGCGAGCCCGACCCCGTCGGCCTCCGCGTCCGCCTCCCCGGGCACCGGCGACACGGGGACGGAGACGGGCTCCGGCTCGGACTCCGGCTCCGGCTCTGGCTCCGGTTCCGGCTCGGCCGGCTCCGGCAAGGACACCACCGACGCCGCCGGCGACACCGCGAAGGACACCGCCGACGAGGCGGGCGACGCGACGGCGGACACCGGGAAGAAGGCGGAGGAGAAGGCCGAGGACGCCGCCGAGGCGGCCGACGCCACCGCCTCGCCGAGCCCGTCCGAGAGCGCCACGACCGACGTGGACGACTGCCCGGTCGCCACCGAGGACGAGAGCGGCATCGACAACAAGACGCCGCTGCCGGACGACCCGTGGTACCTCAACGCCAGCTCGCTGCTCCTCAAGGGCGCCGACTACCAGGGCATCGTCGAGGTGAAGACGGCCAACGGGACCAGGAAGAAGGTCCTGAAGTACGTCATCTCCGAGGGCACCGACATCGGCGACCTGCATCAGACGGTCACCGACGAGCAGGCGGGCGTGACCTACCACGTCCAGGCCGGCCCGGGCACGATGTCGACCATCCGCAACGGTGACACGATCATGTACACCGAGAGCATCTCGGGGAACCTGTTCGGTCTGATCCCGGTGACGTTCGACCCGGAGAACCCGCCTCCGCTGAACATCCCGCTGATCTACTTCACCAAGGTCAAGGTCGTCCAGGCCGGCCAGTTCGGCGGAGACCTCCACATACCGGGGATGCACCTCTTCAACACGAAGTAACCGTCCCCCGCAGTCCCTTCCGGGAGCCGCACAACGCCTGAGGGCGCCCCCTGCACCAGGGGGCGCCCTCAGCGCCGTTCACACGGTGGCCGTTCGCACGGCGGCCGGCCGCGGGCCGGACCGGGTCAGTCGCGGGAGCCCTGGCCCAGGTGGTGGACGCGCACCATGTTGGTGGTGCCGGGGACGCCGGGGGGCGAGCCGGCGGTGATGACGACGACCTCACCCGGGTTGAAGCGGTTGAGCTTGAGGATCTCCTGGTCCACCAGCTCGACCATCTCGTCGGTGCTGTTCACGAACGGCACGATGTGCGACTCGACGCCCCAGCTGAGCGCCAGCTGGTTGCGGGTGCCCTCGTCGGTGGTGAAGGCGATGATCGGCTGGGTCGCGCGGTAGCGCGAGAGACGGCGGGCGGTGTCGCCGGACTGGGTGAACGCCACCAGGCCCCGGCCGCCGAGGAAGTCGGCGATCTCGCACGCGGCACGCGCGATCGAACCGCCCTGCGTGCGCGGCTTCTTGCCCGGCACGAGCGGCTGGAGGCCCTTGGAGAGCAGCTCCGTCTCGGCCGCGGCGACGATCTTCGACATCGTCTTCACGGTCTCGATCGGGTACGCGCCCACGCTCGACTCGGCGGACAGCATGACCGCGTCCGCGCCGTCCAGGATCGCGTTGGCCACGTCGGAGGCCTCGGCGCGGGTCGGACGGGAGTTGGTGATCATCGACTCCATCATCTGGGTCGCCACGATCACCGGCTTGGCGTTGCGGCGGCACAGCTCGATGAGCCGCTTCTGCACCATGGGGACCTTCTCGAGCGGGTACTCGACGGCCAGGTCGCCACGGGCGACCATCACGCCGTCGAACGCCATCACGACGTCCTCCATGTTCTCCACCGCCTGGGGCTTCTCCACCTTGGCGATGACGGGGACGCGACGGCCCTCCTCGTCCATGACGCGGTGCACGTCCTGGACGTCCTTGGCGTCGCGGACGAAGGACAGTGCGACCAGGTCGGCGCCCATGCGCAGCGCGAACCGCAGGTCCTCGATGTCCTTCTCGCTCAGCGCGGGCACGTTGACGGCCGTGCCGGGGAGGTTGATGCCCTTGTGGTCGGAGATGACACCGCCCTCGATGACGATCGTCCGCACCCGCGGGCCCTCGACGTCGAGGACCTTCAGCTCGACGTTGCCGTCGTTGATGAGGACCTGGTCGCCGCGCGAGACGTCGCCGGGCAGCCCCTTGTAGGTGGTGCCGCAGATCGTCTTGTCGCCGGGCACGTCGTCGGTGGTGATGGTGAACTCGTCACCGCGCACCAGCTCGACCGGGCCCTCGGCGAAGGTCTCGAGGCGGATCTTCGGGCCCTGGAGGTCGGCGAGGACACCGATGGACCGGCCGGTCTCCTTGGCGGCGGCCCGGACCCGGTCGTACCGGCCCTGGTGCTCGGCGTGCGAGCCGTGGCTGAAATTGAAGCGGGCCACGTTCATGCCGGCCTCGATCAGCGACACGAGCATGTCGTGGGAGTCGACCGCGGGGCCGAGAGTACAGACGATTTTCGAACGGCGCATGGGGCGATCCTATCGGTTTGTTTCGCTACGGAATATTCCGTCTGGCGGAAGATACAAATGGGCGGGAACGCGCTCAGTTGCTTTCCTGCTCAGTCACCTTGCGGCGGGGCCGCATATCGATTCCGCTCGACCAGCGCGTAGGTCTGCGTGGCGATCTCCAGTTCCTCGTCCGTGGGCACCACGGCGACCTTCACCCGCGCGTCCGCGGGCGAGATCAGCCGCGGCCGGTCGCTCCGTACGGCGTTCAGCGCGTCGTCCACGGCCAGGCCCAGGGTCTCCAGGCCCGCGACCGCGGCCGCGCGCACCGGCGCCGCGTTCTCGCCGACCCCGGCGGTGAACACCACCGCGTCCACCCGGCCTAGCACGGCGTAATAGGCGCCGATGTACTTCTTGAGACGGTGAATGTAGATGTCGAAGGCGAGCTTCGCCTGTTCGTCGCCCTCGTCGACCCGCCGCCTGATCTCCCGCATGTCGTTGTCGCCGCACAGGCCGATCAGGCCGCTCTTCTTGTTGAGGAGAGTGTCGATTTCGTCGATGGACATTCCGCCAACACGTGCCAAATGGAAGATGACGGCCGGATCGGTGTCTCCGGAACGGGTGCCCATGACGAGGCCCTCGAGCGGGGTGAGGCCCATCGAGGTGTCGACGCACCTGCCGCCGCGCACGGCGGAGGCGGACGCGCCGTTGCCGAGGTGCAGCACGATGACGTTCACCTCCTCCGGCGCCCGGCCCAGCAGCTCCGCGGCGGCGCGGGAGACGTACGCGTGCGAGGTGCCGTGGAAGCCGTAGCGGCGGACGCGGTGCTCGTCCGCGGTCCGCACGTCGATCGCGTAGCGCGCCGCCGACTCCGGCATCGTGGTGTGGAAGGCGGTGTCGAAGACGGCGATCTGCGGCAGGTCCGGGCGCAGCGCCCGCGCCGTGCGGATCCCGGTCAGGTTGGCCGGGTTGTGCAGCGGCGCCACCGGGATCAGCCGCTCGATCTCCGCGAGGACCCTCTCGTCGATCACGGTCGGCTCGGTGAAGTGCTTGCCGCCGTGCACCACCCGGTGCCCGATCGCCGCCAACTCCGGCGAGTCCAGACCCAGTCCGTCCTTGGCCAGTTCCTCGGCGACGGCCTTGAGGGCCGCGTCGTGGTCGGCGACGGGCCCGCCGCGCTCGCGGGAGACGCCCGTCGCGAGCGGCGTGTGCCGCAGCCGCGAGCTCTGCTCGCCGATGCGCTCGACGAGCCCCTGCGCCAGCCGGCTGCGGTCGCTCATGTCGAGCAGCTGGTACTTCACCGAGGAGGACCCGGAGTTCAGGACGAGGACGCGCGTGCCGCTCACTGCTGGGAGACCTTCTGCTCGGAGGACTGGGCCTGGATCGCCGTGATGGCGACGGTGTTCACGATGTCCTGGACGAGGGCGCCGCGGGACAGGTCGTTGACCGGCTTGCGCAGCCCCTGGAGCACCGGGCCGACCGCGATCGCGCCGGCCGACCGCTGCACCGCCTTGTAGGTGTTGTTGCCGGTGTTGAGGTCGGGGAAGATCAGCACGCTGGCCTGGCCCGCCACCTCGGAGCCCGGCAGCTTGGTCGCCGCGACCGTCGGCTCCACGGCCGCGTCGTACTGGATCGGCCCCTCGATCCTCAGGTCGGGACGCCGCCGCCGCACCAGCTCCGTCGCCTCGCGCACCTTGTCGACGTCGGCGCCCGAGCCGGAGGTGCCCGTGGAGTACGACAGCATGGCGATCCGCGGCTCCACGCCGAACTGCGCCGCGGTCGCGGCCGCCTGGACGGCGATGTCGGCGAGCTGCTCGGCGTCCGGGTCGGGGTTCACCGCGCAGTCGCCGTAGACGAGGACCTTGTCGGCGAGGCACATGAAGAACACGGACGAGACGATGCCGGCGTCCGGCTTCGTCTTGATGATCTCGAAGGCGGGCCGGATCGTCGCGGCCGTGGAGTGCACGGAGCCCGACACCATGCCGTCGGCGAGGCCCTCCTGGACCATCAGCGTGCCGAAGTAGTTCACGTCGGAGACGACGTCGTACGCCAGCTCCACCGTGACGCCCTTGTGGGCGCGCAGGCCCGCGTACTTCTCGGCGAAGGAGTCGCGCAGCTCGCTGGTGGCCGGGTCGATCAGCTGGCAGTCGCCGAGGTCGATGCCGAGGTCGGCGGCCTTCTTGCGGATCTGCTCGACCGGGCCGAGCAGGGTCAGGTCGCACACCCCGCGGCGCAGCAGGACCTCGGCCGCGTGCAGCACCCGCTCCTCGGTGCCCTCCGGCAGGACGACCCGGCGGCGGTCGGAGCGGGCCTGCTCCAGCAGCTTGTGCTCGAACATCATCGGCGTGACGCGGTCGCTGCTCGGTGCGGAGACCCGCGTCAGCAGGCCGGCGGTGTCGACGTGCCGCTCGAAGAGGCCGAGCGCGGTCTCCGCCTTGCGCGGGGTGGCCGCGTTGAGCCTGCCCTCCAGGGAGAACAGCTGCTCGGCCGTGGGGAAGCTGTTGCCGGTCACCGACAGCACGGGCGTGCCGGGCGCCAGGCGGGCGGCGAGCGTGAGGACCTCCTGGCTCGGCACCTCGCCCAGGGTGAGCAGCACGCCCGCTATCGGCGGGGTGCCGGCGCTGTGCGCGGCGAGCGAGCCGACGACCAGGTCGGACCGGTCGCCGGGGGTGACGACCAGGCAGCCCGGCGTCAGCGCGTGCAGGAAGTTCGGCAGCATCGCGCCGCCGAAGACGAAGCCGAGGGCGTCGCGGGCCAGGCCCGAGTCGTCGCCCAGCAGCACCTTCGCGCCCAGCGCGGCGCTGACCTGGGCGATCGTCGGCGCCGACAGGGCGGGCTCGTCGGGCAGCACGTAACAGGGCACCGGCAGTCGGGAGACGAGCTTGGCGGCGATCTCCTCGCGGTCCTCGCGGGCGACCCGGTTGGCGATCATGGCGAGGACGTCGCAGCCCAGGCGGTCGTAGGCGCGGTAGGCGTTGCGGGTCTCGGCGCGCACCGACTCCGCGCTCTGCCCGCGGCCGCCGACGACGGGGATCACGGAGGCGCCGAACTCGTTCGCCAGCCGCGCGTTCAGGGACAGCTCGTCCGGGAACTGCGTGTCGGCGTAGTCGGTGCCGAGGACCAGGACGACGTCGTAGTCGCGGGCGACGTGGTGGAAGCGGTCCACGAGCGTGGACACCAGCTCGTCGACGCCCCGTTCGGCCTGCAGGGCGGACGCCTCGTGGTAGTCCATGCCGTACACGGTCCCCGGGTCCTGCGACAGCCGGTAGCGGGCCCGCAGCAGGTCGAACAGGCGGTCCGGCCCGTCGTGGACCAGGGGGCGGAAGACGCCCACCCGGTCGACCTGGCGGGTCAGGAGCTCCATCACCCCCAGTTCGACGACCTGGCGGCCGTCGCCGCGGTCGATCCCGGTCACGTACACGCTGCGCGTCACGCGTGCTCTCCGTTCCTTCTGTGAGGCCGTTCGGCGATCGGGTACCCGGCTTCCGCCGGGCTCGTGAAAATCGCCCACCGGGGTGAGCCAAGCCCTCTTGACAGTACCCCTGCCCGCGGTTAAGGCGCCCGTCAGGAGACAGTCCCCCCGGGGGCATGGAACAATCGGCTCTGGCTCACCGGTACCCACAGCGAGCAGGAGACAGAGCAGGATGCGCATCGGAGTCCTCACCGCAGGCGGCGACTGCCCCGGCCTGAACGCAGTGATCCGATCGGTCGTGCACCGCGCGGTCGACAACTACGGCGACGAGGTCATCGGCTTCATCGACGGATACGCGGGTCTTCTCGACGGCAACCACCGGCCCCTCGACCTGAACGCCGTGAGCGGCATCCTCGCCCGGGGCGGCACGATCCTCGGCTCCTCACGGCTGGAGCGCGACCGTCTGCGCGAGGCCTGCGACAACGCCTCGGACATGATCCACCAGTTCGGCATCGACGCGCTGATCCCGATCGGCGGCGAGGGCACGCTGACGGCCGCCCGCATGCTGTCCGACGCGGGTCTGCCGGTCGTCGGCGTCCCGAAGACCATCGACAACGACATCTCCTCCACGGACCGCACCTTCGGCTTCGACACGGCCGTCGGCGTCGCCACGGAGGCCATGGACCGCCTGAAGACGACGGCGGAGTCCCACCAGCGGGTGATGGTCGTCGAGGTCATGGGCCGGCACGCGGGCTGGATCGCCCTGGAGTCCGGCATGGCGGCCGGTGCCCACGGCATCTGCCTGCCCGAGCGCCCCTTCGACCCGGCCGACCTCGTGAAGATGGTCGAGGAACGGTTCGCGCGCGGCAAGAAGTTCGCCGTGGTCTGCGTGGCCGAGGGCGCCCACCCCGCCGAGGGCACGATGGACTACAGCAAGGGCGCCATCGACCAGTTCGGCCACGAGCGCTTCCAGGGCATCGGCACCGCGCTGGCGTACGAGCTGGAGAAGCGGCTCGGCAAGGAGGCCCGCCCGGTCATCCTCGGCCACGTCCAGCGCGGCGGCGTGCCGACGGCGTACGACCGCGTCCTGGCCACCCGCTTCGGCTGGCACGCGGTGGAGGCCGCGCACCGGGGCGAGTTCGGCATGATGACCGCGCTGCGCGGCACCGACATCAGGATGGTGCCGCTCGCGGACGCGGTGACCGAGCTGAAGACGGTGCCGAAGAACCGCATGGACGAGGCGGAGTCGGTCTTCTAGCCGACCGCCCCACGGGCTCCGGGCCCGTCTGGGCCACCGGTTCACGGGCTTCGGTCCACCCGAGGGCCGGTCCACCGGCTTCGGGTCCGCCGGCTTCGGGTCCGCCGACCGCCGACCGCCGACCGCCGACCGCCGGGCTCCGGGTCCGTTCGGGCCGTCGGCCCGCGGGTCTGCCGGGCCGCGGGTCCCCCGGTCGTCGGGGCGCGCGTCCACCGGGTCGTGCGTTCCGTTCGTCGATCCACGGGCTCCGGGTCCGTCGGCCCCCTGCGCGGCCGGCCGGCCGGTCCGCTCCGGGAGCGGGTGGGCCGGGACGCCGTGGCCGGTGGCGCGGGGCACGTCCGCGCGGCCGTGCCGGGAGGCCGGCGGCTCCGCGTGCGGCGCCCGCGGGCGTCTCACCGGCCGGCCGGCACCCACCGGTACATCAGCTCGGGCCTGCCCACCTGCCCGTACAGCGGCTTGCGTTCCGCCCTTCCCGCCTCCACCAGGTGCTCCAGATAGCGGCGGGCGGTGATGCGGGAGATCCCCACCGCCTCGGCCACCCCCGCGGCGGTCAGTCCCTCCGCCGCCTCCCGCACGGCCCCCGTCACCCGTTCCAGGGTCGGGCCGCTCAGCCCCTTGGGCAGCGCGGCGGGACCCGGCGCGCGCAGGGCGGCCAGGGCGCGGTCGACCTCGTCCTGGCCGCTCGCCTCGCCGGCCGCCCCGCGGAACTCCGCGTACCGCACGAGGCGGTCCCGCAGGGTCGCGAAGGTGAACGGTTTCAGCACGTACTGGACGACGCCCAGCGACACGCCCTCCCGCACCACCGTCAGGTCGCGCGCCGAGGTCACCGCTATCACGTCCGCGTGGTACCCCGCCGCCCGCAGCGAACGGGCGAGCTGGAGCCCGTGCCCGTCCGGCAGGTGCAGGTCGAGCAGGAGCAGGTCCACCGGTGTGCGGTCCAGCATCCGCCGCGCCTCCGCGCCGGTGTGCGCCTTGCCCACCGCCGTGAACCCCGGCACCCGGCCGACGTACAGGACGTGCGCGTCGGCCGCCACGGGGTCGTCCTCGACCACCAGGACCCGGATCGGCCCGCCTCCCGCGCCCGTCATCGCCCGCCTCCCGACGCCGGCACGGCGGCGACCGCCGTGCGCAGGGGGAGCCGTACCGTGAACTGGGCCCCGCCGCCCTCGGCCTCCGCGACCGACAGCGTCCCGCCGTGGCGGTGCACGGCCTGCCGGACGAGGGCCAGACCGAGACCGCGCCCGCCGGGGCCGGACGGCTTCGTGGAGAAGCCCCGCTCGAAGACCTGATCGACGAGGGCCGGCTCCACCCCGGCGCCGGTGTCCGCCACCCGCAGCACCAGTTCGCCGCCGCCCCGCGCGCGGTGCCCGGTGGACGCGGTCACCGTGACCCGCGCCCGCACGCTGCCCTGCGCCGCGTCCACGGCGTTGTCGATGAGGTTGCCGAGGATGGTGACCAGGTCCCGGGCGGGCAGCGACTCGGGGAGCAGCCCGTCGTCGAGCCCGCTGTCGCGCGACACCACCAGTTCCACGCCCCGCTCGTTGGCCTGTGCCGTCTTGCCCAGCAGCAGCGCCGCCAGCACCGGCTCGCTGACCGCCGCCACCACCTGGTCGGTCAGCGCCTGGGCCAGCTCCAGTTCGGCGGTCGCGAAGTCCACGGCCTCCTCGGCGCGGCCCAGTTCGATGAGCGAGACGACGGTGTGCAGGCGGTTCGCCGCCTCGTGGGCCTGCGAGCGCAGGGCCTGGGTGAAGCCGCGCTCCGAGTCCAGCTCGCCCATCAGGGACTGGAGTTCGGTGACGTCGCGGAGGGTGACCACGGTGCCCCGGCGCTCTCCGCCGGACACCGGCGAGGTGTTCACCGCCACCACCCGGTCCGCGGTCAGGTGCACCTCGTCCACGCGCGGTTCGGAGGACAGCAGGGCGCCCGTCAGCGGGGCGGGCAGGCCGAGGTCGGCGACGGAGCGGCCCACCACCTCCCCCGAGACGCCCAGCAGTTCACGGCCGCCGTCGTTGATCAGCGCCACCCGGTACTGGCCGTCCAGCATCAGCAGCCCTTCGCGCACCGCGTGCAGGGCCGCCTGGTGGTAGTCGTGCATCCGGCTCAGCTCGGCCGCGTTCATGCCGTGCGTGTGGCGGCGCAGCCGGGCGTTGACGACGTAGGTGCCGATCGCGCCCAGGGCGAGCGCGGCCGTCGCGACGCCGAACAGCGCCGTCACCTGGTCCTGCACCCGCTTGGTGATCGCCTCGACCTTGATGCCCGCGCTGACCAGGCCGACGACCCGGCCGTCGGCGGCCTCGACGGGGGCGACCGCGCGGACGGACGGGCCGAGGGTGCCGGTGTAGGTCTCGGTGAAGGTCTCGCCCTCCAGGGCCCGCGCGGTGTTGCCCTGGAAGTGCAGCCCGATCTGCCTCTCGTCCGGGTGGGTCCAGCGGATCCCCGCCGGATTCATGATCGTGACGAAGTCGACCTCGGTGTCGTGCATGATCCGCAGCGCGTACGGCTGGAGTTCCGCGGTCGGGTCCGGGGTGGCGATCGCCTCCCGCACCGAGGGGGAGTCGGCGACCGAGCGGGCCACCGCCGCGGCCTGCCGGCTCGCGGCCTCCTCGGCCTGGCTGCGGTCGCTGAGGTAGGTGAACAGCGCGTATCCCGCGACGACCACCGCTATCAGGACGGCCTGCATGGCGAACAGCTGGCCGGCCAGGCTGCGGGGTCTCGGGACGGGGATGCGCATGCCGTCAGTGTGCCTCCCGCCCCGGACGTGAACTAAATGAACGCAAGGGTGACCGCCCTCACAGCGCGGGGGGATAGTCACGGCATCCCCCGAACCCCCGGACGTGAGCCGCACGCCGGTGATGCCGACGAAGACGTCAAGGAGGGCAGCCGTGGCCGCCAGCACCCCCGATACGGCATCCGCCGTACCCGCCGCCAAGCGGGACCGCACGCACTATCTGTACATCGCGGTGATCGTCGCGGTGGCCATCGGTATCGCCGTCGGCCTGATCGCTCCCGACTTCGCGGTCGAGCTGAAGCCGATCGGTACCGGCTTCGTGAACCTGATCAAGATGATGATCTCGCCGATCATCTTCTGCACGATCGTGCTCGGCATCGGATCGGTCCGCAAGGCAGCCAAGGTCGGCGCCGTCGGCGGCATCGCCCTGGCCTACTTCACGGTCATGTCGCTGGTCGCCCTCGCCATCGGCCTCGTCGTCGGCAACGTCCTGGAGCCGGGCACCGGCCTCGCGCTCACCGACGCGGTCAAGGAGACCGGTCAGGCGCAGGTGTCGGCGGAGGCCAAGGACACCACCGAGTTCCTGCTGGGCGTCATCCCGACCACGATCGTCTCCGCCTTCACCGGCGGCGAGGTGCTCCAGACGCTGCTCGTCGCGCTGCTCGCGGGCTTCGCCCTCCAGGCCATGGGCCCGGCCGGACAGCCGGTGCTGCGCGGTGTCGAGCACATCCAGCGGCTGGTCTTCCGCATCCTGGCGATGGTGATGTGGGCCGCCCCGATCGGTGCCTTCGGCGCCATCGCCGCGGTCACCGGCTCGGCCGGCGTCGACGCCCTCAAGAGCCTCGCCGTCCTGATGCTCGGCTTCTACGTCACCTGCTTCCTGTTCGTCTTCATCGTGCTCGGCGCGCTGCTGCGGATCGTCGCGGGGCTGAACATCTTCGCCCTGTGCAAGTACCTGGGCCGCGAGTTCCTGCTGATCCTGTCCACCTCCTCCTCCGAGTCGGCGCTGCCGCGCCTCATCGCGAAGATGGAGCACCTGGGCGTCAGCAAGCCCGTCGTCGGCATCACCGTCCCGACCGGCTACTCCTTCAACCTCGACGGCACCATGATCTACATGACCATGGCCTCCCTCTACATCGCCGACGCCATGGGGACGCCGATGTCGGTCGGCGAGCAGATCCCGCTGCTGCTGTTCCTGCTGATCGCCTCCAAGGGCGCGGCCGGTGTCACCGGCGCCGGTCTGGCGACGCTGGCCGGCGGCCTCCAGTCGCACAAGCCGGCCCTGGTGGACGGCATCGGCCTCATCGTCGGCATCGACCGCTTCATGAGCGAGGCCCGCGCCCTGACGAACTTCGCGGGCAACGCCGTCGCCACGGTCCTGATCGGCACCTGGACCAAGGAGATCGACAAGGAGCGCGTGGACCGGGTGCTCGCGGGCGAGGTGCCCTTCGACGAGAAGACCCTGCTCGACGACGGCCACGCCGCCGCCCAGGACGCCCCGGTGGTGGACGTGCCCGAGCGACGCGAGGAGGGCGAGAAGGAACTCGCCAAGGCCTGACACCCCCTGTGCTCCGGGTGCCCGGCCCCGCCTGAACCCGGGCCGGGCACCCGGTACCCCCCCCGAACGCCGGGCGGCCGACCACTCACCCATGGCTCGGCCGCCCGGTCCTCGCTTTTCCCCGGCAGGCCCCCGGTGCTCCCCGCACCGGGGGCCCGCGACGTTTCCCCTGCGGTGACGCGCAGGCCGGCCGGTCGCGCCGGTCCGCCCGGCGCACCGGTCGGGCGGGCGCACCGGTCGGGCGGGCTCGGAGGCCGGTCGGACGCACCGGCCGGGCGGGCGCACCGGCTGGATGGGCCCGGGGTGTCGGTCGGCGCATCGACCGGACCGACGCGCAGGTCAGCCGGGCTCATCGGGCGCACGCGCCGTCCGGCCGCACGCGCCGGTCCGCCTGGCGCGCCGTTCCGCCGCACGCGCCGGTCCGCCGGGCGCGCCCGTCAGCCGGGCTCGCCGGATCCGCTCACCTTCGTCACCAGGGCGGTGGCCAGGGTGGCGGGCACGCCGGCCGCGGCCAGCGCGGTGACGGCGGCCGAGCGGCCCGCCTCGTGCGTGCTCAGCAGCCCGTCGTTGACGGCCTCCATCAGCGCGAACACGATCTGCTCGTGCACGTACGCCAGCGCCGGCGCCGGCAGCGGTGAGGTGAACGTCCCCTCCTCCAGGCCGCGCCGGAGGAGCCGGATCGCGTCCTGGCGCACCGGGGTGAGCCGCTCCCGGATGCCCTGCACGGTGACCGTGCGCTGGGCCAGCGCGACCAGCAGGCGGTAGCGGTCGGCGATCCGCCACACGGCCAGCACGGAACGGGCCAGTTCCTCCGCCGGGTCCCCGCCGCCCTCGGCCTCCCACTCGTGGGCGGCGGCCAGCACCTCCACCGCCTCGTCGACCAGCGTGCTGATCAGCGCCTCACGGCTGGGGAAGTGCCCGTACACCGTGCGCCGTACGACACCGGCGGCGCGGGCGATGTGGTTCATGGACGCGTCCGGGTCGCGCAACAGCTCGGCGAGGGCCACATCGAGGATGCGGCGTCGGTTTGCCTCCGCGCGACTGCTGTTACCCGTGGTCATGGCGGCCATTGTGCCTGCCTTCGGGCGTGGCGCGTTCCGCTCCCCTGATTTGCACATGACTGTGCAGCGGACCTACATTGCACATCGTTGTGCAATTGCTCCGGCGTCGTGCGACCGAGTCCTGGGCGCCGCCGGACACGTCCCGAGGAAGGCGATCCCCGTATGCGACTCGTCATGACCGAACCGGTGGAACGGACGGCGGGGCCCTACCACCGACGCTGGTGGGCGCTCCTCGTCCTGTGCCTGAGCCTGCTGATCATCGTGATGGCGAACACCGCCCTCACGGTCGCCGCGCCCGCCATGACCGACGACCTGGGCCTGACCAGCGCCGACCTCCAGTGGGTCATCGACGGCTACACGGTGCCGTACGCGGCGCTGATGCTGCTGCTCGGCGCCGTCGGCGACAAGTACAGCCGGCGCGGGGCGCTCCTGCTCGGACTCGTGGTGTTCGCCGCCGGCGCGGTCTCCGGCTACCTCGCCGACAGCGCCGGCACCGTGATCGCGGGCCGCGCCGTGATGGGCGTGGGCGCGGCGCTCATCATGCCCGCGACGCTGTCGCTGCTCGCCGCGACCTTCCCGCGCGCCGAACGCGCCAAGGCGATCACCCTGTGGACGGCGACCGCGGGCCTCGCCATCGCGGCCGGTCCGCTCGTCGCCGGCGCCCTGCTGGAGAACCACGGCTGGTCGTCGACGTTCCTCATCAACGTGCCCGTCGCCGCCGTCGCGTTCGTCGGCGCCCTCGTGCTCGTGCCGCCGTCCAGGGCCGGGCACCACGACCGCGTCGACCACGTCGGCGGACTGCTGTCGGTGGTCTGGATCGGCGCGCTCGTCTACATGATCATCGAGGGGCCGCACTTCGGCTGGGGCCCCAAGGCGATCGGCGCGGCCGCCGTCGCCGCCGCGGCCCTGCTCGCCTTCGTGCTGTGGGAACTGCGCCACCCGCACCCGGTGCTGGACGTGCGCCGCTTCTCCGACCGCCGCTTCGCCGGGTCCAACCTCGCCGTGGCCCTGTTCTTCCTGGCCGTCTTCGGCGCCTTCTACTACCTCACCCAGCACCTCCAGTTCGTCCTCGGCCTCGACGCCCTCGACACCGGTCTGCGCATGCTGCCCCTGGCCGGCGCGGTCTTCGCCGGCTCGGCCCTGACGGCCTGGCTCACCCCGCGGGTCGGCATGAGGTGGACGGTCACCGCGGGCATGGCCGGCGGCACGGCCGCCCTCGCCCTCCTCACCCGGATCGACGCCACGTCGTCGTACGGCGACTTCGTGGCGCCCCTCGTCGTGCTCGGCGCGGCGATCGGACTCGCGCTGTCACCCTGCACGGACGCCATCATGGGGGCGTTCCCCGAGTCCGAGCTGGGCGTGGGCGGCGCGGTGAACGACACCTCGCTGGAACTGGGCGGCTCCCTCGGCATCGCGATCCTCGGCTCGCTGCTGGGCACGTCGTACGCGGACCGCCTCGGGGACGCGGCGTCGGGCAGCGGTCTCCCGGCCGGCGTCCTCGCCACCGCCCAGGACTCGGTCGGCGCCGGGTACGCCGTCGCGCAGGGCGTCGCCGACAGGGCCGGCCGGCTCGCCGCGCAGGCCGCACGGGCCGGCGACCCGCAGCAGGCCGCGCAGCTCAAGGCACAGGCCGCCGAACTCGCCGAGAGCGCCCGGCGGACGGCCGACTCGGTCGGCTCCTCCTTCGCCGACGCGGTGGCCCACACCAGCCTGGTCGGCGCGGCCGTCCTCGGCGTCGGCACCGTCCTGGTGGCGGCACTGCTGCCGGGCAAGGGCAAGGGCGAGCCGCTGCCGACCGCACCGGAGCGGACGGGACAGGCCGAGCAGACCGAGCAGACCGAGCAGACGGAACAGACGGAGAAGGCGAAGGGCGGGGAGCGGGTGTCCGGCCGGGGACGCTGAACCCCGGAAGGGGCGCCGCCGACGTGCCGGAGCGCGTCGGCGGCACCCGCCGTCGGTGGCACCCGCCGTCGGCGACCTCCGCCGCCCCTTGCCTTGACGTCGGGGTCAAGCCGTACGTTCGTGGGCATGCGAATCGGCGAGCTGGCCGCACGGGCCGGGACCACGACGCGGACGCTGCGGTACTACGAGTCGCGGGGGCTGCTGCCCGCGCGGCGCGACGAGCTGGGGCACCGCGCCTACGACGAGCGTGACCTGCGGGCGTTGCGGCAGATCAGGACGTTGCGGGACTTCGGTTTCGAGCTGGAGGAGACCCGGCCCTTCGTGGAGTGCCTGCGGGCCGGGCACCCGGAGGGCGACGCGTGCCCGGCCTCGCTCGCGGTGTACCGGCGCAAGCTGGACGAGCTGGACGCGCTCCTCGGGGAGCTGACGGCGGTCCGCGAGAAGGTCGCCGGACAGCTCGTGCGGGCCGAGCGGGCACGTGACGAGCTGGCCGCCGAGGCGCTGGCTCCGGGGGGTCCGGAGCCCGTGTGCGAACTGGGAGGGCAACAGTCATGACCGAGGTGGCCGGAGTGGACGAGGTGACCGACGCGGACTTCGGGTCGGAGGTGCTCGCGGCGGATCTGCCGGTGCTGGTGGAGTTCACCGCCGACTGGTGCCCGCCGTGCCGCCAGATGGCACCGGTGCTCGGGGCGCTCGCCGCGGAGGAGGGCGAGCGGTTGAAGGTGGTGCAGCTGAACGTGGACCGCAATCCGGAGACGACGAACCACTACAAGGTGCTGTCGATGCCGACCTTCATGGTGTTCCGGGCCGGCGAGCCGGTGAAGGCGATGGTGGGGGCCCGGCCGAAGCGGCGGCTGCTGGAGGAACTCTCGGACGTCATCTGACGCCTGCCCCGCCCGCTTTCCGCGGGCTCCACGGAAAAACCCCCGGGCAATTGCGTCCGGGGGTTTTCGCGGCGTATATTCGATGATTCGCGATTCTGGAAATCAAATCGCGGAGAAGTTCGATGAACGCAGTATATCCGGGCGGGAGCGGAATTGTCAAACACCGGCGCAAGCACTCATGCCAGTATCGACACGGGCAATGACGTGGACATCGATGAGAGCACCGAGGTGAACACCGGATTCACCGACGGTGAAATGCGCGAGGAACAGGAATTCATCGACGGGCTGTACGCGCGCGTGGACGCGCTGCGCGGCGCCACCGAGGCCGCCGTCACCGGCGCCCTCGCCCAGGGCCACACCCCCATGCAGGCCCGCCTGGAGCGGGACGTCCTCGTCGCCGAACGCTCCGGACTGCTCGCCGCGCTGAACGCCGTGGACGGCTCGCTCTGCTTCGGCCGGATCGACCTGTCCTCCGGCGCCGGCCACCACATCGGCCGGATCGGCCTGCGCCGCGACGACCCCGAGCGCACCCCCGTCCTCGTCGACTGGCGGGCCGACGTCGCCCGCCCCTTCTACCTGGCCACCGGCCACACCCCGATGGGCCTGCGCCGCCGCCGGCACATCAGCACCGACGGCCGGCGGGTCACCGCCCTGCACGACGAGTTCCTCGACCTCGGCGACGCCACCCGCACCGGCCACGAGGACCCCGCGGGCGACGCCGTCCTGCTCGCCGCCCTGGACTCCGCCCGCACGGGCCGCATGCACGACATCGTGCAGACCATCCAGGCCGAGCAGGACGAGATCATCCGCGCCCCGCACCGCGGGGTGCTGGTCGTCGAGGGCGGCCCCGGCACCGGCAAGACGGCCGTCGCCCTGCACCGCGCCGCCTACCTCCTCTACGAACACCGCGAACTGCTCGCCAAGCGGGCCGTGCTGATCGTCGGCCCCAACCCCGCCTTCCTCGGCTACATCGGCGAGGTGCTGCCCGCCCTCGGTGAGACCGGCGTGCTGCTGGCGACGGTCGGCGAGCTGTACCCGGGCGTGCGGGCGACGGCCGGCGACACCCCGGAGGCGGCCGTCGTCAAGGGCCGCGCCGACATGGCCGACGTCCTCGCCGCCGTCGTACGCGACCGGCAGGCGCTGCCCGACCCGGTGATCGCGATCGAGCACGACCGGGAGGTTCTCATGCTCGACGAGGGGCTGGTGGGGGTCGCCCGCGACCGCACCCGCGCCACCGGGCTGCCGCACAACGTCGCCCGCGAGCACTTCGAGGGCCACATCCTCAACACCCTCACCGAGCTGTACGCCGAACGCGTCGGCACCGACCCCTACGACGGCTCCAGCCTCCTCGACGCCGGCGACCTCACCCAGATCCGCGACGAGCTGGCCGAGAACCCCGAGGTGTGGTCGGCCGTCGACCGGCTGTGGCCGGTGCTCTCCCCGCGACGGGTGGTCGCCGACTTCCTCGCCGCCCCCGAGGGGTACCTCCCCGACGAGGACGCCGCCGCGGTCCGCCGCCCGGTCACCCGGGCCTGGACGGTCGCGGACGTGCCGCTGCTCGACGAGGCCGCCGAACTCCTCGGCGAGGACGACCGGGCGGTGCGCGAGAGCGCCGAGCGCGAACGGGAACGGCGGATCGCCTACGCGCAGGGCGTCCTCGACGTCTCCTACGCCTCCCGGACGTTCGAGTTCGAGGACAAGGAGGACGACGACCCCGAGGCCGGCGAGGTCCTGTCGGCCCACGACGTCATCGACGCCGAACGCTTCGCCGAACGCCACGAGGAGGACGACCACCGCAGCGCCGCCGAGCGGGCGGCGGCCGACCGGACCTGGGCGTTCGGGCACGTCATCGTCGACGAGGCGCAGGAGCTGTCGCCGATGGCGTGGCGGCTGCTGATGCGGCGCGTCCCGACCCGTTCCATGACCCTGGTCGGCGATCCGGCGCAGACCGCGGAGGCGGCGGGCGTCGGCTCCTGGTCGGACATCCTCGGACCGTACGTCGGGGACCGGTGGGAGCACACCCGGCTGGGCGTCAACTACCGCACCCCCGCGGAGATCATGGACGTGGCGGCGGCCGTCGTCCGCGCGGAGCGGCCGGACTTCGTGCCGCCGAGTTCGGTACGGGCCACCGGCGCCCGGCCCTGGGCGCGGGCCGTCGACGACCTGCCCGGCGCGATCGCCGGGGCGGTGGCCGAGCTGACCCCCGCGCAGGGCCGGCTCGCCGTGATCGCCCCGCGTGACCTGCACCGCCGGCTGGCGGCCCGCCTCGACGGGGTCACCGCGGACGCGGAGCCCGACCTCACCCGCCGGGTCGTCCTGCTGGACCCCCGCCAGTCCAAGGGCCTGGAGTTCGACTCGGTCCTGGTGGTGGAGCCGTCCCGCTACGGCACGAGCGACCTGTACGTCGCCCTGACCCGGGCCACCCAGCGCCTGGGCGTCCTGCACACGGGGACCCTGCCGCCGTCCCTCGCGGAGTCCCTCGGGTAGCCCCGGGCCCGACCGGGGCGGGGAGCCCGGACGGACCCGGGCTCCCCGGGCGGACCACCTCTACGCCGGGCGCAGCCACACCGTCGACAGCGGGGGCAGCGTCAGACGGACGGACGCCGGATGGCCGTGCCACGGCTGGTGTTCCGGCTTCACCGGGTCGGAGTGGAACACGTCGCCGCCGCCGTACCGTCCGGCGTCGGTGTTGAGCACCTCGAACCAGGCGGGTATGTCGTCCGGCACCCCCAGCCGGTAGTCCTCGCGGACGACCGGCGAGAAGTGCGAGACCGCCAGCAGCGGCGTGCCGTCGGCGTCGTACCGCAGGAACGCCAGGACGTTGTCGTCGGCGGCGTCCCCGACCACCCACCGGAAGCCGTCGGCGACGGTGTCGCGCTCCCACAGCGCGGGCGTCGACCGGTACACGGAGTTCAGGTCGCGGACCAGTTCCCGCACGCCCCGGTGGTCGGCCTCCGCCCCGTAGGCGGGGTCGAGCAGCCACCAGTCGGGCCCGCGCTCCTCGGACCACTCGGCGCCCTGCGCGAACTCCTGCCCCATGAAGAGGAGCTGCTTGCCGGGGTGGGCCCACATGAAGGCGAGGTAGGCCCGCAGGCTCGCGCGCTGCTGCCACCAGTCGCCCGGCATCTTCGACACCAGCGACTTCTTGCCGTGCACGACCTCGTCGTGCGAGAGGGGCAGCACGTAGTTCTCGCTGTAGGCGTACACCATGGAGAAAGTCATCTCGCCGTGGTGGTACCTGCGGTGGACGGGCTCGTGGCTCATGTACTGGAGCGAGTCGTGCATCCACCCCATGTTCCACTTCAGGCCGAAGCCGAGGCCGCCGAAGCCGCTCGGCCCCCGGTGGTGCGTCGCGCGCGTCACGCCGTCCCAGGCCGTGGACTCCTCCGCGATGGTCACGACACCGGGGACGCGCCGGTACACGGTGGCGTTCATCTCCTGGAGGAAGGCCACCGCGTCGAGGTTCTCCCGGCCGCCGTGCTCGTTCGGCGTCCACTGCCCGGCATCCCGCGAGTAGTCGAGGTAGAGCATGGAGGCGACGGCGTCGACCCGCAGCCCGTCGATGTGGAACTCCTCGCACCAGTACACGGCGTTGGCCACGAGGAAGTTGCGCACCTCGCGCCGCCCGTAGTCGAACTCCAGCGTCCCCCAGTCGGGGTGCGCGGCCCGCAGCGGGTCCTCGTGCTCGTAGAGGGGCCGCCCGTCGAACTCCGCCAGCGCCCACGCGTCGCGCGGGAAGTGCGCCGGCACCCAGTCCATGACGACGCCGATGCCCGCCCGGTGCAGGGAGTCCACCAGGAAGCGGAAGTCGTCGGGCGTGCCGAGCCGGGCCGTGGGCGCGTAGAACCCGGTGACCTGGTAGCCCCACGAGCCGCCGAAGGGATGCTCGGCGACCGGCATCAGCTCCACGTGCGTGAAGCCCAGCTCCTTGACGTACGCCGGGAGCTGCTCCGCTAGCTGACGGTAGGTCAGCCCCGGCCGCCAGGACGGCAGATGGACCTCGTAGATCGACAAGGGCGCCTCGTGGGCCGGGCGTTCCCCGCGGCCCGCCAGCCACTCCGCGTCGCCCCACTCGTAGTGCGAGGCCTCCACCACCGACGAGGTGGCCGGCGGCGTCTCCGTGCGGCGGGCCATCGGGTCGGCGCGCAGGGTGCGGGAACCGTCGGGCCGGGTGATGTCGAACTTGTACAGCTCGCCCTCACCGATCGCGGGCACGAACAGCTCCCAGATCCCGGAGGAACCCAGCGACCGCATCGGGTGCCCGATGCCGTCCCAGAAGTTGAAGGTGCCCGCGAGCCGCACCGCGCGCGCGTTGGGCGCCCACACGGTGAACCGGGTGCCGCCCACCCCCTCGTGGACCATCGGGTGCGCGCCGAGCACCTTCCACAGTTCCTCGTGCCGGCCCTCCCCGATCAGGTGCAGGTCGAGGTCGCCGAGCGTGGGCAGGAAACGGTACGGGTCCTCGGTCTCCTGGACCGTCCCCTCGTACGCGACGACCAGACGGTAGGCCGGAACCTCGCCCAGGGGGAGCAGGCCGGAGAAGAAGCCGTCGCCGTCGTCGTGCAGCCCGGCCCGCAGGTCGCCGGTGACGACGGTGACCGACAGGGCGTGGGGGCGGAAGGCCCGGAAGACGATCCCGCCGGGCGCCGGGTGCGCGCCGAGCACGGCGTGCGGGTCGTGATGGGTGCCGTGCAGCAGCCGCTCACGGTCGCCGCCGTCCAGCGCGGGGGAGAGGGCGGCCTCCACGGACCCGGCCCGCAGGGGGCCGTCCCGCAGGGGTCCGGCTGCCGCGGGCCCGGCCGGGGGCGGGGCCGAGGGCCGGGGCGCGCGGTCCTTCGAGGGGTCGGACACGGAGGCGGGAGCCTTCTTCGCGGCGCTCTCCCCGGCCGTGCCCTTCGCGGTGCCCCTCACCGGGACGGCCTTCTTCGAAGCGGCCTTCTTGGCGACGGCCTTCTTCGCGACGGCCGCCTCCACCCCGGCCGTCTCCGCCGCGACCGCGGTCTTCTTCGCCACGGCCTTCTTCGTGACCGCCTTCGCCGCGACCGCCTTCTTGGTCACGGCCTTCTTGGCCACAGCTTTCCCGGCCGCGGCCTTCTTGGTGACGGCCTTCTTCGAGACGGCCTTCCGCGCCGGGGTCTCCTCGGCGGTGCCCTTCCCCCCGGCGGCCTCCTGGAGGGCTCCCCCCGGCCCGGAGGCCTTCACGGCGGCCGCCGTCCTCCTGCCCGCCGCCTTCTTTCCCGCCGTCTTCTCGGCCACCGTCTTCTCGGCCACCGTCTTCTCGGCCACCGTTTTCTCGGTCGCGGTCTTCGGGACCGGGGCCTTCTTCGGGTCCTTCGGGTCCCCGGGGTCAGAACCGTGGGGGGACGGGGGGCTGGGAGTCACGGGGAAAGCCTCCTCAGGACGGGTCGGATGCGGCGAGCCGACGTATCGCGGACAGCGGGACGGAGAGCCAGTCGGGACGGTGCCGGGCCTCGTAGACGACCTCGTAGACGGCCTTGTCCGTCTCGTAGGCCCGCAGCAGTACGGGATCGGTGCGGGGGTCGGTGCCGGACGCCTCGGCGTAGCCGGAGCAGTACGCCGCCCGGCACACCTCGGCCCAGCCGGGCGCCGCGGGGACGGCCGAGAGGGCGGCGTAGTCGAAGGAGCGCAGCATGCCCGCCACGTCCCGGACGGCCGGCTGGGGCATCCGGCGCTCGGCGAGCGGGCGGGCCGGCTCGCCCTCGAAGTCGATCAGCGACCACGCGCCGGAGGGCGCCCGCAGGCACTGCCCGAGGTGCAGGTCGCCGTGGACGCGCTGGGCGGTCCAGGTCCGCCCCTCGGCCGCGAGGTCGGCCAGCGCCGAGAAGGCGGTGCGCAGACCGGGGGCGTAGGGGCGCAGGGCGGGCACGGCCTGGGCCGCCGCCTCCAGCCGCTCGGTCATGCCGTCGACCAGCGGTCCGAGCTGGGCGTGGCCGAGGGTGGCGGTGGGCAGCGCCCGGGCCAGCGCGGTGTGCACCTCGGCGGTGGCCCGGCCCAGCGCCCGGGCCTCGGCGCCGAAGTCCTCGCCCTTGGCCAGCTCCCGCAGCGCCAGCTCCCAGCCGTCCGTCGCGCCCCGCACGAACGGCTGGAGGACGCCGAGGACGTACGACTCGCCGGTGCCGTCCTCCAGGTCCGCGTGCAGCCACGCCGTCGGCGCGGGCACCCGGGAGGACCCCTCGCGGGCCAGGGCCAGCGGCAGCTCCAGGTCGGGGTTGACGCCGGGGACGACCCGGCGCAGCAGCTTGAGAATGAACGTATCTCCAAAGACGACCGACGAATTCGACTGCTCGGCGGTCAGCCGGCGCGGCACCAGACCCGCGCGTATCTCCTGCGTGGGGTCCCGCTCGCAGCGCAGGACGCCGATCCGGGCCTCGGTGCGCAGCGCCTCCAGGAGGACCTCGGCGGGCCGGGTGTCGTACAGGGCGTCGTAGACGGTCCGGCCGCCGAGCGGTCCGTCCGGTACGTGCCCGATCAGCGCGGGCGCCAGCCGGGGCGGCAGCGCCTCGCGGGCTCCTATCAGGAGCTGGTAGCAGTCGCCCGGCACCGCGCCCTGGTGCGCGCGGACCAGCAGGTGGTAGAGGCCCAGCCTGGACGTGGCGGGTACCAGTTCGGTGCCCGCCACCAGCGAGAATCCCGTGACCGGACTCCCCTTGCCGGCGAACCAGCGCTGCCGTGGCAGCCACTCGCGCAGCAGGGGGGCCAGTGACGTGAGGAGGCCGGGGCTGGTCGTGCCGGAGAGTGTGACCGTTTCCGCCATGGCGTCACGTCCTTTCCCCGGGGGGTCGGGGTGTTACTGATGCGTGCCCCGGGCGGGGCGGGAGAAACCGCCCCGCCCGGGTTCTCAGACGGTCTCCCTGCGCAGTCGGAACCAATAGAAGCCGTGTCCCCCGAGGGTGAGCAGATATGGCAGGTCGCCCACGGCCGGAAAACGGACCCCGCCGAACAGCTCGACGGGATGGCGGCCGCCGAACCGGCTCAGGTCCAGCTCGGTGGGCTGGGCGAAGCGGGAGAAGTTGTGGACGCACAGCACCAGGTCGTCCTCGTACTCGCGGAGAAAAGCGAGGACGGCCGGGTTGGAGGAGGGCAGTTCGGTGTACGAGCCTAGGCCGAAGGCGGGGTTCTGCTTGCGGATCTCGATCATGCGGCGGGTCCAGTGCAGCAGCGAGGAGGGCGACGCCATCGACGCCTCCACGTTGGTGACCTGGTAGCCGTGGACGGGGTCCATGATGGTCGGCAGGAAGAGCCGGCCGGGGTCGCAGGACGAAAAACCCGCGTTGCGGTCCGGTGTCCACTGCATGGGGGTGCGGACGGCGTCGCGGTCGCCGAGCCAGATGTTGTCGCCCATGCCGATCTCGTCGCCGTAGTAGAGGATCGGCGAGCCGGGCAGGGAGAGCAGCAGGGCGGTGAAGAGCTCGATCTGGTTGCGGTCGTTGTCGAGGAGGGGGGCGAGGCGGCGGCGGATGCCGATGTTGGCGCGCATGCGCGGGTCCTTGGCGTACTCCGCGTACATGTAGTCGCGTTCCTCGTCGGTGACCATCTCCAGGGTCAGCTCGTCGTGGTTGCGCAGGAAGATGCCCCACTGACAGCCGGACGGGATCGCCGGCGTCTTGGCGAGGATCTCCGACACCGGATACCGCGACTCGCGGCGGACGGCCATGAAGATGCGGGGCATGACGGGGAAGTGGAACGCCATGTGGCACTCGTCGCCGCCGGAGGCGTAGTCGCCGAAGTAGTCGACGACGTCCTCGGGCCACTGGTTGGCCTCCGCCAGGATCACGGTGTCCGGGTACTGGGCGTCGATCTCCTTGCGGACCCGCTTGAGGAAGGCGTGCGAGGCCGGGAGGTTCTCGCAGTTGGTGCCCTCCTCGGCGTAGAGGTAGGGCACCGCGTCGAGCCGGAAGCCGTCGATCCCCAGGTCCAGCCAGAACCGCAGCGCGGAGATCATCTCCTCCTGCACGGCGGGGTTCTCGTAGTTGAGGTCGGGCTGGTGGGAGAAGAAGCGGTGGAAGAAGTACTGCTTGCGCACCGGGTCGAAGGTCCAGTTGGAGACCTCGGTGTCGACGAAGATGATGCGGGCGTCGGCGTACTGCTTGTCGTCGTCGGCCCACATGTAGTAGTCGCCGTAGGGCCCGTCGGGGTCCTTCCTGGACTCCTGGAACCACGGGTGCTGGTCGCTGGTGTGGTTCATGACGAAGTCGATGATGACGCGCATGCCGCGTTGGTGGGCGGCGTCGACGAACTCCACGAAGTCGGCGAGGTCGCCGAACTCGGGCAGCACGGCGGTGTAGTCGGAGACGTCGTAACCGCCGTCCCTCAGGGGGGACTTGAAGAAGGGCGGCAGCCACAGGCAGTCGACGCCGAGCCATTGGAGGTAGTCGAGTTTGGCGGTGAGGCCCTTGAGGTCGCCGACGCCGTCGCCGTTGCTGTCCTGGAAGGAGCGGACGAGGACCTCGTAGAAGACGGCACGCTTGAACCAGTCGGGATCGCGGTCCTTGGCCGGGGTGTCCTCGAAGGTGTCGTGAACGGGCTCGTTGACGATCATCGTGTGGGTGACCCTCCGATCTGCGGGGTGGACGGTCGCAGGACGGTCAGGACGTGCGCGGGCCGGGTGCCCGGTTCGAGACGCACGTAGTTGGCCCTGCCCCAGTGGTAGGTCTCGCCGGTGAGTTCGTCGCGCACCGGCACGGACTCGTGCCAGTCCAGGCCGAGTTGCGGCATGTCCAACGAGACCGTGGCCTCCTGGGTGTGGTGGGGGTCGAGGTTGACGACCACCAGAACCGTGTTCGAACCGCTCCTCTTCGAGTAGACGATCACCGCCTCCTGGTCGGCGTGGTGGAAGTGCAGGTTCCGCAGTTGCCGAAGCGCCGGGTGGGTGCGGCGGATCTCGTTGAGGCGGGTGATGAGGGGGGCGATGGTGCGGCCCTCGCGGGCGGCGGCGTCCCAGTCGCGGGGGCGCAGCTGGTACTTCTCGGAGTCGAGGTACTCCTCGCTGCCGGGTGTGAGGGGGGTGTTCTCGCACAGTTCGTAGCCGCTGTAGAGGCCCCAGGTGGGGGAGAGGGTGGCGGCCAGTACCGCGCGGGCCTCGAAGGCGGGGCGTCCGCCGTGCTGGAGAAAGGCGTGCAGGATGTCGGGGGTGCTGGGGAAGAAGTTGGGCCGCATGTAGCTCGCCGCCTCGCCCGACAGCTCCGTCAGGTACTCCGTCAGCTCTTCCTTGGTGGTGCGCCAGGTGAAGTAGGTGTAGGACTGCTGGAAGCCGATCTGGGCCAGGGTGTGCATCATCGCGGGCCGGGTGAACGCCTCGGCCAGGAAGATCACGTCCGGGTCGGACCCGTTGATCTCCCCGATCACCCGTTCCCAGAACACGACCGGTTTGGTGTGCGGGTTGTCCACCCGGAAGATCCGCACCCCGTGGTCCATCCAGTGCCGCAGCACCCGCAGCGTCTCGGCGACGATGCCGTCCATGTCCGCGTCGAAGGCGATGGGGTAGATGTCCTGGTACTTCTTCGGCGGGTTCTCCGCGTAGGCGATCGTGCCGTCGGGGCGGTGGTGGAACCACTCCGGGTGCTTGTGCACCCAGGGATGGTCCGGCGAGCACTGCAGCGCGAAGTCCAGGGCCACCTCCAGGCCCTCCTCCCGGGCCCGCTGCACGAACCAGTCGAAGTCCTCGAGCGTGCCCAGCTCCGGGTGCACCGCGTCGTGCCCGCCCTCCGGCGAACCGATCGCCCACGGCACCCCCACGTCCTCGGGCCCGGGATCGAGACTGTTGTTGCGGCCCTTGCGAAACGTCGTCCCGATCGGATGGACCGGCGGCAGATAGACCACGTCGAACCCCATCGCCGCGATCGCCGGCAACCGCCGCGCCGCCGTCCGCAACGTCCCGTGCGGCCGCTCGGCCGTCCCCTCCGACCGCGGGAAGAACTCGTACCACGACCCGTACAACGCCCGCTCCCGCTCCACCAGCAACGGCAGCGTCTCCGACTCGGTGACCAGCTCCCGCACCGGACGGCGGGCCAGGACCGCGTCCACCTCGGGGGTCAGCGCCGCCGCCAGCCGGGAGGCCGCCGGACGGGCCTCGTCGCGCAGGGCGGCGACCGCGGCGAGCAGGACCTCCCGCTCCGCCCGGGCGTCCGCGTCCGCCTCGGGCACCCCGGCGGCGGCGCGCTCGTGCAGCCGGGCGCCCTCCTCCAGGACCAGGTCGGTGTCGATGCCCGCGGGGATCTTGATGCGCGCGTGCCGGCGCCAGGTGCTCACCGGATCGCTCCAGGCCTCCACGGTGTACGTCCAGTGGCCCGGCTCGTCCGGGGTGACGTCGGCGCCCCACCGGTCGGTGCCGGGAGCCAGCTCGCGCATCGGCGTCCACGGGCCGGGACGGCCGTCGGGGCCGCGCAGCACGACGTTGGCGGCGACGGCGTCGTGGCCCTCGCGGAACACGGTGGCCGAGACCTGGAACGTCTCCCCGGTGACCGCCTTGGCCGGGCGGCGGCCGCGCTGGACGACCGGCCGGACGTCGAGGACGGGTATCCGCCCCACGGCCGTCCCGTCACCCGCGGAGGACCGCTCCGGGGCCGGCGGTCCGGCGGTCGCGGGACGCACGGGGGGCGGTGCCGCGGTGCGCGGGGGTGTCGGGGGTGCTGACGAGTGGTGCGTGGCGGGCATGACCGCTCCTGTCCGCATCAACGAGGGTGGGCGGATGGATGTGGGGAGGTGGGTCCTGCGACATGCGTACGGGGTGGTGCCGGGTGGTGCGGGGGTGTGCCGGAACCGGGCGCGCCGGGGCGCGGTCCGGCAGCCGGCTGCCGGGGTCGGGCACGTCGCACGGCGCGCTCTCGTCGCACGGCGTGCTCCGGGTGTGCGGGGCGGACGACCTGTACGGCGTCGTACGGGTCGCACGGGTTCTGTACCGGAGGAGCCTTCCCACCCTATTCGGGTGAGCAATCCGGCACGTTGTTAACTAGTCGCGCGCATGTATTCATCACGTCCTGCCTCTTCCGTGCGGTGGTTCCGGCGAGCGCGACGCCCGCCGGAGTTCGTCCGGTGGGACGGCGACCCGGCCGGACACCTTGTCGTCCGCGACCCCTGTGGCCAGGCCTTTTCCGTCGGCGCCGAGGTGCCCCCGGACACACGGCCGAAGCCGGCGCGGTCGCGTCCGCGACCCACGGGGGTGGAGCCGCCGTACCGGAACGGGTCGCGCGTCCCGTGTCGCTCGTGTGCCCGTCGCGCCGGTGAACACTCCGGGGCGCCCCGGGACGAACGGAACGAGCGCCGATCCATGGTCCGGTTCCCCTCCTCGGCTCGGTGGGTGACGGCGGTGGCGGGTGCGCCCCCGCAGCCTCTCGTGCGGCGCGAAGTGTCACAAGGTGGCCCGTGGGTGTGTAACCGGCCATAAAGGGGCGCACTCGGGGGCGGCAGGGCGCCGGGCAGGGCGGCGGCGGGACCCGGCCGGCCCGGCCGGGCCTCCCCGACGTCGGCCGATGCCGGACGCCGTCGTCCGGCGTGGCGCGAAAAGGCCCGTCGACGGCCGAAAGTACGGGTCCGGAGGCAGTGGCCTCCAGCAAGTCCGGCGCCGACGCCGGTACCGTCGTCAGAGACGTCGGCGCACACTGCCGTGCGCCACTTCCTCACGCACGCCGAGGTGGAATGTGAAGGCGATCCGTCGATTCACTGTCCGACCCCTTCTCCCCGAACCCCTCCGGCCGCTCAGCGACCTCGCGCGCAACCTGCGCTGGTCATGGCACGCGGAAACCCGTGACCTCTTCCGGCAGGTCGACCCCGACCACTGGGCGGCCTCGGGCGGCGACCCCGTGCGGCTGCTCGGGGGCGTGCACGCGGCACGCCTGCAGGAGCTGGCCGCCGACGACCGCTTCCTGGGCCGGCTGACCGCCGCCGCCGACGACCTGCACGCCTACCTGACCGGCGACCGCTGGTACCAGCGGCAGTCCGCCGAGCTGCCCGCCGCCGTCGCCTACTTCTCCCCGGAGTTCGGCGTCACGGCCGCCCTGCCCCAGTACTCCGGCGGCCTCGGCATCCTCGCCGGCGACCACCTCAAGGCCGCCAGCGACCTGGGCGTCCCCCTCGTCGGGGTCGGGCTGCTCTACCGGCACGGCTACTTCCGCCAGACCCTCTCCCGCGACGGCTGGCAGCAGGAGCACTATCCCGTCCTCGACCCCAACGAACTGCCGGTGACCCGGCTCGAGGAGCACGACGGCACCCCCGCCCGGGTCTCCCTCGCCCTCCCCGGCGGAAAACAGCTGCACGCCGGGATCTGGCTGGCCCAGGTCGGCCGGGTGCCGCTGCTGATGCTCGACTCCGACACCGAGGACAACGACTTCGGCGAGCGCGGGGTGACCGACCGGCTCTACGGCGGCGGCAGCGAGCACCGGCTGCTCCAGGAGATGCTGCTCGGCATAGGGGGTGTCCGCGCGGTGCGCACGTACTGCCGGCTGACCGGGCACGCCCCGCCCGAGGTGTTCCACACCAACGAGGGGCACGCCGGGTTCCTCGGCCTGGAGCGGATCGCCGAGCTGTGCGACGAGGGGCTCGACTTCGACTCCGCCCTGGAGGCGGTCCGGGCCGGGACCGTCTTCACCACGCACACCCCCGTCCCGGCCGGCATCGACCGCTTCGACCGCGAACTGGTCGCCCGCCACTTCGGCCCCGGCGCGGAACTGCCCCGCATCGACGTGGGCCGCGTCCTCTCCCTGGGCCGGGAGACCTATCCGGGCGGCGAACCGAACCTCTTCAACATGGCCGTGATGGGTCTGCGCCTGGCCCAGCGCGCCAACGGCGTCTCGCTGCTGCACGGCCAGGTCAGCCGGGAGATGTTCGCCGGCCTGTGGCCCGGGTTCGACCCCGAGGAGGTGCCCATCACCTCCGTCACCAACGGCGTGCACGCCCCCACCTGGGTCGCGCCCGAGGTGCTGCGCCTCGGCGCCCGGCAGATCGGCGGCCGCCGGGCCGAGGACGCGCTGAGCGTCGGCGGCTCCGACCGCTGGGACTCCGTCGCCGACATCCCCGACGAGGAGGTCTGGAACCTCCGCCGCGACCTGCGCGGGCAGCTCGTCGCGGAGGTGCGGGACCGGCTCCGCGCCTCCTGGCGGCAGCGCGGCGCCGGCACGGCCGAGCTGGGCTGGATCGACGACGTGCTCGACCCCGACGTCCTCACCATCGGGTTCGCCCGCCGCGTCCCGTCGTACAAGCGGCTCACGCTGATGCTGCGGGACCGCGACCGGCTGACGGAACTGCTCCTGCACCCCGAGCGGCCCGTCCAGATCGTCGTCGCCGGCAAGGCGCACCCGGCGGACGACGGCGGCAAGCGGCTCATCCAGGAACTGGTGCGCTTCGCGGACGACCCGCGCGTGCGCCACCGCATCGTCTTCCTCCCCGACTACGGCATGGGGATGGCGCAGAAGCTGTACCCCGGCTGCGACATCTGGCTGAACAACCCGCTGCGCCCGCTGGAGGCCTGCGGCACCTCCGGCATGAAGGCGGCCCTCAACGGCTGCCTCAACCTCTCCGTCCTGGACGGCTGGTGGGACGAGTGGTTCCAGCCCGACTTCGGCTGGGCCGTCCCCACCGCCGACGGCTCCGGCACCGACGCCGACCACCGCGACGACATCGAGGCGGCGGCGCTCTACGACCTCCTGGAGCAGCGCGTCACCCCGCGCTTCTACGAGCGCGGCGCGGGCGGGCTGCCCGACCGCTGGATCGAGATGGTCCGCCGCACCATCGCCCATCTCGGCCCCAAGGTGCTGGCCGGCCGCATGGTCCGCGAGTACGTCGAACGGCTCTACACCCCCGCCGCCCAGGCCCACCGGGCCCTGGACCCCGACGCGGCCCGCGACCTCGCCGCCTGGAAGGCGAAGGTGCGCGCCGCCTGGCCCGCGGTCGCCGTCGACCACGTCGAGACCTCCGCGGCCGCCCCGACCGCCGAACTCGGCACGACCCTCGCCCTGCGGGTCCGCCTGACCCTGGGCGACCTCACCCCCGACGACGTCGAGGTCCAGGCCGTCTCCGGCCGCGTCGACGCGGAGGACCGCATCACGGACGCCACGGTGGTCCCCCTGAAACCGCTGGGCGGCCCCGACCTGGAGGGCCGCTGGGCCTACGAGGGTCCTCTCTCGCTGGACCGCACCGGCCCGTACGGCTACACGGTCCGCATCCTGCCCGACCACCCGCTGATCGCCTCCCGCGCGGAACTGGGCCTGGTGGCGGGTCCGTCGGAGGAACTGGTGGAGGGGGCGGGGGTGCTGATGCGGTAGGGGCCCGGCTCTCCGTCTCTTCGTCGCCGGGGCTCGGGGGAGCCCTGGCGACGGCCGTTCGCCGCCGCTTTCGGACAGCAGGCTGCCGTCCACGATCGGCACGGTGTCCTTGGCGCATCCGACGTGCCCGGCGGACGAGCATGCCGGCCGACACCCGTCGATCCTTCATGGAACGGCGCTGGGAAGCGGCCGCTCGAAGGGCGCCCACCCTTGCGTGGTACGTCGTGGTACGTTCGCGTCATGGCCGCAGACCCGAGTCAGTCCGAAGTCGTACCGCAGTCCGAAGTCGTACCGCTCCGGGCGCTCAACCAGCCCAGCAAGATCGCGGAGCAGGTCGAAGCGGGGGCGACCCTGATCGTCACCCGGAACGGCCGGCCGATCATGGGCATCGTCCCGATAGAGCGTCTGGACGAGCCTGTCCATCAATTCCGCACCGACCCCATGGGGGACCTGGACATCCCCGACCTCGACCTGCCCGCCGTCACGGACGAGGAGATCGGCGTCACCCTGCGCGGGATGGGAGGCGGCCTCGATGACTAGTGTGCCGGTCGCCATCGCCGACACCAACGGCCTCTACCGCGTCCTCGCGAAGAAGGATCCGCGTCACGCCGAGCACGTCGCCGCGCTCGCCCGTATCGGCCACTTGGTGATCTCGCCCCTCGTCCTCGCCGAACTGGACTACCTCATCAGCGAGAAGAGCGGGAGCCGTGCGGCCGGCATCGCCCTCGACTTCATCGGCAAGCAGGCGGATCTCCAGCGATTCGAGATTCCGGATGTCGGCCCCCACTTCCGTACGGCCGTCAGCGTGTCTCAGGCCTATCAGGATCTCGGGGGCGGCAAGGGCGTGGGTCTGACGGACGCCATGAACGCCGCCCTCGCCGCCGCCTACCGGACCGACGCCGTCCTCACCACGGACAAACACTTCCGCGTCGTACGCCCCCTGACCCGACACGACGCGTTTCGGCTCTTGCCCGACGATCTCGACGGCTGACGCGTCACGGGGCGTCTTCGGTGTCCGCGCAGCCCTGGGTGGTCCTCAAGGCTGTGTTTCCGGGTGTACGAGCCAGGTGCCGCTGTGGTGAGGACGACGTCCGGCTCACCGGTCTCGCAGAGGTGGACGGTTCCGGTGGGGAGGCGGCGACGCGGGCACGCTCCGGTCTTCGACTACGGGTACGGCTTCTCGCCCTTCGCCAGCATCGCCACGTACTTCTCGATCCGGCGCGCCCGGGTCTCGGGCTTCTTGGCGTCCTGGATCCGGTACAGGATCGCGTAGCGGTTCTGCCGGTCCAGCGTCCCGAAGGCCTCCGCCGCGGCCGGGTCGGCGGCCAGGGCCGCCGCGAGGTCGTCGGGCACCGTGGCGGTCCTCGCGCTGTCGTAGGCCGCCTCCCAGCGGCCGTCCGCCTTGGCGCGGTCGATCTCGGCCTGCCCCGGCGGGCGCATCCGGCCCTGCTCGATCAGGGCGGCCACCTTGTCCCGGTTGACCTTGGACCACTTGCTGCGCGGCGTGCGCGGGGTGAACCGCTGAAGCCACCACTGGTCGTCGAACTTCGCCTTCTGGCCGTCGATCCAGCCGTGGCAGAGCGCCACGTCGAGCGCCTGGGCGTAGTCCAGCGCGACGATTCCGGGGCCCTTCTTGCGCAGCTTGAGCCAGATGCCGGGCGAGGCGGCGTGGTTCTCGCCGAGCCACGCCTCGAACGCCTCGGCTGATGCGAACGCGAGGATCTCCAAGTCCTGAGTCACCCCGGCAGCGAACCACACGAGGCCGGTCGGCATGACGCATTCGGGTGACGCCGTAGTGCGTTCCGGGCGCGGCCGCAGACCCGAGTCGGTCCGAAGGCGAACCGCTCCGGGCGTTCGGCCGGTCCGGCAGGGTCGCGGAACAGCCGACCGATCCCGGGTGTTGCCCGGCCTCGACCTGCCCGCCGCCACGAACGAGGAGACCGGCGCGACCCTGCGCGGGACGGGGTGTGGCCTCGACGACCAGGAGCACCTGACGGGAAGCCCGGTCGTGGCCGCACCCCTTCCCGGCCGAGTCGGCAGTGCTGCGGGAGACGCTCGGGCCCGAGCCGTACGAGGCCGCACCGGTCGTCCGCCGGCGGTGTCGACCGGCTACTCCTCGGGTTCCCAGGCGATCAGCCGCTCGAACACCCGCCGGTCGCCCTCGATCTTCAGGTCGCTCAGCGTGAGGCGGCCCCAGACGAAGAGGAGCAGCTGCTCGGCCGTGCCCGTGGCCGAAGCGGAGGCGGGCGCGGCGTCGGCCGTGAGAGGTGCGGGCCAGGCGCCGGTGCCGTCCAGCGTGAGGAGCCAGGAGCGGCCCTCGGTGGCGTGGTAGTGGATGGTGGCGGGCTCGTGCGGCCAGGCCGCCGGGGTGGAGTTGCAGGTGTCGAGGAACTCGGCCACGCCGTCGATCGCGACGTCCGCCGGCATCGGCCGCACGGCGCCTGCGGCGAGCTGGGCGTCGTAGGTGTGCACCAGCACCTCGTGCACCCGGCGCCGGGCGACGCCCCGGGCGTTCGCCGGCGACACGCCGGCGCTCCACCACGTCCAGCACGCGCGCTCCGGGCCGGCCTCGCGCAGCGCACTCAGCAGCAGCTCGTTCGACTCGGCGTACCAGGCCAGCAGCGCCTCGAGTTCACGCGGCGCCTCCACGGCGTCCTTGGCCGGCGGAGCCTCGGCCGGGCCCGCGGCGACGATCGCGGCCCACCAGCGCTGGCCCGTACCCAGGTGCCGCACCAGATCGAACAACGTCCACTCGGGGCAGGACGGCACCGGCGCGTCAAGGGCGGGCGCGGCGGCAACCGCACTCCGAAACGCGGCCGACCGCTCGTCGATCAGTCGCAGCAGGGCGGAATACTCAAGACTCTCTGTCACCTCGTTTGCCTACCACCCCAGTTCGGCCGACCGCACCCCGTTTTCGGACCGCCGGCTGCGGGACCGGCACGAGGCAGGGGTGGGGGACCGGCCGCACCAGGAACCGGGCCGAGCCCGGTCGGCCGTGCCCGCCCCGGCTCGAAGCACCACGTCGTCACCGACGCAGGCGGCACCCCGCTCGCCGTCACCCTGGCCGAACGCGTGGAGAAGACTGAGCACCTTCGGTCACCGGAAAGGCAACTACCTTGTACGCGAGGTGACTTGAGCGGCTTGTTGTCAGTGGTCCCCGATACGTTCTGCATGCGTCGCGGCTCGCGCAGCCGCGGCGCGCACCTCGTGCGCCGGTACGACCGGCATGCCCCGGACGACGTAGGGACACCCATGGAACCCGTATTCGCCGACTTCTCCACCGACCCGGCCCAGCTGTCGAACGCCGTGGTCGCCCACCACCGCTGCGGGATCGCCCCCTCGCACCTCGCGCTGGGTGCGGGCGGGCACATCAGGCTGGACTTCACGGTGGGGGAGCGGGAGGAGATCGCCGAGGCCGTCGTCGCGGTGACCGTGCTCGGGGCGGGCGCCCCGATGGACGTCCTGCTCAACGGCAAGGCCCTCGCGGAAGAGCTGGCCGCACCAAAGGACGGGGGGCACGGCGACCCCCGGGTCACCGTCCTCAGCGTGCCCGGGGAGCTCCTGGCGGCCGGGGACAACCTGCTCGAGATACGCAACCCCGAGGGCGCGCAAGGGCTGCTGCGGCTGCGGGCCGTGACCGTGGACCCCGCGCACGACCGGGAGCGGTCGGAGCGCGCCAGGGCGGCCCGGACGGCCGGGCGGTCGGTCGTCGCCTTCACCACCGAGGTCCGCGCCCCCGGCAGCGCCGCCTGGCAGGCCGGCCCCCGGCTGCTCCTCCACGTCGACAGCATCGACGACGGCGACAGCGGCGAGCGGGCCGTGCCCGCGCATCTCGCCTGGCGCGGGGCGGACGGCTCGGAGGCGTCGATCGGGCTGCGCGCGGACCTGTCCGGTTTCCTGGGACACCGCACGACCGCCGACGGCGCGGTCGTCGAGTACCGCGGCACCCTCGCCGACCGCCGGGCCTATCCCGAGGGCACGGCCGGCGCCCCCCTGCACCGGTTCTCCACCGAGGAGGGGCACGACGGCACCTGGTCCCCCTCCGGCGAGCTGCGGCTGCTGCTCGACGACGGCGGGGCTCCCGTGCGGCGCGTGTCCTGGACCGACCGGCGGGGCACCACCGCCTCGGTCGTCCTCGGCCCCGCCGGCCAGCCCGACGCGCGGGAGCCCGTCGGTGAGCTGCGGGACATCACCCGTACGGTCGTCGACGTCGAGGCGAGCGACGAGTTCGACCTGGTGGGCGAGGTCGCGGAGAACCTGCTCACCAAGTCCTGGAGCAAGTGGCTGGCCAACGACGAGACCGCCGAGCTGGACTTCACCCTCGAACGTCCCGCCGCCGTCGCCGTGTACCGGCTGACCTCGGCGAACGACGCCCCCGAGCGGGACCCGCGGGACTGGGAGCTCCAGGGGTCGCACGACGGCGGCCACTGGACGACCGTGGACTCCCGCACCGGGGAGCGTTTCCGGCAGCGCCACGAGACGAAGGAGTACGCCGTCGCCTCACCCGCGTCCTACACCCACTATCGCCTGAGCATCACCTGCAACCAGGGCTCCGACCAGACCCAGCTCTCCCGGGTCCAGTTCCTCGCGGGCGAGACCCCGGCCGCCGGGACGGCCCGGCGGGCCGCCGACTTCACCGGCCACCGGACGCCGCGCGGGGGCGACCCCGTCGGCTACCGGGGCACGGCCGTTCCCGGCCCCTGGTCCGACGCCCCCGGCCAGGAGGGGGGCGAGGAAGCGGGGCAGGCCCTGCGGAAGCTGCTCGCCGGAGACCTCGGCGACACGGCCCGCGGCCTGGACGACGCCGCCCGCCTCATCGGCAAGCTGGCGGCGTACCTGAAGAACTCCTGAGGCCACGGCGGCCCGCCGTGACGGGCGGGTCGGGGGGCGGCGTGCGGGACGGCCGCCCGCGGTGCACGTGCGGTGCGCCGGACGCCCGTCCCGGCTACTCCTTCACCCCCGCCGTCGCCAGCCCCCGCAGCACCGTCCCGCACCTGCGGGCGTACGCCTGCTGCAGTTGGCGGGTCGCCGGGCCGCCCGCGCGGGCGTACCACTTGGCGGGGCGGCTGAAGGCCGAGACCGTCAGCCAGACCGTGCCGTCGCCGGTGCGGTCGACGACGAAGGACTCCTCGCCGGACTCCGGGTGGCCGGGGAGCGTGCCGTAGGCCCAGCCGGCGCGGCGGCGTTCCTCGGCCGTCCAGACGACGCGGCAGGGGGCCTTGACGACGCCGGCCAGGGTGACCGTGACGTCCACGCCGGGGGCCGCGCGGTCGGCGCCGGTGACGATGCCGACGCCGAGGGCGCGGTGCATCTCCCAGGTGAGGACCGCCTCGGCGGCGCGGCGGAAGACCTCCTCGCCCTCGCCGAGCCGCGTGCGCACGTGCAGGGCGTGGAAGCCGGGCGGGCAGAAGCCGGGCTCGCGGGTGGCGCCGACGTCCTCGTACGTGAAGTCCCCAACTGACATGGGACCCAAGAGTAGGGCGGCACCCGGGGAGTCCTCCTCCCGGGTGCCGCCCCGTCTCAGTCACTCACGCCGGTGGCGTACGTCAGGCGACGTTGACCGCGGTCCAGGCGGCCGCGACCGTCTTGTACTCGGTGCTGGTGGAGCCGTACAGGGCCGACGCCGCGTTCAGGGTCGCCGTGCGGGCGCCCGCGTAGTTGGTCGTCGAGGTCATGTACGTGGTCAGCGCCTTGTACCAGATCTGCGCCGCCTTGGCGCGGCCGATGCCGGTGACCGTGGAGCCGTTGTACGTCGGGGAGTTGTAGCTGACCCCGTTGATCGTCCTCGAACCGCTGCCCTCGGACAGCAGGAAGAAGAAGTGGTTCGCCGGGCCGGACGAGTAGTGCACGTCCAGGTTCTTCAGCGACGACGACCAGTAGTTGGCCGAGGCGCCGTCCTTGCTCGGCTGGTCCATGTAGCGCAGCGGCGTGCCGTTGCCGTTGATGTTGATCTTCTCGCCGATGAGGTAGTCGCCGACGTCGGAGGAGTTCGCCGCGTAGAACTCGACGGCCGTGCCGAAGATGTCGGAGGTCGCCTCGTTCAGGCCGCCGGACTCGCCCGAGTAGTTCAGGCCCGCGGTGTTGGAGGTGACGCCGTGGCTCATCTCGTGGCCGGCCACGTCCAGCGAGGTCAGCGGCTTGGTGTTGCCGGAGCCGTCGCCGTACGTCATGCAGAAGCAGCTGTCGTCCCAGAACGCGTTGACGTACGCGTTGCCGTAGTGGACGCGGGAGTAGGCGGCGACGCCGTTGTTCTTGATGCCGTTGC
This sequence comes from Streptomyces sp. NPDC031554, assembly GCF_055580685.1. Classification (NCBI taxonomy): domain Bacteria; kingdom Bacillati; phylum Actinomycetota; class Actinomycetes; order Kitasatosporales; family Streptomycetaceae; genus Streptomyces; species Streptomyces sp. NPDC031554. Next base: position 335,370 of record NZ_JBVIKX010000001.1, on the reverse strand, counting down.
GGCCGAAGGTGTTCTTGTAGAAGTCCCAGGTGGTCTGGGCGCCGTAGGCCGCGTCGACCGCCGCCGTCTGGTCCGTGGAGGAGCTGGAGGCCACGCCGGTGCCCCAGGTGTTGTCGGCGTCCGTGAAGAGCGTGCCGGCCGCGCTGGTGGTGCTGCGCGCCTTGTTGTACGTCTTGTGGCCGCCGCGCGAGGTGTCGTACAGCTGGTACGTCGAACCCGACAGCGTCGAGCCGATGGTGACCGTGCCGGAGTACAGGCTCTTGCCGGTGCCGGTCTCGATGCCCTGGTACTCGTACAGCTTCGCCCCGGTCGCCGCGTCGGTGATGACGTGCAGCTCGTTGGGGGTGCCGTCGTCCTGGAGGCCGCCCACGACGGTCTCGTAGGCCAGGACGGGCTTGCTGCCGTTGCCGGCCCAGATCACCTTGCGGGGCGCCTGCGAGGCCTCGGTGTCCTCGGAACCCGCCGCCTTCGCCAGCGACAGCGCCTGGCTCTCGGCCTTGGCGGCGCCCACGGCCGGGGTGGTCGAGGCGACCTTGATGGTGGCCGTCGTCGCCTTGGTGACGCCCTTGTTCGCGCCGGCCGCCGACTCGTGGACGACCAGGTCGCCGCCGAGGACCGGCAGGCCCGCGTAGGTGCGCTCGTAGCGGGTGTGGACCGTGCCGTCGGCGTCCTTGACGACGTCCCGGACGACCAGCTTCTCCTGGGCGCCGAGGCCTATCTCCTGCGCGGTGGAGGGGGCGTCGGCCTGCTTGTCCTGGATCAGGGCGGTGCGGGCGGCCGGAGCCAGCGCGGTCGGGACGGCGAGGGGCTTGGCGGCCGTCACGTCCGCCGAGGTCTGGGCGGCGGCGCTGCCGGAGGTGAGTCCGGTGGTGACGAGGGCCCCGGCCGCGACGGCGGTGGCGATGGCCAGGGTGGTGCGCTTGTGACGCGCGTAGAGGGAGGACACACAAGCTCCTTGGGTGTGGGGGTGTCCGGCCGGCATGGGGTGTCCGGCCGTGACGGCTGTGAAGTTGTGCGGCAGGTGACAGGAAGACTGGCATCCAGGTCGCGTACATGTCATGACCCTGAAGTGATGTTGGCTGAAAATCGACCAACCGGTGAACGTTTCCGCTGTGTGAACGGGCGTGACCTGGGTCAAGGGCCAACAGCAGGCGGGCAATCGGATGGCAAAAAGAGGACGCCGTTCCAGGGCTTCGAGCCCTGGAACGGCGTCCTGTGGGTGGGGGGTGGGCCGCCGCGCGGCCCCCGGCGACGACCTACGGGAAGGTCAGCTTCCAGCCGCTGATGTAGCCCGTGTCCGCGGCCGCGTTGTCCTGGACGCGCAACGTCCAGACACCGTTGGCGACTTCGGAGGACGCGTTCACCGTGTAGGTGGTGTTCAGGTTGTCCGCGCTGCCGCCGGTGCCGTACGCCTTCAGCGTGTACACCGTGCCGTCGGGGGCGACCAGCTGCACCCGGAGGTCGCCGACGTAGGTGTGGACGATGTCGACCGCCACCGCGAGGTTCGACGGCGCGTTGCCCGTCCGGCCGGAGACGGTGATCGGCGAGTTGACCGCCGCGCCGTTGTCCGGAATCGACACGTCGGTGGTGGACTCGAAGGAGGTGCCGCCACCGCCGCCACCGGGCCGCGTACCGACCGCGATGCCCGCCCACGCGTTCTGCACCGCGGTGTACTCGGCGCTCGTCGTGCCGTACAGCTCACCGGCCGCCGCGAGGGTGCCGGTACGGGCGCCCGCGTAGTTGGTGGTGGAGGTGAACTTGGTGGTCAGCGCGCGGAACCAGATCTTCTCCGCCTTGTCCCGGCCGATGCCGGTGACCGGCAGCCCGTCCGAGGTGGGCGAGTTGTAGGTGACACCGTTGATGGTCTTGGTGCCGCTGCCCTCGCTCAGCAGGTAGAAGAAGTGGTTGGCCGGGCCCGAGGAGTAGTGCACGTCGACCGAGCCGATGCCGGAGTACCAGCTGTCCTTGGAGGAGCCGTCCTTGCTCGGCTTGTCCATGTAGCGCAGCGGCGTGCCGTCGCCGTTGATGTTGATCTCCTCGCCGATGAGGTAGTCACCGACGTCGGAGGAGTTGTTGGCGTAGAACTCGACGGTCGAGCCGAAGATGTCGGAGGTCGCCTCGTTCAGACCGCCCGACTCGCCGCTGTAGTTGAGGCCGGCCGTGTTGGAGGTGAGCCCGTGGGTCATCTCGTGCGCGGCCACGTCGATCGACGTCAGCGGGTTGGCGTTGCCGGAGCCGTCGCCGTACGTCATGCAGAAGCAGGCGTCCTGCCAGAACGCGTTGACGTAGTTGTTGCCGTAGTGGACGCGGGAGTAGGCCCCGACCCCGTCGCCGCGGATGCCCGAACGCCCGTGCACGTTCTTGTAGTAGTCCCAGGTCAGCTGGGCGCCGTAGGCGGCGTCGGCGCCGGCCGACTCCAGGTTCGACGCGCTGCCGTTGCCCCAGACGTCGTCGGGGCCGGAGAAGAGCGTGCCGGTGCCGGAGGTGCCGCGGTTGAGGTTGTACGTCTTGTGGCCGCCGCGGGCGCCGTCGGTCAGGTTGTACGTCGACCCGGACTGCGTGCTGCCGATGGTCACCTGACCGCTGTACACCGTGTTGCCGGTGCCGGTCTCGACGGCCTCCCACTTGTACAGCTCGGCACCCGTGGTGGCGTCCGTGACGACGTGCAGCTCCTGCGGGGTGCCGTCGTGCTGGAAACCGCCCACGACCGTCTCGTAGGCCACGGTCGGCGTGCCGTTCGCGGCCCAGATCACCTTGCGGGGCGCGCGGTTGACGTCGGGACTCTTGGCGTCCTCCGCCTTCGCCGCCGACAGCGCCTGCGCCTCGGCCTTGGCCGCGGGCACCTTGGCCGTGGTGGTGGCCGGCTTGATGGCGGCGCGGGTCGCCTTGACGACGGACTGCGTCGCGCCGGCCGGGGTGGACTCGACCACCAGGTCGCCGCCGAGGACCGGCAGGCCCGCGTAGGTGCGCTCGTAGCGCGTGTGGACCGTGCCGTCGGCGTCCTTGACGACGTCCCGGACGACGAGCGCCTCCTGGGCGCCGAGGCCCAGGTCCTTCGCCTGCTGCGCCTTGCCGGCGTTCGCGTCGCGGATCAGCTCGGCGCGCTGGGCGGGGGTGAGCCGGACCGACTCGGAGCCGGGCGTCGCCTGGCCGGCCGCGCGCGGCGACTGCTCGGGGGCGGCCGTCGCGGCACCGGACTGCACGGCGGCGGCGATGAGCGCGGAGACGCCGACCAGGGCGAAGGCCGCGACCCTGCGGGAGGGGGTGTGGGAGGTGCGTCTGCGAGAGGGACTGCTGCTCAACACTGACTCCTTCTGCGCGGCCGCGGGTCACGCGGCCGGGGGAGACCGCGCGGCGGGTGGGCCGCGCGGGCACAACTAGGGCCGTACGCAGAACGGTTGAAGCTGTGGGGTTGCTGTGCAGTAGCAGTGGGAAGAGTGGCAGCCGACAGCGCTATCTGTCAGGAGCGCGTCAGGAAGTTGGCTGGAAACGGTTCGTTGTCCGGGAGTTCATGTTCGATATACGGAGGGATCATCCGGGGCCGACGGCCCGGCACACCGCCGTCAGGCGTCCTGCGCGCGCCGGGAGCCGCCGTGCCGCGGCTCCCCGTGCCACGTCGCCCACAGCGCCGCGTACGCCCCGCCCGCCCGCACCAGCTCCTCGTGCGTGCCGAGTTCGGTCAGCCGGCCGTCCTCCATCACGGCGACCCGGTCCGCGTCGTGCGCGGTGTGCAGCCGGTGGGCGATGGCGATGACCGTACGGCCGCGCAGCACGGCGGCCAGCGCGCGCTCGGTGTGCCGGGCGGTCGCCGGGTCCAGCAGGGCCGTCGCCTCGTCCAGGATCAGCGTGTGCGGATCCGCCAGCACCACGCGCGCCAGGGCGAGTTGCTGCGCCTGCGAACCGTCGGTGCGGTGCCGGCCCGCGCCCACCTCCGCGTCCAGGCCGCCGGGCAGCTCCCGCACCAGGTCGGCGGCGCCGACCGCGGCCAGCGCCGCCCACAACTCCTCGTCCGTGGCCTCCGGTTCGGCGATCAGCAGGTTCTCGCGGACCGTGCCGAGGAAGACGTGGTGCTCCTGCGTCACCAGGACCACCTGCCGGCGCAGCGCCTCCGGGGCCAGGTCCGCGACCGGGACCCCGCCCACCGTGACCGAACCCGCCGTCGGCGCGTCCACGCCCGCCAGCAGCCGGCTCAGCGTCGTCTTGCCCGCACCCGAGGGGCCCACCACCGCGAGCCGCTCGCCGGGCCGCACCGTCAGGTCCACCCCGCGCAGCACCTCGCCGCCGCGGTCGTAGGCGTACCGCACGCCCGTCACGTCGATCCGGTCGTCCGCCGGGACCGGCGCCTCCCCCTCCGGCACGGACCGCGGGGCCGCGGCCAGCCCCTCCACCCGCGCGAACGAGGCGCCGCTGCTCTGGAGTTGCTCCACGCGCATCAGGATCTCGTCGAGCGGCCCGGTGAACTGCCGCAGGTACAGGGCCGCCGCCACCACCGTCCCGAGACTCAGCGCGCCCCGCGCGTGCAGCGTCCCGCCCACCAGCAGGACCCCCGCGACGGGCAGGGAGTACGACACCTCCACCACCGGGAAGAACACGCTCCGCAGGAACAGCGTGTGGAACCGCGCACGGCGCGAGACCTCCAGCGCGTCCCGGCTCGCCGCCGTCCGCCGCTCCTGGAGCCGGAACGCCTCCACCGTGCGGGCCCCGCCCGCGGTCTCCGCGAGGACGCCGGCGACCTCCGAGGTGGCCGCCCCCTCGGCGAGGTACCCGGCGCGCGCCCGCCGCAGGTACCAGCGCAGCGCCCACCAGATCGGCGTGAGCCCGAGCACCCCGACCGCACCGAGCAGCGGGTCGATCGCGAACACCGCGCCCAGCAACAACAGCGCCTGCACGCCGCAGACCAGCAGCTCGGGCCCGGCGTCCCGCAGCGTCGTGCCCACGGCCGCCACGTCGGCGGTGCCGCGGGTGGTGAGGTCGCCGGTGCCGGCCCGTTCCACGGCCGACGCGGGCAGCGCCAACGTCCGCTCGACGAAGCCCTCCCGCACCCGCGCGAGCGTCCGCTCCCCGAACCGGTGCCCCGCGTACCGGGCCCAGCGGGCCAGCAGCAACTGCGCCAGCGCGCACACCAGGATGGCCGCGGCCAGGCGGTCCACCGCCGCGACCCCGCCGCCGGAGCCCACCTCGTCGATGATCCGGCCGAGCAGCCAGGGTCCGGCCAGACCGGCCGCTGCGGCCAGCACGTTGAGCGCCAGGACGGCGCCGAAGGCCCGCCCGTCGGCCCGCACGAGACGCCCGGTGGCCCGCCGCACCTCGGCCGGCGAGGCCACCGGAAGCCGCCCCGCCTCCCCGCCGTTCCCGGCCGGGACCTTCCCGTCCGACGTCATCGCACAGCCTCCTCCGCGGCCCCGCCGCCTGCCCCGCCGCCGTCCCGCGGGCTCTGCACGTCGTCCTGTGTCCCCTGCGCGGGCTGCGAGTCCTGCGCGATCTGCGAGTCCTGCGGTTCCCGTGCGCCCTGCGAGTCCTGCGGTTTCCGTGTGACCGATGGGTCCTGCGAGGACTGCGCGGATTGCGAGTCCTGTGGGCCCTGCGTGTCCCGCGAGGCCTGTGCGGTCGGTGGGCCCTGTGCGTCCCACGTGCCCGGTGCGGTCGGTGAGCCCTCTGCGTCCCGCGTGCCCGATGCGTTCTGCGGGTCCCGCACGACGGGTGCGACCCGTGTGCCCCGTGCGACTGGCGTGCCCTGCAAGACCTGTGCGTCCTGCGTGCCCTGCGAGGCCCGTGCGTCCTGCGTGTCCAGTGAGACCTGCGAGGCTCGTGAGGCCTGCGCGTCCTGTGCGTCCCGCGTGGCCCCCGGGCCCCCAGAGGCCCCAGAGATCTTCGGTTCCGCCGGTTCCACCGGTTCCTCAGCGTCTCGCGCCACCAGCGCCTGGTATCCCGGCTCCGTCTCCAGCAGCACCCGGTGCCGGCCGCTCGCCGCGAGCTTCCCGTCGACCAGGTACAGCACCCGGTCCGCGTGGTCGAGCAGCAGCGGGGAGGTGGTCGTCACGACGGTCGTCCGGCCGGCGCGCGCCTCGCGCAGCCGCCGCGCGATCACCGCCTCGGTGTGCGCGTCGAGCGCCGACGTCGGATCGACGGCGAGCAGCACCTCGGGATCGGCGAGCAGCGCCCGCGCCAGCCGCACCCGCTGCCGCTGGCCGCCGGACAGGCTGCGGCCCCCCGCCGCCACGGGGGAGTCGAGTCCCTCCGGCAGGCCCTGCACGACGTCCTCGGCGGCAGCCGCCCACAACGCCCGGTCGGTCTCCGCGGCGGACGCCTCGCGCCGCCCGCCCACCAGCTCGCGCAGGCTGCCGGCGAACAGGTCCGCCTCGTTGTCGGCGACCAGGATCCGCTCCCTGACCCGTGCCGGGTCCACCTCGTCGAGACGCACACCGCCCCAGGTGACGTCGGTCGGCCCGTACCGGCCCAGCCGGTCGATCAGGGCGGCCGTGTCGGCGGGCCGCGCCCCGGCCAGCGCCGTCAGCCGGCCGGGCGCGATCCGCACACCGGAGGCCGGGTCGTACAGCACCTCCGGCCCGGCGGGCGCCTCGGCGGTACCGGTCCCGGGATCCGGCTCCAGCCGCAGCAGCCGTACGACCCGGCGGGCGGCGACCACGCCCCGGCTGAGCTGGTAGCCCATGTCCACGATGAACGCGACCGGGCCGACCAGGACGGCCACGTAGCCGTACACCGCCACCAGCTCGCCGACCGTCAGTTCGCCCTGCGCCGCGAGCCGGGCCGCCAGCCAGGTCACCACGGCGAGGAACACCGTCGGCAGCCCCACCCCGAGGGCCTGCATCCAGCTGGTGACCGAGCCGACCCGGTAGCCCTGGGCGCGCAGCCGCTGCGAGTCCCGGTGGAAGGCCTCCGCGAACAGGCCCTTGCCGCCGAGGCCGTTGAGCACCCGCAGGCCGCCCGCGAGGTCGCCGATCCGCGCGGTGAGCACCCCCTGCCGCTCCCGGTACTCGCCCTCGGCGCCCTGGAGCCGGCCCATCAGGGGGCCGACCAGTACGGCGATCACCGGCATCCCCAGCACCACGACGGACGCGAGCAGCGGCGAGACCGACAGCAGCACCCCGGCGACGACGACGTAGACGACGACCGAGCCGACGCCCGGCCCGATCACCGTCAGGGCCGTGGCGATGGGCTGCACGTCGCCGACGCCGATCGTGACCACCTCCCCGGCCCCGACCCGGCGCGGCAGCGCGGCGCCCAGCCGGACCATGTGCCCGACGACCACCTTCACCGTGCGGAAGTTGGCGTCCATGCGCACCCGGGTCATGGTGCGGTGCCGCATGATGCTCACCCACGAGTTGAACGCCCCCACCAGCACCAGCGCGGTCGTCCAGCCCGCCAGCGCGGCCGTGTCACCCCGCTCCAGCCCGTCGTCGACCGCCCGGGACATCAGGTACGGCGCGACCGCCATCAGCACCATCCAGACGCTGGACAGCACCGCTCCCGCCACCGCCCGCCCCGGCTGGCGGCGGGTCAGCCACCACAGGTACCACCAGCCGCCGCGGCAGTCGGGCGTGCCGGGGTCGGCGTGGGCGTCGATCGGCCGGCGTCCCGCCCGTCGCTCCCTCACGCGAGGCTGTCCCGCCAGGCGCGGTGCAGGTCCGCGAACCGGCCGGTGCCCGCGACGAGCTCGTCCGGGGTGCCGTCCTCGACGATCCGGCCGTGCTCCATGACGAGCACCCGGTCGGCGATCTCCACCGTCGACAGCCGGTGCGCGATCACCACCGCCGTACGGCCCTTCAGGACCGTCGCCATCGCCGCCTGCACGGCCCGCTCGCCGGGCACGTCGAGCGAACTGGTCGCCTCGTCCAGGATCAGCACCGCCGGGTCGGCGAGCAGCGCCCGCGCGAACGAGACGAGCTGGCGCTGACCGGCGGAGATGCGGCCGCCGCGCCTGCGCACGTCCGTGTCGTAGCCGTCGGGCAGGGCGCTGATGAACTCGTGCGCGCCGATGGCCCTCGCCGCCCGCTCGATGTCCTCCCGGCTCGCGTCCGGCCGCCCGAGCGCGATGTTCTCGGCGACCGTCCCGGAGAACAGGAACGCCTCCTGCGTCACCATGACCACCCCGCGCCGCAGCTCGGCCGTCGCCAGCTCGCGCAGGTCGACGCCGTCGAGCAGCACCCGGCCCGCCGTCGGGTCGTAGAAGCGGGCGAGGAGCTTGGCCAGGGTGGACTTCCCGGCGCCGGTCGAGCCGACCACCGCGACGGTCTGTCCGGCGGGCAGGGTGAGGTCGAAGCGGGGCAGGACCTCCCCGCCGGTGCGGTAGCCGAAGCCGACGCCGTCGAAGACGACCTCGCGGCCGGGCAGGCCCGACCGGCGGGCCGGCAGCTCCCGCGGCGCGGCCGGCTCGGGCACGGACGGCTCCTGGGCCAGCAGCCCCGCGATCTTCTCCAGGGAGGCGGCCGCCGACTGGTAGGAGTTGAGGAACATGCCGAGCCGGTCGATCGGGTCGTACAGTCGCCGCAGGTACAGCACCGCCGCGGCCAGCACGCCCAGCGCCAGCGAACCGTCCGCCACCCGCCGGGCGCCCCACAGCACGATCAGCGCGACGGCGGTGTTGGCGACCAGCCGGGAACCGACGACGTACCGGGCCATCTCCAGCAGCGCGTCGCCGTTGCTCCGCTCGTGCCGCTGGTTGAGGACCCGGAAGCCGGCCTCGTTGACGGCCTCCCGGCGGAACGCGCGCACCGGCCGGATGCCGTTCACCGTCTCCACGAACTTCACGATCACGGCCGCGATGGCCGTGGACCTGGCGGTGAACACCTCGCCCGCGCGCCGCTGGTAGACCCGGACGAGGAGGTAGAGCGGCCCGAACGAGGCCACCGCCACCGCGCCGAGGCCCAGGTCCAGCCAGAGCAGCATCGCCGAGATGTAGAGGAAGGACAGGACGACCGTCACCAGCTCCTGCAGGCCCTCGCTGAGCAGTTCGCGCAGCGACTCCACGTCGGTGGTGGAGCGGGAGATGAGCCGGCCCGAGGTGTAGCGCTCGTGGAAGTCGACGCTCAGCGCCTGCGCGTGCCGGAAGATCCGGCCGCGCAGGTCCAGCAGCACGTCCTGGTTGACGCGGGCGGAGGCGATCAGGAACGCGTACTGGAGTCCGCCGCCGGCCAGCGCGCACCCCAGGTAGCCGACGCCCACCGCGACCAGCGGCCCCAGGTCGTCCTCCCGGAACGCCGGCACGGCCCGGTCGATGGCGTACGCCACCAGCAGCGGACCCGCCTGCACGGCCGCCTGCTGGAGCAGCAGCAGGAACGTGGTGAGGGCGACGCGTGCCTTCATCGGGGCGAGCAGCGAGCGCAGCAGGGTGCCGGTGGCACCCGGCGGGCTGGGCAGGACGTCCCGGTCGAAGGCGTCGGCGTCCTCCGGGGCGGCCGTCAGGTCCCGCTCGTCGTCGGCGGTGGGGGAGGCGGTCGTGGGCGCGGTCATCGGCGGTCGGCCTCCTGGTCCCCGGACATCAGACGGGCGTACTCGGCGTGGGTGCGGAGCAGTTCGTGGTGGGTGCCCACGGCGGTGACGCGGCCGCCCGACAGCAGGGCGACCCGGTCGGCGAGCAGCACGGTGGACGGCCGGTGCGCGACGATCAGCGCGGTCGTGTCGGCGAGGACGCGGCGCAGGGCGGCCTCCACGGCGGCCTCCGTGTGGACGTCCAGCGCGGACAGCGGGTCGTCGAGCACGAGGAACCGGGGCCGGCCCACGACGGCCCGCGCCAGCGCGAGGCGCTGCCGCTGCCCGCCGGACAGGCTCAGCCCCTGCTCACCGACCTGGGTGCGGGTGCCCTGCGGCAGCGCGTGCACGAACTCGGCCCGGGCGACGGCCAGGGCCCGCTCCAGGTCGCCGTCGTCCGCGCCGTCGCCGGCGCCCATCAGCACGTTCTCCCCGACGCTCGCCGAGAACAGCGTCGGCTCCTCGAAGGCGACGGCCACCTTCGCGCGCAGTTCCTCGCGGGGCATCGCGGTGATGTCCTCCCCGTCGAGGGTGATCCACCCGGAGGTCACCTCGTGCAGCCGCGGCACGAGCGCGGTGAGCGTGGTCTTCCCGCTGCCGGTGGCGCCCACCAGCGCCATGGACTCGCCGGGCCGGACGTGCAGGTCGACCCGGTCGAGGACGGGCGGGGAACCGGGGTCGGCGTCGGGGTAGCGGAAGGTGACCCCGTGGAACCGCAGGCCCCCCTCGGGGAGCGGCCCGTACCCGCCGGGGACCACCGGGACCGGCCGCGGGCCGTCCGTGACGGCGCCCGACGGCGGGCCCTTCGTGACCGGAGCCGGAGCCGGAGCCGGAGCCTCCGTGACGGCGGCCGGAGCGGAGGCCGGGGCCGGGCCGGGGGCCGGTGCCCGCCCGCCGGGGGGCCCGTCGTCCTCCGGTTCCGCGTCCAGCACCTCGAAGTACCGTTCCGTGGCCGTCGCCGCCTCCTGGCTCATCGCCAGCAGGAAGCCGATGGAGTCCACCGGCCACCGCAGGGCGAGGGCCGTGGAGAGGAAGGCGACCAGCGTGCCCGCGGACAGCTCGCCGTCCGCGACCCGCACCGTCCCCAGCACCAGCGCCGCGCCGATCGCCAGCTCGGGCAGGGTCACGATGACCGCCCAGATCGTCGCCAGCAGCCGCGCCTTGTGCAGTTCCGTCCCGCGCAGGGTCGACGACAGCTCGTGGAAGACCCGCGCCTGACTGCGGTGCCGGCCGAAGCCCTTGACGACGCGGATGCCGAGGACGCTCTCCTCGACGACCGTCGTCAGGTCGCCGACCTGGTCCTGGGCGCGTCGCGCCACGCGCGCGTACCGGTTCTCGAAGACCACGCACATGACGACCACGGGGATCGCGGGCCCGAGGATGATCAGCCCCAGCGCCCAGTCCTGGAGCAGCATGATGGTCACGCCGACGAGGATCGTCACCCCGTTGACCAGGAGGAACGTCAGCGGGAAGGCGAGGAACATGCGCAGCAGCATCAGATCGGTGGTGCCCCGGGACAGCAGCTGCCCCGACGCCCACCGGTCGTGGAAGGCCACCGGCAGCCGCTGGAGGTGCCGGTACAGACCGGCCCGCATCTCCGCCTCGACGTGCGACAGCGGCCGTGCCACCAGCCAGCGCCGCAGCCCGAACAGCAGCGCCTCCGCGATCCCGAGCAGCAGCAGGTACAGCGCGCCCAGCCAGACGCCCGTCGTGTCCCGCTCCGCGACCGGCCCGTCCACCAGCCACTTGAGGACGAGCGGGATCACCAGCCCCGTGCAGGAGGCGATGACCGCGACGGCCGCGGCGGTGAACAACCGCGCCCGGACGGGCCGTACGTACGGCCACAGGCGCAGCAACGTCCGCACGGCGGAACGATCCTTGGTGGGGGCAGGTGTCGTGGGCATCAGGAGCGAGCCTACGGAACGCCACTGACGACGCCCACCGAGTTTCGGCCGGGCCGGGCTCCGCCCTCGGAGCTACGACCTGCGCGTTCGGGCCCTCGAACCGGTCGGGCCGGGGTCCGGCGACGGGCCGGTGTCATCCGATCGGCCGACGCGGCGCGGAGCCGCTCCCGGGCCGGCTCGATACCCGGGGGCACCGGCACCCGGGGCACCGGCACCCGGGGCGCCGGCGGAGAGGGGCCGGCCGGTCAGCGGTCGGTGACGCGCATCTCGAACCACGTCGTCTTGCCGCGCGGCAGCAGGTCGACGCCCCAGCGGTCGGACAGCTCGTCGACGAGGAACAGCCCCCGGCCGCTGACGTCCGTCTCCTGGACCGGCATCAGACAGGGCAGCCCCCGCGAGGGGTCCCGGACCTCGACGCGGATCCAGCCGCGCCGCCTGCGCAGGCGCAGTCCGAAGACACGGGCACCGGTGTGGCGTACGGCGTTGCCGACGAGTTCCGAGACGAGCAGGACGGCGTCCTCGGTCATTGCGGGGGTGAGCTGCCAGTGGCGGAGGAGGACGACCTGGGTGAGGCGCCGGGCCGTGGCGGCGGATTCGGGGCGGGACGCCAGCTGGACCTCCGCCTCCGTGGGGTCGCCGAACAACTCCAGTGCTTTGAGCGCCTGTTCGTCCTCGACCGCGGGCGACCAGCGTGCCGCGTCCACACGCCCGTGCCCCCGCGGCTGTTCGTCACCCTCCAGCCCCGCCATGCCCCCCATCATGGCGGCCCGTCTCCCCGCCGGGGGCCGTTCCGGGGGAATGCGCCCCCCGGAAGCCCCCCGTTCCGCGCGCGCCGGCCGGTGTGCGCCAGGGGCGCTCGGATGAGGGGTGAACGCCGTCCGACCTGCGGTGACGCCTCGCCGAGAAGTGCTTTCGCGCTTCCCCGGCGAGACGCCCCGACGCCGCCGCGCGGCCCCGACGGAGCGCCCCGTCGAGGGCCCCGGAGAGACCTCCCGGCGAGCCCCGGAGAGAGCCCGGCCGGGGCCAGGCCGGGTCCCGGACGGGGCTTTCCGCGCGAGGGACCTGCCGCGACCCGGATGAGACACTCCGTCAATTGCAAGGGCTTTCAAAGACCTCGGGCGAGACGCGTCTCACATCGTTCCCGCGTCCGGCCCCGCCCTCGGGGCCGGCGGAACGGTCTCACCGGAACTTCGCCTTGCCCGGCCCCTCCTCCACGAAGCTGCGCATGCCCGTCTCCCGGTCGGGGGTGGCGAACAGACCCGCGAACCAGTTCCGCTCCACCGCGAGACCGGTCTCGATGTCCGTCTCCAGACCGGTGTCGATCGACTCCTTGGCCGCCCGCAGCGCGAGCGCCGGGCCCTGGGCCAGCTTCGCCGCCCACGCGTGCGCCTGCGCGTACACCTCGTCGGCCGGGACCACCCGGTCCACCAGCCCCAGCGTCAGCGCCTCGTCCGCCTTCACCATGCGGCCGGTGAAGATCAGGTCCTTCGCCTTGGACGGGCCGACCAGCCGGGACAGCCGCTGGGTGCCTCCCGCGCCCGGGATCAGGCCGAGCAGGATCTCCGGCTGGCCCAGCTTCGCGTTGTCCGCGGCGATCCGGAAGTCCGCGCACAGCGCCAGCTCGCAGCCGCCGCCCAGCGCGTATCCGGTCACGGCCGCGACCACCGGCTTGGGGATGCGGGCCACCGCCGTGAAGGCGTCCTGCAGCGCGCGGGCGCGCAGGACCATCGCCGTGTGGTCCATGAGCTGCATCTCCTTGATGTCCGCGCCCGCCGCGAACACCTTCTCGCCGCCGTACACGACGACGGCCCGTACGTCGTCACGACGGCCCGCCTCCTCGGCGAGCTCCTTGAGCCGGTCCTGCGTGGCGACGTTCAGCGCGTTCATGGGCGGGCGGTCCAGGCGCAGCGTGCCGACGCCCTCGGAGACTTCGAGATTCACGGTCATGCCCAGCAGGTTAACGGGCACTAACGGGGGCGGGGTCGGTGCCGTGGGTCACACGGGTGTGGCTGGGGGTCCGGGGGTCGTCCCCCGGGCGGGTGCTGCACGGGCACTAACGGGGGCGGGGTCGGTGCCGTGGGTCACACGGGTGTGGCTGGGGGCCGGGGGTCGTCCCCCGGGCGGGTGCTGCACGGGCACTGACGGGGGCGGGGTCGGTGCCGTGGGTCACACGGGTGTGGCTGAGGGCCGGGGGTCGTCCCCCGGGCGGGTGCTGCACGGGCACTGACGGGGGCGGGGTCGGTGCCGTGGGTCACACGGGTGTGGCTGGGGGTCCGGGGGTCGTCCCCCGGGCGGGTGCTGCACGGGCACTGACGGGGGCGGGGCCGGTGCCGTGGGTCACACGGGTGCGGCCGGGGGTCCT
>NZ_JBVIKX010000001.1:0-321605 GCF_055580685.1 Streptomyces sp. NPDC031554 | reverse complement strand
ACCGCTGGGCCTGGGGGGGGGGGGGGGGGGGGGCCGGGGGGGGGGGGGGGGGGGGGGGGCGGGGGGGGGGGGGGGGGGGGGGGGGCCCCCCCCCCCCCCCCCCGCCGCCGGAGAAGAGTCGCGCGGGGGACTACTTCGTCCACTCCGCCCACGGGATGTTCCACCCGTTGAGCCCGTTGGACGCCGAGACCGTCGGGTCGGTGGAGTTCTTCACGACCACCACGTCGCCGATCATCGACTGGTTGAAGAACCAGGCGGCCGGCACGCCGCCGTCGTAGCCGCCGCGTACGTCCCGCAGGCCGATGCAGCCGTGGCTGGCGTTGTAGTTGCCGAAGGCGTCGCCGCCCCAGTAGTTGCCGTGCACGAAGGTGCCGGAGTCGGTCAGCCGCATGGCGTGCGGGACGTCCTTGATGTCGTACTCGCCGTCGTAGCCGACCGTGTCGCCGTTCATGCGGGTCACCGTGAACTTCTCACTGATGACCATCTGGCCGTTCCAGGTGGCGTAGCCGGCCTTGCCGGTGGTGACCGGGAGGGTCTTGACGACCTTGCCCTCCCGCATGACCTTCATCGTGTGCTTCTTGGCGTCCACGACGGACACCTGGTCGCGGCCGATGGTGAAGGAGACCGTCTTGGACTGCTTGCCGTAGACGCCCTTGCGGCCCTCGACGCCGTCGAGGCCCAGCTCGACCGTCACCTTGGTGCCGGCCTTCCAGTACGTCTCGGGCCGGAAGTCGAGGCGGTCGTTGCCGAACCAGTGCCCCTGCACGTCGACGGCCGGAACCGTCTTGATCCTGATGGCCTTCTCGACGGCGTCCGGCGCGGTGATGCCCCGCGTGAAGCGGACCGAGAACGGCATGCCGACACCGACGGTGGAGCCGTCCTCGGGCGTGAAGGTGCCGACGAAGGTGTTCTCGGGCGTCAGCGTCGTGAAGGACGCGTCCTCGGCGGCCGTACGGCCCTCGGTGTCCTTGGCGACCGCGTGCACCTGGTACTTGGTGGCCGCGGCCAGGTGGGTGCTCGGCGTCCAGCCGGCGCCGTCCGCGGAGATCTCGCCGTCGACCACGGCGCCCCCGGCGTCCTTGACGACGACCTCGGTCAGCTTGCCCTTGGCGGCGCTCACCTTCAGGACGCCGCTGGTGTCGACGGCCTTCGCACCGTCCTTCGGGGCGATCGACACGACCGCCTCCGACTGCCCGCTCACCACGGCCGCGGCGCCCGCGCCCTTGTCGTCCTTCGTCTTCTCCGCCCCGGACGCCCCGCCCCCGCAGGCCGTGACGGTCAGCAGCAGTCCTCCGACGGCCAGCGCCAGCCGCACGTCGCGGCCGCGCCGGCGTCCGCCAACCGATGCCCCCGATATCGGTCGCACGTTCACGTCAGTTCTCCCCTCCCCCGGGCCGTTCGGGCCCGCACGCAGGCACGTCCCCTGCGCTGCGCGCATATTAACCACATGGTCAGCGGCGTCGGTGACCCGAGAATGTCACCGTTCCGTCCCAAGTCGGGCCGGGGGAGGGGAGAGGGGAGGGAAGCGGCCCGCGGCCGTCAGTTCACCGCGCCGCCGGCGCTCCACCGCCGCCAGTTCATGTTCCAGCCGCCGAGCCCGTTGTCCGGGGCGACCGTCCTGTCCTTGCTGCGGACCACCTCGACGACGTCCCCGACGAGACTGCGGTCGAAGAACCAGCCCGCGGGGGTGTCCGCGCCACCGCCCTTCACGTCCCTGAGCCCCACGCACCCGTGGCTGAGGTTGACCCGCCCGAAGTCCTCCGGCGCCGCCCAGTAGTTGCCGTGCAGGAAGGTGCCGGACTCGGTGAGCCGCATCGCGTGCGGCACGTCCGGGATGTCGTACTCGCTCTTGCCGTCCTTCTTCCTGAAGCCGACGGTGGCGCCGTTCATCCGGGTCAGTTCGAGCATCTCCGTGACCACCATCTTGCCGTTGTACGTCGTCGTCCTCGGGGCCCCGGCGGTGATGGGCACGGTGGCGAGCAGTTCGCCCTCGCGCCGCACCTGCATGGTGTGGTCGGCGGCGTCGACGCGGGAGATCTGGTGGCGGCCGACGCCGAAGGAGAACGTCTTGTCCTGGAGCCCGTAGACGCCGGGCGCGCCCTCGACGTCGCGGAAGCGCAGGGAGACGGTGACGCGGGTGCCGGGCTTCCAGTAGTGCTCGGGGCGGAAGTCGAGCCGGGAGGTGCCGAACCAGTGCGGCCGGACCTCGACGGCCGGCTCGGCGCTCACGCGGACGGCCCGCTCGACGGCGGCCCGGTTCTCGATCTCCCGGTTGAACTCCAGGGACACGATCATCCCCGTGCCGACCGTGGAGCGGTTCTCCGGTGTGACGTACCCGACGAACCGCTCCTCGGGGACGTACGTCGTGAACGTGGTGTGCCGGGCCGAACGGTGGCCGCCGCCGTCCACGGCGACCGCGTCGACCGTGTAGCGGGCGGCGAGCGCGAGCCGGCCGTCCGCCGGGCTCCAGCTGCGGCCGTCCGCGGAGATCCGCCCCGGCACCTCGGTCTCCTGCGCGTCCTGCTGCTTGCGGACCCGCACCGACTCCAGCCGCCCGTCGGGCACCCGGACCCGCAGCGCCTGGCCGGGACGCACCTCCCTGGTGCCGTCCTGCGGGGTGACCCGGATGACGTCCGAGGGCGCCGGGGGTCTGCCCAGCACGCGGTCGAGCCCGCTCCCGTCGTCCCCGCTGCAGCCGGCGGCTCCCGCCAGCAGTCCTGCCCATGTCAGTACGGCGGTCAGTGCGACCCCCGCGCGCCGTGCGCGCCCAGTTACGTGCCTCACGCGCTGGACAACGACGGGGCACGCTCCGGGGAAACGTGAGTGCGAGCCACGCGCTGGGCAGAACAGGGGGGAGGACGACGCCGAGGGAGCAGCGGCCGGGACGCCGTACGCCCCCGGACCCGCGTCGTGCCACGAGTCGCGGGAGGCTGAACGGTGTCCAGCGCAGCCGAGCAGGAGGAGGTGGCGCCGGAGCGCCCCGCCGCGTCCGCCGTCGTGAACGGGACACCGCGCAGAACGCCCGGCGTGCCCGTGTGGCCCGGCGCGTCCACGCCGCTCGGCGCCCGCTTCCGGGTCGGCCCCGACGGGGTCGCCGGCACCAACTTCGCCCTGTGGGCGGGGGGCGCGGAGGCCGTCGAGCTGTGCCTCTTCGACGAACAGGGCCGCGAGACCCGCGCCCGGCTGACGGAACTCACCCACGAGATCTGGCACGGCTTCGTCCCCGGCGTGATGCCCGGCCAGCGCTACGGCTACCGGGTGCACGGCCGCTGGGACCCGTGGACCGGCGCCCGCTTCAACCCGGCGAAACTGCTCCTCGACCCCTACGCCCGCGCCGTCGACGGCGCCAGGGGCAACGACTACGGCAGCCTGCCCCCCGAGGTGTACGGGCACGTCCGCGACTGGCCCCAGCAGCAGTTCGCCGACACCGTCCGCGACGAACGGGACTCCGCGCCGTACGTCCCCAAGGGCGTCGTCGTCCACGACGACGACGACTGGGCCGACGACCGCCGTCCCAAGACCCCCTGGGCGGACTCGGTCATCTACGAGCTGCACGTGCGCGGCTTCACCATGCGCCACCCCGGCGTTCCGGAGGAACTGCGCGGCACCTACGCCGGCCTGGCGCACCCGGCCGCGATCGAACACCTGGCCGGCCTGGGCGTCACGGCCGTCGAACTGCTCCCGGTGCACCAGTTCGCCCACGAGGACCACCTGCTGCGCAGAGGGCTGCGCAACTACTGGGGCTACAACTCCGTCGGCTACTTCGCCCCGCACGCCGGATACGCCTCCGCCGGGACGACGGGCGGACAGGTCGGCGAGTTCAAACGGATGGTGCGCGCGCTGCACGCGGCGGGCATCGAGGTCATCCTCGACGTGGTCTACAACCACACCGCGGAGGCGGGCGAGCTGGGCCCGACGCTGTCCCTGAAGGGCGTCGACAACCGCGGCTACTACCGGTTGCAGGCGGACGCCCGCCGGTACGCCGACTACACGGGCTGCGGCAACACCCTGCACGTGGTCCAGCCGCACGTGCTGCGCCTGATCACGGACTCGCTGCGCTACTGGGTCACGGAGATGGGCGTCGACGGCTTCCGTTTCGACC
This sequence comes from Streptomyces sp. NPDC031554, assembly GCF_055580685.1. NCBI lineage: Bacteria > Bacillati > Actinomycetota > Actinomycetes > Kitasatosporales > Streptomycetaceae > Streptomyces > Streptomyces sp. NPDC031554. The sequence goes on along the minus strand of NZ_JBVIKX010000001.1, from coordinate 317,503 downwards.
TGGCCGCCGCCCTCGCCCGCTCCATGCACGACGTGGACATGCTCTCGCCGTTCCTCGCGGTGATCGCGCAGGACCCGGTGCTGCGGCGGGTGAAGCTGATCGCGGAACCCTGGGACGTGGGATCGGGCGGCTACCAGGTGGGCGCCTTCCCCCCGCTGTGGACGGAGTGGAACGACCGCTACCGCGACACCGTGCGCGACTTCTGGCGGCACGCCCTGCCGGACGTCCGGGAGATGGGCTACCGCCTGTCCGGCTCCAGCGACCTGTACGCCTGGGGCGGCCGGCGCCCCTACGCCTCCGTCAACTTCGTCACCGCCCACGACGGGTTCACCCTGCGCGACCTCGTGTCCTACGAGCGCAAGCACAACGAGGCCAACGGCGAGGGCAACCGGGACGGCACGGACGACAACCGCTCCTGGAACTGCGGGACCGAGGGGGAGACGGACGACGAGCGGGTGCGCGCGCTGCGGCGCCGGCAGCTGCGCAACCTGATGACCACGCTGCTGCTGTCGACGGGCGTGCCGATGCTGGTCGCGGGCGACGAACTGGGCCGCACCCAGCACGGCAACAACAACGCCTACTGCCAGGACAACGAGACCGGCTGGCTGGACTGGAGCCTGCTGGCGGACCCCGGCTGGAAGGCCCTGCACGACCTGACCGCCCGCCTGATCGCCCTGCGCCACCGCCACCCCGTGCTGCGCCGCCGGGCGTTCTTCTCCGGCCGGGCCCACTCCGCGGACGGGCTGCGCGACCTGGCCTGGTTCACTGTGCACGGCACGGAGATGACCGAGGGGGACTGGTACGCGCCCGCGGCGACGCTCGGCATGTACCTCTCCGGCCGCGACATCCCCGGCCGCGACGAACGGGGCGCCCCGATCACGGACGACAGCTTCCTCGCCCTCCTGCACGCCGGCGACCGCCCCGCGCACTTCGTCCTGCCGGGCCCGCCCTGGGCGGAACGCTACGAGGTGGTGGTCGACACCTCCCGCGAGGACCAGGACACCGCCCCGGCCGTCACGCACCGGGCGGGGACGGGGGTGACGGTCCCGGCCCGTTCGGTGCTCCTGCTGCGGGTGTCCTCCTGAGGACGGCCCCCGCACCCGGCCCGGCCGCCCGCGGACGGGTGAGGCCCCACGGACGGGTGACGCCCCACGGCCGGCCGCCGCGACGCCGGGAGCGCGCCCGAGCGGGGATCGCGCGACGTGGTGACGCCCCGGAACCGGCGGCGCGCGCCGGGACCGTGCCCCGCGGTCGTCGCCCGCCCGTGGCCGGCCGCACGCCGGTTTGGACCACCGCCGCGGCCGATGCCCGGGGCGTCCGCCACCGCGAGTCGTCGGCCCTCCTGAACGGCCTGGAACCCGCCTCCGCGTACGAACCGGCGTTCGGCCGGGTGGTGGCCGCGCTGCGCGCTCACCCGGACCGTTAATCTGACCTGCGTCAGAACGACGGCAACACAGCACCGCAAGGTATGACGAAGAGGGGCGGACCGGTGGCGGACATCGAAGAAGCACGCAAGCAGTTCCAGCGGATCGACACGGACGGTGACGGATTCATCACCGCGGCCGAGTTCAAGACCGCCCTGGCCCAGGGGGGCGACTGGCACGTCACCGACACGGTCGCCGAGGCCGTCATCAAGACCCGTGACCTGGACGGCGACAAGGTCCTGTCGTTCGACGAGTTCTGGGCCTACCTGGACAAGTGACGCACGGGCGCAGGGGTGTCCCGCGCCGTCCGCGGGACACCCCTGCGCCGTCAGCCGTCAGCCGCTCGTCACCCTCGTCCGTCACCCGTACGGCGGCGGAGCGGAACAGCCGGCGACCGCCCGCCGTTGGACCCTCGAAAGCATGCGCATGCACGGATTCTTCGGGAAGGGCCTGACATGAAGATCGGCATCATCGGCGCGGGCAACATCGGCGGCAACCTCACCCGGCGGCTCACCGCCCTCGGCCACGACGTCTCCGTGGCCAACTCCCGCGGCCCGCACACGCTCACGGAGCTGGCGAAGGAGACGGGCGCGACCCCCGTACGGGTCGAGGAAGCGGCCCGCGGGGCCGAGGTCGTGGTGGTCACCGTCCCGCTGAAGGCGGTCCCGGACCTCCCCGAGGGCCTGTTCGACGAGGCCGCCGAGGGCGTCGTCGTCATCGACACGGGCAACTACTACCCGCAGCAGCGCGACGGCCGGATCGACGCCATCGAGGACGAGGGCATCACCGAGAGCCGCTGGACGGAGCGCCTGATCGGCCACCCGGTGGTCAAGGCGTTCAACGGCACCTTCGCCCAGGACATCCTGGACCGCCCTCTCCCGGCCGGCGCCCCCGGCCGCATGGCCCTGCCCGTCGCGGGCGACGACGAGGCCGCCAAGGCGAAGGTCCGGTCCCTGATCGACGAACTCGGCTTCGACACGGTCGACGCGGGCGGCATCGACGACTCCTGGCGCCAGCAGCCCGACACCCCGGTGTACGGCCTGCGCGGCGGGGTCGAGGAGGTCACCCGGGCCCTGGCGGAGGCCTCCCCGGAGCGCCCGGAGGCCTTCCGGGGCTGAGCCGGCTCACCCCACGGTCGCCCACGCCCGCAGCGCCGCCCGGTCGGCGAACTTCGCCACGTTCTTGTCGAGGGGCTCGTCCGTGTACTGGTGGAAGCGCCACTTCGCCTTGATGCGGGGCTTGCCCGCGGTGACGTAGTCGGCGATCCACAGACCGTCGCCGGCGTACGAGGTGTCGTCGACGTTCAGCCAGTAGGTCCGGTTGCAGTACAGGACGACCCGGTTGCGCGGCCGCAGCTCCTTGAGCCTGCGGATGAAGCGGTCCTTCTCGGCGTTGCTCGCGTGGGTGCCCTCGCCCGTCGTCTCCCAGTCGACGGCGAGGACGTCGCCGGGGCGCTCCGGCGCCTTCGCCAGGAAGTGTTCCGCCTGGGCGCCGAGGTTGCCGGGCCACAGGAAGTGGTAGAAGCCGACGACCAGACCGGCGTCCCGCGCCCGTTTCGTCTGGGCGGCGAGCTTCGGGTTGGTGTACGTACGGCCCTCGGTCGCCTTGACGAAGACGAAGGAGAGACCGTCCGTCGCGTAGGCGGAGGACTGGTAGGCGCTGACGTCGATGCCACGGAGCACGGGGCACCTCCCGAAGTGCAGGAGAAAGAAGGGGAGTTGTCTTATGCCCCGACACGCCGAGGCCGGAACCTCCGCTTCCGTCCCCCGGCGTGCCGACGGGGGCTCAGCACTCGATGGTGTTCACCGCCGGCCGACCGGGGGCCGTCTCCTTCTACCGGTCGGCACTGCCGGGCGGGACGACCCATTCGGTTGGTTGACCGGTGAGGGAGGCGATCATGTCGAAGTCGCCGTCATAGTGGAGGACCGTCCGCCGGTGCAGTTCTGCCGTGGCGGCGATCAGCAGGTCGGGGAGGGACAAGGCGCGGTGGAAGCCCGCGTTGAGGGCGTGGCGCTGGACTTCCAAGGCGCGGGCGAAGGTGTGATCGTCCGTGTGGAGGTAGTCGAAGGCGCGTAGCCAGGTGCTGATCCGAGTCGCCTCCGGGGTGTCCCGCGCGGAGTGGATCATCTCGTACTCGGTGGGCCGGCACACGGCGAGGAGGTAGCGCTCGTGCAGGGGCTTGAGCACGTCCTTGACGTTCGGTTTCGCCCAGCGGGCCAAGGCGGACTTGTCGATCAGATAGCGGTCCTGCATCAGGCGGCCCGGCCTCCGTCGAGGTCGCTGGTGCGTTTGAGGGAGCCGTCGGCGTTACGCGGGCCGGTGTTCTCCACGATCTCGCTGAAGTCGAACTCACCGGCCTCGATGGCGTCGAAGCCCTCTTGTCGAAGGTGTCTCTTGACGGCGTCCTCCATGGCGAGGCGAACGGCCTTGGCCTTGGTCTTGGTGCCGAAGATGCGCATGGCCTCGGTGACCATGTCTTCGTCGAGATCGATGACGGTTCTGGCCATGAGGAGGGCCCCTTCGTGAGTGTCTTTATCGTCGAAAACGATAGCATTTTCCACGAGATCTAGATGTCGTTTCGCCTTCAGTGGCGCGCCGGTGTTGTCACGCGCGGCCTCCGCGCGGAGAACGAGACCTCTTCCGTCGGTCGGCCCGCGCTGCTCCGCGGACAGGGGTGTTTCGAAAGTGGCGTCGTCTGCCCGAAGGACAGGCCGGGGCTTCGGAACACCCTCTAGAGTCCGGCGCATGCACCCGGTCACCCGTTCCAGCGCACGCCTTGCTCTGAGAGAACTCACCGCCGCGGATGTGGATGCGATGCTCGTCGTCCACGGCAACTCCGCAGTCACCGAACACCTGCAGTTCGAACCGCGCGACCGCGCGCAGGCCGAGCAGATCATGGCCCGATCGATCGCAGCCGCCACGACGTCGCCCCGCACGGAGTACGCGCTCGCCGTCATCGAGCAGGAGACGGCTGAGTTGATCGGTTCCTGCCGTCTGGCCCTCGATCCCCACCAGCAGCGCGGAGCCACCATCGGCTTTGCGCTGCGACCGCAGGTGTGGGGAAAGGGCTACGGCGTGGAGGTGGTGCGACTGCTACTCGCCTTTGGCTTCGACGACCTTCGCCTGCACCGCATTTGGGGGGCGCGGTCTCCTCTCAACGAGGCGTCCGCCAGGACGATGGGTGCGGCGGGAATGGTCGAGGAGGGCACCATCCGCGAGCACGTGCTGAAAGCGGGAAAGTGGCGGGACTCCGTCGTGCACGCGATTCTCGAGCGCGAGTTCCGGTCCGGCCTCTGAAAGCTCGGGAGCCGGCCTGGAGGCGCAGTCGCCCGACAGCGGGACGAGCTGCCTCCCCGGCCTCAGGGCATGTCCCTCAGCACTCGATGATGTTCACCGCCAGCCCGCCCCGGGCCGTCTCCTTGTACTTGACCGACATGTCCGCGCCGGTGTCCTTCATCGTCTTGATGACCTTGTCCAGGGACACCTTGTGCGTGCCGTCGCCGCGCATGGCCATGCGGGCCGCCGTGACCGCCTTCACCGCGGCCATGCCGTTGCGCTCGATGCAGGGGATCTGGACCAGTCCGCCCACAGGGTCGCAGGTGAGACCGAGGTTGTGCTCCATGCCGATCTCCGCGGCGTTCTCGACCTGCTCGGGGGAACCGCCGAGAACCTCCGCCAGCGCGCCCGCCGCCATGGAGCAGGCGGAACCCACCTCGCCCTGGCAGCCGACCTCGGCGCCGGAGATGGAGGCGTTCTCCTTGAAGAGCATGCCGATCGCCCCGGCGGCGAGGAGGAAGCGGACGACGCCCTCCTCGTCGGCGCCGGGGATGAAGTTGACGTAGTAGTGCAGGACGGCGGGGATGATGCCGGCCGCGCCGTTCGTGGGGGCGGTGACCACCCTGCCGCCCGCCGCGTTCTCCTCGTTCACCGCCATCGCGTACAGCGTGATCCACTCCATGGAGTGGGCCAGCGGGTCGCCGTCCGCCCGGAGCTGACGGGCCGTCGTGGCGGCACGGCGGCGCACCCGCAGACCGCCCGGCAGGATGCCCTCGCGGGACATGCCGCGGGCCACACAGGCCTGCATCACCCGCCAGATCTCCAGCAGGCCCTCGTGGATCTCCTCCTCGGTGCGCCAGGCCCGCTCGTTCTCCAGCATCAGCGAGGAGATCGACAGACCCGTCTCCCGCGTCAGGCGCAGCAGCTCGTCGCCCGTGCGGAAGGGGTACTTCAGGACCGTGTCGTCCAGCTTGATCCGGTCCGCGCCGACCGCGTCCTCGTCGACGACGAACCCGCCGCCCACCGAGTAGTACGTCTTCGACAGCAGCTCCGCGCCCGCGGAGTCGTACGCCCACAGCGTCATGCCGTTCGCGTGGTACGGCAGGGTCTCGCGGCGGTGCAGGACGAGGTCGTCGTCGAAGGAGAACGGGATCTCGTGCTCGCCGAGCAGCCGGATGCGGCCCGAGTCCCTGATCCGCTCCACCCGCGCGTCAGCCGTCTCCACGTCCACCGTGCGCGGCGAGTCGCCCTCCAGGCCGAGCAGGACGGCCTTGGGGGTGCCGTGACCGTGGCCGGTCGCGCCCAGGGAGCCGTACAGCTCCGTGCGCACGGAGGCGACGGAGGCCAGCAGCTCCTCGTTGCGCAGGCGCCGCGCGAACATGCGCGCCGCCCGCATCGGGCCGACCGTGTGGGAGCTGGACGGGCCGATGCCGATCGAGAACAGGTCGAAGACCGAGATGGCCACGGGGACTGACTCCTCAATAAGGGGTGGTGCAGAAGCTTTCCGGTGGGATGCCCCGCCCACTGACCAGTGTGCGGGACACCCCAGGGAAAACCGTAGAAAAGCGGGACCTACTTGTTCAGACCGGGGTAGAGCGGGTGCTTGTCGGCCAGGGCCACGACCCGTGCCTTCAGCGCCTCCACGTCGTGGGCCGGCTTGAGCGCCTGCGCGATCACGTCCGCGACCTCGGCGAAGTCCTCGGCCGTGAAACCGCGGGTGGCGAGGGCGGGCGTGCCGATACGCAGGCCCGAGGTGACCATCGGGGGCCGCGGGTCGTTCGGGACCGCGTTGCGGTTGACCGTGATGCCGACCTCGTGGAGGCGGTCCTCGGCCTGCTGCCCGTCCAGCTCCGACTCGCGCAGGTCGACCAGGATCAGGTGCACGTCGGTGCCGCCGGACAGGACGTTGATCCCGGCCTCCCGGGCGTCCGGCGCGGTCAGCCGCTCGGCGAGGATCCGCGCGCCCTCCACCGTACGGCGCTGGCGCTCCTTGAAGTCGTCCGAGGCCGCGACCTTGAAGGACACCGCCTTCGCCGCGATGACGTGCTCCAGGGGGCCGCCCTGGAAGCCCGGGAACACGGACGAGTTGAGCTTCTTCGCGAAGGCCTGCCGGGCGAGGATGATGCCGCCGCGCGGGCCGCCCAGCGTCTTGTGGGTCGTGGAGGTGACCACGTCCGCGTACGGCACCGGGTTCGGGTGCAGGCCCGCCGCGACCAGACCGGCGAAGTGCGCCATGTCCACCCACAGGTACGCCTCGACCTCGTCGGCGATCCGGCGGAACTCGGCGAAGTCCAGCTGCCGCGGGTACGCCGACCAGCCCGCGATGATCACCTTGGGGCGGTGCTCCTTGGCGAGCCGCTCGACCTCGGCCATGTCGACCAGGCCGGCCTCGTCCACGTGGTAGGCGACCACGTCGAACTGCTTGCCGGAGAAGTTCAGCCGCATCCCGTGGGTCAGGTGACCGCCGTGCGCCAGGTCCAGGCCCAGGATGGTGTCGCCGGGCTGGGCCAGCGCGAACAGGGCGGCCTGGTTGGCGGAGGCACCCGAGTGCGGCTGGACGTTGGCGTACTCGGCGCCGAACAGTTCCTTGACCCGGTCGATCGCGATCTGCTCGGTGACGTCGACGTGCTCGCAGCCGCCGTAGTAGCGGCGGCCGGGATAGCCCTCGGCGTACTTGTTGGTCAGGACCGAGCCCTGCGCCTCCATGACGGCCAGCGGAGCGAAGTTCTCCGAGGCGATCATCTCGAGCGTGGACTGCTGGCGGCGCAGCTCGCCGTCGACCGCCGCGGCGATCTCCGGGTCGAGCTCGTGCAGGGGCGTGTTCAGGACAGACATGCGTCTTTCGACCTCTCAGCCGGCGATGAAGGCGGTGTACTCGTCGGCGGAGAGCAGCTCGGCCGGCTCGTCCGTGACGCGTACCTTGAACAGCCAGCCGCCCTCGAAGGGCTCGGAGTTCACCAGCGACGGGTCGTCCACGACGTCCTGGTTGACCTCGGCGATCTCGCCGGTGACCGGCGCGTACAGCTCACTGACCGACTTGGTCGACTCCAGCTCGCCGCAGGACTCGCCCGCGGTCACCGCGGCACCGACCTCGGGGAGCTGGACGAAGACCACGTCGCCGAGCGCGTTGGCCGCGTGCTCGGTGATGCCGACCGTCGAGACGCCGTCCTCGGCGCCCGACAGCCACTCGTGCTCCTTGCTGTAGCGCAGCTGCTGGGGGTTGCTCATGGCCTGAATTCTCCTGTACGCGGGGGAGTGCTGATGAAGGGGGACTGCTGGGGACGCGCGTGAGCGGCGCACCTGTGCGCAGGGTCACGCGCGGGACCGGCCGCGGTCCGCCGCGGCGCGGTCCGAGCGCCAGTCTCTACTTCCGGCGCTTGTAGAACGGCAGCGCCACGACCTCGTACGGCTCGTGGCTGCCCCGGATGTCCACGCCGACACCCGGCGTGCCCGGTGCCGCGTGCGCGGCGTCGACGTAGGCCATCGCGACCGGCTTGCCCAGCGTGGGGGAGGGGGCGCCGGAGGTGACCTCGCCGACCACCTCGCCGCCCGCGACCACGGCGTACCCGGCGCGCGGGACGCGGCGGCCCTCGGCGACCAGGCCGACCAGGACCCGCGGCGGGTTCGTCCCGGCGCGCTCGGCGGCCGCGGCGAGCGCCGCGCGGCCCACGAAGTCACCGTCCTTGCCGAACTTCACGACTCGGCCGAGACCGGCGTCGAAGGGGGTCAGCGCGGTCGACAGCTCATGGCCGTACAGCGGCATGCCCGCCTCCAGGCGGAGCGTGTCGCGGCAGGACAGGCCGCAGGGGATCAGGCCGACGCCCTCGCCGGCCTTCGTCAGGGCCTGCCACAGCTCGACGGCGTGCTCCGGCTTCACGAACAGTTCGAAGCCGTCCTCGCCGGTGTAACCGGTGCGGGCGACGAGCGCGGGGACGCCGGCGACGGTGCCGGGCAGGCCGGCGTAGTACTTCAGGCCGTCGAGGTCGGCGTCGGTGAGCGACTTCAGGATGCCGGGGGACTCCGGTCCCTGGACGGCGAGCAGCGCGTAGGCGTCGCGGTCGTCGCGCACCTCGGCGTCGAAGCCGCCGGCGCGCGCGGTCAGCGCGTCCAGGACCACCTGGGCGTTGGAGGCGTTGGCGACGACCATGAACTCGGTGTCGGCGAGCCGGTACACGATGAGGTCGTCGAGGATGCCGCCGTCGGCGTCGCAGATCATGGTGTAGCGGGCCCGGCCCACGCCCACGGCCGCGAGGTCGCCGACCAGAGCGAAGTTCAGCAGGGCGCCCGCCTGCGGGCCGGTGACGGTGATCTCGCCCATGTGCGAGAGGTCGAAGAGGCCGGCCCGGGTCCGCACGGCGTGGTGCTCGTCGCGTTCGGAGCCGTAGCGCAGGGGCATGTCCCAGCCGGCGAAGTCGGTCATGGTCGCGCCCAGCGAACGGTGCAGGGCGTCGAGGGCGGTGTGGCGGAGCGGGGTGCTGCTCATCGGGCGTTCGTCTCCCAAGGCGATGGACTCCCTCCCGCGCGGGTGGAGCCGGGCGCGGGGGAGGAGAGGTCGTTCCTCCCCATCTGTCATCGGAACCTGAGAGGTTCGCCGTGACCGTCCGCGGACGGGTCGGTCACGGCTTGCACCTTGGGTGGAGCCGCCGGAGGGCGACCCGCTTTTCAGATGTGCCTCGCCCGCGCGGTAACGGGGCCTGAGAGATTCAAGGGAGGGACTTGCTCCTTCGGCGCCCCAGCGATGCTGTCGGTGGGGACTCTCCCGCGCGGATTCAAACGGCCGGTATGCAGTTGGCGCGGCCATCATCGCACGCCCCGGCCGATCGCGGCAGGCCGCATCTGTAACCGGCCTGTGGCGGTAAGCGCATGAAAACGCGAGGCGGACCGGATTACCTTCTCTTTACGCTCGACGGGGAGAAGACTTGTCTGACCCCAGGGGAGGACGAACACGGTGAACAGGACCACGGGACTCGGGACCGGCCCGGCGCTCGCACTGCCCGCGCAGCCGCGGGCCTCCGCCCCCGGGGCGGCCGGTGCGACCCCCGCGCCGGTCGTCCGCGACCTGCGCGACCGCGCCGGCCGCAGCCCGCACGGCCTGCTGTTCGCGTCCCGCGACCTGGTCGTGGTCACGGGACTGCCCGGCAGCGGCAAGTCGACGCTGATGAGGCGGGCCGTCGCGGGCGCGCGCATCGACTCCCAGGACACCCGCGACCGCTGGGACGCCCGCATGCCGCGCGCCCTGCCCTACGCCCTCTACCGCCCTCTCGTCCGCCTCGACCACTACGCCGGTCTGCGCCGCGCCCTGCGCACCGGCGAGGGCGTCGTCGTCCACGACTGCGGCACGCAGGCCTGGGTGCGCGCCTGGCTGGCCCGCGAGGCCCGCCGCCGCGGCGGCAGCCTGCACCTCGTGCTGCTCGACGTCACCGTGGACACCGCGCTGGAGGGCCAGCGCGAGCGCGGCCGGGGCGTCTCCCGGTACGCCTTCCGCCGCCACCGCCGGGCCGCCTCCCGCCTGCTGCGCGCGGCGGAGCGCGGCCGCCTCCCCCAGGGCTGCGGCTCGACGGTCCTCCTCGACCGCGCCGCGGCCGACACCCTCCGCCGCATCGCCTTCACGAGCTGACCGGGGCCGGACCGGGGCGGGGTTGCGGCCCTCGATCGCCGTGCGGGCCCGGGGGCTCCGCACCTGCGGCCGCCGGGGTGCCGGGGTGCCGTGCGCATCCGGGGCCCGCGAGCGCCGGGCCGCCGCGCGGGACCGGGGGTCCGGCCGGCGGGCGGCACCCGGGGCGGGGCTCAGCGGTCCGGTCCGCGGACCTTCGGCCGCCGAGCCGCGGCACGAGCCCGCCGCCCCGGTCGCCGGACCCGCCCCGCGGGGCGGCCACGCGGCCGCCGGGCCGTCCGCGGGTGCGGGGCCCCGCGGAGACCGAGCCGCCGCACAGGCGTCCCCGGTCGTCGGACCCGCCCCGCCGGACCCGCCCCGCGGGCCCGGCCACGCGGCCGCCGCACCGCCACCGTCCCCGGCCGCCGCCCCCGGCTCCGGGACGTCCGGTGGACGGTGGACGGTGGACGTCGGACGGCGCACGGCGGGGGCGCGGCCGGTACCCGATAGCCTTTCGAGCCACATCCAGTGGTTCCCAGCAGGCGGTAGGCAGATGGACTTCCCCCCGGCGGACTTCCCCGCGGACTTCCCGGCACAGGCGCACCCCCACCCGCACGGCGGGTGGCCCGGCAACGAGCTGGAGGAGGTGCTCTCCGCCTCCCTCGGCGTGCCCGGGGCCGGCGGCCGGATCGTGGAGGTGCTCGGCCGCAGCTTCCTGTGGGTGCCGCTGCCCGCCGGAGGCGGCCCGCACAGCGGCCCCCTGGACCTGCCCACCCTGGAGCTGGAGGGCCAGGCGTACGTGCCCGTGTTCAGCTCCGAGGAACAGTTCCGGCAGGTCGTCGGCGCGCACATGGCGTACACCGTCGCCCCGGCGGTCGAGTTCGCCCGCGGGCTGCCCCCGCAGGTCGGCATCCTGGTCAACCCGGACGGCACGGTCGGCATCCCGCTGCCCCCGGAGGCCGTCGCCGAGCTGTGCCGGGCCGGCCTCACCCCGCTGGACGGTCCCGCCGGCGGCGGCCGGGTCCGTCTCCACGAGCCCGACTGGCAGGACGACCCGGTGGACTTCCTGTCCGCGGCCTCCGCCGAGTTCGAGGCGACCGGCGTCGTCCTGACCGCCCGCCGCTGCCTCGCCGCGATCGAGACGGCCGACCCCGTGCTGTTCGTCGGCGTCGAGCTCTCCCCGTGGGAGGGCGATCAGCGGGCGCTGCCCCTGGAGGCCCTCGGCAGGGCGCTCGGCCGGGTCCAGGCGCCCTGGCCGGTCAACCTCGTCCTGCTCGACGTGACGGAGGACCCGGTGGCCCGGTGGCTGAAGGAGCACGTGCGGCCCTTCTACTCCCGGATCCACTGAACGCGTTCCGCACGGGGGCGTCCGCGCCGGCGGGCGGCGGTGCCGCGAGGGCCCGGTGGGCGCCCGCCGGGCCGGTCCCGCCGGCGGCGGACGAGCCGGTCCCTCGGGGGGACCCGTTGTCGGCGAAGACACCTAAGCTGGTCTCCCGAAAGCGGGGCAACTTATCGAAGGGGCGGTACAGGTGAGCGCCAGCAGCATCGCGGCCGGGCAGGTCGAGCACATGCTGCGCCAGGTGACCCCCGGGCGCTACGACGCCTACGAGGCACTCCTGCGCGCCCTCGCGACCCCGGGCACCGGCCAGGTGTGGATGCTGCTGTGGCACGGTCAGGCCGGTTCCCCCGACGCCCAGTACGGCACGATGGACGTCGAGGGCCACGGCTACGCCCCCTGCGTCACCTCCGCCCAGGAACTGTCCGCGAGCGGCTGGAACCGGTCGTACGAGGTGGTCGACGCGCTGGACGCGGCCCGCACCCTCTACCCCGACCACCACGGACTCTGGCTCAACCCGCACGCCCCCGGCGGCGGCGTCGGCATCCCCTGGCCCGACCTGCGGCGGATCGCCACCGGGCTGGACCGCCAGCCGGCCGGGCCGCTGCGGCTGTCCGAGCCGGCCATCGAGATCCCGCAGTTCTACGCCCTGCTCGCGCAGAACGCCCACCGCACCCCGGCCCTGCGCTCCCTGCGCCGCGCCTGGGTCCAGCCGGCCCTCGGCGCGCCCTACCTCGCCCTCGGGCTCGACGTGTACGACACCTCCCCGCCGGCCGTGGACGCGGTGCGGGCGATGATGCAGCAGTCCGTCGGCGCGGTGCCGGAGGGACTGCCGGTGTCCACGGTCGCCATGAGCGACGACTACGACCCGGTGGTCCTGTGGATGCGCGCCCACGTCCGCCCCTTCTACGACCGTGAGGCGCACGCCCCCGCGGCGCCGCCCGCGCAGCCCCCCGTGGGCGGTTACGGCTTCCCGCCGGCCGGCCGTCGCTGATGGGGTCCGCCGTCCGTCTCCGGGTGTCGGCCCGACGCGTCGGCTCAGTGAATCTTCGCGCGTAGATCGGTGCGGTAAGTCCGTTTATGGATGGTTATGCCATAACTCGTGGGCGTCCGCCCCCCGTTACCCACCGTCCGGATAACGGAATCCTCCTGAGAGCATCACGTTTACGCATCCATTCCCCTTCAACTCTGGCTACAGATCGCCAAAGCGTTGAAGACTCCCGCATCAGGGGTGCTTTCACCCCTGCGTACGACGGACTGATCACGCCGCTACAGCGGCAAGTGTGGGCCGGCTACCGCCGGTTGAGAGGGGTCCCTGCCAGATGACGGCACCATTGCACGAGCCGACCGCGGAAGCGGCCCCGAGCCCGGCCGAGGAAGCGGCGGTGGCCACCGCCGACGCGAAGGCCGTACAGGGCCGTTCCCTGGGTCGGATCGCCTGGGAGCGCCTGAAGCGGGACAAGCTCGCCCTGACCGGCGGCATCGTGGTGCTCCTCCTCGTCGTGGTCGCGCTGCTGGCCCCGGTGATCACCTCGATCCTGGGCCAGGACCCGAACGAGTACCACGAGAACCTCATCGACCCGCTGTTCGGCACCCCCACGGGCTCCCTGGGCGGCATCAGCGGCGAGCACCTGCTGGGCGTCGAGCCGGTCAACGGCCGCGACATCTTCGCCCGCATCCTCTACGGCGCCCGGATCTCCCTGCTGGTCGGCTTCCTGTCGGCCGTCGTCGCCGTGATCCTCGGCACCGTCCTGGGCATCCTCGCCGGCTTCTTCGGCGGCTGGGTCGACTCGGTCGTCAGCCGGGTCATGGACGGTCTGCTCGCCTTCCCCCAGCTGCTGTTCATCATCGCGCTGGTCTCCGTCATGCCGAGCGACCTGCTGGGCCTCACCGGCTCCAACGTGCGCGTCTTCGTGATGATCCTGGTCATCGGCTTCTTCGGCTGGCCCTACATCGGACGTGTGGTGCGCGGCCAGACCCTCTCCCTGCGAGAGCGCGAGTACGTGGAGGCCGCCCGATCGCTGGGCGCCGGACGGCTGTACATCCTGTTCAAGGAACTGCTGCCCAACCTCGTCGCCCCGATCGTCGTCTACACCACGATGATGATCCCCACCAACATCCTGACCGAGGCGGCGCTCAGCTTCCTGGGCGTGGGCGTCAAGCCGCCCACCGCCTCCTGGGGGCAGATGCTCTCGAGCGCGATCGACTACTACGAGTCCGACCCCATGTACATGGTGGTTCCGGGCGTGGCGATCTTCATCACCGTTCTCGCCTTCAACCTCTTCGGCGACGGCGTGCGGGACGCGCTGGACCCGAAGGCCTCTCGCTGAGCCGCACCTCAACTGTCCCGTGGCACTTACACGGGGTCTCTCATCTATCCGGAGGATCCGAGATCGTGACTACCCAACGCACCTCAGGGCGGCGGAAGCAGGCTATTGCCGCTGCTGCCGCGGTCGCCGCGCTGCTGACCACGGCGGCGTGCGGCGGCGGTTCGGACGACGGCGACAACGGTTCGAAGACCGGTGCCGCCGGCTTCGACGCCGCGAACAACAAGGTCGCCCAGGCGTCCGCCGCGAAGAAGGGCGGCACGCTGAAGTTCGGTGCCGCGCAGGACGCCGACTCGTGGGACACCACGCGTGGCTACTACGGCATGATGTGGAACTTCGCGCGCTACTACAGCCGCCAGCTCGTCACGAACAAGGCCGAGCCGGGTGCCGCGGGCGCCGAGATCACTCCGGACCTTGCCACCGAGACCGCCAAGGTCACGGACGACGGCAAGACCTACACGTACACCCTGCGTGACGGCATCACGTGGGAGGACGGCAAGCCGATCACGTCCAAGGACGTGAAGTACGGCATCGAGCGCGTGTGGGCGCAGGACGTCCTGTCCGGCGGTCCGACGTACCTGAAGGACGTGCTCGACCCCAAGGGCGAGTACAAGGGTCCCTACAAGGACACCTCCGCCGACAAGCTCGGTCTGAAGGCCATCGAGACGCCGGACGACAAGACCATCGTCTTCAAGCTCCCCGTGGCCAACTCGGACTTCGAGGAGATGCTGGCCCTGGTCTCGGCCTCGCCGGTCCGCCAGGACATGGACACCAAGGCCAAGTACGGCCTGAAGCCGTTCTCCTCGGGCCCGTACAAGTTCGCGTCCTACAGCCCGGGCAAGGACCTCAAGCTCGTCCGCAACACCAACTGGAAGCAGGCCTCGGACCCGGTCCGCAAGGCCTACCCGGACGAGATCACCATCAAGTTCTTCTCGGACGCCAACCAGCTCGACCAGCGTCTGCTGAGCGGTGACCTGGACCTGGACCTGAATCAGACCGGCATGTCGCCGCAGGGCCGCACCACCGCCCTGAAGCAGCACAAGGCCAACCTGGACAACCCGGTCTCCGGCTACGTGCGTTACGCGGTCTTCCCGCAGAGCGTCGCGCCGTTCGACAAGCTCGAGTGCCGCAAGGCCGTCATCCTGGGCGCCGACCACGTGTCGCTCCAGACCGCGCGTGGCGGCCCGATCGCCGGTGGCGACATCGGTACCAACATGCTGCCGCCGTCCGTCCCGGGCGCCGAGGGCCAGAAGTACGACCCGTACAAGCTCGCCGGTGACAACAAGAGCGGCAACGTCGCCGAGGCCAAGGCGGCCCTGAAGGCCTGCGGTCAGCCGAACGGCTTCAAGACCACCATCGCGGTCCGCAACAACAAGCCGGTCGAGGTGGCCACGGCCCAGTCCCTGCAGGCCTCGCTGAAGAAGATCGGCATCACCGCCGAGATCGACCAGTACGACGGCTCGCAGACCGCCGGCATCATCGGCAGCCCCTCGAACGTGAAGAAGAAGGGCTACGGCATCATCATCATGGGCTGGGGCCCGGACTTCCCGTCCGTGCAGGGCTTCGGTCTGCCGCTGTGGAACAGCAAGTACATCGCGGAGAGCGGTAACAACAACTACGCGCTCATCAAGGACAAGGCCATCGACGGCCTGTTCGCCCAGTACGTCACCACCCTGGACGACGCCGGCAAGACCAAGATCGCCACGGAGATCAACCACAAGGTGATGGAGGGCGCGTACTACCTGCCCTTCGTCTTCGAGAAGTTCATCAACTGGCGCTCGGACAACCTGGCGAACGTCTACACCACCGACGGTTACAGCGGTCAGTACGACTTCGTGAACCTCGGCCTGAAGAACCCGAAGAAGTAGTCCCGGCACACCCGCCGAACGGCACGAAAGGCAGGTGAAGGCCGGCGCAGCGTGAGCGCGGGCCACCGGACGACCTCCGGTGGCCCGCGGTCCGCGGCGGGCCGAGAGCTGTGCTCGCTTACCTCATCAGGCGGTTGTTCGCCGCCGCAGTGATGCTTGTGGTCATCGTCATGGTGGTCTTCGGCATCTTCTTCCTCATCCCCAAGTGGGCCGGCGTCGACATCGCCTTGAGCTTCGTGGGCAAGCAGGCCGACCCGGCCGCGGTCGAGGGTGTGCGCGAGAAACTGGGTCTGGGCGACCCGATCTACGCCCAGGTCTGGGAGTTCTTCAAGGGGATCTTCGCCGGACGCACCTACACCGGCGGCGGCGACTCGATCAACTGCGCCGCGCCGTGCTTCGGCTACTCCTTCCGCAGTGAGCAGGCCGTCTGGCCGGTGCTGACCGACCGCTTCCCGGTGACGCTGGCCCTCGCGCTCGGCGCCGCCGTGCTGTGGCTGCTCCTCGGTGTCTCGGCGGGTGTGCTCTCCGCGCTCAAGCGGGGCAGCCTGTGGGACCGCGGCGCGATGGTGATCGCGCTGTCGGGCGTCTCCCTCCCGATCTACTTCACCGGCATGGTCGCGCTGTCGATCTTCGTGTACGGAATGGACCTGTTCGACGGACAGTTCGTCCCGCTGGACGAGAGCTTCTCCGGCTGGTTCGGCGGAATGATCCTGCCCTGGGTCACCCTGGCGTTCCTGTACGCGGCGATGTACGCGCGCATCACCAGGGCCACCATGCTGGAGATCCTCGGTGAGGACTACATCCGCACCGCCCGCGCCAAGGGCCTCAAGGAGCGGGTCGTCATCGGCAAGCACGCCATGCGCTCCACGATGACGCCGCTGCTCACCATGCTGGGCATGGACCTCGGCGCCCTCATCGGCGGCGCGATCCTGACCGAGACGGCGTTCAACCTGCCCGGCCTCGGCCAGGCGGTCCTCAACGCCATCAAGAACCAGGACCTGCCCGTCATCCTGGGTGTCACCCTGATCACTTCCCTCGCGGTGCTCGTCGCCAACCTCGTGGTGGACATCCTGTACGCCGTGATCGACCCCCGAGTGAGGCTCACATGACCGACCTCAGCAAGAGCGGAGCGGCCGTGGGCGAACCCACCGCCGCCTCGCCCGCGCCGAGCGCCTTCCTCGAAGTGCGCGACCTGAAGGTGCACTTCCCGACCGACGACGGCCTGGTGAAGTCCGTCGACGGGCTCAGCTTCCAGCTGGAGAAGGGCAAGACCCTCGGCATCGTGGGCGAGTCGGGATCCGGCAAGTCGGTGACCTCGCTGGGCATCATGGGTCTGCACACCGCCGGCCAGTACGGCAAGCGCAAGGCCCAGATCTCCGGCGAGATCTGGCTGGACGGCACCGAGCTGCTCTCCGCCGACCCGGACCACGTGCGCAAGCTGCGCGGCCGTCACATGGCGATGATCTTCCAGGACCCGCTGTCGGCGCTGCACCCGTACTACACGATCGGCCAGCAGATCGTGGAGGCGTACCGCATCCACCACAACGTGGACAAGAAGACCGCCAAGCGCCGCGCGGTCGAGATGCTCGACCGGGTCGGCATCCCGCAGCCGGACAAGCGGGTGGACAACTACCCGCACGAGTTCTCCGGCGGTATGCGCCAGCGCGCGATGATCGCGATGTCGCTGGTGAACAACCCCGAGCTGCTCATCGCGGACGAGCCGACGACCGCCCTGGACGTCACCGTCCAGGCGCAGATCCTCGACCTGATCCGCGACCTGCAGAAGGAGTTCGGCTCCGCGGTCATCGTCATCACCCACGACCTGGGCGTCGTCGCCGAACTGGCCGACGACCTCCTGGTGATGTACGGCGGCCGGTGCGTCGAGCGCGGTCCGGCCGAGAAGGTGTTCTACGAGCCCCGCCACCCCTACACCTGGGGCCTGCTGGGCTCGATGCCGCGACTCGACCGCGACCAGCAGGAGCGCCTGATCCCGGTCAAGGGCTCCCCGCCCTCCCTGATCAACGTCCCGTCCGGCTGCGCCTTCAACCCGCGCTGCCCGTACGCGGACCTCCCGAAGGACAACGTCACCCGCACGGTCCGCCCGGAGCTGGCCGAGGTCGGCAGCCGGCACTGGGCCGCCTGCCACCTGGGCAAGGAGCAGCGGGAGCGTATCTGGACCGAAGAGATTGCGCCGAAGCTGTGAGTGACGAGAAAGCGGTGAGCATCCCCGCGCAGACCGACGGTGAGCCGAGCGGCGGCGCCGCCACCCTCACCAAGGACGCCGCCCCCGGCGAGGTCCTGCTGAAGGTGACCGGGCTGCAGAAGCACTTCCCGATCAAGAAGGGCCTGCTCCAGCGGCAGGTCGGCGCCGTGCACGCGGTGGACGGCCTGGACTTCGAGGTCCGCTCCGGCGAGACCCTCGGCGTGGTGGGCGAGTCCGGCTGCGGCAAGTCGACGATGGGCCGGCTGATCACCCGGCTGCTCGAACCGACCGGCGGCACGATCGAGTTCGAGGGCAAGGACATCACGCACCTCGGTGTCGGCGGCATGCGTCCGCTGCGCCGCGACGTGCAGATGATCTTCCAGGACCCGTACTCGTCGCTGAACCCGCGCCACACCATCGGCACGATCGTCGGCGCTCCCTTCAAGCTCCAGGGCGTCACGCCCGAGGGCGGCATCAAGAAGGAAGTGCAGCGGCTGCTGTCGGTCGTGGGTCTCAACCCCGAGCACTACAACCGCTACCCGCACGAGTTCTCCGGCGGTCAGCGCCAGCGCATCGGCATCGCCCGCGCGCTCGCGCTGAACCCGAAGCTGGTCGTGGCGGACGAGCCGGTCTCGGCGCTCGACGTGTCGATCCAGGCCCAGGTGGTGAACCTGCTCGACGACCTCCAGCAGGAGCTGGGCCTGACGTACGTGATCATCGCGCACGACCTCTCGGTCGTCCGGCACGTCTCGGACCGGATCGCGGTGATGTACCTCGGCAAGATCGTCGAGCTGGCCGACCGCGACCTGCTCTACAAGACGCCGATGCACCCGTACACCAAGGCGCTCATGTCGGCGGTGCCGATCCCGGACCCGAGCCGCAAGAACGCCAAGAGCGAGCGCATCCTGCTCAAGGGCGACGTGCCCTCGCCGATCTCCCCGCCCACCGGCTGCCGGTTCCACACCCGGTGCTGGAAGGCGACGGAGATCTGCAGGACGACCGAGCCGAAGCTCGTCGAGCTGCGGCCCGGCCAGCAGGTCGCCTGCCACCACCCGGAGAACTTCCAGGACCAGGCCCCGCAGGACACCGTCCTGCTGACGGCCGCGAAGGAAGCGGCCGAGCTGGTGGCCGACGAGGTGCTCGCGGAGTCGGCCCTGACGTCGGCGGCCGTGGCGGCGGAGGTCGAGGCGGAAGCCGAGGCGGAGACCGCGGCTGAGGCGAAGACCGAGGCCGTGGCGAAGGCCGAGGCGGTGACCGAGGCCGAGGCCGTGGTCGAGACCGCGGCGGAGGCCGTGGCCGAGGCGGAAGCCGCCGAGGCACCTGTGGCCGCGGAGCCCGCCGAGGCGTCTCAGACGCCCGAGGCGCCCGAGGCCACGGAGCCCGCCGAGGCGGACGCTCCGGCAGCGGACGCTCCCGAGGCCGCCGCCTCCGAGCCGGCTGCCTCCGAAGAGGAGCCTCCTGCCAAGGAGAAGTAAGCAGCACAGAGCCCCTGCCTTGCAATGTAAGGCAGGGGCTCTGTGCTGGGTGAGAATAGTAGGGTGCTCCACCAACTCTTCAGCCCATCCGTCCAGCACACGCTCGACCTGATCGGCATCTTCGTCTTCGCCATCTCGGGCGCGCTGCTGGCCGTGCGCAAGAACTTCGACGTCTTCGGCATCGCCGTGCTCGCCGAGGTGACCGCGCTGGGCGGCGGCATCTTCCGGGACGTGATCATCGGCGCGGTGCCGCCCGCCGCCTTCACGGACCTGGGCTACTTCCTCGCCCCGCTGCTCGCCGCCCTCCTCGTCTTCTTCCTGCACCCGCACGTGGAGCGCATCCAGGTCGGCGTGAACGTCTTCGACGCGGCCGGCCTCGGCCTGTTCTGCGTCTCGGGCACCGTGAAGGCGTACGACCACGGCCTGGGACTCACCGCGTCCGCGGCCCTCGGGCTGGCCACCGCCGTCGGCGGCGGTGTGCTGCGCGACGTCCTCGCCAACGAGGTGCCCTCCCTGCTGCGCTGGGACCGCGACCTCTACGCGGTACCGGCGATCGTCGGCGCCGCCATGGTGGCGGTCTGCCTCCGCTACGACGTCCTCACCCCGGCCGCCAGCGGGGCGGCCGCGCTCACCGCCTTCGTCCTGCGGCTGCTCGCGATGCGCTTCCACTGGCGGGCGCCGCGCGCGTGGAACCGCCGTTCGACGGTGCGGGAGGAGTAGCGTCGCCGGGCGGAGGAAGGGGAAAGCTACCGCTTAGTATTTTGCTGTTGTACCGTTCACGCATGTCTGAAGCAGCCATCGCCCCCGCCGCCCTCGGCGACAGTGAGTTCGACCGGGACACCGCCGTCACCCTCCGCGAGCCCGGCGTGTACGACACGGAACTCTCGGCCGGCTGGACCATCTTCGGCGCCGTCAACGGCGGCTACCTGCTCGCCGTGCTCGGCCGCGCGCTCGCCGACGCGCTGCCGCACGGCGACCCGTTCACGGTCACCGCCCACTACCTGAGCGCCTCCCGCCCCGGCCCGGCGGTCGTCCGCACCGAGACGGTCCGCGCCGGCCGCACCGTCTCCACCGGCCAGGCCTCCCTCCTCCAGAGCGACGAGAACGGCCGCGAGGTCGAACGGATCCGTGTCCTCGCCTCCTACGGCGACCTCGGCGCCCTCCCCGACGACGTCCGCACCTCGGCCCGGCCGCCCGCCTTCCCCCCGATCGGCCAGTGCTTCGGGCCCGAGGACGGGCCCGTCCCCGCCCCCGGCGCCGACCAGCAGCCCATCGCCGAGCGGCTGATGCTCAAGCTCGACCCGTCGACCATCGGCTGGGCGCTCGGACAGCCCTCCGGCAAGGGCGAGGTGCGGGCCTGGTTCGGGCTCGCCGACGGCCGGGACGCCGACCCGCTCTCCCTGCTCCTCGCGGTGGACGCCCTGCCGCCCACCGCCTTCGACCTCGGCATCGCCGGCTGGGTCCCGACGGTCGAGCTGACCGTCCACGTCCGCTGCCGTCCCGCCCCCGGCCCCCTGCGCGTCTCCATCGTCACCCGCAACCTCGCGGGCGGATTCCTGGAGGAGGACGGCGAGGTCTGGGACAGCGAGGACCGGCTGGTGGCGCAGTCGCGGCAGCTGGCGCGCGTACGCCTCGCGTGACCCGGCGCTCCCGGCCGGCCGCCGGCCG
Source organism: Streptomyces sp. NPDC031554 (assembly GCF_055580685.1). Classification (NCBI taxonomy): domain Bacteria; kingdom Bacillati; phylum Actinomycetota; class Actinomycetes; order Kitasatosporales; family Streptomycetaceae; genus Streptomyces; species Streptomyces sp. NPDC031554. The sequence continues at coordinate 296,333 of NZ_JBVIKX010000001.1, read as the reverse complement.
GGAGCGGTGTCGTGGACCGGCGTCTTGAACCGGGCTTTGCCCGATCGACAGGCGCCGGACAGAGAGGTCCCAGGGAAGGCCCGAACGCCGTTGGTCGAATGACGGTCTCAGGCCTTCCTCATCCTTTCTGGAGCTGTCCCTCATGAAGCGTGTGCCGACGATGCCCGTACGTCTCCTCCCCGCGGCCGCCCTGCTGGCCCTCGCGCCGTTCCTCCTGGCGGCCTGCGGATCGGGCGACTCGGCGTCCTCGAACGACGGCACGTCCGGGCAGGAGGCGTGCGGGCGGCCCGGTGGAGCGCCGAGCGGGATGCCCAGCGGGACACCGAGCGGGGCGCCGAGCGGGGCGCCGTCGGGAGCGCCGTCCGGTGCCCCCACCGGCACCGCCGCTCCGGGGGCCGCAGCCTCGGGGGCTCCGACGGGCGTGCCGACCGGCATCCCCTCCGGCATGCCGAGCGGCGGGCCCGGCGGGGGCGGACAGGGCGGGCCCGGCGGGGGAGCGGGCGGCGGCTGCGGCGGACCGGGCGGCGGCCTGGCCGGGGAGCAGAACGGCGGCGTCCAGGGGGAGTCGACGCGGCCGGCGCGGTGACGGACCGAGGGCGCGGGCGCGTCCGCAAGGACGGTGCGGGGTGACCACTCGGATACGGGCGGCCGCCCCGCCCGCCCGCGCGTCCCGCTCCGGTGCCGTGCGTCCCGTCGGTCCAGGATTCGATCCGGTCCCCTCGGCTCAGGAGTCGAGCCAGTGCCGGCGGCCGATGCTGATGAGCCGCATCTGGCGGGTCGCGAGCCGGACCACCCGGTCCAGGTCCCCGTCCGGGGCCCTGCCGGACTCCTGGGCCTCCCGCGCCTCCAGGAAGAGCGAACCGGTGACGATCATCTGGTCGACGTAGAGGTGCGAGAGCATCAGCAGGTCGTCCTCGCTCCACCCCTCGGCCGCGGGGTCCTTGGCCAGTTCCGCGCGCACCTCCTCGGCGAAGCGGCCGAGCTGGTCCCGGATCGCCTCCCGGACCGGCTGGACGCCGCCGTGCCGCTCCCGGGCGATGAACCGGACGTGTGCGGGGTACGCGTGGACGTGACGGGCGATCAGGTCGACGGCCCGTGCGATGCGTTCGTCGCTGGAGCCGGCCGCGGTCACCGTGGACCCGATCATGGGGTGCAGACTGCCCAGCGCCTCCTCGACCAGGGCCACGCCCAGGTCCGCGATGGAGCGGAAGTGCCGGTAGAAGGCGGTCGGGGCGACCCCGACGGCGCGCGTGACCTCGCGCAGGCCGAGGCTGCTCAGGCTCTGGTCCTCCAGCAGCCCCAACGCGGCGTCCAGGAGGGCCTGCCGGGTCTTCTGCTTCTGGGCCTGCCGGATGCCGAGGGTGTGACTCATGTCATCCAGTTAACAACTGTTCTCCGTAATTGCCAAGCACGGAGCGCGCTAGACTGGGTAGTCAGTGAACAGATGTAACTACAACTGTTCACCAGGACGTCACGAGAGACGGGCACGACAACCGTCCCGGAGGGGGATCCATCCCATGCTGTTCCTCGTCGCCGCACTCCTGCTGCTCGGCGTCGTCATGGGCACCGTGGCCCACGCGCCGCTCGGCTTCAGCCTCGCCGCGGCCGCCGTGATCGCCGCCTGGCTCGGCGTCTTCGCGCTGCGCGAGCGCCACGGCCGCCGCCGCACCACGACCCGCTGACGGAAGGAACGACCGACATGCAGCTCACCGCACCGGCCACGCGCCGCACGGGCGTCCGGGACACCGACGGCATGGCCGTCGCGTCCTTCATCCTGGGCCTCGTCGGCCTCCTGGTCCTCAACGTCTTCCTCGGCCCGATCGCCATCGTCCTGGCCTCGGTGGCCCTGTGGCGGGGCACGGAGCGCCGGGGCCGCGCCGCCCTGGGCCTCACCCTCGGCGTGGCCGACCTGCTGGTCCTGGCGTTCTTCATGCAGGCGGACTCGACGCTGTCCTGGAGTTTCTAGACCCCGGACGGGCCTCCGCGCCGGCCGGCCGGGCACGGAACCACCGCACGCGCCGATGCCGGTGCGTGCGGTGGTTCCGGGATGGCGGGGCCCGCCGGTGCGGGAGGCCCCGCTCTCGGTGCCGGACCGCTTACGGCCAGACGTACCCGTCCGTGTGCTGCTTGCGGGGCTCGGTCGGCTGGCGGTAGGGGTGGGCGTCGAACTGTGCGCTGTGCAGGGCGAAGGAACGGTTCAGCTTGGGCATCCAGTAGACGTCGTCGTGGTGCCCGTCGCCGTTCTGGGTGTCGTAGGAGACCCCCTTCGCGGACAGGGCCTTGGCCATGTCCCTGGCCGCCTGGCCGAAGCGGTACTCGTCCTGGTCCCCGCCGTCGAAGTAGTAGGTGTGCTCCTTCAGCTGGGCGGACGTCATGGAGTTGACCAGCTTGATCGGCTGCTGGCCGGCGCTGGCCGCGCGCTCCTCGGGCGTGCCGATCAGGGGCGGGAAGCTGAGCGCGCCCATGTGGCTGGCGATCGAGCTGAACAGGTCGGGCCGCGTCAGGCCCAGGGTGAACGCGCCGTGACCGCCCATCGAGACCCCGCTGAGGCCGCGGTGCTCACGGTCGGGGACGGTGCGGTAGGTCCGGTCGACCAGGGGCACCAGCTCCTGCGCGACCATGCTGCGGTACTTGCCCTCGGAGGAGTCGGTCCACCAGCCGCTGGCCCCGTCGGGGAAGACGACCACCGACTCGCGCATGCCCTTCTCGGCGAACAGCTTGTCGAGGACCTTGCCCATGTCCCGCGCCTCCCACTCGATGTTGCTGCCGTTGAAGCCGTGCAGCATGAACACCGTCGGGAAGCGGCGGGCCGTGGTCTGTGTGTAGGAGGGCGGGAGGTAGACGCTGAAGCTCACTTCCCGGCCCATGGCCGCGGAGCGGTAGCCGTTCCGGAAGAACCTGGCGTGGTCGCCCAGTTCCCGGGGACGGCGCGGGTCGACGTACAGGAACTCCCGGGTGGGCGGGGACAGTACGGTCCCGTCGGCCGCCACCCAGCTGCGGATCGTGTCGACGACCAGACGGCCCTGGCCGTCCACGACGACCTCGGCCTGCTGGTCCCGCAGCGTCACCGAGCCGTTGCCGCGCAGCATCGCGCGCACCTCGGCGAGCCGCTGCTCCCGGGTGTCGCCCTGGTGGAAGAAGCCGTCGTCCAGGGTCGCTGCGTAACGGGACAGCTGACCGCGTGACACCGCCCGGTGCTGCGCGTCCAGCACCGCGCAGGCGTGCTTGAGCTGCGCGGCGTTCGCCGGGGTCGTGGCGAGTCCGGCCAGCTCACGCAGCCGCGACTTGGAGTACAGGCCGACCGGGCCCTGGTAGAAACCGCCGCCGCCGGTGCCGTCGTAGACCCGCACGGCGATCACGTTCGTGCCGCCCCAGTGCAGCAGGCCGTCCCGCGGGTAGTACGTGCGGGGCACCTCCCACGCGGAGTCGAAGGCCGGCGGGAAGGCGCCGGTGCGGCCTATCTCCTCGCCGTTCAGGAAGGTCTGGTCGGCGTCGTCGACGCGGCCGAGCGAGGCCACCACCGAGGCGTCGGTCACGCCCGCGGGCCGCTCGGGAAGGGTGAAGGTCTTGCGGTACCAGGCGAACCCGTCGTACGACGCCAGGTCCGTCTGTCCCCAGTTGTCGGGAACGGACCAGCCGTCCCAGGAACCGTCGGAGAGGGCGGGGTCCGACCACGAGGGATCGTCCCCCGTGCGGAAGCGCCAGCCGCCGCCGGTCAGGTCGAACCCGAAGTCGGGGGCGGCCGGGGTCGCGCACGACGTCCCGGCCGCACCGGTCCCGGCCGTCGCGGTCTGGGCCGCGGCGGGGGAAGCCGTGACGGCCGGTGCGCCGGCCAGGGCCGCCACCAGGGTCAACACACCAAGACCACGGAAACCGCGCGAGCCGCGCGCCATGGGGTTTCGAGGCAACGAGGTGCTCCGTTCTGCGGAGTTGCCGATCCTGAGCCCTCCGTTCCGTGACCCCCGGAGACACCCGACAGAATCAATCGACTTCGAACAGAAAGCATCAAGATTTGATGAGCATGCAACATCGCAGTCTGTGTCGATCATGTCAATGGTTTCGACAGAACCGGGGATAACGGACTTCGCGGTCCGGGCCCTCGCATGTCGGACCTGCCGGTCCGCCGCGCCGGACACGGGTCCGTGGCCCACCGGACCGGCGGCCGTGGGGTCGCGGGGCTCGCCGGTCCGGTGGGCCACGGCGGCCGCGGGGCTCCACCGCGCCTGTGGCGGGCTGCCGTGACGGGGTGGCCTCACGGCTGTGGCAAGCGGCGGTGACGGGCCGCGACCCCGCACACCGGGCCCCGTAGAATCGGGCTCACCATGGCATACCTCGACCACGCGGCGACCACGCCCATGCTCCCGGAGGCGGCGGAGGCGCTCGTCGCCCACCTGGGCGTCACCGGCAACGCCTCCTCCCTGCACGCGGCCGGCCGCCGGGCCCGCCGTACGGTCGAGGAAGCCCGCGAGACCCTCGCCGAAGCCCTCGGCGCCCGCCCCAGCGAGGTCGTCCTCACCTCCGGCGGCACCGAGGCCGACAACCTCGCGGTCAAGGGCCTGTACTGGTCCCGCCGCGACGCCGACCCCGCCCGCACCCGCGTCCTCGCCAGCCCCGTCGAGCACCACGCCGTCCTGGACGCCGTGCACTGGCTGGGCGAGCACGAGGGAGCGACGGTGGAGTACCTCCCCGTGGACGCCCACGGCAGGGTCCACCCCGACGCACTGCGCGAGGCCTTCGCCCGCAACCCCGACGACGTGGCCCTGGCCACGGTCATGTGGGCGAACAACGAGATCGGCACCGTGATGCCGGTCCGTGAACTCGCCGAAGCCGCAGCCGAGTTCGGCGTCCCCCTGCACGCCGACGCCGTCCAGGCCCTCGGTCAGGTCCCCGTCGACTTCGCCGCCTCCGGCCTCGCCGCGATGACCGTCTCCGGCCACAAGATCGGCGGCCCCTACGGCATCGGCGCCCTCCTCCTGGGCCGCGAGCACACCCCCGTGCCCGTCCTGCACGGCGGCGGACAGGAACGGCAGGTCCGCTCCGGCACCCTCGACGTCCCCGCCGTCGCCTCCTTCGCGGTCGCCGGCCGCCTCGCGGCCGAGCAGCGCGAATGGTTCGCCCGCGAGATCGGCGCCCTGCGCGACACCCTGGTCACCGCCGTCCTCACGGCCGTCCCCGACGCGATCCTCGGCGGGGACCCGGCGCCGGAGGGCCGCCTCCCGGCCAATGCCCACTTCACCTTCCCGGGCTGCGAGGGCGACTCCCTGCTGCTGCTCCTGGACGCCCAGGGCATCGAGTGCTCCACCGGCTCCGCCTGCACCGCCGGCGTCGCCCAGCCCAGCCACGTGCTGCTGGCCACCGGCACCGATCCCGACCTGGCCCGCGGCACCCTGCGCTTCTCCCTCGGCCACACCTCCACCGAGGCCGACGTCGAGGCGGTCGCCGAGGCCATCGGACCCGCCGTGGAACGGGCCCGCGCGGCGGGACTGAGCTGAGCCGAGGCCGCGCCCGCCTCCGCGCCGCACCTACCCGGGAACGCGCCGGAGCGGAGGGCGGCCCGACCGGCTGCCGCCGCTGTCGTACCGGGCCGTGGTCACGGGAGCCGGCGGTCACGGGGGCCGGCGGTCACGCCGCGGCCGCGTGGGCCTCCCGCACCAGCCGCAGGTACCGGTCCCAGTCCCAGTGCTCACCGGGGTCGGTGTGGTCCGTCCCCGGCACCTCCACGTGCCCGATGATGTGCTCGCGGTCGACGGGTATGCCGTACCGCCGGCAGATCCCGGCCGCCAGCCGCGCGGAGGCGGCGTACATCGCGTCGGTGAAGTCCTCGGGGCGGTCCACGAAGCCCTCGTGCTCTATGCCGACACTGCGCTCGTTGTACGCGCGGTTGCCCGCGTGGAACGCCACGTCCAGCTCACGGATCATCTGCGTGACCCGGCCGTCCTTCCCGACGATGTAGTGCGCCGCCGCCCGGTGGGCCGGGTCCTGGAAGACCTTCACCGCACTCGCCAGACTGCCCTGGGTGACATGGACGACCACCATGTCCACGTCGTAGTCGTCGGGGCGGTCCGCCCAGCGGAAGTTGCCCGTCGAGGCCGCCAGCCACCGCGCGCCGCGGAAGTCGACCGCCCCCCGCACCCGCGCCTTCTCCACCCCCGGCAGACGCCACCACAGCCTGCCCAGCTCGTCCCGCGCGAGCACGGCCGTGCCCACCGCGGCGGCCACCCCGCCGATCAGCAGCGCACGCCGCCCGATCCGCCGGTCCGCGTCCTTCTCCCGCGCCCCCGACCCCACCCCGGCACCCGCCTCCGAACCCGCCCCCGAACCCGTCCCCGGCCTCGAACCTGTCCCCGAACCCGAACCTGTCTCCGAACCCGGCTCCGCACCCATCTCCGTCCACCCCGCCTTCCTCGCCCCTCGAGATCCACAACGGATACGCGCGGGTCCCGGTTCCCGGCGCCCCGTACCCTGGAAGGGTTATGACTGAGACCTCGCCGCGCCCCCGCCCCCTTCGCGTACTCGCCGCCATGTCCGGCGGAGTGGACTCCGCCGTCGCCGCCGCCCGTGCCGCGGAAGCCGGCCACGACGTCACCGGTGTCCACCTCGCACTCTCCGCGAACCCGCAGTCCTTCCGCACGGGCGCGCGGGGCTGTTGCACGATCGAGGACTCCCGCGACGCCCGCCGCGCCGCCGACGTGATCGGCATCCCGTTCTACGTCTGGGACCTCGCCGACCGCTTCCGCGAGGACGTCGTCGAGGACTTCGTCGCCGAGTACGAGGCCGGCCGCACCCCCAACCCCTGCCTGCGCTGCAACGAGAAGATCAAGTTCGCGGCGCTCCTGGACAAGGCCCTGGCCCTCGGCTTCGACGCCGTCTGCACCGGCCACTACGCCCAGGTGATCGTCCGCGAGGACGGCAGCCGCGAGCTGCACCGCGCCTCCGACATGGCCAAGGACCAGTCGTACGTCCTCGGCGTGCTGGACGAGAAGCAGCTCGCCCACGCCCTGTTCCCGCTCGGCGACACCGTCACGACGAAGGACGAGATCCGCGCGGAGGCCGAGCGCCGCGGGCTCGCGGTCGCCAAGAAGCCCGACTCGCACGACATCTGCTTCATCGCCGACGGCGACACCCAGGGCTTCCTCGCGAACCGCCTCGGCAAGGCCGAGGGCGACATCGTCGACGAGTCCGGCGCCAAGGTCGGCACCCACGAGGGCGCCTACGGCTTCACCATCGGCCAGCGCAAGGGCCTGCGCATCGGCACCCCGGCCCCCGACGGCAAGCCGCGCTACGTCCTCGACATCTCACCCGTGAACAACACGGTCACGGTCGGCCCCGCGGCCGCCCTCGACGTCACCGCCCTCACCGCGATCAAGCCCCGCTGGTGCGGCACCGCCCCCACCGCCCCCGGCACCTACACGGCCCAGCTCCGCGCCCACGGCGGCGAGACCGAGGTGTCGGCCGAGCTGGTCGACGGCACCCTGGAGGTCACCTTCACCGAGCCGGTCCGCGGCGTCGCCCCCGGCCAGGCGATCGTCCTGTACGACGGCACCCGCGTGGTGGGCTCGGCGACGATCGCGTCGACGGTACGGGCGACGGCGGGCGTGGCCTGAGCCCACGGTCTCCGACCGCACCCCCGGGGCCGGAGCCGCCGCGCCGAGGCGCGGCTCAGCCTCCGAGCCCCGCCTTCACACCCCGCACCAGCGCTCCCAGCACAGCCCGGTCCGTGTTCAGCACACGGGCCGGGCTCTCGCTCTCCCGAAGGGCTATGTTCTCGGGGCTCGGGGCGGCTATCTCGACGCAGTTGTTGCCCCCCTCCCCGGAGAAGGACGACTTCGACCAGCACAACTCCGACAAGGCCTGCTCCTCTTACATGTCTTTGGCGACTGCGTGGATGAAGTCGGCCGATTCCTTCGGAGTCAGCGCCATCCGCTGGGCCAGGTCCAGGCGCTGGCGGAAGTTCTCCAACTGGGTCGGCGAGTCGAAGAACAGCGGGCCGGCCGGTGAATCCATGTGCACGGTGTCCAGATGTGAGTTGGTGGCCTTCGCGTACAGGACGGCGTCCCCCACCGTGGGGAAGCCTCCGCTGGCGAACGGGATCACCACCAAAGTCACGTTGTCACGCTCGTTCTCGTCCAGCAAGTGATGAAGCTGGGCACGTGCCACCTCTCGGCCGCCGAACTGCATGCGCAGGGCGGCCTCGTGGATGATCCCAACGTAGGGGACGGCCCTGTCTCCCGCGATCACCTGCTGCCGTGCGAGCCGATGCGCGATGCGCAACTCGACCTCCAGACGCGGCAGTTTCGGCACGACGAGGTCGAAGATCGCTCTGGCGTGGTCCTCGGTGTGGAACAGCCCGGGAAGATGCGACGTCTGCACCGTGCGCAAGTGCACGGCGGAGTACTCGATTTCGGAGATGTCGAGATGCCCTGGAGGCACTTTGCCCCGGTACTCGTCCCACCAGCCCGGCTTGCGACCGCCCGTCATCGCGGCCAACGTGTTGATCAGGTCCTCGTCGTTGCACTCGTAGATGCTGGCCAGACGACGTAGGCGCTCCTCGCTGATGCCGTACCGCCCTGCCTCGATGTTCGAGATGTTCGTGCGGTCCGTACCCAACGCGCCAGCTGCCGCGGGGGCTGACATGCCGACTGCTTCACGGAGTCGCCGAAGCTCCAGGCCCAGACGGCGCTGCCGGATGGACGGGGTGTTCGGTGCCATCAAGCCCTCCTTGCTCGCGCACAGTGTGCCGACGGGGGCGGCCCGAGTCCATTCCGTAAGGAAACTGCACCCGTTCCAGTGAGATTGATGGCACGGGTTAAATAGCTCTCGCTATGGTGTGGCTCAGGCCACCATCCCGCCCCATCCAGCGGAAGCGCACCGGTCTGATTCCGCTCATCCGGAGGGCGGCGTACTCACCGGCGGAGACACCGCACCCACTCGGAGTCGGGGCAAGGCCACCCGTGCGATTCACCACTGCGCACACACGACAGCCACTCGCGCCAACGGAGGTGCCGCGTGACCCAACTCCCCATCACCCCGTCAACCCCGACCGTCCTCACTTCGCATGCTGACGACCCCGAACTCCCTCCGTACCCCGCCCCTCTTCCCTTCGCCGCCCCCTGGAGTTACGAGCTCCACTTCCCCTGCGACCCCCGCGCCCCCGGCATCGCCCGTCTCACCCTCCGGGCCGTCCTCACCGCCCACGGCCTCGCCGAACTCGTCGAGCGGGCGGAGCTGTTGACATCCGAGCTGGCGACGAACTCGGTGCGGCACACCAAGGGGCCCGCGTTCGTCCGCCTGCACTGGCTGGACCCCGTACTCCGGGTCAGCGTCTGGGACATGGCCCCCGACCTGCCGCCGATGGTCTCGTCCCCGGTCGTACCGACGTGCGCCGACGGAGGGCGCGGCCTGCTGATCCTCGACCTGCTCGCGGACCGCTGGGGCGGCTGCGGCACGGGCGAGGGGCCGTACGGACCGGCAGGCAAGACGATCTGGTTCGAACTCGCCCTCACCCCAGGGCTTCCGCCGACCCTCGCGACCTGACCCCAAGAGCCGTCGAGAGCCTGCGAGCGAAAGGCGGCAACGTCTCGACGCCAAGCGAGAGGCGGAGCCGTGCACTACACACCAAGGAGCGCCCGGTCATGCCGACAGCAGACGCTGAGGCCCTGTCGCCCGGCGAGGAACAGCCGTTCCATGCCTGCATCACGGACCCGGACACGACGGCCGACATTTTGCACGACCTCGCCACCCTCGACGGACGGAATCCCCAGGAGTTGGCCACCGAACATGCGGCGGGAAGCCTTGTGATCCCCGAGGGGACAGTGGGTGACGTGATCGGAGACTGGGGCCTCTTCGACGGCCCTCCCCACCTCGCGAGCCGCGTTCGCGAATATCTGCGGGGTGGGGAGGTCGTGTGACTGGTCCGTAAGCCCTCGTTGGGGCCATCCCTATGGGTGCAGGGAGCGGCCCCTGAGGTTGACCTTCGCGGTCCGCGAGTAGGGACCATCCCCGCGGGTGCGGGGAGCAGCAGGCGCCACCACCCGTACACAGCAGCCCCAGGGGACCATTCCCGCGGGTGCGGGGAGCAGGGAAGGATCAGACCGCGCCCGGAGTCGTACTTGGGACCATCCCCGCGGGTGCGGGGAGCAGGGCACGAGCGGGGGAACACGAAAAGATCCCGCCGGACCATCCCCGCAGGTGCGGGGAGCAGACCTGCGTGTTCTCGGCGAGGATGGCGCCGACGGGACCATCCCCGCGGGTGCGGGGAGCAGCGCACCAAGCACGAGAAGGACCGCCGCAAGACGGGACCATCCCCGCGGGTGCGGGGAGCAGGGAGTCGACTGGGCCCACTGGGCACTGGTCGGGGGACCATCCCCGCGGGTGCGGGGAGCAGGGCGGAGCCATCAGCACCCCCGGGTTCGACGCGGGACCATCCCCGCGGGTGCGGGGAGCAGTCGCCTGAGCTGATGCCGTAGCGCTCGGCCTTGGGACCATCCCCGCGGGTGCGGGGAGCAGGGCGTCGGAACGGCCGACTCGGCGCCCTCGTCGGGACCATCCCCGCGGGTGCGGGGAGCAGTGACGTACGGGGAACCCACCGTGCCGCCGGGCGGGACCATCTCCGCGGGTGCGGGGAGCAGTTCCTGGAGTACACCCGCGAGTACGACGCCTTCGGACCATCCCCGCGGGTGCGGGGAGCAGGGCGCGCTCGACGGGCAGCAGCCGCGGGGAGCGGGACCATCCCCGCGGGTGCGGGGAGCAGCAGCGCGGTACGGAGGTGTCGCACCTGCTGACGGGACCATCCCCGCGGGTGCGGGGAGCAGGAATCGCTGTCCGCGGTGACCCTTCGCCGGCAGGGACCATCCCCGCGGGTGCGGGGAGCAGTGTGTGCCGATGATGAGCCGTTCGCGGAATGGGGGACCATCCCCGCGGGTGCGGGGAGCAGGGCCTCACCGCCGACACGGTCACGCCGGCCGGGGGACCATCCCCGCGGGTGCGGGGAGCAGACCTCCACACCGTCACGGGCAACTGGCAAACTGGGACCATCCCCGCGGGTGCGGGGAGCAGGCTCGCCCCGCCAAGGGCAGGAAGGGCGGGAAGGGACCATCCCCGCGGGTGCGGGGAGCAGCCCGTATCCGGCTGCTGGCCGACGCACGCTCCGGGACCATCCCCGCGGGTGCGGGGAGCAGGCCTTCGTCTACCCGCCCGGCGACTACGCCACGGGACCATCCCCGCGGGTGCGGGGAGCAGAACAGCTGACCGTCGTCAGCCGCTTCCGGCCTGGGACCATCCCCGCGGGTGCGGGGAGCAGCCGGAGAGGCAGGCCATGGTTTCGACGTCGGGGGGACCATCCCCGCGGGTGCGGGGAGCAGTCCCTGGCCGCGTTCAACCGCGCCGCGATGGCGGGACCATCCCCGCGGGTGCGGGGAGCAGAACGTGTTCGCCACGGTCGCTGTGTCCGCACGGGGACCATCCCCGCGGGTGCGGGGAGCAGGCCGTCTGACGGCCGTTCGGGGTGGGTTGGGGGGGACCATCCCCGCGGGTGCGGGGAGCAGAAAGCGCAGTACATCGGCCTGTGGTACCGGCGGGGACCATCCCCGCGGGTGCGGGGAGCAGAACAGGAAGACCTGGAACCCGGAGTTGGTGATGGGACCATCCCCGCGGGTGCGGGGAGCAGTGGAAAAGGCCGCTGAGACAGGGCCTTATCTCGGGACCATCCCCGCGGGTGCGGGGAGCAGGGCCGCGTACTGCGCGGAGAGAAACGCGACGCGGGACCATCCCCGCGGGTGCGGGGAGCAGCTGACCGGCTACCGAATCTGAGTCAACACGATGGGACCATCCCCGCGGGTGCGGGGAGCAGTCTCGGAGGGTGTCTTTGCTGGTCACGGCTGGGGGACCATCCCCGCGGGTGCGGGGAGCAGGTGGCGGGTCACCGGCGACGCGGCGTGCAAGGGGGACCATCCCCGCGGGTGCGGGGAGCAGACTGCGTTCGTGCCGTCGTACAGGGCGGTGAAGGGACCATCCCCGCGGGTGCGGGGAGCAGATCAGCATCTCGGCCAGCGGCCTCCGCCACATGGGACCATCCCCGCGGGTGCGGGGAGCAGGCTCACTCGGTACGCCTCGCGCCACGCGTCCCGGGACCATCCCCGCGGGTGCGGGGAGCAGCCGACACCGTCCCCGCAGCCGAGGACACGGTGGGGACCATCCCCGCGGGTGCGGGGAGCAGATCACCCTCGTCGACGAGGAGACGGGCGTGACGGGACCATCCCCGCGGGTGCGGGGAGCAGGGCGGCGTAGACCTCGGTGACGTTGCGGAGGAGGGACCATCCCCGCGGGTGCGGGGAGCAGGACATCGGCCGGGAGCTGGCCGCCCGCGACGCGGGACCATCCCCGCGGGTGCGGGGAGCAGGCCCGCTGGCCGTCCGGCGCCGAGGCCAAGTTGGGACCATCCCCGCGGGTGCGGGGAGCAGACGTTCGGGTGCTCGTCGCCGATCCGCTGGAGGGGACCATCCCCGCGGGTGCGGGGAGCAGATTCCCGAGCTACGGGCCCGGCTCCAGCGGGTGGGACCATCCCCGCGGGTGCGGGGAGCAGCGGTTCCGGTGGGAGCAGGGCGAACACGTTTCGGGACCATCCCCGCGGGTGCGGGGAGCAGCGGCCGGTCGGTGTTCACCGCGCAGCAGGCCGGGGACCATCCCCGCGGGTGCGGGGAGCAGCGACACCAGCGACGGGGCCAGGGCAACGAGCAGGGACCATCCCCGCGGGTGCGGGGAGCAGGCGTGCGGTGATGTCCGCGGCGCGGGCGAGGAGGGACCATCCCCGCGGGTGCGGGGAGCAGGCCCTCGATGTCCTCCAGCAGGATCCCGTCCAGGGACCATCCCCGCGGGTGCGGGGAGCAGATCCGAGAGAAGGGGTGAGCGGCCGTGTGGTGGGGACCATCCCCGCGGGTGCGGGGAGCAGGGCGCCACCTCCGTCACCGGCACGTCCGCCGTGGGACCATCCCCGCGGGTGCGGGGAGCAGGCCGTAGGTCAGGGTGGCCCCGGCCCCGGCCTGGGGACCATCCCCGCGGGTGCGGGGAGCAGGGCCGAGGTGATGACCCTCTGGCGGTTCGGCGGGGACCATCCCCGCGGGTGCGGGGAGCAGGGCAGGGGCCAGGGCTACAGCGACGAGCCGCCGGGACCATCCCCGCGGGTGCGGGGAGCAGCCGGGAGGGCGTACCGCCGTGCAGTGCCTCCCGGGGACCATCCCCGCGGGTGCGGGGAGCAGCAGGCCGGGAAAGCGGAGCGGCCCTTCGGCGCGGGACCATCCCCGCGGGTGCGGGGAGCAGATCATGGCCCGGCCGGGGAGAGTGGATCAAAAGGGACCATCCCCGCGGGTGCGGGGAGCAGGTCGGACATGGATCAACTCCTCTGTCGCTGCTGGGACCATCCCCGCGGGTGCGGGGAGCAGTCTCGTCGTTGTCGCGCCAGAAAAAGAGGTGCGGGACCATCCCCGCGGGTGCGGGGAGCAGGACTTCCTCCCCGGCCCGCAGCTCTGCCCGCAGGGACCATCCCCGCGGGTGCGGGGAGCAGTGATGTGGCCACTGGGGCCTCACTTTCTGGTGGGGACCATCCCCGCGGGTGCGGGGAGCAGTGGACGTGTTCGCGGCCCCACCCTCGGGACGCGGGACCATCCCCGCGGGTGCGGGGAGCAGATCTCCTCGTAGGCCCGGCCGATGGCCTCCCGGGGACCATCCCCGCGGGTGCGGGGAGCAGGAAGTGACGAACAAGCTCACGCAGCTCGGCGTGGGACCATCCCCGCGGGTGCGGGGAGCAGAAGTCTGTGATCCCGTCCTCCAGGTCCGCCATGGGACCATCCCCGCGGGTGCGGGGAGCAGCAGTCGGAGATCGGGGTGAAGGAACCGTTGGCGGGACCATCCCCGCGGGTGCGGGGAGCAGAGCCGGCCGCCCGGAGGAAGCGGACGACGGAGGGGACCATCCCCGCGGGTGCGGGGAGCAGTCGGAGACGCGCAGCAGGTGGACCAGCTCGTCGGGACCATCCCCGCGGGTGCGGGGAGCAGCACCCTCGCGGGGGCCCTCGCCCTCCACCGTGGGGACCATCCCCGCGGGTGCGGGGAGCAGACTGTATGACCTGGGGTTTTATCTCGGGGTGGGCTGGTTTTGGAGTACTTTTGCGGAAACCGGCAATTGCCTCAAAGTGGTATCGGTGCTCATTGGCCTCGTCCGAAGCGCCGGCGTTTGGCCGCCTTGCTCCAGCCTGAAGGCGTAGGTGTCGGGCCGTTCGACTCCGAGGGCGGTTTCGGGGCGGGGCGATGGATCAGCGTGACGCCCTCGTGGTCGATCGGGTGCCATGCGTGGTCGTGGGTGAGGAAGGTGAAGCCCTGCTCGTTGTTCGTGGTGTGGGCCAGCAGGGCGCGGCCTTGACCGGCGTACTGCTGGACCTCGTTCCAGAGTGTTTCGCGGATGCGGGCCGATGGATTGCCCACGAACACGCCGGCGGAGATCTCGAGCAGCCAGCGCGTCAGGAAACCGCGTAGCCCCACGGGGCAGTTGGTGAGGACGATGACGGTCACCAGCTCACCCGCTCGTAGTCGTCATGCCCGTCGTCACGCCCGTCGTGGTTGAGTCCGGAGGGCACCTCGCGGCCGCCGTCGCTCTGCAGCGTGACCACGTCCCGGTCGTCGCCGGTGCCGCTCCGGTCGTCCCCTCCGGGCAGGAGCAGGCGTTTGATGTCGTCGACGCAGCGGTCGAGCAGGCGGGTCTCGTGGATGCGGTCCCGCAGGGCGCGACGTGTCCGGGAGCCGACGTCCTCCGCGCCCTGTGCCGCGACGTCGAACGCCAGGGGGATGCCGATCTCGGTCTTGTAGAGGTCGGCGATGTCGAGCACGAAGGAGAGTTCGTGACCGGAGTGCACGAAGCCGAGGGCCGGACTGCACCCCAGGGAGGCGACGACGGCGTGAGCCGTCCCGTACATGCACTGGGCGGCCGCGGTGATGGCCTGGTTGACCGGGTCGCCGCTGCCGAAGTCGCCGGGGACGTACTGGCGGCCCCGCCACGGGACGCCGGTACGGGCGGCCTCGGCCCGGTAGCAGGCCTTGACGCGGCGTCCCTCGCGGCCCAGGAGTTCGTGGCGGGTCAGACCGGCGGGGTCCTCGTCGGGGAAACGCATCCGGTACATCGTCCGGGCCACGGCCAGTCGGGTTCGCGTGTTGGCCCACTGCCGTGCCTGCGCCTCCATGAGGGCGGAGGAGCGGCTGAGCGCGCGGCCCGCCGCGTAGTGGCGTACACCGTGCTCGCCGACCCAGCACACGGCCGCGCCCGTCTCCGCGAGGACGCTCATCGCCTGGTGGGTGATGCGCGTTCCGGGCCCCAGGAGAAGGGTGCCGATGGTCGCGGAGGGGATGTGGGTGGTGCCCTCCGCGTCCTGCGCCGTGATGGCGTTGGCGTCCCGGTGGACGGTGCACCGCTCCAGGTAGATGAAGGAGACGCGCTCGGCGGCGCGGGTGAGATGCCGCGGGGTCAGCGCCGTGCGCTGCGAGACCGTGGTCATGAGGCCTGCTGTGCGCGCGGGGCGAGCGGTGCGAGGGTGATGAGGCCGCAGCCGTAGGCCCTCGCACGGCCGATGCCCTGGGTGAGGGTGCGGCGCAGCGCGTCCGGGTCCGTGACTTCGAGCCGGCCGTCGAAGGTCACGGTGACCAGGGTGACCGGCTTGCCCCGCCGGTTTCCGCCCGCGCTGCGCGACTTGTCGAAGGAGAGGTTCTGCTGGGCACCGACGGACAGTTCGTACCGGTCGCCGTGGTGCTCGTGCTTGCCCTGATAGGTCGTGCCGCCGGGCAGCAGACGCTCGGCGCCGGGCTTTTCCAGGACGCGGAAGCCGCAGGAGTCCTGGCGTCGAAGCAGCCAGTCCATCTGGTGGACGGGCGTGAGGTGCGCGGTGATCTTGCGGGATTCGCCGTCGGTGCGGCGGATCGTGTGGACGGGGTTGGCGGTCAGCCGGAAGGCCCATCGGTCGCCCGTCGCCAGCCGTTCCAGGAGCGGTCCGTACGGCCGGGTCTGCCAGCCGGGCTCCTGTGGGTCGGCCACGGCCGGCCAGCCGGCCTGCTCGACCAGGTGGGTCAGGTCGGGGCGGTCGGGGCTGACGACGTAGAGCAGCACCTCGGCGCGCGCCTGGTGGTCCACGCGCCACAGCACGCGCGGCGCGTCCGGGCTCGGAACATCACCGGGCAGCAGGCCGGGGAACGAGGACATGACCGCCGCGTGCATGGTCTGCGGCGACGACAGCAGACGGCGGGCGCCGGGCCGTGCGGTGTTCACGCGGAAGCGGGAGAGGAACATCAGCTGCTCTCATCCTCCAGAGCATCGAATGGGTCGTGCCGTGCCACGTTCACCGCCGCAGCTTCCGGCTGGGGAACGGGCACGGTGCCGGTCACGACGGTGCGCAGGGCGTGGCGGCGGTGCGCGGCGGCGAAGCTGAGCGGCTGATCGCGCAGGACGTCGGCGGTGCCGCGCTCGTCGGCCGCCGCCTCGCGCAGCACGGTCAGCCCGTCTGGGCGCTGGTTGCGCAGCCTTCTGCGGTACCAGGTGGACGCCTGCCACGGCACGCTCTCCAGCACCGACTCCAGCCGGGCGTCCTGGTACAGGCCCAGCTCGAGGGGTGCGGCCGGCGGGCAGGAGCGCCGGCCCAGGAACGGCGGGTACACCGGTGTCCGCACCGCGGCGTCCAGTTCGGCTAGCAGCGTGTGCTCGCCCTCGACAGCGGCGACGAAGACGGCGTCCGCGAGGTAGAAACGTTCGGACAACGGCATCGACTTACCGGTCACACCATGGTGCGCGGTCTGGAAGTCTCTGACACGGGTGCCGGGTTGGTCGATCCGTACGCCGAACCGCAGTGCGGCCAGCGGCGCGAGGCGCGCGTCGTCGTCGCGCTGAATGCCGACGGCGCCGGCGAGGAGTCCGACGACACCGCTCTTGGTGGGTGCGGACTCGGTGGTGCGGCGGGTGAAGCGCGAGGAGGCGCCCCACGACTGCAGGGGTCCGGCCAGGCGCAGGGCGAGCACGCTGCTCATGCCGGTTCGTCCAGCCGTTCCGCGACCGCTCGGCCCACGGCGGTGACGAGGTCGCCCAGGGTGTCGGCCTCGGTGCCCACGTCGGCGAGCTTGAGCGTGTTGGGGCCGACACGCAGCACCCAGGTGAGTGTGGACTCCGCGTCGCCGTAGGCGCGTTCGATGTCGGGGATGTAGGCGGCGAGCCGGTCGCAGGCGTCGCGCACGTGGCCGCCCTGGTCGCCGCGGACGGGGTCCTCGAAGGCGGCGACGAAGCTGATCGGCCGGGTCGTGCGCAGCTTGACGACGACGGCGTCGGGCAGGGTGTGGTGCCCGAACGTGTTGATCTTCCCGGTGGGCAGCGAGGCGACGAAGCCGTGCACGAACGCCTCGACGGCACGGCGCACCGGCTCGGTGCGCGGCTCGTCCTCGCGTAGGCCCTGGCCGAGGTTGGCGGCGAGCTGGTGCACGCCGAGGGCGGCGTACCGGTACAGGGTCGCCGAGTTGAAGTCGACCGTGCCGATCATGCCGGCGCCGGTCTCCTCGTCGGTGTTCCGGTCGTCGACGGCGGTGTAGTAGTCGGACTCGTTCTCCACCCGGTGCACGCTGATGGCGTGCGCGACCTGCACGGCCGCGTCCACGCTGTAGTCGGCGGCGTCGGCGACCATCCGCCCGAACAACGCGATGTCGACGGAGTGCCGGCTGTCCGCGATCTCCTTGACCTTCTCCTTGTTCTTCTTCTCCTTCAGGAACGCCGTGATGTCGGCGGCACCCTCGACGGCGAGGCGGGCCAGACCGTCGAACTGCCGTGCGCTGAGGAAGACCAGGTACTTCGCCTCCGGCGCCGCGGCGACCCCCGTCTCCTTCGCCGCGTCGGCCTTCCGCTTGGGCACTTCGGTCTTCAGCCCGGCCGCCCTCACCGTCTCGTCCGCGAGGGCGAGCGCCTCCTCCTCCCCGAGAGACGGGTCGAGAGCGGTGATCCGTTCGGCGAGCACCTCCACGACCTTCTTGGTCCGCACACCGAGCTCACCGGGCTCCAGCAGGTGCTCGTCCTCGAAATAGGTGCGGGTCGCCCGCTTCCACGCCTGACTGGAGACCCGCGCACGCGGTACGCCTCCGTACACGGCCGTCTTCGGCGCGCCCGTGTCGTCGCGGTTGATGTTGCTGGGCGGGACGGTCTGCAGGGCGTGCACGTCCAGGAAGATGCGGGTCACGAGGCGTCCTTGTCGCTGTCGGGGGTCCGGGCGGGGGCGGTGTCGGCGCTGTCGCCGGAGGCTTGCTCGGCCGGCGGCTGCCAGGAGTGGAAGGAGCGGCCCCACTCGCGGCGGACGGTGTCGCCGCCGCCGGGCGCCTGCCAGGTGTAGAGCTGCCCGGCGAGCAGGCCGTAATCGAGCGGGACGTCCTGACGGCGCAGCAGTACGACCAGGTCGCGCAGCCGCTGGGACAGGCTGGTCAGGTCGGCCGCGGTCCCGGCACGCACCAGCCGTTTGCGCACCGGTTCGTCGATGTCGTTCGGCGGCATCAGGCGCCGCACGGCCGCCCCCAGCCCGGCCGGCCGCTGCGGGGCGTGCGGACGGTGCATGCGCGCACCGCGGGACTGCTGGTGCAACGCCCACAGGGTGAGGGCCGCGTGCAGCGCGTTCTCCGCACGTACCAACTCTGCTTCGCCCAGAGGTCGCACGCCCTCCGGACGGATGTGCAGCGGGCCGGTGTCGACCAGTGTCCACAGGTCCGGAAGCGCACTGGGCTCGCGGCCCGCCCCGCGGCGCAGCCGGGCGAGGGCGGCGACGTCCCGGGGGCGGTCCTTCAGATAGCCCTCCTGCCATCCGGCGATCTGCGTCGCGGCAAGATCGGCGACTCTTGAGCGGACGGTCGGCGGGGCTGAGACGGTGGTCATGCGGGCACCTCCGGGTCGGTCACCGAGGGATCGGGCGTCGCGGGGCCGGGACCGTCCGGCGGGCCGCCTTCGGCAGGGCCGTCGCCAAGCTGCTCATCCCGACTGCCGTGCGGGTCTCCCAGCGCTCTGGACAGCCGCCCACGGAACCATTTGTCGGCCAGGCCCGCGTTCAGCCACTGCGTGCCCTTCTTGCCGGCGACGGTCCGGCCCTGCCAGGCGGCATCACCGGCCTGGGCGATGAGGCGGTCACCGATCCGGCTGATGATCCGGTGCACCTCGTGCTGCCAGGCGCGGCGCGCCTCGAACGGGTCGTCGACGTCAGCGAGGGCGATCAGCCACGTCCGGTAGGGGTTCTCCAGCTCGGTGAAGCCCACGTCACGGGCTGCCGATCTCGGCCCGTCCCCCTCGGCGCCGGCCGCACGCGCCAGATCGGTGGCGAGGTCACCCAGGGCCCGCACGGCGAGGTCGGCGTCCTCGGCCGCGCCGATCGCCTGCCGCGCACAGACGCGGTCCTGCCGGTGCAGCAGCACCACCGGCATCGTGACGTGGTCGTCGACGACCTCGTCGATCACCGACTGCTGCGTCCCGTACAGGGCTCCGACGACCCGGGCCCTGATCAGGAAACCGCGCGGCAGTTCTCCCTCCGTGACCAGCCGAGCCACCCAGTCCAGGACACCTGGCCGCAGATAGGGGGCGGCCTCCGCGCCCTGTGCGGTCTCGGAGCGGTCGGCGACGAGCGAGGCGACGCCGCGCCAGGCGGAGCGTGCGGGATCGTGCTCGCGGGGCAGATAGATCGGCGACCGACGCAGCTTCTTCTCCTGCGTGAGGCTGCGCCGCCACGCGGTCATCGGTTCGCGCCGGTGCATGTTCCGGGAGGCGAGCGGGTCGCCGTAACCGAGAACGACGCCGGTGATGCCCTCCGCGTCGTGGTGAAGGCGCAGTCGGCGCGTCTGCCACGTGTACAGATCACGCACACCGGTGGGAGTGCGTTCGGCCCCTCCCGGCGGACACGGCTCGCGCCGCCAGGCCGGCCGGTCACCCGACGTCCACTCCAACGTGTCGGTGTCGGCGGCCACCAGATTCAGCAGCAACGTCTCCCGCAGCGTGTCACCCTCGGCGAAGACACCGCCCAACGCCCCGGCCCAGCCGGTGCCCAGCGGGTACACCTTGCCGCTCTTCACCCTGTCGTCGCCGACCACCCCGGACTTGATCCCGGAGGTGTCGTACGCGTGGGCGTGCACGACCCAGCGGGCCGCCTCGGCGAAGGAGAGCCGCTCCGCTGTCGGCATCCGGGCGGTGAAGAACGGCTCCCCGTTGGGGACGTCGGCCACGATCCGGGCGAGGGAGAACACCTCGTCCTTCGCCGTCCGCAGCCCGGCCGTCTGGAAGAACGGCGTTACGGGGTGGAGGAGATCGAACCGCTCACGGTGGGCTTCCAGGTACGTTCTGACCCCGTCGAAGCACTCGGGATCCGCCCACAGCTCACCCCATCGCTCGATGTCCTCGGGACCGTCCAGGGCGTCGTGAGCGATGGCCAGCAGCAGCCGTAGCAGGCCGAACTCCTGCGTGGGCAGATCCCCGACGACGCGTCGTACGTCGTCGGCCTGAGCGAAAACCTGACGAAGCGACAACTCCGTCTGGGTGCCGTTCCGCATGAGTACCCCGACCCACGGCTGGTCGGTCAGATCGAATAAGGGGACACAGGACGCACTGCTTCCAGTGGGTTCAGGCACGGGTCACCTCCAGGCCGTCCAACGGGCTGTAGCGGAGCGAAAATCCTGCCAGCCGGGTCTGACGGTCCTCGTCGAGCGCGAGAATCAGCTGGTCGGACAGCCACGGGCTGTCCTTGCCCTGCCACGCCGGTACGTACAGCTGCTCCAGCTCGGCGATCGCGCGGTCCAGCGTCTCGGCGTAGGAGAACTGCATCGGCAGCCGCAGCCCGCAACTCGCCGCCGTGCGCGCCGCGAACGGCGTCGGCACCTGGTCCTGCGGCAGGACGAGCCCACCGCGCTGTCGGCCCTTTCGGTCCGGGCTCAGCCAGGGCAGCGTTGTCAGACTGCCGTCGGCACGGCGTTGCACCACGACCACTTCCAGGCTCTCCCGGCTGTCACGGACCTGAGCCCGCCCGGTCCGGGTGTCGTCCGCGTCACCGACCCCTGCCGCCACCCACCCGAACAACGCCCGCCCCGGCCGGTCCACGTCACCGAGACGGAACACGGCGGCCCGCTCGGCCTGACCGGCCCGGAAGCGGTCGAACCTCGCCCGGGCCTCCTCGAAGGAACCGGCCCAGGACGGCGGCCCCACCGAAGCCTCTCCGTAGGCGTCCTGCACGAGCGGGCTGATGTCCGAGGGCAGCCGTACGGGACGCGCCGGCCCGCCGTCCAGATGCGGCCCGAGGACCGCCGCGGACCGCAGCAGCGCATAGGCCCCGTACACGGCGGCCGATCCACGCACCGGGGCGGGCACGTCGGACTGCCAGTCCACGCCGGTCAGCAGGCATGTGGCCGTACGCAGCCGCGCGGGGCGCCCTTCCTGGTTCTCGCCGCGCCGGTGGCGGTGCAACCGGCCCATCCGCTGCAGCAACAGGTCCACCGGGCACAAGTCGCTGACCAGCAGGTCGAAGTCGACGTCCAGGGACTGCTCGGCCACCTGGCTCGCCACGACGATGTGCCGCCCGGAGGGCCGCCCGGTCGCCCTGCCGGGCGGACCGAACCGTCTGAGGAGATCGCTGTCCTTGGCCGCGCGGTCGACATCGACGAAGCACGAGTGCGCCACCGTGACCGCGTCCTCGCCGAATCGGTCCCGCAACACCCGGGCGGCCTCCAACACCCGTCCGACCGTGTTCCGCACGACGAGGGCACACCCGCCGTCCGCCAGCTCCGCCTCGAGCCTGTCCGCGAGGACGTCCAGACCGTCGGACAGCCGCTCCACCCGGACATCCACAGCCCGGGCCGACGCCTCCGGGCACCGCACCACCGGCACACCGCCCGGGGCGACCGCGGTCAGCAACGGGTACTCCCCGTCCCCCCACACGCTCTCCGCCCCGGTGCCGGTCACTCCGGCGTACGCCTCGACCATCTCGCGGCGACGGGCCGCGGGAAGAGTCGCGGACAGCACGACCACCGGAACGCGGTAGGCGCCCAACCAGGCCAGTACCCGGTCGAGGTAGACGCTCATGTAGGTGTCGTAGGCGTGCGCCTCGTCGATCACGACGACTTTTCCCGCCACAGCCAGATGACGCAGCGCCAGGTGACGGCTCTTCAACCCGGCGAACAACAACTGATCCACGGTGCCTGCCACGAACGACGCCAGCATCGCCTTCTTACGGCCCCGCAGCCACGAGTGCGCCACCAGCTCACCGCTCGCGACCCTTCCCTCGCCGCCCGACCGCGGCGCGGGAACCACAGCGTCCACGTCGACAGCGGCCACCCGCCCGCCACGGGCCAGCAGACCGGCGAACTCCTCGTTGAGAGCCGCCTTGGCGTGCGCCAAATGCACGGAGCGCCGGGATCCGCCGCTGCCGGGCAGCCGTTCCAGCCACTCCAGCAACCGCGGGAACATCGCGTTGCCCGTCGCTATCGTGGGCAGGGCGAAGAACACCCCTCCCGCTCCGGAGCGCGCGGCGAAGATCTCGGCCACCGCGAGCGCGGCCTCGGTCTTCCCCTCTCCCATCGGGGCCTCGACGACCATCAGCCCCGGCACTTCCATCGCACGGGCCAGCTCTACGGCCGCTTCCTGGACCGGGCGGACCTTCGCGCCGGCCGGAAGCCCGAACCGCCCCCCGAACAGTTCCTGCGCGTCCCCGGCCGGATCGTCCGCCCGCCACGGCGCCGGCAGGTCCAACCCCCGCCATGCCGCAGCCAGACGTTCCTCACCCGTGCGGGCCGCACCTTCCGGGAAGTACGGGAACAGATCGGGATTACTGGCGATCCAGTCCGAGACGATGACCACCGCGCTCAGCAGCACCTGGACGGTCTGAGGCAGTTTCACCGCCTTCCAGAGGCTGATCCTGTCCCGCACGCCGAAGTGCTCGGCACACGCATCCAGCAGCTCCGTCTGCGTCTGACGCCACACACCGCTGCTGCGGCCCGGAGTCCGTAGCAATTCCTCATGGTCGTAGAGGGCCTTGACCTGGCTGCTCTCCGGCGGCACCCCATGATGTCCGCCCACGGCGACAGCGAACTGGCCGCATTGCCTCGCCGCCCAGCTGTGCCGCTCCTCCAACCACTCGGCAAGCAGCACCTGACCCGCCAGTCCGTGCGGAGCCAACCGCCGGTCCGGCCCCATGGCCTGGCGAGAGCGCATCTCCAGGCCCGCGTCACGCATGACATCGGCGAGTTGGTCGACCTGACAGGCGAAGGCGGGAGTGGCCTTGCCGATGTCGTGGACCCCCGCAAGCCAAACGACGAGCCTGCGCCCGTCCTCCTCTCCGCCCGGCAACTCCTCGGAGATCAGCGCCCGCACGCCGGCCGGCAGCCACTCGTCCCACAGCAGGCCCGCGACAGCGGCACTGTCCTCCATGTGCCGCCACAGGGGCAGCCATCCGTCAGCATCCCGATCATGCTTCGCCCACACCGACCTTGCCGGCGCCTGAAGGCGCGACAGCAGGCCAGAGCGGGAGGTCCCCCCACTGGTCATGACAAAGACCTACAGGCATATCGGAGAGGTGCGGGCAGATTTCAGAAAATAAGCCCGCACTGCGGGTGACGTGAGAATAATGCGCTCCCCGGAATTGCCGAACGCATGTGGCGATCCACTGACCGACGGACGGGCAGCCCAGGAGTGCATGTGCCTTATGTTCCATGTGCCGGAATCGGTGAAAGTATGGAAAACTCGCTCCCGCGACCACCAAACCCGCAGCTCAACCAGTCTGCTCCCCGCACCCGCGGGGATGGTCCCAACAACGGCCGCGGAACGCGCGTGGAAGTCCACTGCTCCCCGCACCCGCGGGGATGGTCCCTCCATCGGGTGTGTGGGGCTGTGGCAGATCAACTGCTCCCCGCACCCGCGGGGATGGTCCCAGGATCCGGTCCCCCTTGCGGTAGCTGTCCTGACTGCTCCCCGCACCCGCGGGGATGGTCCCCACACGTAAGGGTGTAATGCACCTACCTCGTACCTGCTCCCCGCACCCGCGGGGATGGTCCCGGGGGTTCTCCTACGTGATGCGGCGGCGCACGCTGCTCCCCGCACCCGCGGGGATGGTCCCAGTCCGCTGTCCCCGCCCGTGAGTCCGTTGAGCTGCTCCCCGCACCCGCGGGGATGGTCCCGAGCGGGCGGCGAGGGACTGCTGGCGGAAGGCCTGCTCCCCGCACCCGCGGGGATGGTCCCGTCGTCTACGTCGGAGACATGGACGAACAGAACTGCTCCCCGCACCCGCGGGGATGGTCCCGCCGCGGCCTCCTCGACCGCGACGAGGCCCGTCTGCTCCCCGCACCCGCGGGGATGGTCCCGCGTCCTTCACGCGAGGGCCTTCCGGATCGGCCTGCTCCCCGCACCCGCGGGGATGGTCCCTGCTCGGCTCGCCCACCACGCTCGGCCAGGACCTGCTCCCCGCACCCGCGGGGATGGTCCCCGACGTACGTCTTGTTCGGGCCGCGCGCCTTGCTGCTCCCCGCACCCGCGGGGATGGTCCCATCGCCCCCATGGTGCCCGAGCTGCTCGGCCCCTGCTCCCCGCACCCGCGGGGATGGTCCCCATGGGACGTGCATCCCGTGCCCGGACCGCTCCTGCTCCCCGCACCCGCGGGGATGGTCCCACCTCCGGCAAGTCGGCTCACATGGCGTTCCTCTGCTCCCCGCACCCGCGGGGATGGTCCCCGTCGCGATGGCCGCGTCGGCCGACACACTCGCTGCTCCCCGCACCCGCGGGGATGGTCCCTTCCCGAACCTCGTCAAAGCCACGGGAGTGATCTGCTCCCCGCACCCGCGGGGATGGTCCCCTGTGGAACTTCCCGCCCCCGTTGTTCCGGCCCTGCTCCCCGCACCCGCGGGGATGGTCCCTCCCCCCGCCGCCGGAGCGGGTGAGGCTCCGTCTGCTCCCCGCACCCGCGGGGATGGTCCCTCCCGCAGGGGGGCCCACGTACGGCCGCCGTCCTGCTCCCCGCACCCGCGGGGATGGTCCCCACCCGGACGTCTCGAAG
This sequence comes from Streptomyces sp. NPDC031554, assembly GCF_055580685.1. Classification (NCBI taxonomy): domain Bacteria; kingdom Bacillati; phylum Actinomycetota; class Actinomycetes; order Kitasatosporales; family Streptomycetaceae; genus Streptomyces; species Streptomyces sp. NPDC031554. The sequence goes on along the minus strand of NZ_JBVIKX010000001.1, from coordinate 271,269 downwards.
TTGCGATGCCGGATCTGCTCCCCGCACCCGCGGGGATGGTCCCTCCCGCAGGGCGGGGATGAGCTGGACGTGGTCCTGCTCCCCGCACCCGCGGGGATGGTCCCGCCGTCCTGCGGTTCTGCCTGAAGGTCATGGGCTGCTCCCCGCACCCGCGGGGATGGTCCCTCGGCGAGGGTGTTGGAGAAGGTGCCGACGGCCTGCTCCCCGCACCCGCGGGGATGGTCCCGGCGCCGTGAGGCCCAGCAGGACGTCCTGTGGCTGCTCCCCGCACCCGCGGGGATGGTCCCGCGCTGAAGGCGCGGAACTCCATCATCGTCGACTGCTCCCCGCACCCGCGGGGATGGTCCCGGGCACGCCAAGCCCAAGATTTCCCTGATCAACTGCTCCCCGCACCCGCGGGGATGGTCCCGACTCACACGGCATCTGGGTCGCCGGCGCCCTCTGCTCCCCGCACCCGCGGGGATGGTCCCTCCTCACGCACCGGGAAGGACAGTTCGTCCGGCTGCTCCCCGCACCCGCGGGGATGGTCCCCGAGCAGACCAGCACCGCCGCACCTCTGCCGACTGCTCCCCGCACCCGCAGGGATGGTCCCGGGTCGACCGAATGCGCGCCGGGCACCATGCCCTGCTCCCCGCACCCGCAGGGATGGTCCCATCTCGCCACACAGCCGGAGATCCTTCCGGACCTGCTCCCCGCACCCGCAGGGATGGTCCCGGCTCCGCCGCCGAACTCCCGCAGTACGCGCACTGCTCCCCGCACCCGCAGGGATGGTCCCGACGTTCGGCACCTGGAAGATCAAGGGCACTGCTGCTCCCCGCACCCGCAGGGATGGTCCCGAGCTGGGGTCCTGTCCGTTTTGAGGGGCCGTCTGCTCCCCGCACCCGCGGGGATGGTCCGGTGCCGAGGACGTCGAGGTTGCAGCGCGTGCTCTGCTCCCCGCACCCGCGGGGATGGTCCCGTCGCCGACCACACCACCCTCAACGCCTCCGGGCTGCTCCCCGCACCCGCGGGGATGGTCCCTGGGCGACCGCGCACATTGAGTGGGACCCGACCTGCTCCCCGCACCCGCGGGGATGGTCCCCTTCCCGCCCACGGTCCACCCAGCGAGGATCCCTGCTCCCCGCACCCGCGGGGATGGTCCCGTGACGCCGGATATGCACCATATGCCTTTGTGCTGCTCCCCGCACCCGCGGGGATGGTCCCTGAGCCGCCGAGGCGGCGTCCCACGCGGGGGCCTGCTCCCCGCACCCGCGGGGATGGTCCCACCCCGGAAGCCTCCACCCCGTCCGCGACGCTCTGCTCCCCGCACCCGCGGGGATGGTCCCCTCGTGGGGGACGCGCAACAGGGCAAGTCCACCTGCTCCCCGCACCCGCGGGGATGGTCCCGCCATATGGGCCGGGGGCGGACCCACCCACAACTGCTCCCCGCACCCGCGGGGATGGTCCCGGACCGTCGGCCTGGAACGCCGTAGTGGCGGCCTGCTCCCCGCACCCGCGGGGATGGTCCCGGTGGATGCGCACGGTCTTGCCCGCGGGCCCCCTGCTCCCCGCACCCGCGGGGATGGTCCCGGCTCGTCCAAGGGCCGCATGGGCATCAAGGACTGCTCCCCGCACCCGCGGGGATGGTCCCCTCGGCGGCCCGGCCCCAGTTCACGGTGTCGCCTGCTCCCCGCACCCGCGGGGATGGTCCCGACGCCGACAAAAAGCGCGGATACCGAGCGATCTGCTCCCCGCACCCGCGGGGATGGTCCCACGGGTTCCTGGCAGATCCGGCGACTGCGGAACTGCTCCCCGCACCCGCGGGGATGGTCCCGTGCGGGCCAGCATCTGGGCCTCGGCCAGCTGTTGCTCCCCGCACCCGCGGGGATGGTCCCCCGTCGACCTGGAGGCGCTCGGCCGTGGCGTCCTGCTCCCCGCACCCGCGGAGATGGTCCCTACGTGTGGAACAACGACCACGACACTGCCACCTGCTCCCCGCACCCGCGGGGATGGTTCCTGCAAGAACGGAGCGCCACGGCTGAGTGCAGAGCAGACGGGTCGGTGAGGAGGGTGTGCCGATGCCCACGACGGGCACCGGCACGCGGCCTACTGCGCGAAGAACTCCGCCAGCACAGGCGCCAGCACGTTCGGGTCCACCATGTGGGTCTGGTCCGGCAGGGTGCGACAGGTGCCCTCGGGCACGGCCTCCGCGATCGTCTCGGCGGCTCGGCGCAGCCAGTCCGGGCTGGCCGAGCCGGCCAGGGACAGGACGGGGACGGTGATCGAGGCCAGCCGTTCGCGGGGGACCAGGCCGTCGCGCAGGACGGCGTCGTCGTAGGCCAGGGTGGGGGCGATGGCCTCCATGGCGGGCCACATCGGGGACTGGCGGGCGCCCTGGATCATCTCCTCCGCCAGGCCCGTCAGGCGCAGGAACAGGGCCACCGCGTCCCCGCGGCGGTCCTGCTCCAGCGCCTCCGTCAGATCCCGGGTGTAGGCGGCGCGTTCCCCGGCGCCGCCCTCGGAGAAGTCCGCGAACGGCACCTCGTACACCGCCACCCGGCTCACCGGCAGCCCGGCGGCCGCCGCCTCCAGGGCCAGCGCGCCGCCCGAGGAGACGCCGTACAGGGCCGCCTCCCCGCCCGCCGCCTCGATCAGCGCCGCCAGGTCCTCGACCTCGCGTTCCACCGCGTACGGCGCCGTGTCGCCGCTCTCGCCGCGGCCCCGGCGGTCGTACCAGTAGGCGGTGTGCTGCCGGGCGAGGAGCTTGGCCAGGGGCGCCACCGTGCCGCCCGCCGACATCGCCCCGCTCACCAGGATGACCGCGGGGCCCCGCCCGGCGCGGTCGTACGCGAGGGAGGTGCCGTCACGGGAAAGGGTCTTCTTGTCCATGCCTGTGCAGACTGCCCCAGGACACGGGAGTTATCGGTCTACGACACCTCCGCTTCGTAGAAGCACAGGTGGTCCTTGATCTGTTCGACGTCCGGTTTCGGGTCGGGATACGCCCACACGAGGTCGGGCGCGTCCGGCAGCGACCAGTAGGACGCCGTGCCCTTGAACGGGCAGTGGGTGTGGGTGTCGGAAGGGGTGAGGAGGTCCAGGCGCACGTCCTCGGGGGGAAGGTAGTAGCGCACCGGGCAGCCGGTCTCCCTGAGGATCAGGGGCCGGTCCGTCTCGGCCAGCACCTGGTCCCCGTGGACGACCCGCACGTGCCGGGTGCCCCGCTCGATCGTGATCGTGTGTCCGTCGGCCATGACGAGGACAGCGCGCGCGGGTCCCCGGTTGTTCCCGCGTACCGTGGCGGCATGCGCATCTGTGTCTTCCTCTCCGCCGCCGACCTCGACGACCGCTACACCGGGCCCGCCCGCGAATTCGCCGAACTGCTCGGCAAGGGCGGGCACACCCTCGTGTGGGGCGGCTCCGACGTCGGGCTGATGAAGGTGGTCGCCGACGGCGTGCAGGAGGCGGGCGGGCGGCTCTGCGGGGTCTCCGTGGACTTCCTCGCGGCCAGGGCCCGGCCCGGCGCCGACGAGATGGTGATCGCGAGGGACCTGGCCGAGCGGAAGCGGCTGCTCCTGGAGAAGGCCGACGCGGTGGTGATCATGGTCGGCGGGACCGGGACGCTGGACGAGGCCACCGAGATCCTGGAGCTGAAGAAGCACGGCCACACCGACATGCCCGTCGTCCTGCTGAACACCGCCGGCTTCTACGACGGCCTCAAGGAGCAGTTCCGGCGCATGGAGGCCGAGGGATTCCTGCCCCGGCCCCTCACCGACCTGGTGTTCTTCGCGGAGGAGCCGGTCGGGGCGCTCGCCCACCTCGAGGAGAGCCGGGGCATCTCCTGAACCGCCGCGGCACCGCCCGGACCGCCGGACCTGCGGTGACCGCCGGACCGGCGGTGGTGCGAGCATGGCGGGCATGGCTACTCATGTGATCACCGGGGCGGGCTCCGGCATCGGCGCGGCCGTCGCCCGCCGGCTCCACGCGCGCGGGGACGACCTCGTGCTGCACGCGCGGGACGCGGGACGGGCGAAGGAACTCGCGGCGGACTTCCCCGGCGCGCGGACCCTGGTCGGTGACCTCGCGGACCCCGACAGACTCAGCTGGGCCTTCTCCCACCAGTCGCTGCCGGAGCGGGTGGACTCGCTGCTGCACGTCGCCGGGGTGGTCGACCTCGGGCCGGTCGGCGAGCTGACCCCGAAGGCGTGGCGCCACCAGCTCAACGTCAACCTCGTCGCCCCCGCCGAACTGACCCGGCACTTCCTGCCCCAGCTGCGGGCGGCCCGCGGGCACGTGGTGTTCGTCAACTCCGGGGCGGGGCTGCGGGCGAGCGCCGACTGGTCGGCCTACGCCGCCTCCAAGCACGGGCTGAAGGCGCTGGCGGACTCCCTGCGCGCGGAGGAGCACGGCAACGGGGTGCGGGTGACCTCCGTGTACCCGGGCCGTACGGCCAGCCCCATGCAGGCCAAGGTCCACCAGCAGGAGGGGAAGGCGTACGACCCCGGCGAGTGGATCGACCCCGAGTCGGTCGCGACGACGATCCTCATGGCGGTCGACCTGCCGCGGGACGCGGAGGTCAACGACCTGACGGTGCGTCCGGGCCGGTAGCGGGAGGGCGTGGCGGGCCCTCCCCGCCACGGGATGCGTGGGGGCGTCCCCGGAGTACGTAGGCTTCCCTCCGTGAACGCACACTTCAGGTTCGGGCCCGCGACGGGGATCGGTTCGATGCCCGGCGGTGACGCCAGGGAGGCCGCCAGGACGGTCACCGGGTCCTTCGAGGACTTCCCCTTCCTCGCCGAACTGCCCGGCAGGGGCCCCGGCGCCGACATGATCGGCCGCACCGCCGGGATGCTCGTCGAGCTGTACGCGCGCGTGGAGCCCAGCGGCTGGCGCCTCGGCGACCGCCCCGGCCGGGACACCCGGCGGGCCGTGTCCTGGCTGCGGGAGGACCTCGACGCCCTGGAGGAGGCCACCCAGGGCTTCGAGGGACAGCTGAAGGTGCAGGCCGTCGGCCCGTGGAGCCTCGCCGCCGCCCTGGAGCTGCGGGGCGGCGAGGCCGCCCTCTCCGACCCCGGTGCCTGCCGCGACCTCGCCGCCTCCCTCGCGGAGGGCCTGCGCCTGCACCTCGCCGAGGTCGGGCGCCGGGTCCCGGGCGCCCAGGTCGTCCTCCAGCTCGACGAGCCCTCCCTCACCGCCGTGCTGCGCGGCCGCGTCCGGTCCGCCAGCGGCTACCGCACCTACCGCGCCGTGGACCGCCAGGTCGTCGAGGCCACGCTCCGCGAGACCGTCGGGGTGCACGGCGGCGGCCCCGTCGTGGTGCACTCGTGCGCGCCCGACGTCCCGTTCGCCCTGCTGCGCAGGGCCGGCGCGACGGCCGTCTCGTTCGACTTCTCGCTCCTCACCGAACGTGACGACGAGCAGATCGGCGAGGCGGTGGAGGCGGGCACCCGGCTGTTCGCCGGTGTCGTCCCGGGCACGGATGCCGCGTTGTCGGACCCTGCCGGTAGCGTCATGGGTGTCAGGACGCTGTGGCGCAGGCTGGGGCTGCGACCGGACCTCCTCGCGGAGGCCGTGACGGTCACTCCGGCGTGCGGCCTCGCGGGGGCCTCCCCCGCGTACGCGCGGCAGGCACTCGCCCACTGCGTCCGGGCGGCGAGATCCCTCGCGGACAACCCAGAGTAACGGGAGGACGACACGGTGGCCGGGGACAGGCAAGCGGAGACGACGGTGCCCACGCAGGCACGGGAGAAGCACGCGCAGCTCGCCGAGCAGATCGAGGAGCACCGCTTCCGGTACTACGTGAAGGACGCCCCCGTCGTCAGCGACGCGGAGTTCGACCGCCTGCTGCGCTCCCTGGAGGCGCTGGAGGAGGAGCACCCCGGGCTGCGCACCCCCGACTCGCCCACCCAGAAGGTCGCCGGCGCGTACGAGACGGAGTTCACCGCCGTCCAGCACCGCGAGCGGATGCTCTCGCTGGACAACGCCTTCGACGACCTGGAGCTGGCCGCCTGGGCCGAGCGCGTCCACAAGGACGTCGGCGCCTCCGCGTACCATTTTCTGTGTGAGCTGAAGGTCGACGGCCTCGCCGTCAACCTGACGTACGAGAACGGCCGGCTCACCCGCGCGGCCACCCGCGGCGACGGCCGCACGGGCGAGGACATCACGCCCAACGTGCGCACCATCGCGGACATCCCCGACCGGCTGACCGGCGACGGCGTCCCCTCCCTCGTCGAGATCCGCGGCGAGGTCTACTTCCCGATGGAGAAGTTCGAGGAGCTGAACGCCCGTCTGGTCGCGGCCGGCGACAAGCCCTTCGCCAACCCGCGCAACGCGGCGGCCGGTTCCCTGCGCCAGAAGGACCCGCGCGTCACCGCGGGCCGCCCCCTGCACATGGTGGTCCACGGCATCGGCGCCCTGGAGGGGTACGAGGGCCTCGCCCGCCTCTCCGGGGCCTACGACCTCCTCAAGTCCTGGGGCCTGCCCACCTCCCGGCACAACAAGGTGGTCGACGGCCTCGACGGCGTACGGGAGTTCATCGCGTACTACGGCGAGAACCGGCACTCCGTGGAGCACGAGATCGACGGTGTCGTCGTCAAGCTCGACGAGATCCGACTCCAGGGACGGCTCGGCTCCACGGCCCGCGCGCCGCGCTGGGCGATCGCCTACAAGTACGCGCCGGAGGAGGTCAACACCAAACTCCTCAACATCCGCGTGGGCGTGGGCCGTACCGGCCGCGTCACGCCGTACGCGCAGGTCGAGCCGGTGACCGTGGCCGGTTCCGAGGTCGAGTTCGCGACCCTGCACAACCAGGACGTCGTCAAGGCCAAGGGTGTCCTCATCGGCGACACCGTGGTGCTGCGCAAGGCCGGTGACGTCATCCCGGAGATCCTCGGACCGGTCGCCGACCTGCGGGACGGCAGCGAGCGCGCGTTCGTCATGCCGTCCGAGTGCCCCGAGTGCGGCACCCCGCTGCGGCCGATGAAGGAGGCCGACGTCGACCTGCGGTGCCCCAACGCCCGCACGTGCCCCGCCCAGTTGCGCGAACGGCTCTTCTACCTCGCGGGCCGCAAGGCCCTGGACATCGACCACTTCGGGTACGTCGCCGCCGCGGCCCTCACCAAGCCGCTGGAGCCGGCGGAGCCGCCGCTCACCGACGAGGGCGACCTGTTCGACCTCACCATCGAGCAGCTGCTGCCGATCAAGGCGTACGTCCTCGACCAGGACAGCGGTCTGCCCAAGCGGGACCCGAAGACGGGTGAGGAGAAGATCGCCACCGTCTTCGCCAACCAGCAGGGCGAGCCGAAGAAGAACGCGCTCGCCATGCTGGAGACCATCGCGGCCGCCAGGGAGCGGCCGCTGGCCCGGCTCCTCACCGGCTTGTCCATCCGGCACGTGGGTCCGGTCGCGGCCGAGGCGCTGGCCCGCGAGTTCCGCTCCGTCGACCGCATCGAACAGGCGACCGAGGAGGAGCTGGCCGGCACCGACGGCGTGGGCCCGATCATCGCGGCCTCCCTCAAGGAGTGGTTCGCCGAGGACTGGCACCGCGAGATCCTCCGCAAGTGGAAGGCCGCCGGCGTCCGCATGGAGGAGGAGGGTTCCGGCGAGGACGAGGGGCCGCGTCCGCTGGAGGGCCTCACCGTCGTGGTCACCGGCACCCTGGAGCACTTCACCCGGGACGGCGCCAAGGACGCCCTCCAGAGCCGCGGGGCGAAGGTGACCGGATCGGTGTCGAAGAAGACCTCGTTCGTCGTCGTGGGCGACAGCCCCGGATCGAAGTACGACAAGGCGGTGCAGCTCAAGGTTCCGGTGCTGGACGAGGACGGCTTCACGGTCCTGCTCGAACAGGGGCCGGAGGCGGCTGCCGAGGCCGCCCTGCCGGCCGACGGGACGTGAGGACCGGCGGCCGAAGGCCACCCGATCGGCGCATACCAGACGCTTACGGGTGCCGGGGGCGCATTCGGGCAACCGTCGGCGACCGCTGCCCGTGAAAGCCTTCCGCGGCCTACTGTTGAGAAGTGCGCCCGCCGTGCCCCCGCCACGGCCGGGGCGTCCCCCCGCTCCTGGCGAGCGGGGGCAAGGGTCCTCCAACGCGGCGCCCGCGCAAGGCCGTCGGGCGGCGGACCGCGTCGCGTGGGCACCGACGGCTGTGAGAGGGACGGGAATGGAACCGACCGAGAGCGCCGCCCCGGACACTGGGCTGCCCCGGCGCCGGGTCACCGACGCCTGGTGGGGCAGCCGGTGGGTGGCGTGGTCAGAGCGGCCCCCGGGCGGCCCGGCCCGCGCCGGCGACCCGCTCACCCGGACGGACCAGCGCGCCCTCGCCCCGTTCCCGCCCGGCACCGACGCCTTCGGACCGTACGGCCCCGGCGGGGAACGGCACCTGCCCTGGCCCGCGCTCCCGGCGGCCGTCGTCGCGGCCGCCGGGTTCGCCCTCGGCGCCGCCTTCTACCGGGCCTTCACCTCCAGCCACGCGCTGTTCCCGTCCGGCACCGTCGGCTGGTCGCTGGCCGTGCTGACCGGCATCGTCGTCGGCCACCTCGTCCTGCTCGGCCGGGCCCGCTGGTGGGGCGGCACCGGTTCCGGAGCCGCCCTCACCCTCGCCGTCCTGCTGCTCTACGGCTGGCTGCCCGCCGGACTGGTCAGCCTCACCGTCGTCGTCCTGGTCGGCATAGCCCGCCGCCACCGCTGGCGGCAGGGAGTGCTCCACGGCGCGGTGGACATCCTCGGCATCGGCACGGGCGCGCTGCTGCTCGCCGTGTGCGGGCCGGTGCCGTCCGTGGAGCGGCCCTGGACCCCCGACACCTGGACGCTCTACACCGCGCCCCAGGTGGTGCTGGTCGCCGTCGCCTACCTCGCCGTCACCCGCGTCCTGCTCTGGTACCTGCACAACCCCCGCGGCGGCAGTCTGCCCACCGTCGCCCGCACGGCCCTGCTCAGACAGGGCCTGGTGGCCGTCGCCCTGCTGGGCATCGCCCCGCTGGTGTGCGTCGTCGCCGTGGCCGAACCGGTCCTGCTGCCGTTGTTCGCCATCCCGCTCATCGCCCTCGACTCCACGCTGTGGATGGCCCGCGCCCGCGCCGAGGAGCAGTTGCGCGACCCGCTCACCGGGCTGCCCAACCGGCAGTGGCTCGGGGAGCGGATCTGGACCGCCCTCGACGACGCCGAACGGATCGGCGCCCGCGCGGCGCTCATGCTGATCGACCTCGACCGGTTCCGGTCGGTCAACGACACCCTCGGCCATCTCGCCGGGGACCGGCTGCTGCTGCAGATAGCCGACCGGCTCCGGCTGGCCCTCCCGCGCGGGGCCGAGGTCGCCCGGCTCGGCGGCGACGAGTTCGCCGTCTTACTGCCCGTGGCCGACTCCACGACCTCCGCGACCCGCGTCGCCCGCGGACTCGTCGCCGGCCTCGGCTCACCGCTCGACCTCGACGGGCTCACCCTCGTCCTGGAGGCCAGCGCCGGGGTCGCCGTCTTCCCCGACCACGCACTCGACGCCGAAGGGCTGCTGCGGCGGGCCGACGTGGCGATGTACCAGGCCAAGCGCGACCGTACGGGCGTCGAGGTCTACGAGTCCAAGCGCGACTCCAACACGCCCGACCGGCTCGGTCTGCTGGGCGATCTGCGCCGCGCGCTCGACGCGCACGAGGTCCAGCTCCACTACCAGCCCAAGGTCCGCTTCGACGGACAGGTCGCCGGGCTCGAGGCGCTGGTGCGGTGGGTCCACCCCGAGCGGGGGAAGGTACCGCCGGACGAGTTCATCGCGATCGCCGAGTCCTCCGGACTGATGCCCCACCTCACCGAGTACGTGCTGGACACGGCCCTCGCCCAGGTCGCCCGGTGGCGGGCCGAGGGCCTGCACGTGCCCGTCGCGGTCAACGTCTCCCCGCGCGACGTGCACATCCCCGGATTCGCCGGCTCCGTCGCGGCGCGGCTCGCCCGGTACGGGGTGCCCGCGGCGGCGCTCCAGCTCGAGATCACGGAGCACGTCCTCCTGGAGGACCCCCAGCGCGCCGCCGACACCCTCAACGCGCTCACCGGACACGGCGTGAAGATGTCCCTCGACGACTTCGGCACCGGCTACTCCTCGCTGGTCCACCTGCGGCGCCTGCCGGTGAGCGAGCTGAAGATCGACCGGTCCTTCGTGGCCCGGCTGGCGGTGGACACCGAGGACGCGGAGATCGTGCGCTGCACGGTCGACCTCGCGCATTCCCTCGGGCTGCTCGTGGTCGCGGAGGGCGTCGAGGACGACGAGACGTGGGAGCGGCTGCGCGACCTCGGCTGCGACGCCGTGCAGGGCTGGCTGGTCGCGGCGGCGATGCCCCCGGAGGAGACCACGGCGTGGCTGCGCGCCCGCGGGACGCGGGGCTGGCAGCGGCCCGCGGCGGCGGCGTTGCCCGCGGCCTCCGAGGAGTGATCCCGCCACCCGTCCGGCCGGGCGGGGACGGCCCTCCCCGGTAGCGGTCCCTCGCCGTCGGCGTCCTCGCGCGGCGGTTCGGGTGCGCCGGTCCGGGGAGCCTCGCCCGCCTGTCGGTCAGGCTGGTCGAGGGATTCCCCTCCCCGGTGGTGGCGTCTCCCCGTCGGCTCTCCGGCCCGGCCGTCGGCCCGCTCGCGCCCGTGTCACGTCCCGTTCCGCCGAGCCCCGGTGGTGTCCCGCGCGGCCGCGTCCCGGACACGCGTCCCGTCGGCCGCATCCGGGCCTCCGGCCGCGGCCGGTGCACCCGGCCGGGGTCTCAGTCCGTGCCCGCCGCGAAGTGGTCGATCAGCAGCCGGAGCCGCCGCTCGTGGGCCGCCTCCGGGAGACGGCCGCTGCGCATCAGCGTGGTGAGGCCGTGGAGGCCGGCCCAGTAGGTCTCCGTCAGGAGCGCGGGCTCCTCGCCGGGGGCCGCCACCGGGCTCACGGCCGCCAGCAGTTCGCCGAAGGCCTCCTGCAGCGCCGCCGGGGCCTCGGGGGTGGCGAACGGGAGCCCGACCGCGTGCGTGAACATCGCGTCGTAGAGCGCGGGACGCCGGCGCGCGAAGTCGGTGTACGCCGTTCCGACGGCCGCGAGCGACTCCCGGGCGCCGGTGACGCCCGACCGCGCCGCCCGCATGTCCCGCGCCAGCTCCGCGCAGCCCTCCACCGCGACCGCCGCCATGATCGCGTCCTTGCCCTTGAAGTGGCTGTAGAGGACCGGCTGGCTGTACTCGATCTCGGCCGCGAGCCGACGGGTGGTGACCGCGTCCCAGCCCTCGGCCTCCGCCAGTTCGCGCGCGGCCGTGACGATCAGCCGTTCGCGCTCCGCTCGTTCGCGCTCCCGGCGCGTCTGGATCGACATGCTCTGGATTCTAGCAGCGCTAGCCATTCTTGCGACGCTCTGCTAGCTTCGCTCCAGTTGCTAGCGCCGCTAGCAAAACGGGAGGAGATCCGTCATGACCGTCACCGCCCACACCCTGGCCGTCGTGCTCGACCTGTTCATCCTGTTCATCGGGGCCCGCTTCCTGCTCCAGCCCCGGGCCTCCGCCGCCGGTTACGGCGTCCCGGCCGAACCCGGCGGCGACGCCGGCGCCTACCTCACCGTCAAGGGCCTGCGCGACGGCACCCTCGGCGTTCTCGGGCTCGCCCTGCTGGTCTTCGTCGGCGCCCGCGCCGAGGCCTGGTTCATGCTGTGCGCGGCGATCATCCCGTTCGCCGACACGGTGATCGTGCTGCGGCACGGCGGAACGAGGGCCGTGGCCTTCGGGGTCCACTTCGCCACGGCCGTGGTCGTGCTGATCAGCGCCGGTCTGCTGTTCGCCGTCTGACGCGCGGGAAGAGAACGGAGAGGACGGAGAGGATGAAGAGGGTGAAGAGGGTGCGGAGGCCCGGCGGCGCGGCGCGCCCGCCCGCGGAGCACCCGCGGGGGGCGCCGGACCCGAGGGCCTCCGCGCCGTCCGGCACCCGCGCGCGGACCGTTCCCCCGCGGCGGGGCCCGCGGCGCCCGCCGTGACCGGCCCGCGGTGCCCGCCGTGAAGGGGACCGCGACGGGACCGCGACGGGACCGCGCGGGGTGCCGCGGCAGGGGCGCGAAGAGGGCCGCCCGGCCGACCGTTTCACGGGGACGCGCCGCCGCCCCATAGGATTGGACCCCAAAGCACACTCACTCACCCCAGAGGAACGCTGCATGCCTGGCATCACGCGCGAGGAGGTCGCCCACCTCGCCCGGCTGGCGCGTCTGGAGCTGAAGCCCGAAGAGCTCGATCACTTCGCGGGACAGCTGGACGACATCATCGGCGCGGTCGCCCGCGTCAGCGAGGTCGCCGACCAAGACGTACCGCCGACCTCGCACCCGCTCCCGCTGACGAACGTCATGCGCGCGGACGAGGTCCGTCCGTCGCTCACCCCCGAGCAGGCGCTCTCCGGCGCCCCGGCCCAGGAGCAGCAGCGTTTCAAGGTGCCGCAGATCCTGGGGGAGGACTAACCGCAATGACGGTCAAGAACATCGAACACTGCATCAAGCTCACCGCGGCCGAGATCGCCGCGAGGATCGCCTCCGGCGACCTCACGGCCGTCGAGGTCACCGAGGCCCACCTGGCCCGCATCGAGGCCGTCGACGAGAAGGTGCACGCCTTCCTGCACGTCGACCGCGAGGGCGCCCTCGCCCAGGCCCGTGCCGTCGACGAGAAGCGGGCCCGCGGCGAGAAGCTCGGCCCGCTCGCCGGCGTCCCGCTGGCACTCAAGGACATCTTCACCACCGAGGGCATCCCGACGACCGTCGGCTCGAAGATCCTCGAGGGCTGGATCCCGCCGTACGACGCGACGCTCACCAAGCGGCTGAAGGCCGCCGACGTCGTCATCCTCGGCAAGACCAACATGGACGAGTTCGCCATGGGGTCCTCGACGGAGAACAGCGCCTTCGGCCCCACCGGCAACCCCTGGGACCTCACCCGCATCCCCGGCGGCTCCGGCGGCGGTTCCTCCGCCGCCCTCGCCTCCTACGAGGCCCCCCTCGCCATCGGCACCGACACCGGCGGCTCCATCCGCCAGCCGGCCGCCGTCACCGGCACGGTCGGCGTGAAGCCGACGTACGGCGCGGTGTCCCGCTACGGCATGGTCGCCTTCTCCTCCTCCCTCGACCAGGGCGGCCCCTGCGCCCGCACGGTCCTGGACGCGGCCCTGCTGCACGAGGTGATCGCCGGGCACGACCCGCTGGACTCGACGTCGATCGACGCGCCCGTCCCGCCGGTCGTCGAGGCCGCCCGCAACGGCAGCGTGGCGGGCATGCGCGTCGGCGTCGTCAAGCAGTTCCGCGGCGAGGGCTACCAGGCCGGCGTCATCCAGCGGTTCGAGGAGTCCGTCGCGCTGCTGAAGGAACTGGGCGCCGAGATCGTCGAGCTGGACTGCCCGTCCTTCGACCTGGCGCTGTCGGCGTACTACCTGATCGCGCCCTCGGAGTGCTCCTCCAACCTCGCCCGCTTCGACGGCCTGCGCTACGGCGTCCGCACCGGCGACGACGGCACGCGCTCCGCCGAGGACGTGACCTCCCTCACCCGTGAGGCGGGCTTCGGCCCCGAGGTCAAGCGCCGCATCATGCTCGGCACGTACGCCCTGTCGAGCGGCTACTACGACGCCTACTACGGCTCCGCCCAGAAGGTCCGCACGCTCATCACGCGCGACTTCGAGAAGGCCTTCGAGCAGGTCGACGTGATCGTCTCGCCGACCACGCCCACCACCGCCTTCCCGATCGGCGAGCGCGCCGACGACCCGATGGCGATGTACCTGGCCGACCTGTGCACCATCCCCACCAACCTGGCGGGCAACGCGGCCATGTCGCTGCCCTGCGGTCTCGCTCCCGAGGACAACCTCCCCGTCGGCCTCCAGATCATCGCCCCGGCGCTGAAGGACGACAGGCTGTACAAGGTCGGCGCCGCCGTCGAGGCCGCCTTCGTGGAAAAGTGGGGCCACCCGCTGCTCGAGGAGGCTCCGTCGCTGTGAGCAAGACACTGTCCAAGGCCAAGGGCTTCAAGAAGTCCAAGTCCGGTCTCTACGTCTCGATGGCCACGTCGGCCTTCGGCGCGATCGGCGTCGTCAAGCAGATCAGGAAGGCCCGCACCGACAGCGACACGCTGCGGCTGCTGGACGCCGTCGTGACCGGCGCGGCGGTCGTCACCAACCTGGCCATTCTCTACCGCGAGCTGAAGCGGCTGGGCGACGACGACGTCCTGCTGGGCTGAGGCCCCCGTCGGGGCCGGACTCCGGTCCGGCCCCGGCCCCCACATCCCGCCCACTCGGCGGACACGACAAGCAGCACGGGACACGAGGAGAGAGGAAGGCGCGCACACGGTGATCACCCGTATGGAGATCGAAGGGTTCCGGTCCTTCCGCGACGCCGCGTTCGACCTCTCGCCCTTCACCGTCCTGGTCGGCCCCAACGGCTCCGGCAAGACCAACCTGCTGGAGGCGGTCGACCTCGTGGCCCAGATCAGCCGGGACGCGGCGGAGGGAACCTGGGGCGGCGACGAGGACTCGCTGTTCTTCTTCACCGATCTGCGACCGGGGGACGAGCGCCGGGGCCGGGTGCTCGACCTCTTCCACCGGGTCGGCGACGGCTCCACTGCCGGCCGCTTCCGGCTGGCCCTGTGCTTCCTTCAGTCCCACCGCGAGGGGCTGAGTCATCTGCGCCTCGAGCTCCGCGCCGAACTGGGCGATCGACGCTCCCCGGGCGTCATGGGCCGGATCACCCTGCTGCCCGACGCCCCGGCCGACTGGGAACTCACCCCCGTCCAGCGCCGGGAGATCGCCGAGAGCGCCCGCCGCGGCCCCAGCCTCTTCCACAACCTGCCCGGCGGCCGCTGGCGCTGGCTGGTCCCCGAACCCGCGCGGATGCGTACCCCCGCCGACCTGGTGGACGATCGACAGCTCGCCCCCGACGCGCACAACCTCGCGGCCGTCCTGGGCCGTCTGTTCACCGACCCGGACCGTGACCGCCACCGGGAGCTCCTGCTGCGCGCCGATGCCGCCGCCGTACTCCCGGGCCTGGTCGACCTGCGGCCCACGCCCGATCCGGACAGCGGCGTGTGGGAACTGGACCTGGTGTACCGGGACGCTCCGGCAGTGCCGGTCCGGCTCGCTTCCTACGGCACCCTGCACGTACTGGCCCTGCTGACCGCCGCCCACGCCGGTCTCGTGGACCCGCACCGGCACACGACGTCCCGGGGACGCGGCTCCGACCGCTTCAACCGCTGCTCCACCCTGATGATCGAGGACGTGGAGAACGGCCTGCACCCGGCCCTGGTCCGGGAACTCGTCCACCGCCTGCGGCGCTGCACCGGCGACGGCCGCACCCAGCAGTTGATCGTCACCACCCACTCCCCGGTGGTGCTGTCCGCCGTGTACGACGACCACCCCTCGGACGTGTTCTTCGTGGACACCGTCAGCCGCGTCGGCGGGGGCGGCACACCCTCCCGGCACAGCCGGGTGCGGTCCCTCGCCGAATCCGGTCCGCGCGGAACCTACGTGCCGGCCAGGGAGGCCCGCCGGTACCTGGAGAGCGCGGTGGCGAGCGGCGCGTGACCCGTTACCTGACCATGGGGCTGCTCGCCGAGGGCCCCGAGGACGAGATGTTCCTCTCCGCGCTGGCGGTGCGCCAGCTGACCCGGCTGGCCGCGTCGGCGCCGGTGCCGTTCGACGTGGCGGACACGGTGCAGTCCAGCGCCGTCGGTACCGCGCGCACCGCGCACCCCCGGCTGTGCGCCGAGGCCCAGGACCTGGCCACCACCTGCGACCTGCTGCTGGTCCACAACGACCACCGTGAGAGGGGCAAGATCGGCAAGCTTCGCCGGGACGTCTCCCCGCCCTCCGACTGTCGTATCGTCGGAATCGTCCCCGTGCGAGAGACGGAGGCATGGCTGCTCGTCGACACCCGGCTGCTGCGCTCGCTGCCCGGTGCCGTACCGGCCGCGTTGCCCTGGGCCGGTGAGCCCTCGGGCGCGCAGGTGGAGCGGGTGGCCGACCCCAAGGCCCTGCTGGCCGACGTCCTCCCCGGGCACGACACCCACCTGCTCGCCGAACTGCTCGGACAGCGCATCGACCTCGACCGTCTTCAAGCCCTTCCCGCGTACCAGCAGTGGTGCGCCGAGCTGACCTCCGCACTGAAGGAGTTGCACTTCCTGTGACCACGACCGACCTCGTGTCGTACGAGGACGCGCTGGCGTCGTACGACCCCGTCATGGGCCTCGAGGTCCATGTCGAACTCGGCACCAAGACCAAGATGTTCTGCGGCTGTTCGACCGAGCTGGGTGCCGAGCCCAACTCGCAGACCTGCCCGGTCTGCCTCGGCATGCCCGGCGCGCTCCCCGTCGTCAACGCGACCGGCGTCGAGTCCGCGATCAGGATCGGTCTCGCGCTGAACTGCGAGATCGCCGAGTGGTGCCGTTTCGCCCGGAAGAACTACTTCTATCCGGACATGCCGAAGAACTTCCAGACCTCCCAGTACGACGAGCCGATCGCCTTCAACGGCTACCTCGACGTCCAGCTGGAGGACGGCGAGACCTTCCGGGTGGAGATCGAGCGCGCCCACATGGAGGAGGACACCGGCAAGTCGACCCACGTGGGCGGCGCGACCGGCCGCATCCACGGCGCGTCGCACTCCCTGCTGGACTACAACCGCGCCGGCATCCCGCTCATCGAGATCGTCACCAAGCCGATCGAGGGCGCCGGGGAGCGCGCCCCCGAGGTCGCCAAGGCCTACGTCCGTGAGCTGCGCGAGGTCATCAAGGCGCTCGGCGTCTCCGAGGCCCGCATGGAGATGGGCCAGATGCGCTGCGACGTGAACCTGTCGCTGCGCCCGCACGGCACCGAGAAGTTCGGCACCCGTTCGGAGACGAAGAACGTCAACTCGCTGCGGTCCGTGGAGCGCGCGGCCCGCTTCGAGATCCAGCGGCACGCCGCCGTGCTGAACGACGGCGGGACGATCATCCAGGAGACCCGGCACTTCCACGAGGACACCGGGTCGACGACCTCGGGCCGCGTGAAGGAGGAGGCCGAGGACTACCGGTACTTCCCGGAGCCGGACCTGGTGCCGGTGGCCCCCTCGCGCGCGTGGGTCGAGGAGATCCGCGCCGCCCTGCCCGAACTGCCGCTGGTCCGCCGCAACCGCCTGGTGGCGGAGTGGGGCATCTCGGCCACGGACATGCAGGCCATCCTCAACGCCGGTGCGCTGGACCTGATCGTCGCCACCATCGACGCCGGTGCCGACGCCGCCTCCGCCCGCAAGTGGTGGATGGGCGAACTGGCGCGCAGCGCCAACGAGTCCGGCAAGGCACTGGACGAACTGGCCATCACGCCCGAGCAGGTCGCCCGCGTCACCGAACTGGTGAGCAAGGGCGACCTGAACGACAAGCTGGCCCGTCAGGTCATCGAGGGCGTCCTCGCGGGCGAGGGCACCCCGGACGAGGTCGTCGACAAGCGCGGGCTGAAGGTCGTCTCCGACGACTCGGCGCTCGGCACGGCCGTCGACGAGGCCATCGCCGGCAACCCGGGCGTCGCCGACAAGATCCGCGGCGGCAAGGTGGCCGCGGCCGGTGCCCTGGTCGGTGCGGTCATGAAGGCCACGCGCGGCCAGGCCGACGCGGCCCGCGTCAAGGAGCTGATCCTGGAGAAGCTGGGCGTCAGCGAGGGCTGAGCCCGCAGCCCGGTCCCCGGGGGGATGCGCCGACCTGGGCGCATCCCCCTTCTCCGTCTCCGGAACCGAGGCGCTACGCTCGCCCGCCATGAGGGCACGTACCGACTCCGACACCCAGGACGGCATACGGACCGACGCGACCGAGGCGCACGACACGGACGGCACGGACAGTACGGACGACACGCACAGGACGAGCGGCACGGACGACGTGCCTCCCCGCGGCCCGGCCGCCGCGGGCACCGGCGCGGACGGCCCCGGCACCGGGGAGCGCCGTGACGAGGACGCCGGGGAGCACGACGCCGGTGACGACGACGAGGACGACGACGAGGACGACGCCGGTGACGACGCCGGTGACGACGACGAGGACGCCCGGCGGGCCCGCTGGACGGCGGCCGGCACCGGCGCCCTGCTCACCCTCGCCGGATGCGCCGCCGCCCTCCTGCGCCTCACCGGCTCCGCCCCGGCCCTGGTGCCCGCCGCCTACGCCCTGGGCGCCGTCGTGTGCGCGCTCGCCGCGCTGCTGGGCTCCCGCGGCCGCACCCGGCGCGCGCTGTGGCTGCTGATCGTCGGCGTGATGGTGATGGCCGTCGGGGACCAGTCGGACTGACGGGGCGCGGGACCGGCCCGGCCGTCCCGGCCTCCCCGGACGGCGCGCACGCCGACGGAACGCGCCGTCGCCGTCCCGCGGTCTTCCCCGCGGCGCTGTGAAGAAGACCACTAAACAGACAAATGATCATCTGTGCCTGCAAGAGTGGCGGCAGTTTGCTCATGCGTTCTTTGCGGGCTGTTCCTTTCGTGTGCGGATGTTCCCGGCCAAAGACCCCCTCCGTCTCCGGGAGCACGTTTCGTGGCAGCCCTTGCGCAATGGTGTGTCCGGCATCGCCTCGCCGCGGTCCTGCTCTGGCTCCTCGCCCTCGGCGGGACGGCCGGCGCCGCCGTGACCGCGGGATCGTCGTACTCCAACGACTACGACGTCCCCGGCACCGAGTCCGGCCGGGCCGCCCGGCTGCTCACGGAGGGTTTCCCCGGCCTCGGCGGTGACGGCGACACCGTCGTCTGGCACACCGACGCGGGCACCGTCCGCGCCGCCGCCGTCGAACAGACCATGACCCGCACCCTGGCGGGCATCGCGGACCTCCCCGGCGTCGCCTCCGTCGTCGGCCCCTACGACGACCGGGGCGCCGACCGGATCAGCGGCGACGGCCGCACGGCGTACGCCACCGTCACCTTCGAGGACAGCGCCGAGAACATCGACCAAGGCGAGGCGCGGGCCGTCGTCGAGGCCGCCGCGGCCGCGCGGACGGACGGGCTCCGGGTGGAGCTGGGCGGCAGCGCCGTCGCGCTCACCGAGTCCTCCGGCGGGCACCTCGCCGAGGTCGTCGGCGTGGCCGTCGCCGCCGTCGTGCTGTTCCTCGCCTTCGGCTCGCTCGCCGCCTCGCTGCTGCCCATCGCCACCGCCCTGGTCGGCGTCGGCACCGCCTACGCGGGGATCGTGCTGCTGGGGCACGCCATGACCGTCGCCGACTTCGCGCCCATGCTGGGCATGCTCGTCGGCCTCGGCGTCGGCATCGACTACGCGCTGTTCATCGTCACCCGGCACCGGCGCGGCCTCAAGCGCGGACTACCGGTCGCCGAGGCAGCTGTGAACGCCGTCGCCACCACCGGACGGGCCGTCGTCTTCGCGGGTGCGACCGTGTGCATCGCGCTGCTCGGCATGCTGATCCTGCGCCTGGACTTCCTCGACGGCGTGGCGATCGCCGCCTCCCTGACCGTGGTCCTGACGGTCGTCGCCTCCGTCACCCTGCTGCCCGCCCTGCTGTCCTTCATCGGCCCGCGCGCCCTCAGCCGCCGCGAACGGCGCCGCCTCGCCGTCCACGGGCCCGGACCCGAGTTGCCGGCCGGCTTCGCCGCCCGCTGGTCGGCCTTCGTGGAACGCCGGCCCAAGCTGCTCGGGGCGCTGGCCCTCACCGTGATCGCCGGCCTCGCCCTGCCCGCGTCCTCCCTCCGCCTCGGCACCTCCGACCAGGGGAACCGCCCCGAGTCCACCACCACCCGCCAGGCCTACGACCTCCTCTCCGAGGGCTTCGGCCCCGGCGTCAACGGCCCGCTGACCCTGGTCACCCGCGTCGGCGGCGCCGAGGACCGGCTCGCCCTGGACAACCTCGACGCCACCCTGCGCGGCACCGAGGGCGTGGCCGCGGTGGCCCCGGTGACCTACGGCGCGGGCGGGGACACCGCGTACCTCACCGTCGTACCGGAGTCCGCGCCGCAGTCGGCACGGACCAGCGAGCTCGTCGACCTGCTGCGCGGCGAGGTGCTGCCGCGGGCCGAGGCCGGCACCTCCCTCGACGTGCAGGTGGGCGGGGTGACCGCCGGCTACGACGACTTCGCCGAGGTCATCGTCGGCAAGCTGCCGCTGTTCGTCGGCGCCGTCGTCGCCCTCGGCTGCCTGCTGCTCCTGCTCGCCTTCCGCTCCCTCGGCATCCCGGTCAAGGCCGCCGTGATGAACGTGGCCGCCGTCGCCGCCGCCTTCGGGGTCGTCGTCATGGTCTTCCAGTGGGGCTGGGGGAGCGAGGCGCTGGGCCTGGGCCGGGCCGGGCCGATCGAGCCCTTCCTCCCCGTGATCATGGTCTCGGTCCTCTTCGGACTCTCCATGGACTACCAGGTCTTCCTGGTCAGCCGGATGTACGAGGAGTGGCTGGAGACCGGCGACAACCGGCGGGCGGTGCGCGTGGGGCTCGCCGAGACCAGCCGGGTGATCAACTCGGCCGCGGTCATCATGATCTCCGTCTTCCTCGCCTTCGTCCTCAGCGGCGACCGGGTGATCGCCATGTTCGGCATCGCGCTGGCCGCCGCCGTCGCCCTCGACGCGTTCGTCCTGCGCACCCTCCTCGTGCCCGCGCTGATGCACCTGCTCGGCGGCGCGAACTGGTGGCTGCCCCGCTGGCTCGACCGGAGGCTGCCGCGGATCAGCATCGAACCTCCCGAGTCCCGGGCCGCCCATGAGAGGCTCACCGAGGTCGTGGCGGAACGGGAGAGGGAGCGGCAGCCGGATGTACGTGACACCACTGGGTGACGGGGCCGAACTGCGCCCCCTGGAGCCCTGGCACGACGAGGAGTTCCTGACGCACCTGGAGCGCGGACGGGAGTTCATCAACCAGTACATCCCGTTCGCCGCCACGGCCACCGACGTACCCGGAGCGCGCGAGGTCCTCCAGCGGTACGCCGACATGCGCGCCGCCGACACCGGTTCGCTGCACGGCATCTGGCTGGCGGGCGAGCTGGTCGGCGGCGTGCTCCTCCTGAACTTCGACGCCGCCCGGGCGAACTGCGAGGTCGGCTGCTGGCTCGAGCCCGCCGGGACCGGGCGCGGTCTCGTCACGCGTGCCATGCGGGTGCTCATCGACCACGCCGTCGAGCAGCGCGGCATCCACCGCGTCGAGTGGGTCGCCGCCGCGGGCAACGTGCCCAGCCTCGCCGTCGCCCGGCGGCTCGGATTCACCCGCGACGGCGTGCACCGCGAGGCCCACCCCTACCGCGGGGTGCGCCACGACCTGGAGGTGTGGTCCGTCCTGGCCCACGAGTGGCGTGCCGCGCGCGGGCGTGCCGCCCACAGCGATCATTAAGGAGCCTCTCAGAGAGCGTCCGTACGGTGCGGTGCATGGGAACCAGGACAGTTGACGAAGCCGGTGCCGGGACGGGCACCGGGGCCACCGGGACGAAGCGCGACCAGGAGACGGTGGATGCCACCGGGACGGACGTGAAGGCCGGGACGGACGCGAAGGCCGGTGCGGCGCCGGCCTCCGCGCCCGCCGACGAGGCGCGGGACGGCGCCGACGACGCCACCGGCCCGGAGGACGCCGCCGACGACGGCGGGACCCGTGAGGAGGGCCGGCAGGCCGAGGACGGCGAGGACGGCGACGCCGCCGCGGAGAGCCGCCCGGCCGTCGGCCTGGGCGCCGGTGCCGTCGTCTCCGCCGCGCTGGGCCTGGTGTCGCTCAGCGGCGGCTGGATCGGGACCGTCGCCTCCGCGCGCGAGACTTTGGTCGGCCAGCTGGAGACGTCGTCGACCGCGAGCGTCGCCCAGCAGATCCAGGCCGTCTACGGCGACGCCTGGCAGACCACCGCCCTGTGGGCCGGCCTGTTCGCGCTGGCCGCGCTCGTCACCGGCGTCGTGGTGCTGGCCCGGCCCGCCTTCGGCGCCCCCGGCAGGGTGCAGGCCCCCTGGATCAAGTCCGTCGCCTGGGCGGGTGTCACGCTGGGCGTGATCGGCCTGCTCCTGGCCGTCCTGAAGTACACCGGCGCCCTGCTCGGACTGCCGTCCGCGGGTTGAGCGGCCGCGGTCCACGAGGGGCTCCGGGTACGGCCGTAAGCACCTTACGGCCGTACCCGGGGCCCCTTTCGCGCGTCTGAGGCCCCGCACGGCCCCGAAGATGCGGAACTCTCCCGATGCGGCGGACCCCCCTGGGCGAGGAAGGTCGGGGCATCGAGGGCGTCGCAGCGCGCGGCGCCGGTTCCACCGACCTCAAGGGGACATCCGCCGTGTACGAGTACGAGCCCCAGCAGGCCCGCTCCGCCGAACTCCTCCGCCGCGCCGCCGCGGAGCAGCTGGCCCGCGACGTCGTCCGCGGCCGCCGCGCCGCCCGCCGGGAGGCGGAGCGGGCCGTCCGCGCCGCACCCCCCGAGAACGAACCGCATACCCACCGCCCCCGTCGGCCGCGGTCCGTCCGCACCACGTGAGCCCCGGGGCGGGGCGGGGCGGCCGCACGGGGGTCGGCCGCCCTCCCGCGCCCACGACCGGGCCGGTGGCACGGGCCATCGGCCCGGCTCCGGTCATCCGCCCGGCTCCGGCGATCGGCCCGGCTCCGGTCATCGGCCCGGCTCCGGCCACCGCGCCCGCGTCGACGCCCACGCCGGCGATAACGACTGGGCCGCCGTCGTACCGCCGTGCGATGCTCGCCCCCGTGGAGAACAGGTCCGTCAGCCCCGTCTTCGTCGGCCGCACCGACGAGTTGGACACCCTCGACGACGCGCTCGACCGCGCCGCCGCGGGGGAGCCGCAGGCCCTGCTGATCGGCGGCGAGGCCGGGGTCGGCAAGACCCGGCTCGTCGAGGAGTTCGCCACCGTCGCCGACCGCCGGGGAGCCGTCGTCGCGCTCGGCGGCTGTGTCGAGATCGGCGCCGACGGACTGCCCTTCGCCCCCTTCTCCACCGCGCTGCGCGCCCTGCGCCGGGCCCTGCCGGACGAGCTGGCCGCCGCCGCGGCCGGCCAGGAGGGGGAACTCGCCCGGCTGCTGCCCGAGATGGGGGAGACCGGCGGGGGCCGGCACGACGAGGAGAGCGTGGCCCGCCTCTTCGAACTCACCGCCCGCCTCCTGGAACGCGTCGCCGCCGGCCGCACCGTCGTGGTGGCCCTGGAGGACCTGCACTGGGCCGACGCCTCCACCCGCCACCTCCTCTCCTACCTGCTGCGCACCCTGCGCACCGGCCGCCTCGTCGTCCTCGCCACCTACCGCTCCGACGACATCCACCGCCGCCACCCGCTGCGCCCCCTGCTCGCCGAACTCGACCGGCTGCGCACCGTCCGCCGCCTCGAACTCGCCCGCCTCACCCGCGAGGAGGTCGGCCGCCAGATCGCCGGCATCCTCGCCGCCGAACCCGATCCCGCCCAGGTCGACGACATCTTCGAGCGCTCCGACGGCAACGCCTTCTTCGTCGAGGAACTCGCCGTCGCCGCCCACGAGGGCTGCCCCACCGGCCTCACCGACACCCTGCGCGACCTGCTCCTCGTCCGCGTCGAGGCACTGCCCGACCGTGCCCAGAAGGTCGCCCGGATCGTCGCCGAGGGCGGCTCCACCGTCGAGTACCGGCTGCTCGCCGCCGTCGCCCGGCTCACCGAGGACGACCTCATCGAGGCCCTGCGCGCCGCCGTCGGAGCCAACCTCCTGCTCGCCGCACCCGGCGGCGACGGCTACCGCTTCCGCCACTCCCTGGTCCGCGAGGCCGTCGGCGACGACCTGCTGCCCGGCGAACGCTCCCGCCTCAACCGCCGCTACGCCGAGGCCCTGGAGGCCGACCCGACGCTGGTCCCCGCCGACGAGCGCGCGACCCGCCTGGCCAGCTACTGGTACCACGCCCACGACCCGGCCAAGGCCCTCCCCGCCGTCCTCGACGCCTCCGTCACCGCCCGCTCCCGCCACGCCTACAGCGAGCAACTGCGGCTCCTGGAACGCGCGATGGAACTCTGGGACGCCGCCCCCGAGGACGTACGGCACCGGCTGCGCCCCCTCGACTACGCCGAGGCCTACCCCGCCTGCGGCTGCGACCCGGCCACCGCCCCGCTGCGCTACCTCGACCTCATGGCCGAGGCCGCCGTCGCCGGCCGCCTGTGCGGGGAACGCGAACGCGCCCTGAAGATCACCAAGCGGGCGCTGCGGCTCCTGGAGGACGAGGACGACCCGCTGCGCACGGCCTGGTTCTGGGTGCAGCGCTCCCGGCTGACGCGCTCGCTGGGCCGGGGCAGCGGCCGGGAGGAGCTGACCGCCGCCCAGGACCTGCTGCGCGGCCTGCCGCCCAGCGAGGTGCACGCCGAGGTGCTCACCCACGTCGCCAACTGGACCATGCTGCACGCCCCCGGACCCGACGCCTACGCCGCCGCCGAGCACGCCGTGGAGTACGCCCGCATGGTCGGCGTCCGCGAGATCGAACTCGACGCCCGCCAGATCCTCGGCGTCCTCATGGTCGACGCCGGCCACGTCGAGCCCGGCCTCACGGAGCTGTACGACGTCAAGGACCAGGCCCTCGCGGAGGACATCCCGTCCGTCGCGCTGAACGCCTACGTCAACCTCCCCTCCGAACTCGAAGCGGTCGGCCGCTCCGACGAGGCCCTGCCGATCCTGGAGGAGGGCATCACTCACGCGCGACGGCACGGACTGTCCGAGACGGAGGCCTGGGTCTGGTGCAACCTCGCCGAGTCCCTGCTGTCACTGGGCCGCTGGGACGAGGCGGACCGCGCCTGCGCCGCCGTAGGCCGCATCGGCCAGGGCGTGGGCATCAGGGGCGGCCACGCCTGCCTGCGGGCCGAACTCGCCCTGTACCGCGGCGACCACGCCGAAGCGAGACGTCAACTGACCGCGGCACACGATTACTTCGGGGCCCACGACCGGGCACCCCAGCACGACCTCCCCCTCGTCCGCCTGACCCTCGCCCACGCCGCGGTCGAGGGCCGCCTCCCCGACGCCCGCGCCCACCTCACCCGCGTCCTCGACCAGGGCTTCCCGCCCGGTGCCCAGCGGTACGCCTGGCCCCTGCTCGTCACCGCCGCAGCCGTCGAGGGCGACGCCCGCGGCCTGCCCGCCGCCGGACCGGGCCGCGCCGCACTCCTCGAACGCGTCCGGGCGGCCGCCAGGAAGATCGTCGCCGTCGTCCCCGTCTGGCAGGCCCACGAACTCTGGCTGCGCGCCGAACTGCTGCGCGCCGAGGGCCGCGACGGCCCGCGGGACTGGGCGCCGGCGGTCGCCGCCTTCGAGGCGATGGAGCGCCCCCACGACCTCGCCCGCACCCGGTACCGCCTGGCCGAGGCCCTGCTGGCCGAGGGCGGCGACGACGAACGCCACCGCGCCGCCGAGCTGCTCCGCCTCGCCCACGCCGTCGCCGCCCGCCTCGGCGCCCGTCCGCTCGGTGACGCCGTCGCCCGGCTGGCCCAGCGCGCCCGGCTGCCCCTCGCACCCGGTCCCCGCCGGACCCCGGCCACCACCGACCCCGTCGAAGCCCTCGGCCTCACCGGCCGGGAGCGCGACGTCCTGCGCCTGGTCTCGGCCGGCCGCACCAACCGGCAGATCGCCGAGGAACTCTTCATCTCCCCGAAGACGGCGAGCGTGCACGTCTCCAACATCCTGGCCAAGCTCGGCGTCTCCGGACGGGGCGAGGCCGCGGCGGTGGCCCACCGGCTGGACCTCTTCCCGCCCGACGCCCTGCGGACACCGCCCGCGGGGTGAGGCATCCGCCCGCGGGGGAGGCGTGCACCGGCCGGGGGAGTGCGCCGGTGAGGGAGGCGGGCGGCGGCCGAGGGACGTGCCCCGGTGAGAGCCCCGCGCCCGAGGGCGGGGCCCCGGGCGCGGGGACGGGCCCTCAGCTCACCTTCAGCTCCAGGATCCGGTCGTCGCCCTTCTTCGGCGTGCCCCGGCCGTCGGTGTTGCTGGTCGTCACCCACAGCTTGTCGCCGCCCGCCGCCACCACGGTCCGCAGCCTGCCGTACTCGCCCTCCAGGAAGGCCTGCGGCTCGGCCGACGCCGCCGTGCCCTTCAGCGGGACGCGCCACAGGCGCTGCCCCCGCAGACCCGCCAGCCACATCGAGCCCCCGGCGTGGGCCAGCCCGCTGGGCGAGGCCTCGTCGGTGTGCCACTGCGCGACCGGATCGCGGTACTTCGCGTCGCCGGACCTGCCCTCGGCCTCCGGCCAGCCGTAGTTGCCGCCCGGCACGATCGCGTTCAGCTCGTCCCAGGTGTTCTGGCCGAACTCGGCGGCGAACAGGCGCTGCTTCGCGTCCCAGGCGAGGCCCTGCACGTTGCGGTGGCCGTACGAGTACACGGGGGAGTCGGGGAAGGGGTTGCCCGCGGCCGGCTCGCCCTCCGGGGTCAGCCGCAGGATCTTGCCGCCCAGCGACTCCTTGTCCTGGGACAGACCCTGCTGTCCGCTCTCGCCGGTGCCCACGTACAGCATCCGGTCCGGGCCGAAGGCGATGCGCCCGCCGTTGTGGATCATGCCCTTGGGGATGCCGCGGAAGACCGTGTCCGGCGCGCCCAGCTGCTCGCCGGCGGGCCGCTCGGCGTCGTACAGCATGCGCACGACGCGGTTGTCGGAGGCCGAGGTGAAGTAGGCGTAGACCATGCGGTCCGAGGCGTAGCCGGGGGAGAGCGCGATGCCGAGCAGGCCGCCCTCGCCGGCCGCCGAGACGCCCGGCACCTCGCCCAGCTCGGTCTTCTTCCCGCTCTCCGTGTCGACCAGGGTGATCGTCCCCTCGTCGCGGGAGGCCACCAGCAGGCCGCCCTCGGGGAGCGGCGCGAGACCCCAGGGGGTGTCGAGTCCCTCGGCGACGGTACGCACCACCTCGACCGTGCCCTTCGCGGGCGGGGTCTCCTCCGCGGCCGGCGGGGAGACGGCGGCCGAGGGGCTCGCGGACGGGCTCGGGGCGGCCCCCGGCGGCCCTCCGCCGTCCGAGGAGCAGCCCGCCGTCAGCAGGAGCACACTCGCGGCCAGTACGGCCGTCACTGCGCGACGTTGCACGATCTCGGTCCCTTCGACGCGGCGGTCCAGCGGCAGGCTCTCCTTGTCATACACCGCCCGCACCCCACGAGTTCCCGATCCCCGCAACCCGACGCAGAGACGGCCCGCCTTCCGCGCGGTGAAGGCCCCCGGGACCCCGCCCCCCGGCCCGCCCCGTCGCGGCCGGCGGCCCCGCTCCTCAGTCCCACGAGCCCCGGGCCGCCGGCAGCGCGGCCACCTCGGCCAGGTCCCGCCCGGTCAGCCGCAGCCGGGCCGAGCCCGCGTTCTGCGCTACCCACCGCTCCTGCTTGGCCCCCGGTACCGGCACCACGTGCCGCCCCTGCGCCAGCACCCAGGCCAGCGCCACCTGCGCGGCCGTCACGTCCTCGCCGTGCCGGGCCGCCACCCGGCGCAGACCGGCGACGACCGGCTGGTTCGCGGCCATCATCTCGGCGGTGAACCGGGGGTGCCGGGCCCGCAAGTCGTCGCGTTCGAAGCCCTCGCCGGGGGTCAACGTGCCGGTGAGGAAACCGTTCCCCAGGGGCATGGCCGCCAGGAAGCCGACGCCGCGCGCCTCGCACCATGGCAGCAGCGCCTCCAGCGCCTCCGGCGACCACACCGACAGCTCCGCCTCCACCGCGCTCACCGGGAAGACCTGCTGCACCCGCAGCAGCTGCCGGATCGTGGCGTCGTACAGCCGGCCCCCCGCACGGCGCCCGCCGCGCGCGCCCACCGCGCACATCCCCAACGCCCGCACCTTGCCCGCCCGGACCAGGTCGGCCATCGCGCCCCAGGTCTCCTCGACCGGGACCTCGGGATCGGCGCGGTGCAACTGGTAGAGGTCGATGACATCCGTCTGGAGCCGCCGCAGGGACGCGTCGCACGCCCGTCTCACGTACCCGGGACGGCCGTTGGCCACGACGTGCTGGTCGCCGACCAGCAGCCCCACCTTCGTCGACACGAACGCGTCCCCGCGCCGCCCCTTCAACACCCGCCCCAGCAACAGCTCGTTGGTGAACGGTCCGTACATGTCGGCGGTGTCCAGCAGGGAGACGCCCAGATCCAGCGCCCGGTGCAACGCCCGCAGCGACTCGTCGCCCCGCTGCCGCGACGCGCTGTACCCCCAGCTCATCGGCATGCACCCGAGTCCGACGGCCCCCACCGCGAGCGCCGCCGCGCCGATCGTCCTGCGCTCCACCTGCTCGTGATCCTTCCTCGCCCGGCCCACCAACCTAACCTCTGCACGCGCGGGTGCCTGACATAGCCTCCTGACCATGACTGCTGACGTGTGGCTGCCCATCCCGCCGGACGAGATCGAGGGGCTCCCCGAGGGCCTCAACCCCCTCTTCTGGGACGGCGGCCCCGACGGGGAGCAGGAGTTCCCCGGCGACCCCGCCGACTGCGTCTTCTACGTGGTGCCCTACATGAAGCGGCAGCCCGTGAAGGTGCGCCCGCTGGCGGAGCTGCGCCGGGTCCGCGTCGTCCAGACCCTCACCGCCGGCGTCGACGACGTCACCGCGCACCTGGACGACCTCCCGCCCGGGGTACGGCTGTGCAACGCGCGCGGGGTGCACGAGGCGAGCACCGCCGAACTGGCGCTGACCCTCACGCTGGCCTCCCTGCGCGGCATCCCGAAGTTCGTGCGCGCCCAGGAACGCGGCCACTGGCAGGGCGAGTTCCACCCCGCGCTCGCCGACCGGAACGTCCTCGTCGTCGGGTACGGCGCGATCGGCTCGGCGATCGAGGACCGGCTCGTGCCGTTCGAGGTCGCGCGGGTGGCGCGCGTCGCACGCTCCGCGCGCACCACGGAGCGCGGCCCCGTGCACCCGTTCACCGAACTGCCCGCACTGCTGCCCGAGGCGGACGTCGTCATCCTCTCCACGCCCCTGACCGAGGCCACGCGCGGCCTGGTCGACGCCGGCTTCCTCGCCCGGATGAAGGACGGCGCGCTGCTCGTCAACGTCGCCCGCGGGGCGGTCGTCGACACCGAGGCCCTGCTCACCGAGGTGGAGAGCGGCCGGCTCACCGCCGCCCTGGACGTCACCGACCCCGAACCCCTGCCCCCGGCCCACCCGTTGTGGCGGGCACCCGGCGTGCTGATCAGCCCGCACGTCGGCGGCCCCACGTCCGCCTTCCTGCCGCGCGCCAAGCGGCTGCTGGCCGACCAGTTGGGCCGGTTCGTGAACCAGGAGCCCCTGCGCAACGTGATCCTCACGACGGGTGCCGCCGACGGGGTGTGAGGACCACGGCACGCGCGCGACGCGTTCCGGACACCCTCCGCAGTCCCCCGGACGCGTTCCGTGCGGGCATAGTCGCTGGTCGTCACTGAGCGTAGAGAAGCTATGTCCCTGAGTGACGATCCTGGTGTATCGTCCCGACAGGGGCTGCGCCGTGGACCGTTCGGCGCCGGGGTTGGACATCTCAGACTGTG
Organism: Streptomyces sp. NPDC031554; assembly: GCF_055580685.1. NCBI lineage: Bacteria > Bacillati > Actinomycetota > Actinomycetes > Kitasatosporales > Streptomycetaceae > Streptomyces > Streptomyces sp. NPDC031554. The sequence continues at coordinate 241,959 of NZ_JBVIKX010000001.1, read as the reverse complement.
AGGGGGGCGACGGGCGATGCACGGCCTATGGACGAACGACCCGACGCGGCGGAGCCGCCGCCGACGACCCTGTTGCACGGCCGGGCGCGTGGGCGACGGCCCCACCGGCCGGCGAAGCCGGCACGGCGGCCGTCACCACCGCGGGCACGGCGGCCGCCGCGGTCACGCGCACCCGGCGCACCGGGGCGTGCGGGACGCCGGAGCGACACGGACCGGGAGGCCCCGGTGAGTGCGCCGCCGACCTCCACGACCCTCCTCGACGGAGCGCCGCGCACCCAGGTCCCGAAGGGGCCGCCGCCCGCCGCGCCGCCGGCCCCCGGCGGCCCCGGATCGAACACGGTCCACCAACTCCTGCTGGCCCTGATCTGCGCGGGATACGCCGTCGGCTCCGCGCTCGGCTGGGGGTCCGACCGGGTCGCGCTCGTCATGGGCGACTTCGGGCTGGCCGCGGCGGCGGGCGCCGCCTCCGTGTCCTGCTTCCTCTACGCGCGCACCCGCCGCGTCCGCCTGCGCCCGGCCTGGCTGCTCTTCTCGTTCTCCTCGGCGATGGCGGCCCTGGGCAACCTGGTCTGGGGATGGTACGAGGTCGTCCTGGAGCGTCCCGTGCCCAGTCCCAGCTACGCCGACGTGTTCTTCCTCTGCTTCGCGCCGCCCGCGATCGTGGGCCTGCTGGTGCTCGCCGCCCGGCCCGTGACCAGGGCCGGCTGGGTCTGCCTCGCGCTCGACGCCTGGCTCATCGCCGGCTCGCTGCTGACCCTCTCCTGGAGCCTGGCGCTCGCCCAGACCGCGGAACTCGACGGACCCAGCGTGGCGCACGCGGCGCTCACCCTGGCGTATCCGCTGCTCGACATCGCCCTGGTCAGCATGGTGCTGGTGCTGCACTTCCGGCGCTCGCCCGTGAACCGCACGCCGGTCAACACCGCCGTCAGCGCCCTCGCGCTGACCGTGATGTGTGACGCCCTGTTCACCTCGCCGCTGATGCACCACAACTACCGCTCGGGCCAGCTCCTCGACGCCGGCTGGTTCGCCGGCTCCCTGCTCCTGGCCTACGCCCCCTGGGCCGCCGGCCGGCACCGCCGGGCGAGCGCCGCGGGGCGCACCCGCGTGGTGCACGGGCACCTGCCCGCACAGCGCACGACAGGCCGTCCGGCCCGGCCGCCCGTGCGGCCGCCCGAGCGGGGAGCCGACCCGGGCCGCTTCCCGGGCGCCCGCCCCATCACCGGCTCCCTCGCCGCCCTCACGCCCTACCTCGCCGCCGCCGTCTGCACCCTGGGCATCCTCTACAACGTCCTCAACGGCCGCAGCGTCGACCGGGTCGTCCTCCTCACCGGCGGCGCCGTGGTGCTGGCCCTCGTGGTGCGCCAGGGCATCATGCTGCTCGACAACATCACCCTCACCCAGGAACTGGCCCAGAAGGAGAACCACTTCCGCTCCCTGGTGCAGAGCTCCAGCGACGTCATCATGATCGCCGCCCCCAGCGGCGTGCTGCGCTACGTCTCCCCGGCCGCCGCCGGTGTCTACGGGCGGTCCGCCGAGGACCTGGTGGGCACCGAACTGGCCGACCTCATCCACCCGGAGGACCTGGGGTGCGTGGTGCACGAGGTGCGCCGCTTCCTGGCCGCCAGCCCCCAGGAGGAACCCACCACCCGCATCGAGTGCCGCTTCCGCTCCGGCGACGGGAGCACCTCCCGCCCGGGCGGAGCCGAGAGCGGGGGAGGCTGGCTGAACGTCGAGTCCACCGTCAACCGGCACCACGGCGGCCTGATCTTCAACAGCCGGGACGTGACCGAGCGGGTCCGCCTCCAGGCCCAGCTCCAGCACAACGCCGAGCACGACCCGCTCACCGACCTGCCCAACCGCGCCCTGTTCACCCGGCGCGTGCAGCAGGCGCTCTCCGGCCGCCGCAGCTCCGACCGGGGCACCGCCCTGCGCAACACCGCGATCCTCTTCATCGACCTCGACGGCTTCAAGGCCGTCAACGACACCATCGGCCACCAGGCCGGCGACGAACTCCTCGTCCAGGCCGCCCGCAGGCTCCAGGACGCCGTCCGGCAGGGGGACACCGCCTCCCGGCTCGGCGGTGACGAGTTCGCCGCGCTGATCGTCGGCGACGGCACCCGCGACCGCGGCGCCCGCGAGGGCCACATACTGGAACTCGCCGACCGGCTGAGGATCACGCTCTCCCAGCCCTATCTGATCGACGGCAACGAGGTGCGGGTCGCCGCCTCCATCGGGGTGGCCTTCGCCGAGGCCGGGCTCGGCGCCGGCGAACTGCTGCGCAACGCCGATCTCGCGATGTACCGGGCCAAGGCGGCCGGCAAGGACCGGGTCGAGCTGTACAAGCCGCAGATGCAGCAGGACGTCGTACGGAAGGCGGCGCTGGCGACGCGGTTGCGGGCCGCCCTGCACGACGGCGAGTTCGCGCTGCTGCACCAGCCCGTGGTGCGGCTGGAGGACGGCCGGATCTCGTCGGTCGCGGCGCTGCCCCGATGGCGGTCCTCCCAAGGGGTGCTGTTCACCCCCGCCGAGTTCCTCCGGGTGGCCGACGAGGGCGACCGGACCGCCGAACTGGGCCGCTGGGTGCTGGAGCAGGCCGTCGAACAGGCCGCCGACCGCACCGCGAGCGGGCCGAACGTGCCGGTGGTGGTCCAGATGGGCGCCCGGCGGCTGCTGGACCGCTCGCTGCCGCCGGGCTCCGTCGAGGCGCTGCTCACCCGGCACGGGCTGTCGTCCGGCTCGCTGGTGATAGAGCTCTCCGACATCGATGCCGGGGTGGCGCTGGAGGAACTGGAGCGCCGGCTCGCCGCGCTCAGGCGCCTCGGCGTCCGGATCGCGCTGGACGGCTTCGGCGGCGGTGTGGCCATAACGGCCCTGCGGCGGCTCCCCGTGGACATACTGAAACTCGACCGCGGGCTGGTCGAGGGAGTGGTGCAGTCCGCGCGGCTGCACAAGATCACCAGTGGGCTGCTGCGGATCGCCGGCGACCTGGGACTCCCGTCCGTGGCCGAGGGCGTGGACCTGCCCGAGCAGGTCGTCGCCCTGCGCGCGATGGGGTGCACGCACGGGCAGGGCATGGCGTTCATCGGCCCGCTCGACGAGTACCGGCTGCGCAGGGTGCTCGGCCGGGGCAGCTGCCCGCTGCCGCACGGGCCCGCCGAGCCCGCGTTCGCCGGGGGCGGCGCGGGGGCGTACAGCGGGAGCGTGCCGGCGGTCCTGGGAGGCGGCGGCCTCGGTGGCGGGACGGCCCTGCGTTCACATGATGAGACCGCCGTCCCACCCACTTGACAGTCGATGCGTGTCGGGGAGAGGGTCAATGCCATGCGCACCCGAATTCTCGTACTTGGACAGCGCGTCGGCTGAGCTGGGACCCACCGGAGGACGATCCGGAATCCCCAGCGACCACACCGGCGCGCTCCCCTCGCTTGCCTTTTGGCACGAGGGGTTTTTTGTTGCACCAGCACCTGCCGTCCCGCAGCACGACACCGCACGAACCTCGCAAAAACCCTCAGCATCGAGAAGAGAATGCCGATGACCGAGCAGGCCACCGGGGCCCATCACCCGCAGCCGCGGCCCCGATCCGGAGGACAGCACTCCGCTCCCGTCGAGCACGTGACGGGTGCGCAGTCCCTCATCCGTTCTCTCGAGGAGGTCGGCGCCGACACGGTATTCGGCATTCCCGGCGGTGCGATCCTTCCCGCCTACGACCCGCTGATGGACTCGACCCGGGTCCGCCACGTCCTGGTCCGTCACGAGCAGGGCGCGGGCCACGCCGCCACCGGCTACGCGCAGGCCACCGGCAAGGTCGGCGTCTGCATGGCGACCTCCGGCCCCGGCGCCACCAACCTGGTCACCCCGATCGCCGACGCGCACATGGACTCGGTGCCGCTGGTCGCGATCACCGGCCAGGTGGCGTCCAAGGCGATCGGCACGGACGCCTTCCAGGAGGCGGACATCGTCGGCATCACCATGCCGATCACCAAGCACAACTTCCTCGTCACCAAGGCCGAGGACATCCCACGGGTCATCGCGCAGGCGTTCCACATCGCCTCCACCGGCCGCCCCGGCCCGGTCCTGGTCGACATCGCCAAGGACGCCCTCCAGGCGAAGACCACCTTCTCCTGGCCGCCCACCATGGACCTGCCCGGCTACCGCCCGGTGACCAAGCCGCACGCCAAGCAGATCCGCGAGGCCGCCAAGCTGATCACCACCGCCAGGCGTCCGATCCTCTACGTCGGTGGCGGGGTCCTCAAGGCCGGCGCGACCGCCGAGCTGAAGGTCCTCGCCGAGCTGACCGGCGCGCCCGTCACCACCACCCTGATGGCGCTGGGGGCGTTCCCCGACACCCACCCGCAGCACCTGGGCATGCCCGGCATGCACGGCTCCGTGGCCGCCGTCACCGGACTGCAGAAGGCCGACCTGATCGTCGCCCTCGGAGCCCGCTTCGATGACCGCGTCACCGGCAGGCTCGACAGCTTCGCGCCGTACGCCAAGATCGTCCACGCGGACATCGACCCGGCCGAGATCGGCAAGAACCGCGCCGCCGACGTGCCGATCGTGGGCGACGCCCGCGAGGTCCTCGCCGACCTGATCCAGGCCGTGCAGAAGGAACACGGCGAGAGCGGGCCGGGCGACTACAGCGCCTGGTGGAAGGACCTGAGCCGCTGGCGCGAGACCTACCCGCTGGGCTACGACCAGCCCACGGACGGCTCGCTCTCCCCCCAGCAGGTCATCGAGCGCATCGGGCAGCTCGCGCCCGAGGGCACGGTGTTCGCGGCGGGCGTCGGCCAGCACCAGATGTGGGCCGCGCACTTCATCAAGTACGACAAGCCCGCCACCTGGCTGAACTCCGGCGGCGCCGGGACGATGGGCTACGCGGTCCCGGCCGCGATGGGCGCCAAGGCGGGCGTCCCCTCGAAGACCGTCTGGGCGATCGACGGCGACGGCTGCTTCCAGATGACCAACCAGGAACTGACCACCTGCGCCCTGAACAACATCCCGATCAAGGTCGCCGTCATCAACAACGGCGCCCTCGGGATGGTCCGCCAGTGGCAGACCCTCTTCTACAACCAGCGCTACTCCAACACCGTGCTGCACAGGGGCCCGGACACGGACGGCGCCGCGGTGCCGAACGCCGGCACCCGCGTCCCCGACTTCGTGAAGCTGTCGGAGGCCATGGGCTGCCACGCGATCCGCTGCGAGTCTCTGGACGACCTGGACAAGGTCATCGAGGAGGCGAACTCGATCAACGACCGCCCGGTCGTCGTGGACTTCATCGTCCACGAGGACGCGATGGTGTGGCCGATGGTCGCCGCCGGCACCTCCAACGACGAGATCATGGCCGCCCGGGACGTCCGCCCCGACTTCGGCGACAACGAAGACGACTGAGCGAGGAAGACCCAAGAGACATGTCCAAGCACACGCTCTCCGTCCTGGTGGAGAACACGCCCGGCATCCTCGCCCGGATCGCCGCCCTGTTCTCCCGCCGCGGCTTCAACATCGACTCGCTCGCGGTCGGCGTCACCGAGCACCCCGAGATCTCGCGCATCACCATCGTGGTGAACGTGATCGAGGAACTCCCGCTCGAACAGGTCACCAAGCAGCTCAACAAGCTCGTCAACGTGCTGAAGATCGTCGAGCTGGAACCCGGGTCGGCCGTCCAGCGCGAACTCGTCCTGGTGAAGGTGCGCGCCGACAACGAGACGCGCTCGCAGATCGTCGAGATCGTCCAGCTGTTCCGCGCCAAGACCGTCGACGTCTCCCCGGAGGCCGTGACCATCGAGGCCACCGGCGGCAGCGACAAGCTCTCCGCCATGCTCAAGATGCTGGAACCGTACGGCATCAAGGAGCTGGTCCAGTCCGGCACGATCGCGATCGGCCGCGGCTCCCGCTCGATCACCGACCGCTCCCTGCGCGCGCTCGACCGGTCGGCGTAACCACGGGACACGGGCGGCCGACACCGGCCGCCCGTATACCGAGACCCCGAGACCTTCCTTCCGCCCGCCGTCATACGGTGGGACGCAACACCTGCACACCAAGGAGAGAACCCAAAGTGGCCGAGCTGTTCTACGACGCCGACGCCGACCTGTCCATCATCCAGGGCCGCAAGGTCGCGGTCATCGGTTACGGCAGCCAGGGCCACGCCCACGCCCTGTCGCTGCGCGACTCCGGTGTGGACGTGCGGGTCGGTCTGCACGAGGGCTCCAAGTCCAAGGCCAAGGCCGAGGAGCAGGGCCTGCGCGTGGTGAGCCCGGCGGAGGCCGCCGCCGAGGCCGACCTCATCATGATCCTGATCCCGGACCCGATCCAGGCCCAGGTCTACGAGGAGTCCATCGCCCCGAACCTGAAGGACGGCGACGCCCTGTTCTTCGCGCACGGCTTCAACGTGCGCTTCGGCTTCATCAAGGCGCCGGCCGGCGTGGACGTCGCCCTGGTCGCCCCGAAGGGCCCCGGTCACCTGGTCCGCCGCCAGTACGAGGAGGGCCGCGGCGTCCCCGCGATCGCGGCCGTCGAGCAGGACGCCACGGGAGGCGCCTTCGCGCTGGCTCTGTCGTACGCCAAGGCGATCGGCGGCACCCGCGCGGGTGTCATCAAGACCACCTTCACCGAGGAGACCGAGACCGACCTGTTCGGTGAGCAGGCCGTGCTGTGCGGCGGCACCTCGGCGCTGGTCAAGGCCGGTTTCGAGACCCTGGTCGAGGCCGGCTACCAGCCGGAGATCGCCTACTTCGAGTGCCTGCACGAGCTGAAGCTGATCGTGGACCTCATGTACGAGGGCGGCCTGGAGAAGATGCGCTGGTCGGTCTCCGAGACCGCCGAGTGGGGCGACTACGTCACCGGCCCGCGCATCATCACCGACGCCACCAAGGCCGAGATGAAGAAGGTCCTCGCCGAGATCCAGGACGGCACCTTCGCGCAGCAGTGGATGGACGAGTACCACGGCGGCCTGAAGAAGTACGACGAGTACAAGACGGCCGACTCCGAGCACCTGCTGGAGACCACCGGCAAGCAGCTCCGCAAGCTGATGAGCTGGGTCGACGAGGAGGCGTAAGCCTCACGCCGGGGGCCGGAGCGGCGCGCTCCGGCCCCCTTGGCGAACCCCGGCCACCACCGTGCGTCACGGTGTTGTCCACCCCGTCCAGCCACGGACGGGTGATCCTTCCGCAGAGGCGCAAGACGTTTCTCGCCGCGGCACTACACTGCTGCACACATACGCGTCAGGCCCACAGCGTCGTGCGTCTTCCACGCGGCTAGCCCCTCCTCCGCCTGCGGCCGTCGGGACGGCCGTCCGCACGCGCCCCCATAGCCGTTGAGGGATGGGAGGTGCACCCTGACTTGTGAGGACTCACGTGAGCTCGAAACCCGTCGTACTCATCGCTGAAGAGCTGTCGCCCGCGACCGTGGACGCGCTCGGCCCGGACTTCGAGATCCGGCACTGCAACGGAGCGGACCGAGCCGAACTGCTCCCGGCCATCGCCGACGTCGACGCGATCCTGATCCGCTCCGCCACCAAGGTGGACGCCGAGGCGATCGCCGCCGCGAACAAGCTGAGGGTCGTCGCACGAGCCGGCGTCGGCCTGGACAACGTGGACGTCTCCGCCGCCACCAAGGCCGGCGTGATGGTCGTCAACGCCCCGACCTCCAACATCGTGACCGCCGCCGAGCTGGCCTGCGGTCTCCTGCTCGCCACCGCGCGCCACATCCCGCAGGCCAACGCCGCGCTGAAGAACGGCGAGTGGAAGCGGAGCAAGTACACCGGCGTGGAGCTGGCCGAGAAGACCCTCGGCGTCGTGGGCCTCGGCCGCATCGGCGCGCTCGTCGCCCAGCGGATGTCCGGCTTCGGCATGAAGGTCGTCGCCTACGACCCCTACGTGCAGCCCGCGCGCGCCGCGCAGATGGGCGTCAAGGTCCTGTCGCTGGACGAGCTGCTCGAGGTCTCCGACTTCATCACCGTCCACTTGCCCAAGACCCCCGAGACGGTCGGCCTGATCGGCGACGAGGCGCTGCGCAAGGTCAAGCCGAGCGTGCGGATCGTCAACGCGGCCCGGGGCGGCATCGTCGACGAGGAGGCGCTGTACTCGGCGCTGAAGGAGGGCCGGGTCGCCGGCGCCGGCCTCGACGTGTACGCGAAGGAGCCCTGCACGGACTCCCCGCTGTTCGAGTTCGACCAGGTCGTCGCCACCCCGCACCTGGGCGCCTCCACCGACGAGGCGCAGGAGAAGGCCGGCATCGCCGTCGCCCGCTCGGTGCGTCTCGCCCTCGCCGGCGAGCTGGTCCCGGACGCGGTCAACGTCCAGGGCGGCGTCATCGCCGAGGACGTCAAGCCGGGTCTGCCCCTCGCGGAGCGCCTCGGCCGCATCTTCACCGCTCTCGCCGGCGAGGTCGCCGTCCGCCTGGACGTCGAGGTCTACGGCGAGATCACCCAGCACGACGTGAAGGTGCTGGAGCTGTCCGCCCTCAAGGGCGTCTTCGAGGACGTCGTCGACGAGACGGTGTCCTACGTCAACGCCCCGCTGTTCGCCCAGGAGCGCGGCGTCGAGGTGCGGCTGACGACCAGCTCGGAGTCGGCCGACCACCGCAACGTCGTCACCGTGCGCGGCACGCTCGCGGGCGGCGAGGAGGTCTCGGTGTCCGGCACGCTGGCCGGCCCCAAGCACCTGCAGAAGATCGTCGGGGTCGGCGAGTACGACGTGGACCTCGCGCTCGCCGACCACATGGTGGTGCTGCGCTACGAGGACCGTCCGGGCGTCGTCGGCACCGTCGGGCGCGTCTTCGGCGAGGCGGGCATCAACATCGCCGGCATGCAGGTCGCCCGCGCGGCCGTCGGCGGCGAGGCGCTGGCCGTCCTCACCGTGGACGACGCGGTGCCCGCCGGGGTGCTCGGCGAGGTCGCGGCGGAGATCGGCGCGACGTCCGCGCGTGCGGTGAACCTGGTCTGACCCGGGTGCGGGGTCCCAGGACCCCGCACCGGCCCCGGACCGGGCCCTCGTCCTCAGGCTTCCCCGGACCGGCTGAGCGCGCTCGGCCGGTCCGGGGTTTCGCGTGTCCGCCCGTGGGCCCCGGTCCGCCGCAGGGTGACCGCCGCCAGCACCGCGGCGCCCGCCAGCAGCACGGCTCCCGTGACCGCCGCCCCCTGCATCCCGTTGGTGAACGCCTCCCGGGCGGCTCCGGCGAGGCCCGGCACCCGGTCGGCCACCGCCAGCGCGCCGCCCAGGGTCTCGCGCGCCGGCTCCGGTGCCGAGGCCGGGACGCCGTGGCGGTAGATCGCGGTGCCGACGGAGCCGAGGACCGCCATGCCGAGCGCGCCGCCGAACTCCGAGCCGGTCTCCATCAGGGAGGACGCGGCGCCGGCCCGCTCGACCGGGGCGGCGCCCATCGCGAGGTCCATGATCTGGGACATCACCACCACGCTGCCGACCGCGAGCACCGCGCAGGAGGTCAGCACCAGCCACATCGCGTCCGTACCGGCGAGGGACAGCAGGCCGAAGCCGGACGCGGCGATCGCGAAGCCCGCGGTCACGACGTGGGCGCGGTCGACGCCCCGGTGCACCAGCGCGGTGGCCACCGGTGCCGCCACACCGATCGGCACCGAGGGCAGCAGTGCCCACAGGGCGGCCTCCAGGGCGCTCTTGTCGAGCACGGACTGCAGGTACTGCGTGGTGAAGTACGCCGAGCCCATGACGCCGAACGCCGAGACGAGGTTCAGGACGACCGCGGGGGCGAAGCCCCGGCCCCGGAACAGCTCCGGGGAGATCATCGGTGACGCGCAGGTGCGCTGGCGGTGGACGAAGAGCGCCGCGAACAGCAGGCCGACGGTGACCGCGACGACGTAGCGGACGTTCCAGCCCTCGGAGGGGATCTCCTTCAGGCCGTAGACCACGGGCAGTACGGCGGCCAGGGACAGCGGGACGCTCGGCAGGTCGAAGCGGCCGGGCCGGGGGTTCCCGGACGCGGGGAGCAGCAGCGGGCCGAGGACCAGCAGCAGGGCCATGGCGGGCAGGTTGACCAGGAAGACCGAGCCCCACCAGAAGTGCTCGACGAGCACCCCGCTCATCACCGAACCGAGCGCGATGCCGGCCGTCATCACGCCGGACCACAGACCGATCGCCTTCGCGCGCTGGCCCGGGTCGGTGAACATCGTGCGGAGCATGGCCATCGTCGACGGCATCAGGGTCGCGCCCCCGACACCGAGGACCGCGCGGGCCGCGATCAGGGTCTCGGCGCTGTTCGCGTACGCCGCCGCCAGTGAGGCGGTCCCGAAGGCCGCGGCGCCGATCAGCAGCAGCCTGCGGTGGCCGACGCGGTCGCCGAGCGAGCCCATCGTCATGAGCAGGCCCGCCAGGACGAACGCGTAGATGTCGAAGATCCACAGTTGCTGGGTGCCGGTCGGCTCCAGGTCGGCGCCGATCGCCGGGACGGCGAAGTAGAGGACGGAGACGTCCATCGAGACCAGGAGCAGCGGAAGCATCAGCACGCCGAGGGCGGTCCATTCGCGGCGCCCGGCGCGGACGCCCGGGGAGGTGCTCGTCGAGTTCGTCATGCCGGCGACTGTACGGCCGTCATAAACGTTTGTATAGAACGAATGTATAAAACATGCGTCTAGGACGTCCGTATGGACGCCGGAGTAGGCTGCCCGCATGGGACACCGTGAGGATCTGCTGGAGGGCGCCAAGCGCTGCCTGCTCCAGAAGGGGTTCGCGCGCACCACCGCGCGGGACATCGTCAAGGAGTCGGGGACCAACCTGGCCTCGATCGGCTACCACTACGGCTCGAAGGACGCGCTCCTGGCGCAGGCCTACGTGGCGCTGGTCGAGGGGATGGGCGACGCCTTCGAGGGGGGCGACGGGGCGGGACCGGCCGGGGAGCCCGGCTCGCTGGAACGCTTCCGCTCCGTGTGGGCGAACATCATCGGCACCATGCGCGAGCCCGGCTCGGTGTGGCGGCTCAGCATGGAGATCGCCGTCATGGGCGACCGGCTCCCCGAGGTGCGCGACCACCTCGCGCGGGCCCAGCGGGAGGCCGGACGGGGCCTCGTCCCGCTGCTCATGGGCGGCCGCGAGGAGGACGTGTCCGACGAGACCGCGGACACCGTCGGGCTGTTCTACGTGACCCTGATGACCGGCCTCATCGCGCAGTGGACCTTCGACCCGAAGAACGGGCCCGAGGCGGACCGGCTCGCCGATGGGCTGCGCCGGATCGTCGAGGCGGCGACGCGGGGCTGACCACCCGGCCCTCGCGCGTCCGCGCCCCGCGGTCCACGGTCCGCGAAGTGCCGTGCCCCGGCCCGGCCGCGGCGGACGAACGGGGGAGGGGGCGAGGGCCGCCCCGGCGGGCGGGACGTCAGAGCCGTCGCGCCTTGAGGGCCATGTGCAGCAGCAGCCGGTCCTCGCCGTCGTCCAGGTCCAGTCCCGTCAGCTGCTCCACCCGCGACAGCCGGTAGTACAGCGTCTGCCGGTGGATCCCCAACTCGGCGGCCGTGCGGCCCGCCTGACCCGCGCGGTCCAGGTAGGCCTCGGCGGTGCGGGCCAGTTCACGATGGGCCGGGGTCAACAGGGCCCGTACGGCGGGGTCCTGGGCGGAGCCGGGCGGCAGCGCGGCCAGCAGCCGGTAGGGGCCGATCGACGCCCACGCGGCGGTCGGGCCCAGGCGCGGCTCCGCCAGCGCCGCCCGCGCCGAGGCCGACGCCTCCCGCCAGGCCGTCCCCAGCTCGGCGAGGCCCGCCCGCCCCGCCGCGACCCCGGCGGCCGCCCCGCCGGCCCGCTCCAGCAGCCGTCCCGCCACCGAGACCGCCGGGCCCGGGGCCTCCGCCGAGCGCAGCCGGACCAGCACCGCCAGGCACCGGCCGCCCACCCCCCACGGCACGGTGCACACGGCCTCCGCGCCGGGCAGGGTGCGCAGGGACGGCGCGTCGTCGGGGTCGGCCGACGGCCAGGGCGCCACGCACACCAGCGCGTGCGGGCCGTCCGCCCGGGCGCCGAGCGCGGCGCGCAGTTCCGCCACCGCCATGTCCCGCTGCCAGTCCCGGTCGGCGGCCAGGACCGCCCGCAGCTCACGGGTGAGACCGGCGCCGTACCGGGCCTCGTCGGCCAGCAGCGCGCCGATGCGCCCCGTCACCTCCATCGCGCCCGCCAGCTGGTCGTCCGAGGGGCCCGGGTCGCCGTCCAGCAGCCAGACGTAGCCGAGGACGACCCCCCGGTGGCGCACCGGGAGGCAGACGCGGCCCCGGTGGACGCCGGCCTCCGGGGCCGGCGGGATGCGGACCGGGGCCGTGGCGCGGGTGATGCCGAAACCCTCGAACCAGGACCGCACCGCCGCGGTGGACCGCCGGGTGAGGATCGAACGGGTGCGCACCGGGTCCAGGGCGGCGGCGTCCAGCTCGTCCTCGCTGTCGTAGGCCCCGAAGGCGATCAGCTCGAAGTCGCGGTTCTCCAGGGTCGCCGGGGCGCCGAGCAGCTCGGAGATCTCGTCGACCAGCTCCTGGTACTCACCCTTGAAATCCGCCGTCACCCGGTCATTCTCCCGTATCCGCACGCCCGCTTCGTACATCTGTCTGAGATCTGCGGCACGGATGCGTGACAGCTGTCGATGGCCGACGATCGGAGGGATCCTTAGGTTTCACGGTGGTTCTCCGTGCCGTTCCCGAATCGTCGGGAAGCGGCCTCGTATGGGTTGGCAAGTGGAGGTGCCCCGTGCTGGGTCCCGTGATTCTCGCCGCGTCGCGCAGCGACCGGATGCGACGCCTGATCTCGGCGGCCCCGGTGACGAAGCAGGTCGTGGACCGCTTCATCCCCGGCGAGACGGTGGACGACATCGTCCCGATCGTCGAGGAGCTGACCGCCAGGGGCCTGGAGCTGACGATGGACGTCGTCGGCGAGGACATCACCACCCCCGGACAGGCCGCCGCCGCCCGCGACGCCTACCTGGAGCTGGTGGGCCGCCTCGCGGACCTCGACCTCGGCGAGAAGGTCGAGATGTCCGTCAAGCTCTCCATGTTCGGCCAGGCGCTGGAAGGCGGCCACGAACTGGCCCTCGCCAACGTCCGCCCGGTCGTCGAGGCCGCCGCCGCCATCGGCACGACCGTCACCCTGGACGCCGAGGACCACACCACCCTCGACTCGATGTTCGCCATCCACGAGGAGCTGCGGAAGGACTTCCCGCAGACCGGCTGCGTCATCCAGGCCTACCTCTTCCGCACCGAGGCCGACGCCCGCCGCCTCGCCGCGAGCGGCAGCCGCGTCCGGCTCGTGAAGGGCGCCTACAAGGAACCCGCCGAGGTCGCCCACCAGAACAAGCACGAGATCGACAAGGCGTACGTCCGCGTCCTGAGGACCCTGATGGACGGCGAGGGCTACCCGATGATCGGGTCCCACGACCCCCGCCTGATCTCCATCGGCCAGGAACTCGCCCGCAAGGCCGGGCGCAAGCTCGACGAGTACGAGTTCCAGATGCTCTACGGCATCCGCGGCGACGAGCACCTGCGCCTGGCCGCGGAGGGCCACCGCATGCGCGTCTACACCGCCTACGGCACCGACTGGTACGGCTACTTCATGCGTCGCCTCGCCGAGAAGCCGGCCAACCTGCGATTCTTCGCCCGCTCGATGATCAGCAAGGGGTGATGCGCCGGATGAGCCACGGCTGTCGGTCTCCGAGGATTCTCGGAAGCCGACAGCCGCAGCCCCGAGGCCGGCTGAGCCGGGCCCAGATCCGTGGTGGAAAGGAGTCACGGATCCCGTGACTCCGCCCCCGAAGGGGCTTCTCACGGCTCGCCGCAACGAGTCCGTGACGGTCAAGCCCTGACCGCCGCTCACCATACGCAACCGCTTCAGCACCCTTCGGCTGAAGCCAGGGAATCACTCGGAAGAGGTAACCCATGGACGCTGTGACCCAGGTCCCCACCCCCGTCAACGAGCCGGTGCACGGCTACGCCCCCGGCTCGCCCGAGCGCGCCCGGCTGGAGGCCAGGCTCAAGGAGCTGGCGGACAACCCGATCGACCTGCCGATGACCATCGGCGGCGAGAAGCGGATGGGCGGCGGCGAGCGCTTCGACGTCGTGCAGCCGCACAACCACAAGGCGCGCCTGGGCACCTACGCCAACGCCACCCACCAGGACGCCCGGGACGCCATCGACGCGGCCCTCGCCGCCGCGCCCGCCTGGCGCGCGATGTCCTTCGACGACCGCGCCGCGATCATCCTGCGCGCCGCCGAACTGCTGGCCGGCCCCTGGCGCGAGACCCTCGCGGCCTCCACCATGCTCGGCCAGTCCAAGACCGCCCAGCAGGCCGAGATCGACACCCCCTGCGAACTGGTCGACTTCTGGCGCTTCAACGTCGCCTACGCCCGCCAGATCCTCGCCGAGCAGCCCCCGGCGAACTCCCCGGGCGTGTGGAACCGGCTGGACCACCGCCCGCTGGAGGGCTTCGTCTACGCGATCACGCCGTTCAACTTCACGGCGATCGCGGGCAACCTGCCCACCGCGCCCGCGCTGATGGGCAACGTGGTGGTCTGGAAGCCGTCCCCGACGCAGACCCACGCCGCCGTGCTGCTGATGCGGCTCCTGGAGGAGGCCGGCCTGCCCAAGGGCGTCATCAACCTCGTCACCGGCGACGGCGTCGCGGTGTCCGAGGTCGCCCTGGAGCACCGGGACCTGGCCGGCATCCACTTCACCGGCTCGACGAAGACCTTCCAGTACCTGTGGAAGACGGTCGGCGCCAACATCGAGAAGTACCGCTCCTACCCGCGCCTGGTCGGCGAGACCGGCGGCAAGGACTTCGTCGTCGCCCACCCGAGCGCCGACCCGGCCGTGCTGAAGACCGCCCTCACCCGCGGCTCCTTCGAGTACCAGGGCCAGAAGTGCTCCGCGACCTCGCGCGCCTACGTCCCGGCGTCGATCTGGAACTCCGGCTTCAAGGAGGAGTTCGCGGCCGAGGTCGACGGCATCACGATGGGGGACGTCACCGACCTGTCGAACTTCATCGGCGCCGTCATCGACGAGCGGTCCTTCGCCAAGAACAAGGCCGCCATCGACCGCGCGCGGCAGGACCCGTCCTGCACGATCGTCGCGGGCGGCGGCTACGACGACTCGGTCGGCTACTTCGTGCGCCCGACCGTCATCGAGTGCACCGACCCGGAGAACGAGGTCTTCACGACCGAGTACTTCGGCCCGATCCTCGCCGTGCACGTCTACGACGACGAGAAGTACGACGAGATGCTGACCCAGATGGAGTCGGTGTCCGACTACGCCCTCACCGGCTCGGTCATCGCGAACGACCGCGCGGCGGCGGCCCGCACGATGGAAAAGCTGCGCTACGCGGCCGGCAACTTCTACATCAACGACAAGTCGACCGGCGCCGTCGTCGGCCAGCAGCCCTTCGGCGGCGGCCGCGCCTCCGGCACCGACGACAAGGCCGGCGCCCCGCAGAACCTGATGCGCTGGACGCTGACCCGCGCCATCAAGGAGACGCTGGTCCCGCCGACCGACTACACCTACCCGCACATGGGCTGACGCCCCCCGGCGCCCCCGCGCCCACCCCGACGGGCCAGGTCCTGCCGACCTGGCCCGTCGGCATGTCCGGGCGCGGCGCGCTCCCCGGTGAAGACGCAGGTCAGGGCGGTGTGACCGGGAAGCCGTCTCAGATAGTAGGAAGTCCGAGTAATTGTGGAGACAGGCGCGGACTCCTCACTTAGTTTTGTAGGAGCCGAACGTCTCGCTCGACCGAGCGCGTGGCGGTCGTGAGCCGGGCCCGTGCAGGCAACCCCTGCGGCACCGCTCCCCGGCCCTTCCAGGGGTCATCTCCCACGCCCTCGGGGCAGTGGGGGAGTCGCGCAGCCCCGCCGAACTTCCTGGTTCCGCGAATGGAGTCGATTTCCCATGGCCGAGAAGACCGTCCGCCGCCGCGTCCGCCACGCCTCCCGCACGAGCGAGTCCGACCGCAAGAACGCCGCCGCGGCCCTCCAGCGTGCCCTCGACCGCCGTGACAACGGCGGCGAGACCGGCCACTGAGGGATCGCCGACCGACCGCCGACCGCCGACCGCCGACCGTCGACCGTCGACCGCCGAGTGCCGGCCGTCGGCAGGCCCGGCCGGGCCGGTCTCCCCGTGCTCCGGGAGCCGCATCCGGTGCCGGGGTGCGGGGCGGGCTCCGGACGGGACTCCGGAACCCGCGCCGCACCCCCGTCCATGTCCGCATCGCGGACGGTCCATGTCATTCCATGGGACGCCGAGTAGGGTTCTCACATGTCTCGCAGCATCAATCTCGCAGTGATCCCCGGTGACGGCATCGGCCAGGAGGTCGTGGCCGAGGGTCTCAAGGTCCTCTCCGCCGTCCTCCCGCAGGATGTGAAGCTGGAGACCGAGGAGTTCGACTTCGGCGCCCGGCGCTACCACGCCACCGGTGAGACCCTCACCGACGCCGACCTCGACGCCCTGAAGAAGCACGACGCGATCCTGCTCGGCGCGATCGGCGACCCGTCGGTGCCGTCCGGCGTCCTGGAGCGCGGCTTCCTGCTCAAGCTCCGCTTCGCCTTCGACCACCACGTCAACCTGCGTCCGTCGAAGCTCCTGCCGGGTGTCGCCACCCCGCTGGCCGGCGAGCCGCAGATCGACTTCGTGGTCGTCCGCGAGGGCACCGAGGGCCCCTACACCGGCAACGGCGGCACCATCCGCAAGGGCACCGAGCACGAGGTCGCCACCGAGGTCTCCGTGAACACGGCCTTCGGCGTCGAGCGCGTGGTGCGGGACGCCTTCGCCCGCGCCCAGGCCCGCCCCCGCAAGAAGCTCACGCTGGTCCACAAGAACAACGTGCTGACCTTCGCGGGCCACCTGTGGACGAACACCTTCAACAAGGTGGCGGCGGAGTTCCCCGAGGTCACCACGGACTACATCCACGTGGACGCCGCGACGATCTACCTCGTCACGGACCCCGCCCGCTTCGACGTGATCGTCACCGACAACCTCTTCGGCGACATCATCACCGACCTCGCCGCGGCCGTCTCCGGCGGCATCGGCGTCGCCGCGAGCGGCAACATCAACCCCGCCGGCGACTTCCCGTCCATGTTCGAGCCCGTGCACGGCTCGGCCCCGGACATCGCCGGCCAGGGCAAGGCCGACCCCACCGCCACGGTCCTGTCCGTCGCCCTCCTGCTGCGTCACCTCGGCCACGAGTCCGAGGCCGCCCGCATCGAGGACGCCGTCTCCGCCGACCTGGCGGAACGCGTCGGCAAGCCGGCCCGCAGCACCACCGAGATCGGTGACGCGCTCGCCGTACGGGTGGCCGGCTGACGCCCGCGCCACCTCGAAACCATTCGAAGCCGCCGGGCCGCATGCGCACCCGGCGGCTTCCGCATGTCCCCCGCCGGGTGCCACCATCGACCCCGGGCCGCGTTTCACCCCGTTTCTTCCACCGCCGACCGCGCGCGATAATCGAACGCGGAGCCGCGGAATGAGGGAATGCTCGGACGTCCTCGCACGGGACGTACAGGAACGAAAGCGGCCCGTCACTACAACACCGGTGAAGGACAACCACTCATGACGACGCCCACGATCGAGCTCAAGCCCTCCGCCAGCCCGCTCTCCGACGCGGAGCGCGCGGCGATCCTGGCGAGCCCCGGGTTCGGCCGCCACTTCACCGACCACATGGTGACGATCAAGTGGACCGAGGGCCGCGGCTGGCACGACGGCCAGCTCGTCCCGTACGCGCCGATCCCGCTCGACCCGGCGACGAACGTCCTGCACTACGCCCAGGAGATCTTCGAGGGGCTCAAGGCCTACCGCCGTCCCGACGGCTCCGTGGCCACCTTCCGCCCGGACCAGAACGCCAAGCGCTTCCAGCGCTCCGCCCGCCGCCTCGCCATGCCCGAGCTGCCGGTCGAGACCTTCGTCGAGGCCTGTGACGCGCTGATCCGCCAGGACGAGGCCTGGGTTCCCGCGCACGGCGGCGAGGAGTCCCTCTACCTGCGCCCCTTCATGATCGCGACCGAGGTCGGCCTGGGCGTGAAGCCCGCGAACGAGTACCTGTTCCTCGTCATCGCCTCGCCTGCCGGCGCCTACTTCGCCGGCGGGGTGAAGCCGGTCTCCATCTGGGTCTCCGAGGACCGCGTCCGCGCCGTCCCCGGCGGCATGGGCGACGCCAAGACGGGCGGCAACTACGCGGCCTCCCTGCTCGCCCAGGCCGAGGCCGCCGCCAAGGGCTGCGACCAGGTCTGCTACCTCGACGCCGTCGAGCACCGCTGGGTCGAGGAGCTCGGCGGCATGAACCTGTACTTCGTGTACGGCGACAAGATCGTCACGCCGACCCTCACCGGCTCCATCCTGGAGGGCGTCACCCGCGACTCCCTCCTCCAGGTCGCCCGCGACCTCGGTCTCGCGTCCGAGGAGCGCCGCGTCTCCCTCGAGCAGTGGCAGAGCGACGCCGCGAACGGCTCCCTGACGGAGGTCTTCGCCTGCGGCACGGCCGCGGTCATCACCCCCGTGGGCACCGTCAAGCGCGCCGGCGCCGAGTGGCAGCACTCCGGCGGCGAGCCCGGCCCGGTCACCGTGAAGCTGCGCGAGGCGCTCCTCGACGTCCAGCGCGGGAAGACCGAGGACCGGCACGGCTGGATGCACACGATCGGCTGACCCGCCCCCGTCCCCGCCAGGGCCGCCCCGGACACACGTCCGGGGCGGCCCTTTCGTGTACCTCCCCGACCCTGGTTAGAGCAACGCTCCATGTGATGCGCATTCCATCGTAAAGGCAAGCTTGAATCATGGATGTATAAATTAGAGTGACGTTCTAATGTGGAGGACCCGAGGAGGCGTCCGGCATGAGACTGACCCCGACGGAACGGGACCGGCTGCTGCTGTTCGGCGCCGCCGAGCTGGCCCGCGCCCGCCGCGCCCGCGGCCTGCGGCTGAACGTGCCCGAGGCGACCGCGCTGATCGCGGACACCGTCTGCGAGGCCGCCCGCGACGGCGTCCGGCTCGCCGAGGCGGTCGAGCGCGCCCGCGCGGTCCTCGGCCCCGACGACGTCCTGCCGGGGGTCGCCGACGTCGTCACGGAGGTGCACGTCGAGGCCGTCTTCGACGACGGGTCCCGGCTCGCGGTGGTCTCCGACCCGATCGGGGGCGGTCTCGGGGACGGGGCGCCCGGCGCGCTGCTGCCGGGGCCCGGACACGCCGAACCCGGGGCGGCGGTCCGGCTGACGGTCACCAACACCGCGGACGTGCCCGTCTCCGTCACCTCGCACTTCCACTTCTTCGAGGCCAACCCGCGCCTGCGCTTCGACCGCCCGACCGCCTACGGCATGCGGCTCGCCGTCCCCGCCGGCTCCTCCGTGCGCTTCGGGCCCGGCGAGCGCGCCGAGGTCGGACTGGTCCCCCTCGGGGGCGACCGGATCGCGATCGGCTTCGCCGGCCTGGTCGACGGACCGCTGGACGCGCCGGGAGCCCGGGAGGAGGCTCTGCGCAGGGCCGCCGCCTGCGGCTACCTCGGCGTACCGGGCACGACGGACGAGGAGGACGGACGATGAGCCGTCCCGCGGGACACCCCGCCGAGGCCCGCCGCCTCACCCCGCACGAGTACGCCGCCACGCACGGCCCGCGCGCGGGCGACCGCCTCCGGCTCGGCGACTCCGGGCTGGTGATCCGCGTCGAGTCCGACTCCCAGCGCCCCGGAGACGAGTTCCTCGCCGGGTTCGGCAAGACCGCCCGCGACGGAATGCACCTGAAGGCCGCCGCCGTGCGCGAGACCTGCGACGTCGTCGTCAGCAACGTCGTCGTGATCGACGCCGTGCAGGGCGTCCGCAAGGTGTCCGTCGGCATCCGCGAGGGCCGGATCCACGCGATCGGACGGGCCGGGAACCCCGACACCCTCGACGGGGTCGACGTGGTCGTCGGCACGGGGACGTCGATCGTGTCCGGCGAAGGGCTGATCGCCACCGCCGGTGCCGTCGACACCCACGTCCACCTGCTGTCGCCGCGGATCATGGAGGCCTCGCTGGCCTCCGGCGTGACCACGATCATCGGGCAGGAGTTCGGGCCGGTGTGGGGTGTCGGCGTCAACTCGCCCTGGGCACTGCGGCACGCGTTCGGCGCCTTCGACGCCTGGCCGGTCAACATCGGCTTCCTGGCCCGGGGTTCGTCGTCCGACCCGGCACCCCTGGTGGAGGCCCTCGCCGAGGGCGGCGCGTCCGGCTTCAAGGTCCACGAGGACATGGGCGCCCACACCCGCGCGCTCGACACGGCGTTGCGGGTCGCCGAGGAACACGACGTGCAAGTGGCCCTGCACAGCGACGGGCTGAACGAGTGCCTGTCCGTCGAGGACACCCTGCGCGTGCTGGAGGGCCGCACGATCCACGCCTTCCACATCGAGGGCTGCGGCGGCGGACACGTGCCGAACGTGCTGAAGATGGCGGGCGTCGCGAACGTCATCGGCTCCTCCACCAACCCCACCCTGCCCTTCGGCCGGGACGCGGTCGCCGAGCACTACGGCATGATCGTCTCGGTCCACGACCTGAAGACCGACCTGCCCGGCGACGCCGCCATGGCCCGCGACCGCATCCGCGCCTCGACCATGGGCGCCGAGGACGTCCTGCACGACCTGGGCGCGATCGGCATCACCTCCTCCGACGCCCAGGGCATGGGCCGCGCGGGCGAGACCGTACGCCGCACGTTCGCGACGGCCGGGAAGATGAAGGCCGAGTTCGGCGCCCCGGACGACCACGACAACGAGCGCGTCCTGCGCTACATCGCCAAGCTGACGATCAACCCTGCCATCGCGCACGGACTCGCGCACGAGGTGGGGTCGATCGAGGTCGGCAAGCTCGCCGACCTCGTGCTGTGGCGGCCGGAGTACTTCGGTGCCAAACCGCAGCTGGTCCTGAAGTCCGGCTTCCCGGCGTACGGCGTCGTCGGCGACCCGGGCGCGGCCACCGACACCTGCGAACCCCTCGTCCTGGGACCGCAGTTCGGCGCGTACGGCGCCACACCCGCCGACCTCTCGGTGGCCTTCGTCGCGCGGGCCGCGCTGGACCGGGGCCACGACCGCGTGCCGACCCGCCGGCGCCGGGTCGCCGTCCGCGGCACCCGTGGCATCGGCCCCGCCGACCTGCGGCTCAACTCCCGTACCGGAGCGGTGGACGTCGACCGGCGCACCGGCCTGGTCACCCTCGACGGGGAACCGCTGCGCTCCGGGCCGGCCGACTCCGTCCCCCTCAACCGCCTCTACTTCCTGTGAGGACCTCCCCGATGAGCAAGGCCGCCGCCGACGGCTATTGGATGCCCGCCGAATGGGCCCCGCACGAGCGCACCTGGATGGCCTGGCCGTCCCCCAACCCCACCTTCGACGACCCGGACGACCTGGCCGCCTCGCGCGCCGCCTGGGCGTCGGTCGCCCGTGCGGTCCGCCGCTTCGAACCGGTGACGGTGGTGTGCGCGCCGGGGAGTTCCGCGGACGCGCGAGCCCTGCTCGGGCCGGGCATCGACACCGTCGAGCGCGAACTCGACGACGCCTGGATGCGCGACATCGGTCCCACGTTCCTCACGAACGGGCACGGACTGGCCGCCGTGGACTGGACGTTCAACGGCTGGGGTGCCCAGGAATGGGCCCGCTGGGAGTACGACGCGAAGATCGCCGGGTACGTCTCGGACCTCGCGGGCGCGAAGACGTACGCCTCGGACCTGGTCAACGAGGGCGGGGCGATCCACGTCGACGGAGAGGGGACGGTGCTGCTGACGGAGACCGTCCAGCTCGGCCCCGAGCGCAACCCGCACTGGACCCGCGCGCAGGTCGAGGCGGAGATCCACGCGCAGCTCGGCACCCGCAAGGCGATCTGGCTGCCGCGCGGCCTCACCGGCGACTACCCCCCGCACGGCTTCGGCACCCTCGGCCACGTCGACATCGTCGCCGCGTTCGCCCGCCCCGGCGTGGTCGTCGTCCACAGCCAGCCGGACCCAGCGCACCCCGACCACGAGGTGACGAAGGAGGCCGCCGGCCTGCTGCGGGCGCAGACCGACGCGCGGGGGCGCCGGCTGGAGGTCGTCGAGGTCCTGGCGCCCACCGTCCTGGAGGCCGACGGCCACTGGGCCGACCACTCCTACATCAACCACTACCTGTGCAACGGCGGGGTCGTCCTGTGCGGCTTCGACGACCCGCGCGACGAGATCGCGGCCGGTGTCTTCCGCCGGCTGTTCCCGGACCGGACGGTGACGCGGGTCGACGCCCGTACGATCTTCTCCGGTGGCGGTGGCATCCACTGCATCACGCAACAGCAGCCGAAGATCCACAGGAGTCCCGATGCCCGGTGCGGCACGTGAGCGCAGGCACGCCCCACCGCGCGAGGACGTCCTCGCCGCCGCCGTGGCGATGATCGCCGAGCGCGGTCTGGAGAAGCTCACCATGGCGGCGCTCGGCCGTGAGGTGGGGATGAGCAGCGGGCACCTGCTGTACTACTTCCGCTCCAAGGACGAGCTGCTCCTGCAGGCCCTGGAGTGGAGCGAGGGCCGCCTCGGCGCCGAGCGCGGCCGGCTGCTGACCGGCCGGACCACGGCCCGCGAACGGCTCGACGCCTACGTCGGCCTCTACGTCCCCGACGGTCACCGCGACCCGCACTGGACCCTGTGGCTGGAGGTCTGGAACCGCTCGCAGACCGCCGCCGCCGACGCGGACGCCCGCGACCGGCAGGCGGCCATCGAGGGCGCCTGGCACCGCGACCTGGTGGCCCTGCTGGCGGAGGGCGTCTCCCGCGGCGAGTTCCGCCCCGTCGACCCCGACCGGTTCGCCGCCCGGCTGCGGGCGCTGCTCGACGGCTTCTCCATCCACGTGGCGATCGGGCTGCGCGGCACCGGCCGCGAGCAGGTCATCGGGCATGTGACGGAGTTCGTGGCGGACACCCTGCTCGCCTCCTGACGGGCACCCCGCTCGCCTCCTGGCGGACACCCTGTTCGCATCCTGAGACAGCCCGTGAGCGCGGGGCCGCTCTGTGTCAGACTCCCTCCGTGCTCTCGTTCGCCACGATTATTGGCAGCAGGCGCGCCGGTCCGCAGTGACCGCCACGTACGACCAGGTACGGGCGGCCATCGTCGTCCTCGACCCGCGCGCAGACCTCTCGCACCCGCGAGGGGTTTTTCGTTTTCCTGGCCCACCTTCAGCCGGGGGACAGGCGCGCGGGACCATGGGGGGACGGTGGAGCCGGTCATTCCGGTAGACCGAGATCCAAAACAGGAGCCTTGAGACCATGACGGAAACCAGCGAGCTCGACGACTCGTTCCACGTCTTCGACACCACCCTGCGCGACGGCGCCCAGCGCGAGGGCATCAACCTCACGGTCGCCGACAAGCTCGCGATCGCACGGCACCTGGACGAGTTCGGCGTCGGCTTCATCGAGGGCGGCTGGCCGGGCGCCAACCCGCGCGACACCGAGTTCTTCGCCCGGGCGCGGCAGGAGATCGACTTCCGGCACGCCCAGCTCGTCGCCTTCGGCGCCACCCGGCGGGCCGGCGCCAAGGCCGGCGAGGACCCCCAGGTCAGGGCGCTCCTCGACGCGGGCGCCGACGTGATCACGCTGGTGGCCAAGTCGCACGACCGGCACGTGGAACTGGCCCTGCGCACCACGCTCGACGAGAACCTGGCGATGGTCGCCGACACGGTGTCCTTCCTCAAGGAACAGGGCCGCCGCGTCTTCGTCGACTGCGAGCACTTCTTCGACGGCTACCGGGCGAACCCCGAGTACGCCAAGTCGGTCGTCCGGGCGGCGGCGGAGGCCGGCGCGGACGTCGTCGTCCTCTGCGACACCAACGGCGGCATGCTCCCCGCGCAGATCCAGGCCGTCGTCTCCACCGTCCTCGCCGACACCGGCGCCCGCCTCGGCATCCACGCCCAGGACGACACGGGCTGCGCGGTCGCCAACACCCTCGCCGCCGTCGACGCGGGCGCCACCCACGTGCAGTGCACCGCCAACGGATACGGCGAGCGCGTCGGCAACGCCAACCTGTTCCCGGTCGTCGCCGCGCTGGAGCTGAAGTACGGCAAGAAGGTCCTCCCCGAGGGCCGGCTGCGCGAGATGACCCGCATCTCGCACGCCGTCGCGGAGGTCGTCAACCTCACGCCCTCCACCCACCAGCCGTACGTGGGGGTCTCCGCCTTCGCCCACAAGGCCGGCCTGCACGCCTCCGCGATCAAGGTCGACCCGGACCTGTACCAGCACATCGATCCCGAGCTGGTCGGCAACACCATGCGGATGCTGGTCTCCGACATGGCCGGCCGCGCCTCGGTCGAGCTGAAGGGCAAGGAGCTCGGCGTCGACCTGGGCGGCGACCGCGAACTGGTCGGCCGGGTCGTCGACCGGGTCAAGGAACGCGAGCTGAAGGGCTACACCTACGAGGCGGCCGACGCCAGCTTCGAGCTGCTGCTGCGCGCCGAGGCCGAGGGCCGGCCGCTGAAGTACTTCGCCGTCGAGTCCTGGCGCGCCATCGTCGAGGACCGCCCCGACGGCACCCACGCCAACGAGGCCACCGTCAAGCTGTGGGCCAAGGGCGAGCGCATCGTCGCCACCGCGGAGGGAAACGGCCCGGTCAACGCCCTCGACCGCGCCCTGCGCGTGGCCCTGGAGAAGATCTACCCCCAGCTCGCAGACCTGGACCTGGTCGACTACAAGGTCCGCATCCTGGAGGGCGTGCACGGCACCCAGTCCACGACCCGCGTGCTCATCTCCACCAGCGACGGCAGCGGCGAGTGGTCCACGGTGGGCGTCGCCGAGAACGTGATCGCCGCGTCCTGGCAGGCCCTGGAGGACGCCTACACCTACGGACTGCTGCGGGCGGGGGTGACCCCGGCCGAGTAGGCCGAGCAGGGGCGGGGCCACCGGGACCACCGCCGGGACCACTTCCGGCCGACTGCGCCGTGCGGCTCCCGCTCCGCCCGCCCTGTTCCGTCCCCGTACGAGGTGACTTCCTCCCTGTAGGAGGTAGCTTCGAAGTATGAAGGTCGCACTTTCGACCCGAGGTCTCGCCGGACTGTTCCTCGCGCTGGCGCTCGCCGCCCTGACCCTGCTGTCGGCGGGCGCCCCGCGCGCCGAAGCCGAGACCGGTGTGTCGACGATCGCCGCGGCCCTGCGCGAGAGCCCCGTCTACGTCGACCCGGCGGCGTCCGACCAGCTCTCCCAGGCCGACGCCCACGCCCTCCAGAAGAAGATCGAGGACGCCGACAGACCCGTCTTCGTGGCCGTCCTCCCCGCCGGCTACCCGACGGAGAACCTCTTCACCGACCTGCGCACCGCCACCGGCGTGACCGGCCTCTACGCGATCCGCCTCGGCGACCGCTTCGACGCCCGCGCCGACTCCTCGGTCCTGCCCGCGGCCGCCGTGCGCAACCTCGTCTCCAGCGTCCAGGGCGAGAGCGACGCCGCTGCCCAGCTGAACGACTTCACCGACCGGGCCGTCGCCGACATGGGCGGCTCCGCACCCACGGGCTGGGGCTCCCCGGACCGCGGCGGCGGGGCGTCGACGGCCGGCCTGGTCACGGCGGGTGTGCTGGTCGCGGTCGGCGGAGCCGGCGCGTACACCCTCGTACGGCGCAACCGCCGGCGGCACGCGCAGGAGCAGCGGGCCGCTCTGGAACGGCTCCGGGTCGTCGTCGACGAGGACATCACCGCCTTCGGCGAGGAACTCGACCGGCTCGACTTCCACCCGGCCGAGCCCGGCGCCGACGACGCGATGCGCGGGGACTACGCGCACGCCCTCGACGCCTACGAGAGGGCCAAGTCGTACATGGCGGACGCGACGAGACCGGAGGACGTGCGCCCCGTCACCGAGGTCCTGGAGGACGGCCGCTTCGCCCTGGCCCGGCTCGCGGCCCGCCGGGCCGGCGAACCGCTGCCCGAACGCCGCCCGCCGTGCTTCTTCGACCCGCGCCACGGCCCCTCCGTCACCGACGCCGCCTGGACCCCGCCCGGCGGGGCAGCCCGTCAGGTCCCGGTCTGCGCGGCGGACCGCACCCGTCTCGCGGACGGCCGCGATCCCGTGGTCCGCGAGGTCGACACCGACCACGGCCGCCGCCCCTACTGGGAGGCGGGCCCGGCCTACGGCCCCTGGGCGGGCGGCTACTTCGGCGGCGGCCTGCTGCCCGGCCTGCTCGTCGGCACGATGCTCGGCGGCCTGATGGCCACCCCCTCCTACGCCTCCGACTACGGCGGCGGCTACGGCGACTTCGGCGGCGGCTACGAAGGGGGCGACGTGTCCGGAGCGGACTTCGACCCCGGCAGCTTCGGGGACTTCGGTGACTTCGGCGGTGGCGGGGGAGGGGACTTCGGGGGCGGAGGGGACTTCGGCGGCGGTTTCTGACCTTCGGCCTCCGGCCGGCCGGCCACCGACCGCGTGCAGTGGACCGCCGACCGCCGACCGCCGCGCACGGGCCCGGCGCCGGAAGCGCCGGGCCCGTGGACGTCGTACGGACGCGGTGGTGGGGCTACGGGCGGGTCAGAGCGAGGCCGCCGCTGAGGCGATGGCGGAGGCGAACGTGGAGACCTCGCTGTAGACGCCGGGCGCGTTGGGCCGGGCGCAGCCGATGCCCCAGCTGACGATGCCGACCTGGATCCAGGCGTTGGCCGAGTCGCGGCGGAACATCGGGCCGCCGGAGTCGCCCTGGCAGGTGTCGACCCCGCCGGCCGCGTACCCGGCGCAGATCTCGTCGCTCGCGATCAGGCCGCTGTACCCGCTGTAGGAACGACAGGTGGCGTCGCTGACGAACGGCACGGTGGCCTTGAGCAGGTACCGCTGCTGGGAGCCGCCCTCGGTGGCCGAGCCCCAGCCGGCGATGGTGAAGGTGCCGGTGTTGTACTGCGTGGTGGTCGCGATCTTCAGCGTCGGCAGGTTGATGGGCTGCGCGAGCTTGATGAGGGCCCAGTCCTTGCCGTTGCCGTTGTAGCCGGGGGCCCGGTAGACGTAGGTGGAGCGGACCTGGACCCGGCCGGTGGTGGACTGCAGGTCCACGACGCCGGCGGTGGCGGTGATGCTGGTGTTGGCGCCGGTCGAGCCCACGCAGTGCGCGGCGGTGAGCACGATCTGCTGGGTGTAGAGCGCGCCGCCGCAGCCCATGGAGAGCCGGACCATGAACGGGAACTCGCCCTGTGTCGCGCGGGTTCCGCCCACCACGGGCGAGGGCGCGGCCTGGGCGGACGAGACGGGCTGAAGGCTGGCGATCGCGAGGGCGGCGGCGCCGACCGCCGCGAGTCTCTTGAGCGCCGTGAGGAGTTTCTTCAACGTGATGCCTTCCGTGGGGGGTTGACCCGGGGTCGGGGGATCTGGTGGTGCCCGAAACACGGAATTGACGCGCGCATGACAACATCGGCAACGAAGAAACGCCCATTTGCTGGCATGGGCGGGTCAAATCTGTTGCTGGATTATGAGAACGCCGCAAGCCTTCGCACAAGGGGGGCGATCCGGCCACGCCCGAGTGCCACGCCGTTCCCCGCGGGGGCGGACCGCTCGGGCGTCGACCGTCGTCGAGCGCCCGCCGTCGCGCGGCCGGAGGCGGCGGCCGACGGCGCCCGACGCGCCGCCGGCCCTGCGGCGGGGGCGGTCAGCCCCGCACGGCGGCCTTCGCCAGCCGGATCAGTTCGTCGAAGTCGAGGGCTCCCGGGTCGCCGTGGTCGTTCTCCGGCACGTGCATGTGGCCGCACACGCCCTTGAACGCGTTCCAGCGCGCCCCGCTCATCCGCTGTCCGGCCCCGTTCCCGTAGGACCTCGGGTACGCCGGCCACAGCGCCGGGCCACGCAGCGGCACGTCGTGCTCCTCGTGCATCCACGCCAGGAAGCCGGCGAGACCGACGAGCGCCCACTCCGGCGCCTTCGGCCAGTGGACGTGGGGCTTCCCGCCCGTCTGCCACTTGGTGTGCCGCTCGGGGTCGCAGGTGCCGACCAGCTCCACCTGGCAGACGTTCAGCGTGTTGGTCTGCACCCCGCCGGGCCTGTTGCGCAGGGCGCGGGAGGAGATGTCGATGTCGAAGTGCTGGTACCACGTCAGCTTCCTCGCCGCGAGGTCCGGCACCGCCGTCAGGTTGGGCGCGGAGGCGCCGCCCTGGTAGCCGGGCAGCGAGCGGCCCTCGGTGGTGTGCAGGACGACGGCGTTGACCTCCATCCGGTCGCCGCCGAAGTCGTCCTGGTACCAGTGGTCACGGTGCGCGCCGGGGTAGTGCTGCGGTCCGGTCCTGGTCATGGCGCCTCCTCGGTCACGGTCCCCGGCCGCGTCGGCGGGGCGCCCTGATGAACGACCGACGTCCACGACCGTCGTGCGTCCGGACGCCCCGTACCTGTGTCCGGGCCCGCCACGCCCTCGCGTCCCGTCCCGCCGGGGCCCCGGGCCCCGCCTCGCGCGGGCACCCGTGCCCGCGCCGCGCGGAGCACCGGGCACGCGCCGCGCCCCGCGTCCGCGCCCGGACCTGCGGGCACGTCCCGGCCCGCGCCCGCTCCGGCGTCCCGGCCCGCGCCCGCGTTCCGCGCGCGCCCCCTCCGCGCCGGCGCCCATCTGTCCCGAGCCCACGCTCCACGCGCCGGAGCCCGGTTGGCGCACACGCCCCGCACGCCCCTGCCCGTCCGCGCCGCTCGCCCACCCCGCCCCGCGGCCCCGTCGCCCGCACCCGGACATGCCGAGCGCCCGCCCTCCCCACGGGGGGAGTGGAGGGCGGGCGCGCTCAGGGGGCGTGGCGTCGGTGACGCGTCACGCGTTCTTGATGGCCGAGATGTCGAAGTTCAGCTTGATCTTGTCGGAGACCAGGACGCCGCCGGTCTCCAGCGCCGCGTTCCAGGTCAGGCCCCACTCGGAGCGCAGGATCTCCGCCTTGCCCTCGAAACCGACGCGCTCGTTGCCGAACGGGTCCTTGGCGGAGCCGTTGAACTCCAGGTCGATGGTGAGCGGCTTGGTCACGCCGAGGATGCTCAGGTCGCCGGTGAGACGGTAGTCGTCGCCGCCCAGGGCCTCCGCGCCGGTCGAGCGGAAGGTCATCGTCGGGAACTCGTCGGTCTTGAAGAAGTCCGCGGTCCTGAGGTGGTTGTCGCGGTCCGCGGACCCGGTGTCGACGCTGCGCATCGTCACGTCGATGGTGGCGGTGGACCTGGCCGGGTCGGCCCCGTCGAGGTGCAGCGAGCCGGTGAACTCGTTGAACTTGCCCTTGACGTTGGTGACCATCGCGTGCCGGGCGACGAACCCGATGGTCGAGTGCGCCGGGTCGATCGTGTAGTCGCCGGTCAGGGCGGCGAGGTCCGGGTTCACGGCGGCGGCCGTGGTGACGGTGGTCTCGCCGGTGTTCTTGCGGCCGAAGATGCCCATGTCGTGCTCCTTGGGGACGGACCGGTCCGGGGACCGGTCGGCGGATCGAGGGGACGGACGATGATGTTGAATGTTCAACGATGTTTCCAACACGGCAGACCGTAGACCTATTCCGTTCAACTTTCAACATTGCGTGCGCAGGTCTTCCGGACGCCCTTCCATCGTTGCGCGGAGACCGCTCCTGCGGGACCCTCGACGGACCTCGTCACTCCACTGGGTGGCGCCTGTCGGGCGATGATGTGACGTTGGTCTCACGTTCGCCCTTTGTGTGACCCCCACAAGCGGTACGGGGCCTGAGCAGTCGGAAAGCCTGTGTGTCGGCGCGGTTCTGTTCAGGGGTACCAGGAAAACGCGCCGGAGACTGTACGGAGTCGACGTCTCACTTTCCTTGATGGTCTTCGTAAGGTCACTACATGACCGTTTTGGAAGAGACGACCGGTGAGCCGACCGCCGAGCCCACGGACGCGCGCGGGCGCGTCGCCGAGCTGCACGGGATCCGTGCGCAGGCGCTGGCCGGGCCGAGCGAGAAGGCGACCCAGGCGCAGCACGCCAAGGGCAAGCTGACCGCCCGGGAGCGGATCGAGCTGCTGCTGGACCCGGGGTCCTTCCAGGAGGTGGAGCAGCTGCGCCGGCACCGGGCGACCGGTTTCGGTCTGGAGGCCAAGAAGCCGTACACCGACGGTGTCATCACCGGCTGGGGCACGGTGGAGGGCCGTACGGTCTTCGTCTACGCCCACGACTTCCGCATCTTCGGCGGTGCGCTGGGCGAGGCCCACGCCACCAAGATCCACAAGATCATGGACATGGCCATCGCGGCCGGGGCCCCGCTGGTCTCGCTGAACGACGGCGCCGGGGCCCGTATCCAGGAGGGCGTCTCCGCGCTCGCCGGCTACGGCGGCATCTTCCAGCGCAACACCAAGGCGTCCGGCGTCATCCCGCAGATCAGCGTGATGCTCGGCCCGTGCGCGGGCGGCGCGGCCTACAGCCCCGCCCTCACCGACTTCGTGTTCATGGTCCGCGAGACCTCGCAGATGTTCATCACCGGGCCGGACGTGGTCAAGGCCGTCACCGGCGAGGAGATCACCCAGAACGGCCTCGGCGGCGCCGACGTGCACGCCGAGACCTCCGGCGTCTGCCACTTCGCGTACGACGACGAGGAGACCTGCATCGCGGAGGTGCGCTACCTCCTGTCGCTGCTCCCGCAGAACAACCGCGAGAACCCGCCGCGCCACGAGTCCACCGACCCCGCCGACCGCCGCGGCGACGTCCTGCTCGACCTGGTCCCCGCGGACGGCAACCGGCCGTACGACATGACCAAGGTCATCGAGGAGATCGTCGACGACGGCGAGTACCTGGAGGTCCACGAGCGCTGGGCGCGCAACATCATCTGCGCCCTGGCCCGGCTCGACGGCCAGGTCGTCGGCATCGTCGCCAACCAGCCGCAGAGCCTCGCCGGCGTCCTCGACATCGAGGCCAGCGAGAAGGCCGCCCGCTTCGTGCAGATGTGCGACGCCTTCAACATCCCGATCATCACCCTTCTGGACGTACCTGGCTTCCTGCCCGGCGTCGATCAGGAGCACGGTGGAATCATCCGCCACGGCGCGAAGCTCCTCTACGCCTACTGCAACGCGACCGTGCCCCGGATCTCCCTGATCCTGCGCAAGGCGTACGGAGGTGCCTACATCGTCATGGACAGCCAGTCCATCGGTGCCGACCTCACCTACGCCTGGCCGACCAACGAGATCGCCGTCATGGGCGCCGAGGGCGCCGCCAACGTCATCTTCCGCCGCCAGATCGCCGAGGCCGAGGACTCCGAGGCCATGCGGGCCCGCATGGTCAAGGAGTACAAGTCCGAGCTGATGCACCCGTACTACGCCGCCGAGCGCGGCCTCGTCGACGACGTCATCGACCCCGCCGAGACCCGCGAGATCCTCGTCAGGTCCCTGGCGATGCTGCAGTCCAAGCACGCCGACCTGCCCTCGCGCAAGCACGGCAACCCCCCGCAGTAACCCGGCGGACCCTCCGCGCACCCCCTGCGGAAACCTCTCTTACGGAGACTGACACCATGACCACGCCTGACATCCGCGTCGAGAAGGGCCACGCCGAGCCCGAGGAGGTCGCCGCACTCACGGCGATCCTGCTGGCCCGCGCCGCCTCCCGTTCCGCCGAGCCCGCCGGCGTCCACCACGGCCGCCTCCGGGCCGGCTGGCGCCGTCTGGAGCGCGAGGGCGGCTTCCGCGCCCCGCACAGCTGGCGCTGACCCGCCCGCGAACACGACGAAGGCCCCGACGCCCCACGGGCGGCCGGGGCCTTCGCGCGCGGTCCGGCGGCCGGTGGAGCCGCCGTCGGGCCCGGTGACGTGAAAAGGCCCCTGCGCGCCTCCCCGGGGAGGGGCACAGGGGCCTTTTCACGGAAGTCCTACCGCAGGCGCGCCATCAGCGCGTGCTCCACCAGGGTGATCAGCGCCGACTTGGCGTCCGAACGGTGCCGGGCGTCGGTGGTGATGATCGGGGTGTCGGGCCCGATCTGGAGGGCCTCGCGCACCTCGTCCGGCTGGTACGGCTGGTTGCCGTCGAAGCCGTTGAGGGCGATCACGAAGGGGAGACCCGA
This sequence comes from Streptomyces sp. NPDC031554, assembly GCF_055580685.1. Taxonomy (NCBI): domain Bacteria; kingdom Bacillati; phylum Actinomycetota; class Actinomycetes; order Kitasatosporales; family Streptomycetaceae; genus Streptomyces; species Streptomyces sp. NPDC031554. Next base: position 210,058 of record NZ_JBVIKX010000001.1, on the reverse strand, counting down.
GTTCTCGAAGTAGTCGACCGCCGGGAAGCAGTCGGCGAGCCGGCGGGTGTCCACCAGGACGATCGCGCCGATGGCGCCGCGCACCAGGTCGTCCCACATGAACCAGAAGCGGTCCTGGCCGGGCGTACCGAAGAGGTACAGGATCAGGTCCTGGTCCAGCGTGATGCGTCCGAAGTCCATGGCGACCGTCGTGGTCTTCTTGTCCCCGGTGTGGGTGAGGTCGTCGATGCCTGCCGAAGCAGACGTCATGACGGCCTCGGTACGCAGCGGGTTGATCTCCGAGACGGCCCCGACGAACGTGGTCTTGCCCACGCCGAAGCCACCCGCCACCACGATCTTCGCCGAGGTGGTGGAGCGGGAAGGACCGCCGCTAGAGCTTGCGAAGTCCACTGAGCACCCTTTCGAGCAGTGTCACGTCTGGCTGGCCGCCGGCGCTCTCGTCGCCGCCGGGCTGATGGATGGCGACCAGTCCCGCCTCCGCCAAGTCGGCGACGAGGATCCTGGCCACACCGAGAGGGATCGTCAGGAGGGCCGAGATCTCGGCCACCGACTTGATCTCCCGGCAGAGGTTGCAGATCCGCTGATGCTCGGGCAGCTGCCCCTGCATCTGGTGCGGAGCCGCGGTGGTGTGCACCAGCGCCTCGATGGCGAGCTGGTACCGCGGGCGAGTCCGGCCGCCGGTCATGGCGTACGGACGCACCAAGGGGTTGTTCGTCGTCCCGGCGGGCGACGGCTCGGGGGCGCGGCGCTGCGGCTGCACGGGCTGGATGTGCGGCTGGTGCGGCTGGTCGTACGGCGAGGGCCCGGGGCCCTGCGGACCCTGGGGCGCGTACGGCTGACGCTGGTTCGGAGCGGAGGGAAAGGCGTAACGGTTCGGGTTCTGCGAACCGTCACCCTGGCCCTGTGCAGGGCCGTACGACCAGTTGCCCGAATGGGAACCGCCTGGGGGTGTTGCCACTTTCTCTCCTCCTTCGACTGTGCCTGGCACCCATCACGTGGAAGCCGCGTCCCGAAACCCTACGGCCTCGGGACGCCAAAACGCACCGCCTGTCTGTCAGTTGAGGAGGCTCCCCTGGAGCTCCGCACGAAGGTCGGGGGTCAGGACCGTACCTGCCCGGTCCACCAGAAGGGCCATCTCGTACCCGATGAGGCCGATGTCCGCCTCGGGGTGTGCGAGAACCGCGAGCGAGGAGCCGTCGGAGATGGACATGAGGAACAGGAATCCCCGCTCCATCTCCACGACCGTCTGGTTCACGCTGCCTCCCTCGAAGATCCGGGAGGCGCCTGCCGTCAGCGACGTCAGACCGGAGGCGACGGCCGCGAGCTGGTCGGCACGGTCGCGGGGGAAGCCTTCGGACATCGCCAGAAGGAGTCCGTCGGCGGAGACCACCACCGTGTGGGACACCCCCGGGGTGTTGTCCACGAAGTTGGTGATCAACCAGTTCAGGTTCTGTGCCGCCTGGCTCATCGGGCTCACACTAACGCTCCTGGTTGTAGGTGCTGTCAGGACCACTGTGCTGGTTCCGGTCCTGACCGTTCGGTTCACTTCCTGCGTTGCGTCCACGCTCGACGCCTCGACGCAGGTTGCTCAACCTGCCTCGGACGTCCTCCGGGGCGCGGGAGACCTGGGGGCCTCCCTGGGGGGTGCTCTCGGCGGTGCCCTCGACCAGATTGGCCTTGGGCACCCGTCGCGGCAGGCCGGAGGAGGTGACTCCACCCGCCCGCGGCTTCTTGAGCTGGGCGGCCTGCTGCCAGCGCTCGTCGTTCGCCGAACGCCAGTCGGCGGGACCGTCCGCGGCGGAGGCCGGCGCTTCCTGGGCCGCGGGCCGCGCACCGTTCGCACCGCTCGCCGCGGGGGATCCGCGGCGGGGCAGTCCGGCGTCGGTCATCTGGTGGGCGGCGGAGGCCGGTCCCGGCCGGTCGAAGCCTACGCTGTCCTGCGCACCGGCGTCAGCGGCCTGCGCGGATTCCGCTTGCGGAGCGTACTGGTCCGGGTAGCCGCCCTGGTAGTTGTTCTGCTGCGGCCAGTCGTCCTGGTAGGGCTGCTCCTCGTACGGCTGGAAGCCCTCCGGCGCGGCCTGCCGTTCCGGCGCCCGCTCCTCCTGGGCGGCTTCCGCATACGCGGGGTCGGGGTAGCCGCCGTGCTGCCCGAAGGCACCGTTCTGCGACCCCGCGCCGTTCGCCGGGAAGGCATCGCCCTGCGGCGTACCGCCGTTGGACGTGCCGTACGGGTCCTCGTACGCCGTCTGCTGCTGCTCCTCGTACGACGTCTGCCGGTCGTACGCCGACGGCCGGCCGGCGTAGCCGGTCGTGCCGTTGTCGTAGCCGTTCTGCGCCGGGGCGTAGCCCTCGGGGGAGGCGTCGAACGCGGGCTGCTGCTGCGACTCGTCGAAACCGTCGCCGTAGGCGGGCGTCGCGGCGGGCCGCTGCTGCCCGGGACCGTCCTGGGCCGGGGGGTCCAGGGCCGCCCGGCGCTCCTCGCGCATCAGGGAGCGGTTGACCGGGTCCAGGTCGCGGGGGTCGTCGGGGACCTCCGTGTACTGGCTGTCGTCGAAGCCCAGCTCGGCCGCCGTGCGCAGCGGCTGGTGGTTGAAGTCCTCACCCGGGAACCGCTGCTCCGGGATGATCTGCGAGACGGTGAAGTCGCCGCGCTCGGGCTGCTCGCCACCGCCACCGTGGGTGATCGCGTCGGGCAGCATGACCAGCGAGGTGGTGCCGGCCTGCTCGCCCGAGGGGCGCAGCTGGACGCGGATGCCGTGTCGGTCGGACAGCCGGCCGACCACGAACAGGCCCATGCGCTGCGAGATCGCGGCGTCCACGGTCGGCGGGTTGGCCAGCTTGTGGTTGATGTCGGCGAAGTCCTCGGCGGTGAGGCCGATGCCCTTGTCGTGGATCTCGATCATCACGCGGCCGTCGGGGAGACGGGTCGCGGTGACACGGACCTTGGTCTGCGGGGAGGAGAACGTGGTGGCGTTCTCCAGCAGCTCGGCGAGCAGGTGCACGAGGTCGGTCACGGCACGGCCGTGGATCTCGGCCTCCGGGACGCCCGACAGCTCGATGCGCTCGTACTGCTCCACCTCGGAGGAGGCGGCGCGCAGCACGTCGACCAGGGGGACCGGCTGGTCCCAGCGGCGGCCGGGCTCCTCGCCGGCGAGGACCAGGAGGTTCTCGCCGTTGCGGCGCATACGGGTCGCGAGGTGGTCCAGGCGGAAGAGGTTCTCCAGCTGGTCCGGGTCGGCCTCGTTGTTCTCCAGGTCGGTGATCAGGGTCAGCTGGCCCTCGATCAGCGACTGGTTGCGGCGCGAGAGGTTGGTGAAGATCGCGTTGATGTTGCCCCGCAGCAGGGCCTGCTCGGCGGCGAGCCGGACGGCCTCACGGTGGACCTGGTCGAAGGCGCGGGCGACCTCGCCGATCTCGTCGGTGGTGGTGATCGGGATCGGCGTGACCCGGGTGTCGACCCGGCCGGGGTCGGTCCGCGAGAGCTGGTCGACCAGCATCGGCAGCCGCTGCTCGGCGATGCCGAAGGCGGCGTTGCGCAGCTGGCGCATGGAGCGGCTCATCTGGCGGGCCACCATGCCGGCCAGGATGAACGCGGCGAGCAGGGCGATCACGACGGCGGCGCCGGTGATGATCGCGGACTGCTTGGCGTCGTCGGCGATCTGGGCCGCCTCGCTCACGGCCTTGTCGGTCAGGTCCGACTCGATCTTCAGGTACGCGTTGTACTTGAGGGTGTTGACCGCCCACCAGTTCTCCGCGGTGACACCGCCCGCGGCCAGCGTCTGGCGGTCGCTCGCGTCCGTGGACGGCAGCGTCGCGACGGCCGAGATCATGTCGGTGGGATCGGACGGCGGAGCCACGTAGTCCGAGTCCTCGGCCTCGGCCTCCTTGGCCATCGCCGCGCCGTCCGTCTCGATCTTGGCCTTCGCCTCTTCGAGCTTCTGCGCGTCGGCCTCGGTGCCACCGCCGGTGTACTCCTCCAGCGCGATGCGCTCGAGGTAGGCGTAGGAGGAGAGGGCGACCTTCTGGCTGGCGAAGCTCCCCTTGCTGGGGCCGGGCTTGACCAGCAGGTGCATGCCGATGGAGCGCTCCAGCGACAGCGCCGCCTTGGTGAGCGAGATCGCGTAGACCGTACGGCCGTAGCTGGTGATGTTTCCGGTGCCCAGACCGAGCTCGTTCGCGAACTCCATCAAGGGGTGCGCGATCGTGGTGTAGCCCTCTTCGGTCATGACACCGGTGAGCTTGGGGGAGACGTAGGCGCCGGCCCGCAGGGTCTGGAGCGCGGGCTCCTCGTCGCGGAACAGCTTCAGACGGCGCTGGAGACCGGACTTCTGCGGCATGTCCTGCGCGGCCTGGTCGAAGACGTCGGCGGCCTGGTCGGTCTTCTTGCGGGCGTCGGTGACGACGTCCTCGTCCTTGTTCAGCAGCAGCGGTGCCGCGCTGACGTCACGCTCGTTGTAGAGGGCGTCGGCGTAGAGCAGGGAAGCCCGCACCAGTTGCGCGGTCTTCTGGGCGTCCTCCGCCTCCTGCCAGGTGTCGATCGAGCTCTTCACCTGGAAGCCGCCCATGACGAGGCCGACCAGCACGGGTATGAGCAGGATCGCGTTCAGCCTGGTGGGCACCCGCCAGTTGCGCGGGGAGAGGCGACCGCCGCTCTTCGCGGAAGCGGCCGCCGGCCCCGAGCCGGGCACAGGGGCGGGCGCCGCTCCGCGCGGCGGCGGGGTGAAGTTGCCCCGGGCCGCCGGCTCGGGACTTTTCTTGCTTCGCCTCACTCGACCAACAACCTCTCGGCGGTCGGCACCTTCGTCGTGCCGCAGTGTCTCAGAGCCCGGTCAGCCATCGACCATGAGTACGTCATTGACTATTGGGCAGTTCAGGCATTCCAGCACGACGACCAGTGCAGTTCCAAACAAGCAGAGGTGCTGGTTCGTAGTGATGTAAGACGCAGATAAAACGGTCAAAAAGAACGAGCCCCGCCAAATGACGGGGCTTTCGTGTGCGCAGCGGCATCGAGCGACCGCGACGCGTGGCGGGGTCACCTGATTCCTCTGCCGAAACGTTATGAACACCGGAGCCGGCCGTGTCCAAGTCCACGGCCGGCTCCGGAACGCCTACGACGACCGGCGTACGGCGCCGCGCATGAGGGTCCCGCCTACCGCAGGCGGGCCATGAGCGCGTGCTCCACCAGGGTGATCAGCGCCGACTTGGCGTCCGAACGGTGCCGGGCGTCGGTCGTGATGATCGGGGTGTCGGGCCCGATCTGGAGGGCCTCGCGGACCTCCTCCGGCTGGTACGGCTGCTGGCCGTCGAAGCCGTTGAGGGCGACGACGAACGGCAGACCCGAGTTCTCGAAGTAGTCCACCGCCGGGAAGCAGTCGGCCAGCCGGCGGGTGTCCACCAGCACCACGGCACCGATGGCACCGCGCACCAGGTCGTCCCACATGAACCAGAAGCGGTCCTGACCCGGCGTACCGAACAGGTACAGGATCAGGTCCTGGTCGAGCGTGATACGTCCGAAGTCCATGGCCACCGTGGTGGTGGTCTTGTCCCCGGTGTGGGTGAGGTCGTCGATGCCCGCGCTCGCGGACGTCATCACGGCCTCCGTGCGCAGCGGGTTGATCTCGGAGACGGCGCCCACGAACGTGGTCTTGCCCACGCCGAAGCCTCCCGCCACCACGATCTTCGCGGAGGTGGTGGCCCGCCCTCCGTCAGAGCTTGCGAAGTCCACTGAGCACCCTTTCGAGCAGCGTCACGTCAGGTGCGCCACCGTTGTTCTCGTCGCCGCCCGGCTGGTGAATGGCCACCAGTCCGGCTTCGGCGAGGTCCGCCACGAGGATCCGAGCCACACCCAGCGGCATGGCGAGGAGCGCCGAGACCTCTGCCACCGACTTCACCTCACGGCAGAGGTGGCAGATGCGCTGGTGCTCGGGGAGCAGCCCCATGAGCGCTGCCGGGTCGGCCGTCGTGCTGATCAGTGCCTCGATGGCGAGCTGGTAGCGCGGCCGGGTCCGGCCGCCGGTCATCGCGTAAGGACGCACCAGCGGCTGGTCGCCCTCATCCCCGTACGGCTCCGCGTACGGATCATGAGAGGCGGTGGGCGGGGTCATGAATCCTCCGGGCGGGACAGCAAGTCTCGGTCAGTCGTGCCGTCCGTCGAGGCCGGTGGGGGGATTGTGTCGGCCGGACGGTGATTTCGTGAGGCGGGTGGTACCTGGGCGGGTCAGTGGAGCAGACTGCCCTGTAGTTCGGCGCGCAGGTCGGGCGTCAGCACCGCACCCGCGCGGTCGACCAGGAGTGCCATCTCGTAGCCGACGAGGCCGATGTCGCACTCGGGGTGCGCGAGCACGGCGAGGGACGAGCCGTCCGAGACGGACATGAGGAAGAGGAAACCCCGCTCCATCTCGACGACGGTCTGCGCCACGCTGCCGCCCTCGAAGATCCGGGAGGCGCCCGCCGTCAGCGAGGTGAGACCCGACGCGACGGCCGCCAGCTGGTCGGCGCGGTCGCGCGGGAAGCCCTCGGACATGGCGAGCAGAAGGCCGTCGGCGGACACGACAACGGTGTGGGACACCCCAGGGGTGTTGTCCACGAAGTTGGTGATCAACCAGTTCAGATTCTGTGCCGCCTGGCTCATCTGGCTCAACTAACGCTCCTGCTGGTGAGTGGGGCTGGGGAAACTGCCGGTCTGCGGACCGTTGCCGGCCTGTCGACCCTGTGCGATGCCCCGACGGAGATTGGTCAGCCGTCCGCGTACGTCGTCAGGCGCACGCGAGACCTGCGGACCGGTTTGGTGCTGTTGCTGCTGAGCCGTGCCCGGGACGAGGTTCGCCTTGGGCACCCGGCGCGGCAGGCCGGAGGTGGTGACGCCGCCCGCGGCGGGCTGCCGGACGCGCTCGGCCTGACGGACGAGCTCGTCGTTCGGCGAGGTGCGCCAGGAGGCGCCGGTCGCCGCGGGACGTTGGGGAGCAGCCGGAGCCTGCGGCTGCTGTTGCTGCGGCGTGGGGGCCGAGCCGTTGCCGTTCCCGCCCGCCTGCTGTCCGTGGAACCAGTTGGTCTCCAGTGTGTCGAACAGCGGGGTGCGGCCGTCTCCCGGACCGGCCGGGGGCAGGGCCTCCGGCTCGGGACGGGCGGCGGGGCGCGGCGGGAGGGACTGCTGCTGCGGGGAGCCGTAGCCGCTGCCGCCGTCGGCGTTCTGGGGGCGGTCGAACTGGCCCGTGGACGAGGGGTCCTGGCGACCGGGCAGCGAGTGCCGGCCGGTGTGGGAACCGTCGTTGCCCAGGGCCGGGTACTGACCGGTGCCGGAACCGTCCTGGCCCAGGGCCGGGTACTGACCGGTGGAGCCGTTGTCGTAGGCCTGCGGGGCGGCGAACCGGCCCGGACCGGCCTGCGTGTTCTGCCCGCCCGGCGTGCCGAAGACGTCGTTGCGGACGAAGCCGTCCTGCGCGCCCGGAGCCGGGAACTGGCCCGTGTCCTGGGCGCCGTTCAGCCCGGTGTACTGGCCCGTGTCCTGGTACTGACCGGTGTGCTGCGGGGCGCTCGTGCCGGGGCGGGCGAAGTCCGCGGGGCCGGCCGGACCCTGGTGCTCGTCGATCCGCGGGATCTCGGCGGTGGCGCCGGGACCCTGGCGGTCGTCGACGCGCGGCATCCGCGAGGTCTGCGCGACATCGGGCTCGTCGTGGCCGCGCGGGGCGTCCAGCGGGGTGCGCGCGACCGGCGGCTGGGCGTTCTCGTCGCCCCAGCTGGTGCCGCGGGGCTGCTGGTCGCCGCCCGGCAGCTCGGCGCGCGGACCGCCGCGCGGCGGCAGCTGCGGCTGACGGCCACGGCCGCGACCGCCCTGCTCACCGCGGTTGTCGTTCTGGCGCGGCGCGGGCGGACGCCCGCCGCCGAACAGGTCCTGGCCCTGGCCCGGCGTACCGGTGCCGGACGTCTGGAAGCCCTGCGGCGCACCCGGGGCCTGGCCGCCGAAACCGGCGCCGGCCGGAGCCGGGCGGCCCTGCGGGGGCGAGGCCGGACCCTGCGGCCCGCGCGGCGCACCGGGACGGCCACCGCCGTCACGGCCGGGCAGCGCGGCCCGGGGACCCTGGCCGGCGCCGAGGGCGCCGCCGCCCGGAGCACCGGCGCCGAGGGCACCGCCCTGGCCGTTCTGACGGCGGGCCGCGGCGACGCCGGCGGCGGCCTGCGCGGCGGCGGGACCGCCGGACACACCGCCCTGACCGGGCTTGGGCTGCGGCTTCTTGCCGCCCTGGGCGACATCCACGGGCAGCATGACCAGTGCGGTCGTACCACCGGAGTCGGACGGACGGAGCTGGATGCGGATGCCGTGCCGCTGCGACAGCCGGCCGACCACGAAGAGGCCCATGCGGCGGGAGACGGAGACGTCCACGGTGGGCGGCGCCGCGAGCCGCTCGTTGATCGCTGCGAGGTCCTCGGGAGAGAGGCCGATGCCGGTGTCGTGGATCTCGATCAGGACGCGGCCGTCGGGCAGCGCGTGACCGGTGACCTTGACCTTGGTCTGCGGGGAGGAGAACGAGGTCGCGTTCTCGAGCAGCTCGGCGAGGAGGTGCACGAGGTCGTTGACGACCCGGCCGGCCACTTCGGTGGTCGGCACGGAGGACAGCTCGATGCGCTCGTACTGCTCCACCTCGGAGGCGGCGGCACGGAGCACGTCGACCAGCGGGACCGGCCGGGTCCAGCGACGGCCGGGCTCCTCACCGGCGAGGACGAGGAGGTTCTCGCCGTTACGGCGCATGCGGGTCGCGAGGTGGTCGAGCTTGAACAGCGAGGACAGCTGGTCCGGGTCGGCCTCGCGCGACTCCAGTTCGGAGATGAGCGACAGCTGACGCTGGATGAGGCCCTGGGAGCGGCGCGAGAGGTTGGTGAACATCGCGTTGACGTTGCCCCGCAGGAGGGCCTGCTCGGCGGCGAGGCGGACGGCCTCGCGGTGCACGTCGTCGAAGGCCGCGGCCACCTGGCCGATCTCGTCCCGGGAGTGCACACCGACCGACTCCACGGACGTGTCGACGTCCTGCGGGTCGGACTCGGACAGCTGCTTGACCAGCTCGGGCAGCCGGTCCTGGGCGACCTTGGTGGCCGTCTCCTGGAGCCGGCGCAGCGAGCGGATCATGGACCGGGCGACGACGAACGCGCCGACCAGCGACACACCGAGCACCAGCAGGATCATCGCACCGGAGATGATCGCCTCGCGCTCGGACTCGGCGCGCAGCTCACGGGCCTTCTGCTCCATGTCCTCGAGCAGCGTGGTCTCGATGTTGTTCATCTGGCGGATCTTGGTCGTGCTCGCGTCGAACCAGTCCTGGTACGACCGCTTGTCCAGCGACCTCAGACCGGTGGGGGAGCTGAGCGCACGCGTGGCGTACGTCTCGGCGTCCTCGATGGTCGGGCTGCCCTTCTCGACGGGCTGGAGCAGTTCCTCGGCGCCCTCGTCGCCGTAGATGCTGCGGAAGCTGGCGAGTTCGGAGTCCTGGTTCTCCAGCGCGGCCTCGCCGTACTGCCGGTCGTTCTCCGATATCTCACCGTAGGAGTCGGCGTTGACCGGCAGCGCGGCCGCGAGGACGGCGCGCTGGATGGAGGAGTACTCCTTGGCGGCGGAGAAGGCGGACAGCGCGCGGGTGCGCTGGATCATGTCCGGGTTGCTGGTGGCCTGCGCCATGTCCTGCGAGAGGTCCAGCAGGTGGGAGATGAGGCGGTGGTAGGCCTCCACCGTCTGGGTGGAGTTCTTCTGCTCGGCGAAGGCCGTCTTGCGGATCTTCGCGATGTTGCCGAGGTCGCTGAGGAGACCCACGAGGCTGTCGCGGACACCCTGGAGGTTGCCGTCCGTGCTGGAGGCGTCGATCTCCTCGGAGGCGTCCTTGAAGGCGTCCAGCGTCTGGTCGGTCTTCTCGCGGGCGCCCTTGACCGTGAAGTCGGCCGCGGACTTGCCGTGGGCGAGCGGACCGGCGGACTTGTCGCGCTCGTCCTGGAGCCGGATGGCCAGCTCGGTCGCCTGCTTGGTCATGTCCGTCAGCAGCTTCATGTTGTCGAGCTGCTGGATGTCGTCCATGGACTGGTTGATGCGGAGCGTGCCCAGCGTGGTGGCCGCGACCACGGGCAGCGTCAGCAGCGCGACCAGACGCGTGGAGATGCGCCAGTTGCGCAGGGCCACACGCGGTCCGGGACCGGGGGTGCCGGCCGGTGGCTTGACCGTGGGAGCCGGGGTGCTCGGCGACGCGGACGCGCCGGGGCGACCGGGGCGTTCACCGCCGTCGCCGGACGGGGTCGGGCCCGGGTTCTGGGCGTGCTGGGGCGCGGAGCTGCCGGCCATCGGGCCAGTCCCGCCGTGCGGCTCCGGCTCGGCCGAAGCGCTGCCATCCCTCTTGAAACGTCCCTGCACTAGCGTCGCAACCTCTGGACCAGGCGCCCCTCCGCGTGAACGGAAGGACGGTGTCGGCGTCTTGAGGGGCGCCCTGAATACGCCCCCCGAACGGTCGTGAGTACCGGCGCTGGCTCCCCCTTCCAGCCGCCGCTCGGCGCTGCTGTGCGCCCTGCGCGCCGGCTCGTTCCCGCGGCGGTCCGTGGAATTCCAGCACAGTGCAGGATCTCCAACAAGGCTTGTTGGCCGGGCTGTGACATCCGTGACAGCGGGTGAGTGACACATCACCGGACGTAGAAATTGATCCTGGGCAATTCGTGCACAAAGGGGCGAACGGCCGACCTCCGGACGGTGTCCCAGTCGCCATGATCAGGAGCGGAATGAGAGCTTCAGGTGTGCAATGTCCGTTTCGCGGCGGTCGCCCAAGGGTCTGGATTGACCGGTTTGAGTGCCGATTCGTGAGCAAACTCACACTCTGATCATGAGACCTTCACGCGTTCCCTGGGAATCGCGTGTTTAGCCTGACGCTTTACAGAAATGGCAAATCAGACAAGCAGCGCTTACGGGAGGCCCCCGCGGCCGCCCCGCGCCCCGACAGGACAGGGCTCAGGACAACAGTGAAGACGACGACGATGTTCCACAAGATCGCCAACCCGCGGCGCACGACGCTGGCGCACCTCAAGGACGCCGACGAACTGCGGCTCCCGGAGCAGCAGGAGCACTCCGTCGACCTTCCGGCCCAGACCGCCAACCCCCGGCGCACCGTCCTCGTCGACGTCCCCGTGGCCTCCTCCGCCGAGTAGATACGCACGCCGGCCGCCGCATGCTCAAGGCGGCGGCCCCGAATGTCAAGGGCGTCCCCGGCCGGGGACGCCCTTCCGCGTTAGCCTGGAGCGTCAGACTCCAGCCAGCTCATCGAGGGGCCAACCAACCCGTGCGCATCGCCAGGTTCTCCATCGACGGGAACGTCGCCTTCGGCGCGGTCGAGGGCGACAAGCCGGACGAGCTCGTCCTCGACATCATCAAAGGCATCCCGTTCACGGAGCACGAGCTCTCCGGCACGAAGGTGCCGCTGAGCAAGGTCAGGCTCCTGCCGCCCGTGCTCCCCAGCAAGGTCGTGGCCTTCGGCCGCAACTACGCCGAGCACGCGCGCGAACTCGGCAACGAGGTGCCCGACGCCCCGTTCGCCTTCTTCAAGCCGTCCACCTCCGTGGTCGGACCCGGGGACGACATCCGGTACCCGGCCTTCTCCGAGGACCTCCACCACGAGGCGGAACTGGCCGTGGTCATCGGCCGGATGTGCCGCGAGGTCCCGCGGGAGCGCGTCAAGGACGTGATCTTCGGCTACACCTGCGCCAACGACATCACGGCGCGCGACGTCCAGAAGCGCGAGAAGCAGTGGGCCAGGGCCAAGGGCTTCGACTCCGCCTGCCCCCTCGGCCCCTGGGTGGAGACCGACCTCGACCCGAGCGACCTCACCATCCAGCTGACGGTCAACGGGCAGCAGCGGCAGCTCGGCCGCACCAGCGAGATGATCCACTCGATCGAGGATCTGATCGTCAACATCACCGAGGCCATGACGCTGCTCCCCGGCGACGTGATCCTCACGGGCACCCCGGCAGGGGTCGGCCCGCTCGCTGCCGGCGACGAGGTCTCCGTCAGCATCGAAGGCATCGGCACTCTCACCAACAAGGTTGTCAAGCGTGGCTAGCGCACCCGGCTCCCCCGTACGCGTCCGTTTCTGTCCGTCGCCCACCGGTAACCCCCACGTGGGCCTGGTCCGCACCGCCCTGTTCAACTGGGCGTTCGCCAGGCACCACCAGGGCAGCGGTGCTCAATTCGTCTTCCGTATCGAGGACACCGACGCGGCCCGCGACTCCGAGGAGTCCTACGACCAGCTCCTGGACTCGCTGCGCTGGCTCGGCTTCGACTGGGACGAGGGCCCCGAGATCGGCGGCCCGCACGCGCCCTACCGCCAGTCGCAGCGCATGGACCTGTACAAGGACGTCGCCGACCGGCTCCTCGCCGCCGGCCACGCCTACCGCTGCTACTGCTCCCAGGAGGAGCTGGACGTCCGCCGCGAGGCCGCCCGCGCCGCCGGCCGGCCCTCCGGCTACGACGGCCACTGCCGCGAGCTGACCGCCGCGCAGGTCGAGGAGTACCAGGCCCAGGGCCGCGCCCCGATCGTCCGCTTCCGGATGCCCGACGAGACGATCACCTTCACGGACCTGGTCCGCGGCGAGCTGACCTTCACCCCGGAGAACGTCCCGGACTACGGCATCGTCCGCGCCAACGGCGCCCCGCTCTACACGCTGGTCAACCCGGTCGACGACGCCCTCATGGAGATCACCCACGTCCTGCGCGGCGAGGACCTGCTCTCCTCCACCCCCCGCCAGGTCGCCCTGTACAAGGCGCTGATCGAACTGGGCGTCGCCAAGGAGATCCCCGCCTTCGGCCACCTGCCGTACGTGATGGGCGAGGGCAACAAGAAGCTCTCCAAGCGCGACCCGGAGTCCTCGCTCAACCTCTACCGGGAGCGCGGCTTCCTCCCCGAGGGCCTGCTCAACTACCTCTCGCTGCTCGGCTGGTCCCTCTCGGCCGACCAGGACGTCTTCACGATGGACGAGATGGTCGCGGCCTTCGACATCGGCGACGTCAACCCCAACCCGGCGCGCTTCGACCTGAAGAAGTGCGAGGCGATCAACGCCGACCACATCCGTCTGCTGGGGGCGGAGGACTTCGCCGAGCGCTGCCGTCCGTGGCTGGGGGCCCCGTTCGCCCCGTGGGCGCCGGAGGACTTCGACGAGGCGAAGTGGCAGGCGATCGCCCCGCACGCCCAGACCCGCCTCAAGGTCCTCTCGGAGATCACCGACAACGTCGACTTCCTCTTCCTCCCCGAGCCGGCCGTCGACGAGGCGAGCTGGACGAAGGCGATGAAGGAGGGCTCGGACGCCCTGCTCGCCACGGCCCGCGAGAAGCTGGACGCGGCCGACTGGAGCAGCCCGGAGTCGCTCAAGGAGGCCGTCCTGGCCGCCGGCGAGGCCCACGGCCTCAAGCTCGGCAAGGCCCAGGCGCCGGTCCGCGTCGCCGTCACCGGCCGCACCGTGGGCCTGCCCCTCTTCGAGTCCCTGGAGGTCCTGGGCAAGGAGAAGGCGCTGGCCCGCATCGACGCGGCCCTGGCCAGGCTCGCCGCCTGAACCGTCCCGCACCTGTGAGGTGCGGCACCCCGCCCGGGTGTCGCACCTCACCCGTTCCACCGGACACGCACCCGCCCGCGCGCCCCGCCCGCACGTCACGGTCGGTGTCACGGCGATCACGGCCGCCGTCCGGGACGCCGACGGCACCCTTCTCGACACCCCGGCGTCGGGGAACGCCCCCCGAGTCCCCGGCCGGTCCGGGTACCGTCGGTGTCATGGCGATCACAGCCGTCGTCTGGGACGTCGACGACACCCTTTTCGACTACACGACCGCCGACCGTGAGGGGATGCGCGGCCACCTCGCGGCGGAGAGGCTCCTCGGCCGGTACGGCACCGCCGAGCAGGCCCTGGAGCGGTGGCGGGACGTCACCGAGCGGCAGTGGGCGCGCTTCTCCGCCGGCGGCGTGACCTTCGAGGAGCAGCGTCGCGACCGGGTCCGCGCCTTCCTGGAGCGGGAGATGGACGACGCCGAGGCCGACGCCTGGTTCCGGCGCTACCTGGTGCACTACGAGACCGCCTGGGCCCTCTTCCCCGACGTCCTGCCCGTCCTGGACGCCCTCGCCACCAGCCACCGGCACGCGGTGCTCTCCAACTCCAGCATCCACGTCCAGGACCGCAAGCTGCGCGTCCTCGGCGTGCACGACCGCTTCGAGTCCATCCTGTGCGCGGCCGAGCTGGGCGTCTCCAAGCCCGAGGCCGCGGCCTTCCTCGCGGCCTGCGAGGCCCTGGCCCTGCCCCCGCACGAGGTGGCGTACGTCGGTGACCACCCGGAGATCGACGGACGGGGAGCCGCGGACGCCGGTCTGCTCTCGGTGTGGATCGACCGCAGCGGCGGCACGGCCACCGTCGACCTCCCCTCCGGCCGGCACCGGATCGTCACGCTCGCCGAACTTCCCGCGCTCCTCGGCACGGAAAGCCGTTTTGGAGCGCGGTCCACCTTCGGGTAATGTTCTTCCTGCGCCGCCGGGGAGCGGGCCGAAAGGCCAGGAACCGGGGGAGCGAACTAGAACAAGATCCCCTCCGGGGGCTTGAGTTCCAGTGGCCTATGGTGTAATTGGCAGCACGACTGATTCTGGTTCAGTTAGTCTTGGTTCGAGTCCAGGTAGGCCAGCTCGCAGAGCTCATCTGCGTCGCGGATCACATCCGCAAAGCCCCCGTTGTGTAGCGGCCTAGCACGCTGCCCTCTCAAGGCAGTAGCGCCGGTTCGAATCCGGTCGGGGGTACAGATCCTTCCCGCGGTGACAGTTCGGGTCGCACCCGTTGTCGCCGATGCAGGATCGCTAGGGCCCCCGTTGTGTAGCGGCCTAGCACGCCGCCCTCTCAAGGCGGTAGCGCCGGTTCGAATCCGGTCGGGGGTACTGTCTGGTCTAAACCACTTTGGTCTATGGTGTAATTGGCAGCACGACTGATTCTGGTTCAGTTAGTCTTGGTTCGAGTCCAGGTAGACCAGCTCGGACCTGCGGAAACGCAGAGTCCACGCCCCCGTTGTGTAGCGGCCTAGCACGCCGCCCTCTCAAGGCGGTAGCGCCGGTTCGAATCCGGTCGGGGGTACGTATCAGGGAAGGCCCTCCACTTCGGTGGGGGGCCTTCGCCGTTCGCCGTTCGCCGTCGCCGTCCTGGCCCTCGTCGTCGCACGCCCGGTACGGCTCGCCGCTCACTCGAAGCCGTAGCGCCGGGCCGACTCCTCCTCCTGGGCCAGCCGGTGCAGCGCCTGGAGCATCGGCTCGACCAGGATCGCGCTCAGCACGGCCGCCTCGACGCGCTCCTCCTCCGACTCCCGCGTCTCCACGAAATCGAGATCGAGGACGGCCGCGCGGTGCATCAACCGGGCGTAGGAAACGAGGATTTCCGCGTCCCAGTCGTAGCCGAGCCGCCGCATCGCGGCCACCGCCACCACCAGGGAGCGATAGGCGGGCGAGATGCTGGTGAGCAGTTCGGCGTTACGCCAGCCCAGGGTCCGCAGGAGTTCGCCCGCCTCGCGGTGGGCGGCCCGGACCCAGTCGTCGTCGGCGTCCGGCTCGGGCACCTGGGGGAGGGCCCACAGGGCCGCGCCGAGGCGGATCGTGCGGCCCAGGGAGTCGTCGTCGACATGCCCGAGGACCTCGCGGACCGTGGCCACCGGCACCCCGCCCACCTGGATCATCGCCCGCACCAGCCGCAGCCGGCGCAGATGCTCCTCGTCGTACTCGGCGGTCGTCGCGTTGACCTGACGGCCGGGCGACAGCAGGCCCTCGCGCAGGTAGTACTTGATCGTCGCGGTGGACACCCCGCTGCGTTCGCTCAACTCGGCCAGTCTCATCCCTTGCGCCCCTCCTTGGTCAGCGTCACTATCCAATCAGGAGCGCTTGGAGAGCACCGCTAGCCGACCAGGGGGAGCACATGTCCGCGAAACCCACCGCCGACCGCACCACCGCCGACGCCCGCGGCGACGTCGTCGTCCTGCTCATCGGGATGCGCGTCAACCACTTCCGGGCCGTGCACCAGTGGGTCCCGGTCATGCTGGCGATGTTCCGCATGCTGGCCGAACTGAAGAAGGACCCGGGCCGCGGACTGCTCTCCCACGTGCTCCTGACGGCCTCGCCGCGGACGTACTACGTCGTCCAGTACTGGGAGTCGGCGGAGAAGCTGTACGCCTACGCGGGCGCGCCCGACGCCTTCCACCACGAGGTGTGGGCGCGGGTCAACCGCATGGAGCGGGGCGGGAAGGTGCGCGGGCACGTGGGGATCTGGCACGAGGCGTACATCGTGCCGGAGGGGCGGTACGAGGCGGTCTACGGCGACATGCCGGCGTTCGGGCTCGCGGCGGCGCACGGCCAGGTGCCGCTGGCGGAGCGGGGACGGACCGGGAAGGACCGGCTCGCCTGGCGCGCCCCGGCGTCGTAGGCGGGAATCGGGGGAACCGGGCGTGCCGCGGCGTTGAGGCCCGCTCGGTTCCCTGCTGTGACGCTTTCCCGTGCCCCGCCCGGCTTCCCCGTTCCGCGGTACGGGCCTGCCGGCTTCCGGTCTCCCGGGTCAGCCGGTGCGGCGCAACGCCTCCGACAGCCGGCCCGCCGCGTCGATGACCGCCTGGGCGTGCATCCGGCCCGGGTGGCGGGTCAGGCGCTCGATGGGGCCGGACACCGAGACGGCGGCCACCACGCGGTTGGACGGGCCGCGCACCGGCGCGGAGACGGACGCGACGCCCGGCTCCCGCTCGCCGATCGACTGGGCCCAGCCCCGGCGCCGTACGCCCGACAGGGCCGTCGCCGTGAAGCGGGCACCCTGCAGGCCGCGGTGGAGGCGCTCGGGCTCCTCCCAGGCCATCAGGATCTGTGCCGAGGAGCCGGCCTTCATCGTGAGCGTCGAGCCGACCGGGACCGTGTCCCGCAGGCCGGACAGGCGTTCCGCCGCGGCGACGCAGATGCGCATGTCGCCCTGGCGGCGGTAGAGCTGGGCGCTCTCGCCCGTGATGTCACGGAGGTGGGTGAGCACCGGGCCGGCGGTCGCGAGGAGGCGGTCCTCGCCCGCCGCCGCGGCCAGTTCGGCCAGGCGCGGACCGAGGATGAAACGGCCCTGCATGTCCCGCGCCACCATACGGTGGTGTTCCAGAGCCACGGCCAGACGGTGGGCCGTGGGCCGTGCGAGTCCGGTGGCAGCGACCAGGCCCGCGAGGGTGGCCGGACCGGACTCCAGAGCGCTCAGGACAAGGGCTGCCTTGTCCAGAACGCCGACGCCGCTACTGTTGTCCATGAAACGATATTCCCGTCTCACTCTGTGAAACGCAAGTTCAATTTTCCGTGAGACGCGCGACCCTTGGACACACAGCGGCCCGAGGACCAACGGGCCAGGCGGCGGCTGCCCGGCAAGCGGGGGCGGCCGGTGAGCCGGAGGGGCGCGTCGTCGCCTCCACAAGATCTCTAGTTGGGCCGGCACGACGTGCCGGCCGGAGGGAAAGCGATGGGTAGGACACTCGCGGAGAAGGTCTGGGACGACCACGTCGTCCGGCGCGCCGAGGGCGAGCCCGACCTCCTCTTCATCGATCTGCACCTGCTGCACGAGGTGACCAGCCCGCAGGCCTTCGACGGCCTCCGCAAGAGCGGTCGGCAGGTGCGCCGCCTCGACCTCACCATCGCCACCGAGGACCACAACACCCCGACCCTCGACATCGACAAGCCGATCGCGGACCCGGTCTCGCGCGTCCAGCTGGAGACGCTGCGCAAGAACTGCGCCGAGTTCGGCGTCCGGCTGCACCCGCTCGGCGACGTCGAGCAGGGCGTCGTGCACGTCGTCGGCCCGCAGCTCGGACTGACCCAGCCCGGCATGACCGTCGTCTGCGGCGACTCGCACACCTCCACCCACGGCGCCTTCGGCGGCCTGGCCTTCGGCATCGGCACCTCGCAGGTGGAGCACGTGCTGGCCACCCAGACGCTGCCGATGGCCCGCCCGAAGACCATGGCGATCACCGTCGACGGCGAACTGCCCGACGGCGTCACCGCCAAGGACCTCATCCTGGCGATCATCGCGAGGATCGGCACCGGCGGCGGCCAGGGCTACGTCCTGGAGTACCGCGGCTCCGCCGTCGAGAAGCTCTCGATGGAGGCCCGGATGACCATCTGCAACATGTCGATCGAGGCCGGCGCCCGCGCGGGCATGATCGCCCCCGACGAGACCACCTTCGCGTATCTCAAGGGCCGCCCGCACGCCCCCGAGGGCGAGGACTGGGACGCCGCCGTCGCGTACTGGAAGACGCTGAGGACGGACGAGGACGCCGAGTTCGACGCCGAGGTCGTCATCAAGGCCGACGAGCTGTCGCCGTTCGTCACCTGGGGCACCAACCCCGGCCAGGGCGCTCCGCTGTCGGCCGCGGTCCCCGACCCGGCCTCGTACGAGGACGCCTCGGAGCGCTTCGCCGCCGAAAAGGCCCTGGAGTACATGGGGTTGGAGGCCGGACAGCCGCTGCGCTCCATCAAGGTGGACACCGTCTTCGTAGGCTCCTGCACCAACGGGCGGATCGAGGACCTGCGCGCCGCCGCCGAGATCGTCCGCAGCCGCAAAGTCGCCGAGGGCGTACGGATGCTGGTCGTCCCCGGTTCCGCGCGGGTCGGCCTGCAGGCCGTCTCCGAGGGCCTGGACGTCGTCTTCAAGGAGGCCGGCGCCGAATGGCGGCACGCGGGCTGCTCGATGTGTCTGGGCATGAACCCCGACCAGCTGGCGCCGGGTGAGCGCTCCGCGTCCACCTCCAACCGCAACTTCGAGGGCAGGCAGGGCAAGGGCGGACGCACCCACCTGGTGTCGCCCCAGGTCGCGGCCGCCACGGCCGTCCTGGGCCACCTGGCCTCCCCGGCCGATCTGTCCGACGCCGAGACCCGTACGCCCGCTGGAGTCTGATCAGCCATGGAAGCATTCACCACGCACACCGGCCGGGCCGTCCCGCTGCGCCGCTCCAACGTCGACACCGACCAGATCATCCCCGCCCACTGGCTCAAGAAGGTCACGCGGGACGGGTTCGAGGACGGACTGTTCGAGGCCTGGCGCAAGGACGGGTCCTTCGTCCTCAACCAGCCCGAGCGCGAGGGCGCGACCGTCCTGGTCGCCGGCCCCGACTTCGGCACCGGATCCTCCCGCGAGCACGCCGTCTGGGCGCTCCAGAACTACGGCTTCAAGGCCGTGATCTCCTCCCGCTTCGCCGACATCTTCCGCGGCAACTCGCTGAAGAACGGCCTGCTCACGGTCCTCCTGGAGCAGAAGACCGTGGACGCGCTGTGGGAGCTGACCGAGCAGGACCCCACCACCGAGATCACGGTCGACCTCGAGCGGCGCGAGGTGCGCGCCGGGGACGTCGTCGCCGCCTTCGAACTCGACGAGAACGCCCGCTGGCGGCTGCTGAACGGTCTGGACGACATCTCGATCACGCTCCAGAACGAGGCCGACATCGCCGCCTACGAGGCCAAGCGGCCGTCGTACAAGCCGAGGACGCTCCAGGTCTGACCGCCGGCCGCGACGACCGGCCCTGGTCGAATTCCGGCCACCGCGAATCCCCTCCGTACCCCCGATCGGCCCGATCGGGGGTACGGCCGTGTCTGCGCCCGTCCGGCCCCGCCGGCCCGCGCCGCCGTCGACAACTTCCCACGTTACGGGGGTGGTTACCGGGGTAGGCGCCCATCGAGGACATGATCCGCCGAGGTGCCGGGCGCGCCGCGCCGGGCGTCAGTTGCCCCCTGGGCGGGCGACAACTCGCCCCAGATGGCACAATCTGTGCATGGAACACGACGGCCAACTCGAGCTCTATACGGCGGTCGCGAACCAGCTCAAGGAAGCGCACGCGAGAGTGCGCGCACTGCAAGTCCCGGAGGGCGTACGGATGGCGCTGACCCGGAAGCTGCTGGTCATTACGGCCGCGGCCAAGCACGATCTCGCCGGCGCGACAAGACGGCTGGAGCGGTTCACGGCGGACCTCGACGCGGGACGCGTCCCGGAAGAGGAGCGTTGATCGCCTCCGGAGCGGCCGAGTTCGTTGCGGCACAAGGGTGATTAGCCCGTTTCGTGTTTGATTTGCGGTATATATCTGCCTAACGTGCGAAAACGCTTGAACACTTTCGTTCTGGCAATGTCTCCGAAGGGGAAGACGTGAACAAGGCGCAGCTCGTAGAAGCGATTGCCGACAAGCTCGGCGGTCGCCAGCAGGCCGCCGACGCGGTCGACGCGGTCCTGGACGCCATCGTCCGCGCGACCGTCGCGGGAGACAGGGTCTCGGTCACCGGCTTCGGTTCGTTCGAGAAGGTCGACCGTCCGGCCCGCTACGCCCGCAACCCCCAGACGGGCGAGCGGGTTCGGGTCAAGAAGACCTCCGTGCCGCGCTTCCGCGCCGGTCAGGGCTTCAAGGACCTGGTGAGCGGCTCGAAGAAGCTCCCGCGCGGCGGCGAGGTCGCCGTCAAGAAGGCCCCCAAGGGCAGCCTGACCGGAGGCGCCGCCGCCACGGTCAAGAAGGCCGCGGCGAAGAAGGCCGCCCCCGCGAAGAGGGCGACGGCCGCCGCCGCGAAGAAGACGACGGCCGCCGCCAAGAAGACGACGGCCGCCGCGAAGAAGACGACCGCCGCCGCGAAGAAGACGACCGCCAAGAAGTCGACCGCCAAGACGACGACGGCCGCCGCGAAGAAGACCACGGCGAAGACGGCCGCGGCCCAGAAGACCGCCGCGAAGAAGGCCCCGGCGAAGAAGGTGACGGCCAAGAAGGCCCCCGCCAAGAAGTCGAGCGCCCGCAAGACCGCCGCCAAGAAGACCACCGCTCGCTGAGGCGCAGGCGTTCACGGCACTCACGCGCCGGGCCGGACTCCCCTGGAGTCCGGCCCGCGGCGTTCTCCGCCGGGTTTCCCGAGTTCCTGCCGGCCGGAAGGCCCTGCCGGGCCAAAGGGCGAGGTCCTGCCAGGTCGGAAGGGCTGCGGGGTCAGAAGGTCTGGAGGGTGATCAGGGTGATGCGCCGGGAGTCGCCGTCGCCCTCGGTCTCGATCCGCACCCGCTGTCCGGGGCGCAGCAGCCTCAGCCCGCCCGCGTCGAACGCCGGTGCGTCGAAGGGCACCGGGGTGCCGTCGTCCAGCAGCACCTGCCCGCTGCGGGTGCCGGGGTCGTACGTGTATGCGGTGGCCTGCATGACCGGCAGCCTACTGCCCCGGAATCAGCAGGCGCGCGACCGCGGCGGCCGTTCGGGGACCCACCCCCAGCGCCAGCGCCGCCCGTAGATCCTCGCCGGTGTCCACGTCCTGGCGCACGGAATCCACCGCCGCCGGCCGGAGTTCCACGGCGCCCGACGCGCGGTGACGGGCGCGCGAATCGGTGCCGAAATCGGGAAGCAATTCACGGCCGGCCGCCACCGCGAGAAGAGTGGTGCCGATTGCTGCCGCATCGGGGAGAAAAGCACGGGGGAATTCCGCGGCGGCGTCCAGGACGCGGTCCAATTCCACCGGGCGCAGTGCCGGCAGATCGGCGTTGAGAGCGGCCACCGCGCTGTCGGGCCGCCCGGCGCGCACGGCGGCCGCCCCGTGCGCCAGGGCGGCGTTCAGACCCGCGCGGGGTGCGTCGGCGACGATGCGCGCGCCGAGCGCCGCGAGTTCGCGCCCGGCCAGCCCGTCGTCCGTGACCACCGCCACATCGCGCACCGCGGCACAGGCCAGCGCGGCCGCCACGGTGTCCACGGCGAAGGCCAGGGCCAGGCCCGGACGCAGGGCGTCGGCGGCGGTGTCCGCGAGCCTGCTCTTGGCCAGCGCCAAGGGTTTCAGGGGGATGACCAAGCTCCACTGCACCGGCGTACCGTCTCTCTCTCGTCGCGGACATTGTCCCCCGGTCCTTCCGGCGCCCCCTCGATCGGGGCGTACGGTGTTCTCGACAGACCGGCGGTACGGGGCGACACTTGTCCGGCCCCGGCCCGGAAGAAGTCAGGGAAGTCAGGGAAGTCCTAGAGGAAGGTGTTCGCGTGCCCCGCCGCAGAATCGGCTTCTGGTACCGCTTCGCAGCGGTGCTCTGCAAACCGCCGCTGGTGATTCTGATCAAGCGGGACTGGCGCGGGACGGAGCACATGCCGGCCGAGGGCGGCTTCATCACCGCGGTGAACCACAATTCGCACGTCGATCCCTTCGCCTACGCGCACTACCAGTACAACACCGGGCGCGTGCCGCGATTCCTCGCCAAGAGCGGGCTCTTCAAGAAGGGGTTCGTCGGCGCCGCGATGCGCGGCACCGGACAGATCCCCGTCTACCGCGAGTCCACGGACGCGCTCAGCGCCTTCCGGGCCGCGATCGACGCCGTCGAACGCGGCGAGTGCGTCGCCTTCTACCCCGAGGGCACCCTCACCCGCGACCCCGACGGCTGGCCGATGACCGCCAAGACCGGGGCCGCGCGCGTCGCCCTGCAGACCCGGTGCCCGGTGATCCCGGTCGCGCAGTGGGGGGTCAACGAACTGCTGCCGCCCTACGCCAAGAAGCCCGACCTCCTGCCGCGCAAGACCCACCGCGTCCTGGCGGGCCCGCCCGTGGACCTCAGCCGGTTCTACGACCGGGAGATGACCCCGGAGCTGCTGAAGGAGGCCACGGAGGTCATCATGGCCGACGTCACCCGCCTGCTGGAGGAGATCCGCGGCGAGAAGGCGCCCGACAGGCCCTACGACCCGCGCCGGGAGCGGATCGAGCAGGGGCTCCGCACCCAGGCGCAGACCAGCCACGGCAGGTCCCAGGCACGGACCGGCCACAAGGGGGAGAACAGCAAGTGAGCAAGCCCGTCAAGGCCGCCGTCTTCGGCACCGGTTCCTGGGGTACGGCCTTCGGCACGGTCCTCGCCGACGCGGGCTGCGAGGTGACGCTGTGGGCGCGCCGCGCCGCGCTCGCCGACACGGTCAACTCCACGCGCACCAACCCGGACTACCTCCCCGGCATCGAGCTCCCGGCGAACCTGCGCGCCACCGCGGACCCCGCCGAGGCCGCCCGCGACGCCGACTTCACCGTCCTCGCGATCCCCTCGCAGACCCTGCGTGCCAACCTCGCCGCCTGGCGCCCGCTGCTTGCCGCGGACACCGTCCTCGTCTCGCTGATGAAGGGCGTCGAACTCGGTACGACCATGCGGATGAGCGAGGTGATCGAGGACGTCGCCGAGGTGGGCAGGGACCGGATCGCCGTGGTCACCGGGCCCAACCTCGCCAAGGAGATCGCCTCCCGCAGGCCGGCCGCCGCCGTGGTCGCCTGCACCGACGAGGACGTCGCCCGGCGGCTCCAGGCGGCCTGCCACACGCCGTACTTCCGTCCGTACACCAACACCGACGTCGTCGGCTGTGAACTCGGCGGCGCCGTGAAGAACGTCATCGGCCTGGCCGTGGGCATCGCGGACGGCATGGGTCTCGGCGACAACGCCAAGGGCTCGCTCATCACCCGCGGACTCGCCGAGACCACCCGGCTGGGCCTGGCGATGGGCGCCGACCCGCTGACCTTCTCCGGCCTCGCGGGCCTCGGCGACCTGGTGGCGACCTGCTCCTCGCCGCTCTCGCGCAACCACACCTTCGGCACCAACCTCGGCAGGGGCATGACCCTCCAGGAGACCATCGCGGTCACCCGGCAGACCGCCGAGGGTGTCAAGTCCTGCGAGTCCGTGCTGGATCTGGCCCGCCGGCACGACGTCGACATGCCCATCACGGAAACCGTCGTCGGGATCGTCCACGAGGGCAAGCCGCCGATGGTCGCCCTCAAGGAGCTGATGTCGCGCAGCGCGAAGCCGGAACGACGCTGAGCGACCCCCTGAGTCGACGCTGTATCCGCGCCCTACCACCGGGTACTCTCATCCCGATATGAGCACCGAGAACCTTCCCCAGAGCCCTGAGCAGCCGTCTCGTAAGCCGCGTGTGGCCGTCGTGTTCGGCGGACGCAGCTCCGAGCACGGGATCTCCACGGTCACCGCCGGCGCCGTCCTCAAGGCCATCGACCGGACGGCGTACGAGGTCCTGCCGATCGGCATCACCCGGGAGGGCCGCTGGGTGCTCACCGCCGACGAGCCGGAGCGGATGGCGATCGCCGAGCGCCGCACCCCCGGCGTCGAGGAACTGGCCGACTCGCAGGAGGGCGCCGTGGTGCTCTCCGTCGACCCCGCGAACCGGGAAGTCGTCTACAGCGAGCCCGGATCGGTGCCCAAGGCCCTCGGCGACGTCGACGTCGTCTTCCCGGTCCTGCACGGTCCCTACGGCGAGGACGGCACCCTGCAGGGACTGCTGGAGCTGTCCGGCGTGCCGTACGTGGGGTCGGGCGTGCTCGCCTCGGCCGTCGGCCAGGACAAGGAGTACATGAAGCGGGTGTTCACCTCCTTCGGGCTCAAGGTCGGCCCGTACGTGGTGATCCGCCCGCGCGAGTGGGAGTCGCACGAGTCCGCCGCCCGCAAGAAGATCGTCGACTTCGCCGGCGAGCACGGCTGGCCGCTGTTCGTGAAGCCCGCGCGGGCCGGCTCCTCGATCGGCATCACCAAGGTCGACGACCTGTCCGGTCTGGACGAGGCGATCGCCGAGGCCCGGCGCCACGACCCGAAGATCCTCGTCGAGGCGGCGCTGCGCGGCCGCGAGATCGAGTGCGGCGTCCTGGAGTTCGAGGACGGGCCGCGCGCCTCCGTGCCGGCCGAGATCCCGCCGCCGGACGCGCACGCGTACTACGACTTCGAGGCCAAGTACATCGACTCGACCCCCGGACTGGTGCCGGCCCCGCTGACGCCGGAGGAGACCGCCGAGGTCCAGCGGCTCGCGGTGGACGCCTTCGAGGCCGCCTCCTGCGAGGGCCTGGTCCGGGCGGACTTCTTCCTCACCGAGGACGGCGAGTTCGTCATCAACGAGATCAACACGATGCCGGGCTTCACGCCCATCTCGATGTACCCCGCGATGTGGCAGGCGAGCGGCATCGGCTACGAGGAGCTGGTGGGACGCCTGATCCAGGCGGCACTCCGCAGGTCCACGGGGCTGCGCTAGGGCGTGTTTGGAAAGTCCCGTCTGCCCTTCGGGCAGACGACGCCACTTTCGAAACGCACCCTGGTCCTCAGTCGGCGATCCCCTCGGGGATCGCCTTCCTGATGGCCGGGGCCAGGTCGATCAGTGCCGACGAACTGTCCGCCCCCTCCCGCACCGTCACCTCGACGTAGGCGAGGCGACTGGCGGTGGTGAACCGGTACCCCCCGCCGTCCCGCTTCTCCATCAGCCAGTCGACGCCGTTCACACCGCCCGCGACGGCGTCCGGGTCGGCGCCCTGGGCCACCTGCGGATCCGCCATCTTCGGCGGCCGTTCCACACCGCAGCGCAGTATGATCGCCGGGTTCCCCCAGCCCGCGGTCAACGCGGAGGCGGGATCGGGATCCCGGCGGTCCCTACCGTCCACCTTCGACGGCAGTGCCTCGTCCAGGTTCCGGCACAGTCCCGCGACCTTCGTCGTGGGACTGGGAACCGCGGCCGACGCGCCGTCGTCTGCCGATGAGCAGCCCACGACGGCACAGAGCAGAACGAGGGCGGGCACACCACTGAGCCGGTGACGGGAAAGGTTCACCGGCCAAGGGTAGACGGGGGCTACAGATGCACCACCGGGCAGGTCAGGGTACGGGTGATCCCGTCCACCTGCTGCACCTTGGCGACCACCATGCGGCCGAGGTCGTCGACCGTGTCGGCCT
Source organism: Streptomyces sp. NPDC031554 (assembly GCF_055580685.1). Lineage (NCBI taxonomy): Bacteria > Bacillati > Actinomycetota > Actinomycetes > Kitasatosporales > Streptomycetaceae > Streptomyces > Streptomyces sp. NPDC031554. The sequence goes on along the minus strand of NZ_JBVIKX010000001.1, from coordinate 184,345 downwards.
GGGCCCGCACGATCACGTCGTAGGGACCCGTGACGTCCTCGGCCTGGACGATGCCGGGGATCTTGCCGATCGTCTCGGCGACGGCCGAGGCCTTGCCGACCTCGGTCTGGATCAGGATGTACGCCTGTACCACGGAACCTCCAGGGCGGCCACGAGGATCATGTGGGGAAAAGGAACGCCACGGTATCGCGTCGCCGCTCGCCGCGGGGAGACCTGCGGGCACCACGGCTCGCGCGCCGGGGTACAGGCACGGCAGAGGTTGACGGTCTCCTCGACCGTATCGGGGACACCGGTGAGACGCGACCGGGCACGAACTGGGACAGAAGGAGAGCTGGGGCGATGAAGGGCACTGTTGGTGAGCTCGGGGAGTTCGGGCTCATCAGGGAGCTCACCTCCCGTCTCACCACCACGCCGGCGGTCCGGGTCGGACCCGGTGACGACGCCGCGGTGGTGGCCGCGCCCGACCGCCGGGTCGTGGCGAGCACCGACATCCTGCTGGAGGGCCGGCACTTCCGCCGCGACTGGTCCACCGCCTACGACGTCGGCCGCAAGGCCGCCGCCCAGAACCTCGCCGACATCGCCGCGATGGGCGCCGTGCCGACCGCACTGCTCCTCGGCCTCGTCGTACCCGGCGAACTGCCGGTCACCTGGCCCACCGAGCTGATGGACGGGCTGCGCGACGAGTGCCAGGTCGCCGGCGCCTCCGTGGTCGGCGGCGACGTCGTGCGCGGCGACACGATCATGGTGTCGATCACCGCCCTCGGCGATCTGCGCAACCAGGAGCCGATCACCCGTTCCGGCGCCCAGCCCGGCGACCTCGTCGCGGTGACGGGCTGGCTGGGCTGGTCCGCCGCCGGATACGCGGTCCTCTCCCGCGGGTTCCGCTCGCCCCGCGCCTTCGTCGAGGCCCACCGCCGACCCGAGCCGCCGTACCACGCCGGTCCGGCGGCCGCCGCCCTCGGCGCGACCGCGATGTGCGACGTGAGCGACGGGCTGATCGCCGACCTGGGGCACATCGCGGAGGCCAGCAAGGTCCGCATCGACATCCGCTCCGGCGCGATCGACGTGCCCACCCAGATGAACGACATCGGCCAGGCCGTCGGCGTCGACCCCATGCAGTGGGTGCTGACCGGCGGGGAGGACCACGCCATCGTGGCGACCTTCCCGCCGGACGTGAAGCTCCCGGCCCGCTGGAAGGTGATCGGCGAGGTCCTCAACCCCTCGGCCCTGCCCCAGGTGACGGTCGACGGGGCGCCCTGGACCAGCAAGGGCGGCTGGGACCACTTCGGGGACGTGGAGTCGTGATCCCCCCGAGGGTGCTGACGGTGGCCGGCTCCGACTCCGGCGGCGGCGCGGGCGTCCAGGCCGACCTCAAGACGATGCTCGCGCTCGGCACGCACGGCATGAGCGTGATCACCGCCGTCACGGCCCAGAACTCCCTCGGCGTCCAGGGCGCGTGGGACCTGCCCGTGGCGGCGGTGCGCGCCCAGTACCGCAGCGTCGTCGACGACATCGGCGTCCAGGCCGTGAAGACCGGGATGCTCTCCTCCGCGGAACTCGTCGAAGAGGTGGCCGAGTTGCTCGCCGGCACCGACGCCCCGATCGTCGTCGACCCGGTCGGCGTCTCCAAGCACGGCGACCCGCTGCTGGCCGCCTCGGCCCTCGACTCCGTCCGCACCAAGCTGCTTCCCGTCGCCACCGTCGCCACGCCCAACCTCGACGAGACGGCCGGCCTGACCGGCGTACGGGTCGATTCGGAGCGCGGACTCCGGCAGGCCGCGGCGGCCGTCCTGGCGTACGGCCCGCGGTGGGTGCTGATCAAGGGCGGTCATCTGCCCGGCGACGCCGTCGACCTGCTCACCGACGGCCGTGAGGAGCACTGGCTGCGCGCGCCCCGGCTCGACAACCGGCACACGCACGGCACGGGCTGCACCCTCGCCTCGGCGATCGCGGCTCAGCTCGCCAAGGGGGAGACCGTGCCGCGGGCGGTGGCGACGGCCAAGGAGTACGTCACCGGGGCGATCGCCGCCGGCTTCGCCCTCGGCGGCGGGATCGGTCCCGTGGACCACGGCTGGAGGCTCGGGGTGCGGGACGCGACGAAGGACGACGGTGACGAGGGGGCGGCGACGAGGAGGACGGTCCCCGCGCGGTGACGCGGAGGCCGGTGGTGAGGCGGAGGCCGGTGGTGAGGCGGGCGCGGGCCTTCGGGCCTCCGGGTGATGCAAAGAGCCGGCCCACCAGAGGTGGACCGGCTCTTTCAGCAACCAGCAGGGCCGCGCGCGACGGGGGTCCCCCCGCCTCGGACGGAGCCGAGAGGTGGGGGATGTGCGTCAGCGCGAGACCTTGCCGGCCTTGATGCACGAGGTGCAAGCGTTCACGCGCTTCGGCGTCCCACCGACCACGGTACGTACGCGCTGGATGTTCGGGTTCCAGCGACGGGGCGTACGGCGGTGCGAGTGCGAGATGTTGTTGCCGAAGCCCGGCCCCTTGCCGCAGACGTCGCAGTTGGCAGCCACGGGTCACTCCAAAGACTTCAGATGCACTTACGGTTGATCCCGGCATGCCGGGATCAAGATCATGGGATCAGAGATCTGAGTGGCGGTGCCAGGGGGATGGCCCGATGGGATCGGGCAACCGGAGCAGCATACAACGGCTGCGCCAGTACAACGAAACTACCATGGCTGCTCAGAGGGCCCCGCGCTCGCCCTCCACCGGCCGACGCCCGCCCACGGTCTACGCTGCGTCCCAGTCCAGCAGCTCAGGGAGGCCCAGGTGCCGCAGGTGCCGCAGACATTCTTCGATGCTCTCGCGGTGCGCACCTGGTGCGGTCTCGCGCTCCGGGCCCTGGGACGCGCGCGCGAGGAGATCGACGCGATCAACGTGTACCCGGTCGCCGACGGGGACACCGGGACCAACCTGTACCTGACCGTGGAGTCGGCCGCGACCGCGGTCGAGGCGGTCTTCGACGGCCACGCGGCCGGCGCCGCCGCGCACGGCGCCCCCTCCCTCGCCGACGCCGCGCGCGCGATGGCGCACGGAGCGCTCATAGGCGCGCGCGGGAACTCCGGGACCATCCTGGCGCAGCTGCTGCGCGGCATGGCCCAGGTGTTCGCCGCCGAGGGGGAGGGGCCGCACACCGACGCGGCGGGACTGCGCCTGGCGCTGCGCCGCGCCGCCGACTCCGCCCGCCAGGCCGTGGCGCACCCGGTCGAGGGCACGGTCCTGTCGGTCGCCGCGGCCGCCGCCGACGCGGCGGCGGCCGCCGAGGGCGACTGCGGGACGGTCGCGAAGGCGGCCCACCGGGGCGCGTGCGCGGCGCTCGCCGCGACACCGGGCCAGCTGGCCGTCCTGGAACGTGCCGGGGTGGTGGACGCGGGCGGACGGGGACTGGTGGCGGTGCTCGCGGCGCTGGTGGAGACGTTCACGGGGGAGACGGCGGCGGTGCCCTCCGGGACCGGCGCGTTCGCGGCCGGCGGGGGGCGTGACCGCGCCGCGGGCCCGGTGGACCCGCGGGCCCCCGGGGCCGGGACGGGCGCGGAGTCCCGTGCGGAGACCTGCGCGGAGTCCTGCGCGGAGTCCCGTGCCGAGGACGGTGGCGGGAACGGCGGGCCCGCCTTCGAGGTGATCTACCTGCTGGAGGCCGAGGACGCCGCCGTCGCCCGGCTGCGGGAACGGCTCGACGCCCTGGGCGACTCGCTCGTCGTGGTCGGCGGGGACGGACTGTGGAACGTGCACGTCCACGTGGACGACGCCGGCGCGGCCGTGGAGGCGGGCGTGGAGGCCGGCCGGCCGTACCGGATCCGCGTCACGCACTTCGCCGACGACGACGTCCACGCGCGCGGGGGCGGGCGTCCGCCGCGCGAGCGCGTCCAGCGGGCGGTGGTCGCCGTCGTGCCCGGCGAGGGCCTGGCCGGTCTGTACGCCGAGGCCGGTGCGACCACCGTCCTCGCGCGCCCCGGGGAGCCGCCCGCCAGCGGTGAACTGGTCCAGGCCGTACGGCGGGCCCACGCGCACGAGGTCGTGCTGCTGCCAAACGACGCCGATCTGCGCCACACCGCGGCCGCGGCGGCCGAGCAGGCACGCGCGGAGGGCATCCGCGTGGCCCTCATCCCGACCCGTTCCGCGGTCCAGGGGATCGCCGCGCTCGCCGTGCACGAACCCGACCGCCGCTTCGACGAGGACGTCGTCGCGATGACCTCGGCGGCCGGCGCCACCCGCCACGCCGAGGTCGCCGTCGCCGAACGCCAGTCCTGGACCACGGCCGGCATCTGCCAGGCCGACGACGTCCTCGGCCTCGTCGACGGCGACGTGGCCGTCATCGGCGCCGACGTCGCCGCCGTCGCCGAGGCCGTCCTGGACCGCATGCTGGCGGCGGGCGGGGAACTCGTCACCCTCGTCCTCGGCGACGAGGCCCCCGAGGGCGTCGCCGAGCGGCTGGAGGCGCGGGTGCGGCAGGCGTACCTCGCCGTCGACACGGTGGTGTACCGCGGGGGACGGCAGGGCGCGCTGCTGCTGATCGGCGTGGAATGACGGTCGCGGGGAGACGATGAGCCCGGCCGGGGGAGACGGCGGGACCGGCCGGGGAGGCGACGGGCACCGCTCCCGAAATCCGGCCCGCACCGCCCGCCCCTGCGCCCGCTCCCGAAACCCGGCCCGCACCGCCCGCCCCTGCACCCGCTGCCCCCGTGCCCGCTGCCCGCGTGACCGAGGCGTTCGTGGCCGGGGCGTCGGCGCCCACCGCTCCTGTGCCTACGGCTCCCGCGTCGCCTCCTGTTCCGCCTCCGCCGCCTGCAGCAGCTGCTCCGCCTCCGCCCGCCGCGCCCGTACGGTCTCCTCGTCCCCGCCCTCGAAGTCCGGGTCCCGCTCCGCGTCCGCGTACGCCGCGAGCACCGCACGCGCGCGTGCGGCCGCCCGCGCGGGACGGCCCAGGTCGGTCTCCAGCCAGCCCGCGGCCAGCTCGGCACCGGTGCGCGGCGGCAGGGCGGCGGCCCCGAGGGGGACGAACACCGCGACCGCCTCCGACATCTGGGACAGTGCCTCGTCCATGGCGGCGCGGATCGATTCGTCGTCGGCGTCCTCGGCGGCCGAGCGGGCCAGGAGATCGCCGAACTGACGGTGGGTGTGACCGAGTTCGAAGACCAGCCGCAGACGCGCCTCCTCGTCGTCCGCGACCTCCAGCGCGTCGGCGCACTCCCCGACGGCGTCCGCCATCAGCTCCCGCGCCGCCCCCGTGCCGTCCTGCGCGCGCAGCGCCAGCCAGGCACGCGCGCGCAAGGAGCGCACCAGCCCGTGCACGTTGCCCAGGGAGCGCCACAGCTCGCCCGCGCGTGCGTACGCCCGGTCCGCGTCCGCGTGCAGCCCGGCCTGGCCGAGGGATTCGGCCGCCAGGTGCGCCAGCGTGGCGTGGTCGTGCTGCTCGGGCCAGTGCCGGGCGGTCTCGGCGGCCTGCAGGCGGCGTTCGGCGGCGGCCCGGTGCTCGCCCAGCTCGCTCAGGCAGTCGCCGAGCCACCACTGTGTCTGGACGACCGCCCCGTCGCCGTGCGTCTCGACGGTCAGGTCCGCCAGCGCCGACTCCAGCACCTCCGCGGCCTCCGCCCACCGGCCCTGCCGCACCAGGAACCCGCCCAGCTGGTGCCGCGCCCACGCCCCGAACGTCGGGCCCTCGCCCGCCTCGTCGGCCCAGTGCGCCGCCTCCAGGGCGTGCTCGGCGGCCTCCGCGGCCTGCCCCCGGCCCCCGACGACCTCGGCGAGCTGGAGGTGCAGCTGTGCCCGGCCGACCGGCTCCAGGAAGCCGCCGCCGTGCTCCAGGGCCGCCCGCAGCGCCCGTTCCGCCTCCGCCATGTCGCCCAGGTGGTGCGCGAGAGCGGCCAGCCTGGCCTCGTACTCCACGGCGAACCAGGGCAGCCCGGCCCCGACGAACTCCGCGGCGGCCCGTGCGAACAGTTCGGCGCCCGCCGCGGCGTCGCCCGAGCGCGCGGCCAGCTCCGCGAGCATCGCGTGCCCCTCGGCGACCCGCGCGACGAGCCGTACGTCGTCCCCGGTCCGCCCCTCCACGAGCGCGAGCACCTCCCGGACGGCCGCCTCGGCCTCCGCCGGCACGTGTGCGGCGACCGGTCCGTCGGCCTCGTGCACGCGTCGCATCAGTATCCGCGCGCGGCCCATCAGGACCCCCGCCGCCTGCCGCATCTGCGTGCCGCCCTCGGCGTACAGCGCGAGGACCCGGTCGTACGGCTCGGCGACCGCGGCGACCGCCTCGTCCAGCTCTCCCGCGAGCGCGCGGACGTAGGCCGCACGCGTGCGTGCCGCCAGAGCCTCGCCGGGGTCGCCCGCCTCCGCGTACAGCCCGGCCGCCAGCTCGAACGTCTCGGCGCCCTCCGCGCCCAGCCCCATCGCCCGGTGGTCGGCCATCTCGGCGCGGTCACGCGCGTCCAGCCCGGTGTCCCCGGCCTCCCCGGCGGCCTCCGCCACCGCCGCCCACGCCTCCACGGCGTGCGGCCGCAAGGTGTCCGACAGCCGCCGCGCCTCGGCGAGCAGCGCCGGCAGATCCGGCGTGCCGGCCCCCTCCCCGGCCGCCGCCGTGGCCGCCGGCGCCGGGGGGACGGCGGCGGGCGCCGACGGGCGTGCCGTGCGCACCCCCAGCGGCAGCCGCTCCACCAGCGGCCGCTGCGACATCCGCGCGCGTACCCGCTCGCCGACGTGCGACGTGCCGTTGCGCGCGTCGAACCGCGCGGCCAGCGCGAGCGCCTCCTCGCGCGCGTGGGGCGCGAGTTCCGCCGCCGTCCACGCCCGCCCGGCCGGCCCGGGCACCTGCTGCCCGCCCAGGCCCAGGGCGGACAACCGCTCCATGAGCAGCACGACCACGCTCAGGAAGTCCAGCCTGCTGCGCGGCTGGCCCTCGTCCGTGAAGTACGCCGGGCGCTCCGCGAGCAGCTCCAGCCCCCGCGCCTCGTTGCCGGTCAGCGCGCAGAACTCCACGTGGTCGGCGTACGCGCCCCGCATGCTCTCCATCGCCCGCACCAGCCGGAAGCCGCGCAGGTGGTTGGCCCGGGCCTCGTCCACCCGGCCCAGCCGCAACAGCGGCACCAGGGACGACGCGAGCACCGTGTGCGGCTCGTGCGCGCACGTGTACGCGCCCTCCAGGACGGGCGCCCACAGCTCCAGCGCCTCCGCGTCCCGGCCCCGCTCCGCCCGCCACCAGCCCTGGCCGTGCAGCTCGCATGCGTGGCAGTCGGCCATGCCGTCGCGCTCCGCGGCCAGCCAGGCGGCGAACGCCCGCTCGGCCCGCTCCACGTCCCCGACGTGCGCGGCCACGCTGAGCTCGGCGCTGCGCACCGCCCGCTCGGAGTGCCCGGCGAGCCGGTAGCGGTGCTCCATCTCGCCGAGCCACTTCTCCACCGACGCCAGCGGAACGTGCGGCTGGTCGAGCATGCCGGCCGACACCCACTTGAAGACCCAGTGCAGCGCGTGCGTCTCGTGCGCGTCGAAGTCCTCGGGCCGTTCGTCCCACATGCGCAGCAGGCGCGCGAAGGGGACGAACATCTTGTCCTTCTCGGAGCTGTAGTTGTAGACCTTCAGCTGGTGTCCGAGCGCCTCGATCACGGCGAGCGGGATGTCCAGCCTCTCGGCCTCCGCGAGCAGCAGTTCCGCGCGCGCGTTGCGGGCCGGTCCCTCCGGCTGCTCGCCGTTCTCCGCCATCGCCCGGCGCAGGGAGTCGAAGTCCGTGATCGCGGTCATCGCCGCCCGTCCTCCTCAGGTGTCGCGTTCCCGTGCGTGGCCCACTCCAGCAGGCCGATGAACGCCCGGTTCAACAGGGCGGAGTCCGCCGGCCGCAGGGGCCGCTGCGCCATCAGCAGCGCCTGCCCGTACAGCGACTCCGTGGCGGTGCCGATCAGCTCGGCGTCCCGCAGGGAACCGATCCGCCGGACCAGCGGGTTGAGATGGTTGAGCACCAGCCGCGCGCGCGGGGCGCTGCCGCGCAGGGAGCCCAGGATGCCCGCCCACAGGTCGTCGGCCCGCGCCTCGGCGTCCGCCCGCGCCTGCTCGTGCCGGGCCGCCCGGTCGTCCAGGTGCAGTGCGGGCACCGACAGCGGGTGGAAGGCGCGCAGGACGACGTCACAGCCCAGCGGGTCGAGCTTCGCCCGCGCGGCCGCCAGGAAACCCGACAGCGCCAGCTCCTCCGCCGCGTCCACGGCGTCCAGGTGCGCGGTCACGGTGTCCGCGTCCAGCTCGGCGACCACCGTCCCCGGCCGCACCGACGGCAGCGCCTCGACCAGTTCGCTGTCGTACGTGTAACCGCCGTTGACGACCCCGACGCCCTGTGCCGACGCGATCGGCGCGACCTGCCGGTACTCCTCCACGGTCCGCGTGAAGTGCACCACCGGGTGCCGCTGCGCGAACTCCTCCAGTGACAGCCTGCCGTCGCTCGTCTCGAACGGCAGCCACGGCAGCATCGTCCGCAGCATCTCCCCGTCGTGCCGCGCCAGGGACTTCACCCCCAGGTGGTGCACGGCGAGGAACGCCTCCAGCCGCTCCGGATCCCCGGCGGCCAGCCCCGTCAGCCAGGCCCGGATCCGCTCGCCCAGCGCCTCCCGCACGGCCGCCAGCGTCTCGTCCTCGTACAGCGACTCGCGCGAGGCCGTGGGCCGCAGGCTGTCGGTGTCCAGGACACAGCGCACGAAGAACGCCCAGTCCGGCAGCAGCTGTTCGGCCCGGTCGGTCAGCAGCATGCCCTTGAGGTGCACACGATGACCGGCCCGCTGGGCCGGACTGACCGCGGCCGGCAGCACGTACGCCACCCCGCGGATGCCGGCCAGCGGCACGGTCAGCTCGATCGAGTCCAACGGCGTGAACCCGAACAGCTCGTGACAGTGCCGGGCCAGCGCCACCCGCCGGTTCGCGGGAGAGGCGTACGGCCGGTCCCAGGGCGCCGGCAGATCGGTGACCGCCTCCTCGCCGACCGTGACGTCGTACGGCAGCAGCGAGCCGAAGTCGCGCGCCAGCTCGAGGACCCGCTGCGCGGCGAGCCACTCGCCGGCACCGGCCCGCGCCACCAGGTGCACGGTCGTGCCCGGCTCGGGGTGCTCCTCGTGGGGCAGCGTCCGCACCGTGTAGGAACCGTCGTCACGGGCCGTCCACTCCACCGGCGGCGCGCCGGGCGTGCGGGAACTGCGGCTGACCACCCGGATGCGCTCGGCGACCACGAAGCAGGCCAGCAGCCCGATGCCGAACTGGCCCAGGAAGTCGGAACGGGCCTCCTGCAGGCCGTCGGCGCGCTTGGAACTGCGTCCGATGGTGGCCAGCAGGCTGTGCACGTCGGACTCGGTGAGCCCGACACCGGAGTCCTCCACCCGCAGCTCCCCGCCCGCGGCGGACAGCCGCACCCGCGCCGGGGCACCGGGCTCCTCCGCCCGCCGGGCGGTGATGGCGTCCACGGCGTTCTGGAGCAGTTCGCGCAGGTAGACCCGGGGACTGGAGTAGAGGTGATGGGACAGCAGGTCCACCAGGCCGCGCAGATCGACCTGGAAGGTGTGAGGTGACGGGGATGCCTGGGACGACGGTGAGGTCTGGGAGTCCATCGCTGCTGCGCCGCGGCTTGGGGAGGCTCGACGGCGCGGGGTCGGGCGGTCCCGGTGGGGCGGTGACCGCGGGGGATGGCCGGAGCGCGCCATCCTAGAGCCCGAACGAGCCGCCTGACCAGGGGTTTCAGGACACGTGTACGGCAATGTCAGTGGGGTGGTGTGCAATGGATCTCGTGCCCGCGCTCGAAGAACCGCTCAAGAAGGTGCTCGGCCCACCGACCGCGAAGGTGATGGCCGAGCACCTCGGCCTGCACACCGTCGGCGACCTCCTGCACCACTACCCGCGCAGATACGAGGAGCGCGGCCAGCTCACGCACCTCGCCGACCTCCCCATGGACGAGCACGTCACCGTGGTCGCCCAGGTCGCCGACGCCCGGCTGCACACCTTCGCCTCGGCCAGGGCCCCCCGCGGCAAGGGCCAGCGCCTGGAGGTCACCATCACGGACGGCAGCGGCCGCCTCCAGCTGGTCTTCTTCGGCAACGGCGTGCACAAGCCCCACAAGGACCTCCTGCCGGGCACCCGCGCGATGTTCTCCGGCAAGGTCTCCCTCTTCAACCGCCGCCTCCAGCTGGCCCATCCGGCCTACGAACTGCTGCGCGGCGACACCGACGAAACGGTCGAGACCTGGGCCGGCGCCCTCATCCCGATCTACCCGGCCACCGCCAAACTCGAGTCCTGGAAGATCGGCAAGGCCATCCAGACGGTCCTGCCCAGCGCCCAGGAGGCCCTCGACCCGCTCCCCGACTCCCTGCGCGAGGGCCGCGGCCTGCTCGCCCTCCCCGAGGCCCTGCTCAGGATCCACCGTCCGCAGACCAAGGCCGACGTCGACGACGCCCGCGCCCGCCTGAAGTGGGACGAGGCCTTCGTCCTCCAGGTCGCCCTGGCCCGCCGCCGCCACGCCGACGGCCAACTCCCGGCCGTCGCCCGCAGACCCGCCCCGGACGGCCTGCTCTCCGCCTTCGACGACCGCCTCCCCTTCACCCTCACCGAGGGCCAGCGCAAGGTCTCGAAGGAGATCTTCGACGACCTGGCGACCGAGCACCCGATGCACCGGCTGCTCCAGGGGGAGGTCGGTTCGGGCAAGACGATGGTGGCGCTGCGCGCCATGCTCGCCGTCGTCGACGCCGGCGGGCAGGCCGCCATGCTCGCGCCCACCGAGGTCCTCGCCCAGCAGCACCACCGTTCCGTCGTCGAGATGATGGGGGACCTGGCCGAGGGCGGGATGCTGGGCGGCGTCGAGCACGCCACCAAGGTCGTGCTGCTCACCGGGTCCATGGGAGCCGCGGGCCGGCGGCAGGCGCTGCTCGACCTCGTCACCGGCGAGGCCGGCATCGTCATCGGCACGCACGCGCTGATCGAGGACAAGGTGCAGTTCCACGATCTCGGACTGGTCGTGGTCGACGAGCAGCACCGGTTCGGCGTCGAGCAGCGGGACGCCCTGCGCGGCAAGGGCAAGCAGCCTCCGCACCTGCTCGTCATGACCGCCACGCCCATCCCGCGCACGGTCGCCATGACCGTCTTCGGCGACCTGGAGACCTCCGTCCTGGACCAGCTCCCGGCCGGGCGTTCGCCCATCGCCAGCCACGTCGTCCCCGCAGCCGACAAACCGCACTTCCTGGCCCGCGCGTGGCAGCGGGTCCGCGAGGAGGTCGAGAACGGCCACCAGGCGTACGTGGTCTGCCCGCGCATCGGCGACGAGGAGGACGGCGCCGGGAAGGCGAAGAAGAAGTCCCCGGAGGACGAGGCCGACAAGCGCCCGCCGCTCGCCGTCCTGGATGTGGCCGACCAGCTCGCCGAAGGCCCGCTCCAGGGGCTCAGGATCGAGGTGCTGCACGGCCGCATGCCCCCGGACGACAAGGACGCCGTCATGCGCCGGTTCGCCGCCGGGGACACCGACGTCCTGGTCGCCACGACCGTCATCGAGGTCGGGGTCAACGTGCCGAACGCCACCGCGATGGTGATCATGGACGCCGACCGCTTCGGCGTCTCCCAGCTGCACCAGCTGCGCGGCCGGGTCGGCCGCGGTTCGGCCGCGGGACTCTGCCTCCTCGTCACCGAGATGCCCGAGGCGAGTCCCGCCCGCGGCCGGCTCGGCGCGGTCGCCGCCACCCTCGACGGCTTCGAGCTGTCCCGCATCGACCTCGAACAGCGCCGCGAAGGCGACGTGCTCGGTCAGGCCCAGTCCGGCGCCCGCTCCAGCCTGCGCGTCCTCGCCGTCATCGAGGACGAGGAGGTCATCGCCGAGGCGAGGCAGGAGGCGGCCCAGGTGGTCGCGTCCGACCCGGAGCTGGCCGCCTACCCGGGTCTGCGCACCGCCCTGGACGCCCTCCTGGACGAGGAGCGGGAGCAGTACCTGGAGAAGGGCTGAGCACCCGGCCGCCAGGGTGCCCGGGCGCGGGGGATCGCGCGTCGCTGCCGGCCCGCGATTCCCCGCGTCCGGGCGGCCGGAGGACTCCCCGTGCCAGACCGGAGGGCTCCCGCGTGCGGTGGAGCGGACGGCTTCCCCCGCCAGGGTGGGCGGGGGACCACCGCGTGCGCCGGGGCGGGAGGCGGAGAGCCCCCTGCCCCCGCCGACCCGGCCGGACGGACGGCAGCCCGCGTACGGCGGGGCGGACGGGTGCCCCGTGAGGCACGGGACGGGAGACCCCACGGGACGGGAGGCCCCACAGGCCCCGCCCGGCACCGCCGACCGTGATCGAGCACCCCGCACCTCCGCCTGCCAGACTGACCACGTACCGACACGTACCGCCCCCGTAAGAACGCCCCCGAACAAGGACCCCGAGATGACCCGCGTGATCGCCGGAAAAGCCGGCGGACGTCGCCTGGCCGTCCCGCCAGGCACCGGCACCCGCCCCACCTCCGACCGCGCGCGCGAGGCCCTCTTCTCCACCTGGCAGTCCCTGCTCGGCGGCGCCCCCCTCGACGGCGAACGCGTCCTGGACCTCTACGCCGGCTCGGGCGCCGTGGGGCTGGAGGCCCTCTCCCGGGGGGCGGGCCACACCCTGCTGGTCGAGGCCGACGCGCGAGCGGCCCGCACGATCCGGGAGAACGTACGGACCCTCGGCCTGCCGGGCGCCGAGGTCCGGGCCGGCAAGGCCCGGCAGATCATCCAGACGCCGCCGGCGCAGCCGTACGACCTCGCCTTCCTCGACCCCCCGTACGCCGTCACCGACGACGATCTTCGGGAGATCCTGCTCACACTCCGCTCGCAGGGGTGGCTCGCGGCGGAAGCCCTCGTCACCGTGGAGCGCAGCACCAGAGGCGGCGTTTTCGCGTGGCCGGACGGCTTCGAGGCGATCCGGTCCCGTCGCTACGGCGAGGGAACGTTTTGGTACGGTCGCGCCGCCTCTACGTGCGAAGACGCACGATGACCGGACCGGAGAGCGAGGGATCTCAAGTGCGCCGCGCCGTCTGTCCCGGGTCGTTCGACCCGATCACCAACGGACATCTCGACATCATTTCCCGTGCCTCCCGTCTGTACGACGAGGTCTACGTCGCGGTGATGATCAACAAGTCCAAGAAGGGCCTGTTCGAGATCGACGAGCGGATCGACCTGATCCGCCAGGTGACCGCCGAGTACGGGAACGTCCGCGTCGAGGCCTTCCACGGTCTCCTCGTCGACTTCTGCAAGCAGCGCGAGATCCCGGCCATCGTCAAGGGCCTGCGCGCCGTCAGCGACTTCGACTACGAGCTGCAGATGGCCCAGATGAACAACGGCCTCTCCGGTGTCGAGACGCTGTTCGTCCCCACCAACCCCACCTACAGTTTCCTGTCGTCCTCCCTGGTCAAGGAGGTCGCGACCTGGGGCGGCGACGTCTCCCACCTGGTTCCGCCGCTCGTCCTGGAAGCACTCTCCGGACGTCTCCGCAAGGACTGAGGAACTGACGGCCCGTCACTCGGTGTCCGCCGGACACCTCGTGGCCGTACAGTCGTTCCGTCCGTCTCCAACACAGCAGCAGAGAGTGGCGAGCAACCGGTGGACGTGCAGAAGAAGCTCGACGAGATCGTCACGGCGGTCTCCAGTGCCCGGTCGATGCCGATGTCGGCCTCGTGCGTGGTCAACCGCGCCGAACTGCTCGCCCTCCTCGAAGAGGTGCGCGCCGCCCTGCCCGACTCCCTCGCCCAGGCGCGGGAGCTGATCGGCGGCCGCGAGCAGATGGTCGAACAGGCCCGTCAGGAGGCCGACCGGATCATCTCCACCGCGCACGCCGAGCGCGGCTCGCTGATCTCCGACACCGAGATCGCCCGCCGTTCGCAGGCCGAGGCCGACCGGATCCTGGCCGAGGCCCGCAAGGAGGCCGAGGACGTCCGCGCGGAGGCCGACGACTACGTCGACTCCAAGCTCGCCAACTTCGAGGTCGTCCTCACCAAGACCCTCGGCTCCGTCGGCCGCGGCCGCGAGAAGCTCCTGGGCACCGGCCCCGGCGTCGACGAGCAGGGGTACGAGGACGAGGACGCCCTCGAGCGCAGCCACGACCCGGAGACCCTGCGCCGCGACGCCGACGCCTACGTCGACGTCAAGCTGGGCGCCTTCGAGGCGGTCCTCGCCAAGACCCTGGAAGCCGTCGGCCGCGGCCGGCAGAAGCTGCACGGCCGGATCGCCAGCGACGACCTCGGCGCCCTGGCCGACGACGACACGACCTTCCAGCACTCCTCCGACGCCGACTACCTCGCCGACCTCGCCGCCCTCGCCGAGCGGGAGACCCCGGCCGAGCGGCCCGCGCAGCGGTCGTACGAGCAGCCCCAGGACTCCTACGCCTACCAGCAGCAGCCGGACCCGTACGGCTACCAGCAGCAGGGCTACGGCGGTCAGCAGGACGCCTACGGCTACCAGCAGGCCGACCCCTACGCCGCCGCCCCGTTCGACTACGCGCAGGCGGGCGGAACCCCCGTCCAGGACTACGACCCCCGGCAGGCGCCGTACGACCCGCAGCAGCCCCCGCAGCAGTCCCCCCAGGAACAGCAGGGCTACGCCCTCGACGAGGCCAGCCTGTTCGACACCAGCATGATCAGCGCCGAGCAGCTGCGCGCCTACGAACAGGGCCGCGGCCTGTAGGAGCCGAGGTCCGGGGCGGGGTCGGGGAGGCCGGATTGGGCTGTGAGCGAATGCTCCAGTATCCTGGCCCTTCGGTCGCGTGTATGTCCGCGATCGCCGCTGCCCGCAACACCTGAGGGCGGCGGCCCCCACAGCACGGAAGATCGAAAGCAGGAATGGCCCTGAACGCCCGCCTCGACCACCGCAACCCTCTCGTGTTCGACACGCACGAGCTGGGGCGGCGTCCTGGCGCGCTCCAGCGCCTGTCCCGTGAGATCGAAGCCCCCGGGGACCTCGGGATCCAGGGGGTCATCGGAGTGCCGACAGGCACCCCGGTGAAGCTGGAACTCCGACTCGAGTCGGTCATGGACGGAGTGCTCGTCACGGGCACCGCCCGTGCACGGGCCGAGGGGGAGTGCGTAAGGTGTCTGGAGCCGGTCGAGCTGGAGCTCGAAGCGGATTTCCAGGAGATGTTCTCGTACCCTGACGCCGACGACCGGGGCCGCGTGAAGGCGGAACCGGCCGACGACGCCGAGGAAGACGAGGACACGCTCTTTCTCGAGGACGGCCTGTTCGACCTCGAACCCGTGCTGCGTGATGCGGTGGTGCTCGCACTGCCGATGCAGCCGGTGTGCCAGGACGACTGTCCAGGACTGTGCGCCCAGTGCGGAGCACGCCTCGCGGACGACCCGGACCACCACCATGACGCCGTCGACATCCGTTGGGCGGCACTGCAGGGACTCGCCGGTTCACTCGAAGACGGCGAGAAGGACGAGATGAGTGGCGAAGCGCCTCGATCGGCGCGCGCCAACGAGAAGCAGGAGAAGTAGCCGTGGCTGTTCCGAAGCGGAAGATGTCGCGCAGCAACACGCGCCACCGCCGGTCGCAGTGGAAGGCTGCGGTCCCCACCCTGGTTGCGTGCGAGCGCTGCCACGAGCCCAAGCTGCAGCACATCGCGTGCCCGTCTTGCGGCACCTACAACAAGCGCCAGGTCCTCGAGGTCTGAGCGGCTGGTGAGAGGCACCGTGTCCAGCCCCAAGCAGGCAGATGACGCCAAGGCGGATTCACTCGCCAAGAAAAAGGCGGACAACACGGCCTCGTCCCACACGCTTCTGGAAGGGCGGCTCGGCTATCAGCTCGAGTCCGCCCTTCTGGTGCGTGCGCTGACCCACCGTTCCTACGCGTACGAGAACGGCGGTCTGCCGACGAACGAGCGGCTGGAGTTCCTCGGGGACTCCGTGCTCGGCCTCGTCGTCACGGACACGCTGTACCGCACCCACCCCGACCTGCCCGAAGGCCAACTGGCCAAGTTGCGGGCCGCGGTGGTCAACTCGCGTGCGTTGGCGGAGGTCGGCCGCGGCCTCGACCTGGGCTCCTTCATCCGGCTCGGCCGGGGCGAAGAGGGCACGGGCGGCCGGGACAAGGCGTCCATCCTCGCCGACACCCTCGAAGCGGTGATCGGCGCGGTCTATCTCGACCAGGGCCTCGACGCGGCCTCCGAACTGGTGCACCGCCTGTTCGACCCGCTGATCGAGAAGTCCTCGAACCTCGGAGCCGGCCTGGACTGGAAGACCAGTCTCCAGGAGCTCACCGCGACCGAAGGACTCGGCGTTCCCGAGTACCTGGTGACGGAGACCGGCCCCGATCACGAGAAGACCTTCACTGCTGCTGCCCGCGTCGGAGGCGTCTCGTACGGCACCGGCACCGGCCGCAGCAAGAAGGAGGCGGAGCAGCAGGCCGCCGAGTCCGCGTGGCGGTCCATCCGGGCCGCGGCGGACGAGCGTGCCAAGGCGGCGACGACGGCCCAGGCCGTCGGGGCCTCCGACGGCAGCAGCCCGGACCCCGAGTCCGCCTCCGCCTGACGAACACCGACGACAGCACCACCAGCAGTACGAGACGAGCGCCCGCCCCCCACTCGGAGGCGGGCGCTCCGTACGGGGGATCCCATGCCCGAGTTGCCCGAGGTCGAGGTCGTCCGGCGCGGTCTGGAGCGGTGGGTCGCCCACCGCACGGTCGCCGACGCCGAGGTGCTGCACCCGCGTGCCGTACGCCGTCACCTGGCCGGCGCCGACGACTTCACGCACCGCCTCGAAGGCCATCGCATCGGCACCCCCAGCCGTCGCGGCAAGTACCTGTGGCTGCCGCTGGAGGACACGCCGCAGGCGATCCTGGCCCACCTCGGCATGAGCGGCCAGCTGCTGGTCCAGCCCCACGCGGCCCCCGACGAGAAGCACCTGCGCATCCGGGTCCGCTTCGCCGACGAGGTGGACACCGAGCTGCGCTTCGTCGACCAGCGCACCTTCGGCGGCCTGTCGCTGCACGACACCGCCCCCGACGGGCTGCCCGACGTCATCGCGCACATCGCGCGCGACCCCCTCGACCCGCTGTTCGACGACGAGGCCTTCCACCAGGCCCTGCGGCGCAAGCGCAGCACCGTCAAGCGGGCCCTGCTCGACCAGTCGCTGATCAGCGGTGTCGGCAACATCTACGCCGACGAGGCCCTGTGGCGCTCCCGCCTCCACTACGACCGCCCCACGGCCGGCTTCACCCGCCCGCGCACCCTCGAACTGCTCGGCCACGTCCGGGACGTGATGACGGAGGCCCTCGCCGTCGGCGGCACCAGCTTCGACAGCCTGTACGTCAACGTCAACGGCGAGTCGGGCTACTTCGACCGGTCACTGGACGCCTACGGGCGCGAGGGACTGCCGTGCCGGCGCTGCGGCACACCGATGCGCCGACGCCCCTGGATGAACAGGTCCAGCTACTTCTGCCCGCGGTGTCAGAGGCCGCCGCGCGTCTCGTCGTAACGCCCGCGGGACGCCAGGACCTCGTCCATCCGTCCCTCCACCAGGCGGATCAGGCCGAGCAGCCGCTCCGCGACCTCGTGGCCCAGAGGCGTCAGTTCGTAGTCCACTCGGGGCGGGTTGGTCGGCTGCGCCTCGCGGTGCACCAGGCCGTCGCGCTCCAGCGCGTGCAGGGTCTGGGACAGCATCTTCTCGCTGACGCCGTCGACGCGTCGGCGCAGTTCGTTGAAGCGCAGCGAGCCCTCGTGCAGGGCTCCCAGGGTGAGGGCGCCCCAGCGCCCCGTCACATGCTCCAGCGTGCCGCGCGAGGGGCAGGCCTTGGCGAACACGTCGTACGGGAGGTCCTGCTCCGGGGTGCGCTCCTGAATGCCGGTCATGACCCAAGCGTACTCGAACGCAGCGCTAGCCGGCAGATTGCGCTAACTAGAAGTTAGTGCTTTCCTTTCGTCACCGGTGGCGAGCCGTCAGCCGCTCCCGCCGGTTCCCCTGACCTGCTTCGAGGAGGACGCACGTGACCACCCCCGTTGTCTCCATCGCCTACCACTCCGGCTACGGCCACACCGCCGTCATCGCGGAGGCCGTCCGCTCCGGCGCCGTCCAGGCCGGTGCCGAGGCGCACCTGATCGAGGTCGACGCGATCACCGAGGAACAGTGGGCGCTGCTCGACAGCTCGGACGCGATCGTGTTCGGATCGCCCACCTACATGGGCACCGCGTCCGCCGCCTTCCACGCCTTCGCCGAGGCGACCTCCGCCCGCTGGGCCACCCAGGCATGGAAGGACAAGCCGGCCGCCGGCTTCACCAACTCCGGTTCCAAGAGCGGGGACAAGCTGCACACCCTGCAGTTCTTCCAGATCCTGGCCGCGCAGCTCGGCATGCACTGGATCAACCTCGGCCTGCTCCCCGGCTGGAACAGCAGCACGGCCTCCGAGAACGACCTCAACCGCCTGGGCGTCTTCCTCGGCGCGGCAGCCCAGACCGACGTCGACCGGGGACCCGAAGCGGTGCACAAGGCCGACATCGCCACCGCGGAACACCTGGGCCGCCGGGTCGCGCAGACGGCGCGGACCCTCGCCGCGGGCCGCGCGGCGTCGGCCGCCTAGCCGGGCAGGGCACCCCCCGGAGCCCTGCCGCCCTCGCCCTGCCGCCGTCGGCTCGAGGGCGCGGCGAGGGTCCTAGTAGCCGAAGTCCTGCGTCCACCAGGGGCCGCCGGAGCCGAGGTGCACGCCGACGCCCAGGGTCTTGAAGTCGCAGTTGAGGATGTTGGCGCGGTGACCGGGGCTGTTCATCCAGGCCTCCATCACCGCCGCCGCGTCGGCCTGGCCGCGGGCTATGTTCTCGCCGCCGAGGTCGGATATGCCGGCCTTCGCGGCGCGGTCCCACGGGGACGCGCCGTCCGGGTCGGTGTGGTCGAAGAAGCCGCGCGCCGCCATGTCCTGGCTGAACCTCTGGGCGAGGTCGGCCAGAGAGCTGTTCGCGGAGACGGCGCTGCAGCCGGCCTCGGCCCGTTCCTCGTTGACGAGCTTCAGCACCTCGGCCGCCGCCTGGATCTCCGCCGAGACCGTCACCGCCGGCGGTGACGACTTCGGGGGGGCCTTCGTGGCCGCCCCGGAGGGGGTCCTCTCCGGCTTCTCCGTCGGCGTCGCCTCGGGCTTCTCGGTGGTCGTCGACGCGCTCGGCGACGCCTTCGGGGCCGAGGGGGAGGGGGTGGCCGAGGTCGGGGCGGAGGCCGAGGGCGAGGTGGCGCGGCCG
The DNA here is from genome assembly GCF_055580685.1 of Streptomyces sp. NPDC031554. Classification (NCBI taxonomy): domain Bacteria; kingdom Bacillati; phylum Actinomycetota; class Actinomycetes; order Kitasatosporales; family Streptomycetaceae; genus Streptomyces; species Streptomyces sp. NPDC031554. The sequence continues at coordinate 165,176 of NZ_JBVIKX010000001.1, read as the reverse complement.
GCGTCGCGGCTGGTCGACGTGGTGTCGCGGCCGGTCTCGGCGGAGCCGGAGGTGCCGCCCTGCTCGGAGGCCGAGTTGGTGGGCGAGTCGGCGGCCTGGACGCGGTCGCCCGCGCCGCCGCCCCCGCCCAGCCGGTAGCTGTCGAGGCCGGGCACCACACCCGTGGCCACCGCCACCGTGCCGAGGGCGACCGCCGCGGACATCCCGAGCAGGCCGGTCTTCACCGGCGTCACGGCCTTCCGCTTGCGGCGGCGGCCCGCACCGCCGGGGCCACCGGCACCGCGCGCCGGCCCACGGCCCGGAGTGAAGCCGTCGGAGGCGAAGTCGTCCGAGGTGAACCCGTCGGAGGCGAAGTCGTCGGAGGCGAAGCCGACCGAGGGGAACCCGTCGGAGGCGAGGACCGCGGTGTCCTCGGCGGCCGCGCGGTCGTCGTCCGGGGCGAACAGGTACTCCTGGCTCCGGGCGACCGTCTCGGCGTACGCCTCAGGGTTCAGATAGGGCGCGGTCCCCATGGTGGGCCGGTCGCCGCCGTACACGTCCCGCCGTGGGCGGCCTTCCGGGTGCGAGCCGCCGGTGTGGCCGGCCGCCGCGGCACGGCCTGCGTCGGAGCGTCGGTGGCGTCCCATGTTCTGGCCTTCCTCGTCCAACTGGTCCGGGCGGAGTCCCCGGTCACCTGGTGTCCGCGGGACTCCCGTGGTCGACCGCGGCGGAGGGGGCACATGGCTCCTCATGGTCAACCTGACTCACTCCATCGAGTGAGTTTCATATGAGATTCATTGGGTGGGGACGGTACCGCATGCCGCTGGGGGAGGAAGTGTCCCGAGTGACTTCGCCTGGTTAGGTTGCCTCCATGAGCGAGGATGTACGGCTGGTCGCCTGGGTGCGCGGACATGTCCAGGGTGTGGGTTTCCGCTGGTTCACGCGGGCGAAGGCGCTGGAGATCGGCGGCCTGAGTGGTTTTGCTCTCAATGTGGCCGACGGACGGGTCCAGGTGGTCGCGGAGGGCTCCCGGGAGGGCTGTGAAGGACTGCTGGACTGGCTCCAGGGCGGCGACACGCCCGGCCGCGTGGACGGGGTCACCGAGATATGGGACACACCCCGCGGCGGCTACGACGGCTTCGCGATCCGCTGACGGGCGCGCGCGAAACCGCCCCATGGGGGCGCGGGGGAGGGGCGGTGGCGGCCGCGCCCGGTGGAAAGAGGCAGGTGGTGCCGAGAATCGCTTGCGTCGGCAGGCTCCGCACGCAAGGATGATCGCCACGCCCCGAGGGTCCCGAGGAGTCGTCGCGCCGCCGTTCCGAGCCGCGCACGCGAGGGTTGCCCGCCGATACGGGGCGTGATCGTGTTGACCGTCAAACTTTTTGGTGAGACGCTGAAAGCACCCCGCGCACCCAGCTGTTTGGCATGGATGAACGGCAACACCAGAACAATCCGGTCAACACCGCGGGTGCGAATCCCTCACGACCCACACCGCTTCGGTCGGTCACTCATTGTGGAGGACCATCCATCATGGCAAAGGCGCTTCTCGGTTACGTCGGCGGCTCCGACCCGCGACTCCTCGCCGAGATGCGACGGCTGCAGCAGCGCGTCCAGGACCTGGAAAACGAGCTCGGACGGATCCAGGCCGAGAACGACGCTCTGACGGCTGCCGCGTCTCACGACAGGTTCATGGAGAGCATCGACGCACACCAGGCGGAGCCCGCGCTCACCTGATCGCTGCACTGCTCCACAACAGCAAACGCAGTGGTCGGGCGACTCATGAAACCGCGTCGGACCGCTCAGTGCGCAGAGTCTGCAAGGGACGCTTCGGCGTCCCTTCTTTCTTTCCCCGTGTCTGCCGGCGTTTCCCCGTGCGTCCTTTCCCCGCCTTCAACGTCTGGTCTGCCCTGCGCCCTCCTGGGTGAAACCGCCGGTTCATGGAGTGAGACATCGCCGGCCGGTAAAGTCCAGCGGCGTGCACCTCAAGGCCCTGACCCTCCGAGGGTTCAAGTCGTTCGCCTCTGCGACCACACTCCGGTTCGAGCCGGGCATCACGTGTGTCGTCGGGCCCAACGGCTCGGGCAAGTCCAACGTCGTGGACGCGCTCAGCTGGGTCATGGGCGAGCAGGGCGCCAAGTCGCTGCGCGGCGGCAAGATGGAGGACGTCATCTTCGCCGGCACCACCGGCCGCCCCCCGCTGGGCCGCGCCGAGGTGTCCCTCACCATCGACAACTCCGACGGGGCCCTGCCCATCGAGTACGCCGAGGTCACCATCACGCGGATCATGTTCCGCAACGGCGGCAGCGAGTACCAGATCAACGGCGACACCTGCCGGCTCCTCGACATCCAGGACCTGCTGTCCGACTCCGGGATCGGCCGGGAGATGCACGTCATCGTCGGCCAGGGCCGGCTCGACTCCGTGCTGCACGCCGACCCCATGGGGCGCCGCGCTTTCATCGAGGAGGCCGCCGGCGTCCTCAAGCACCGTAAGCGCAAGGAGAAGGCGCTGCGGAAACTGGACGCGATGCAGGCCAACCTCGCGCGCGTGCAGGACCTGACGGAGGAACTGCGCAGACAGCTCAAGCCGCTCGGCCGGCAGGCCGCCGTCGCCCGCCGCGCCGCCGTCATCCAGGCCGACCTGCGCGACGCCCGCCTGCGCCTCCTCGCCGACGACCTCGTACGGCTGCGCGAGGCGCTCGCCGTGGAGATCGCCGACGAGGCCGCCCTGAAGGAACGCAAGGACACCGCCGAGCGGGAGCTGCGCAAGGCCCTTCAGGGCGAGGCCCTCCTGGAGGACGAGGTCCGGCGGCTCGCGCCCCGGCTCCAGCGGGCCCAGCAGACCTGGTACGAGCTCTCCCAGCTCGCCGAACGCGTCCGCGGCACGGTCTCGCTGGCCGACGCCCGCGTGAAGAGCGCCACCTCCGCGCCGGACGAGGAGCGGCGCGGCCGCGACCCCGAGGACCTGGAGCGCGAGGCAGCCCGCGTCCGCGAGCAGGAGGCGGAGCTGGAGGCCGCTCTCGAAGCGGCCCGGTACGCCCTCGACGACACCGTCTCCCACCGCGCCGATCTGGAGCGGGAGCTGGCGGCCGAGGAGCGGCGGCTGAAGGAAGTCGCCCGCGCGATCGCCGACCGCCGCGAGGGGCTCGCCCGGCTGCACGGCCAGGTCAGCGCCGCCCGTTCCCGAGCGGCCTCCGCCCGGGCCGAGATCGACCGTCTGGCCGCCGCCCGCGACGAGGCGCGGGAACGGGCGGTCACCGCGCAGGAGGAGTACGAGGCCCTGAAGGCGGAGGTCGACGAGCTGGAGGCGGGCGATCAGGAACTGGGCGAGCGGCACGACGAGGCCAGGCGGCGGCTCGCCGAGGCCGAGAACGCCTCGACCGCCGCCCGCGAGGCGGCCACCGCGGCCGAACGCAGGCGCGCCGCCACCCAGGCCCGCCACGAGGCCCTCGCCATGGGCCTGCGCCGCAAGGACGGCACGGGCGCGCTCCTGGACGCGAAGGACCGTCTCACCGGCCTGCTCGGCCCCGCGGCGGAACTCCTCACCGTCGCCCCCGGACACGAGGTCCCGCTCGCCGCGGCCCTCGGCACCGCCGCGGACGCCCTCGCCGTCACCACCCCGTCCGCCGCCGCCGAAGCCATCCGCCTCCTGCGCGAACGGGACGCGGGCCGGGCGGCACTCCTGCTGACGGGCGCGGCGCGGGGGCCGTCCGCGGGGGCCGCCACCGCCCCGGAGCGCGCCGCCGCCGGAGGGCCGGCGGGTACGGGGCCGGGCCGGCACGAGGGGCCGCGGGAACCCGGTGCCGACCCGGTGGCGCACCCCGGCGCCCCCTTCGCCGCCGACCTGGTCCGCGCCCCCGCCGAGCTGATGCCCGCCGTACGGCGGCTGCTGCGGGGCGTGGTGGTCGTCGGGACGTTGCAGGACGCCGAGGATCTCGTCCACGCGCGGCCCGAACTGACCGCCGTCACCGCCGAGGGGGACCTGCTCGGCGCGCACTTCGCCCAGGGCGGTTCCGCCGGGGCGCCCAGTCTGCTGGAGGTGCGGGCCTCCGTCGACGAGGCCGCCGCCGAGCTGGAGGAGCTGGCGGTGCGGTGCGAGGAGCTGGCCGGGGCGGAGCGGGCCGCGGGGGAGCGGCGCCGGGAGTGCGCCGCGCTGGTCGAGGAGCTGGGGGAGCGGCGGCGGGCCGCCGACCGGGAGAAGTCGGCCGTCGCCCAGCAGCTCGGGCGGCTCGCCGGGCAGGCGCGCGGCGCCGCGGGGGAGGCCGAGAGGTCCGAGGCCGCGGCCGCCCGTGCGCAGGACGCGCTCGACCGGGCCGCGGGGGAGGCCGAGGAACTGGCCGAGCGGCTGGCCGTCGCCGAGGAGATGCCGGTGGAGGAGGAGCCCGACACCTCCGCGCGGGACCGGCTCGCCGCCGACGGGGCGAACGCGCGGCAGACCGAGATGGAGGCGCGCCTGCAGGTCCGCACGCACGAGGAGCGGGTCAAGGGGCTCGCCGGGCGGGCGGACTCGCTGGACCGGGCCGCGCGGGCCGAACGCGAGGCACGCGCGCGTGCCGAGCAGCGCCGGGCCAGGCTGCGGCACGAGGCCGCCGTCGCGGAGGCCGTCGCAGCCGGTGCGCGGCAGTTGCTCGCGCACGTCGAGGTGTCGCTCGGCCGGGCCGAGCGGGAGCGGGGCGCCGCCGACGCCGCCAAGGCGCGGCGCGAGCGGGAGCTGGCCGCCGCGCGGACCGCCGGGCGCGACCTCAAGGCGGAACTCGACAAGCTGACGGACTCGGTCCACCGGGGAGAGGTGCTCGGCGCCGAGAAACGGCTGCGGATCGAGCAGGTGGAGACGAAGGCGCTGGAGGAGCTGGGCGTCGAGCCGGCGGGGCTGGTCCGCGAGTACGGACCCCACCAGCCGGTGCCGCCCTCGCCGCCCGCCGAGGGCGAGGTACTGCCGGAGGACCCCGAGGACCCGCGCAACCGGCCCCGGCCCTTCGTCCGGGCGGAGCAGGAGAAACGGCTGAGGGCGGCCGAGCGCGCGTACCAGCAGCTCGGCAAGGTCAATCCGCTCGCCCTGGAGGAGTTCGCCGCGCTGGAGGAGCGCCACCGGTTCCTCAGCGAGCAGCTGGCGGACCTGAAGAAGACGCGCACCGACCTCCTTCAGGTGGTGAAGGAGGTCGACGAGCGCGTCGAGCAGGTCTTCACCGAGGCGTTCCACGACACCGCCCGTGAGTTCGAGGGCGTGTTCGGCCGCCTGTTCCCGGGCGGTGAGGGACGGCTGATCCTGACCGACCCCGACAACATGCTCACCACGGGCGTGGACGTCGAGGCCCGGCCGCCCGGCAAGAAGGTCAAGCGGCTCAGCCTGCTCTCGGGCGGCGAGCGGTCGCTGACCGCGGTCGCGATGCTCGTGTCGATCTTCAAGGCCCGGCCCAGTCCCTTCTACGTCATGGACGAGGTCGAGGCCGCCCTCGACGACACCAACCTCCAGCGGCTGATCCGGATCATGGAGGAGCTCCAGGAGTCCTCGCAGCTGATCGTGATCACGCACCAGAAGCGCACGATGGAGGTCGCCGACGCGCTCTATGGCGTGTCCATGCAGGGTGACGGTGTGTCGAAGGTCATCTCGCAGCGCCTCCGCTGAATCAACCTGCGGCCTACATCTAGTGTGACCAGCATCTTTTCAAGCCTTCAAGAAGTGAACGTAATCCCCGTGCGACCTGGGGGGAAGCTCACCTCTGTCGAAGTATTGACTTCGAAACTTGAAGGCATAGTCTCTGCAACGTTGCTTTTACCTTCAGGTGTCAGTGGTGTCGATTCGCTTACCACGGGAACCCTCACCTGAAACGGCTCGCCCCCCCACGCCCGGCAGCGCTGCCGGGTGGCCCGAGGAGAACACGTGACCAGCACAGCGCAGGCACCTCAGCCAGGAGCCAGGACGGCTCACCCCGATCATCTCGGGCACGTCATCTTCATCGCCGCGGCGGCCGCGATGGGCGGCTTCCTCTTCGGCTACGACAGCTCCGTCATCAACGGTGCCGTGGAAGCCGTCCGGGACCGCTACGACGTCGGCTCCGCGGCCCTGGCCCAGGTCATCGCCATCGCCCTGATCGGCTGTGCCATCGGCGCCGCGACCGCCGGCCGCATGGCCGACCGCATCGGCCGTATCCGCTGCATGCAGATATCCGCCGCGCTGTTCACCGTCAGCGCCGTCGGCTCGGCGCTGCCCTTCTCGCTGTGGGACCTCGCCTTCTGGCGGGTCGTCGGCGGCTTCGCCATCGGCATGGCCTCGGTCATCGGCCCGGCCTACATCGCCGAGGTCGCCCCGCCCGCCTACCGCGGCCGCCTCGGCTCCTTCCAGCAGGCCGCGATCGTCATCGGCATCGCCGTGTCGCAGCTGGTCAACTGGGGTCTGCTCAACGCCGCCGGCGGCGACCAGCGCGGCGAGATCATGGGTCTCGAGGCCTGGCAGGTCATGCTCGGCGTCATGGTGGTCCCGGCCGTCCTGTACGGCCTGCTCTCCTTCGCGATCCCCGAGTCCCCGCGCTTCTTGATCTCCGTTGGTAAGCGCGAGCGGGCCCGCGAGATCCTCATGGAGGTCGAGGGCAAGGACGTCGACTTCGACGCCCGGATCACCGAGATCGAGCACGCCATGAACAGCGAGCACAAGTCCAGCTTCAAGGACCTGCTCGGCGGATCCTTCTTCTTCAAGCCGATCGTCTGGATCGGCATCGGCCTGTCGGTCTTCCAGCAGTTCGTCGGCATCAACGTCGCGTTCTACTACTCCTCGACGCTGTGGCAGTCGGTCGGCGTCGACCCGACGGACTCGTTCTTCTACTCCTTCACGACGTCGATCATCAACATCCTCGGCACCGTGATCGCGATGATCTTCGTGGACCGCGTCGGCCGCAAGCCGCTCGCCCTGATCGGCTCCGTCGGCATGGTGATCGGCCTGGCCCTGGAGGCCTGGGCGTTCTCCTTCGACCTGGTCGACGGCAAGCTGCCCGCCACCCAGGGCTGGGTCGCCCTGATCGCCGCCCACATCTTCGTCCTCTTCTTCGCCCTGTCGTGGGGTGTGGTCGTGTGGGTCTTCCTCGGCGAGATGTTCCCGAACAAGCTCCGCGCCGCCGCGCTCGGTGTGGCCGCCGCCGCCCAGTGGATCGCCAACTGGGCCATCACCGCCAGCTTCCCGTCCCTGGCCGACTGGAACCTCTCCGCGACCTACGTGATCTACACGGTCTTCGCCGCTCTCTCCATCCCGTTCGTCCTCAAGTACGTCAAGGAGACGAAGGGCAAGGCGCTGGAGGAGATGGGCTGAGCCTCGCACCGAGGCCCCTGGACTCGAGGAGACGGGCCAAGTCCCCGCTGCCCTTCTCCTCGACACTCGTAGGACGTGCCGCCCCGGCTCACACCGTGAGCCGGGGCGGCACGTCCTTCTCGCGGGACAGCCGCAGGCCGTGGCGCCCTCCTCCGGGTGCGCGCCGACCGCCGGCGCGTACGGGACCGGCCGGGCCGCCGCCGCGCCGGCGCACACCGGCGCCGTCGTCGCCCCCCGGCGGCCCTCCCGGCCGGCGGAAGCCGGGCGGGCGGCCGGCCCGGCCCGGCGGGGCACGGACCCCCGCGTGGACGACGGACGTCCCGCGCAAGGTCACGCCATACTGGACGCGTTATGGAAACCGTCATCCTTGCTGTAGTCATCGCCGTGGTCGTGCTCGTCGCGCTCGGCGGGCTCATCGTCGGCAGCCGGCGGAAGAAGCCGCTGCCGCCGCCGCCCCCGGCCGCGCCCGACATCACGGCGCCTCCGGCCGAGCCGCACGTCGGCGACGAGGCCGAGACGCCGCGCGAAGAACCGCGCCGCACGATCGAGGAGGTGGACCTCGGCGGCGGCACTCCCACCACCGTCGAGGAGCCTCCCGTTGTCGAGGCTCCCCGGATCGAGATCCCGGAGCCCACCGCGGGGCGGCTGGTCCGCCTCCGCGCCCGTCTCTCCCGCTCCCAGAACGCCCTCGGCCAGGGCCTGCTCACGCTGCTCTCGCGCGAGCACCTCGACGAGGACACCTGGGAGGAGATCGAGGACACCCTCCTCACCGCCGACGTCGGCGTCATGCCCACCCAGGAGCTGGTCGAACGACTGCGCGAGCGGGTGAAGGTGCTCGGCACCCGCACGCCCGACGAACTGCGCGGCCTGCTGCGCGACGAACTGCTCAAGCTGATCGGCACCGAGATCGACCGCACGGTGCGGACCGAGCCCGAGGGCCGCAAGCCCGGCATCGTGATGGTCGTCGGCGTCAACGGCACCGGCAAGACCACCACCACCGGCAAGCTCGCGCGCGTGCTCGTCGCCGACGGCCGTACGGTCGTCCTGGGCGCCGCCGACACCTTCCGGGCCGCCGCCGCCGACCAGCTCCAGACCTGGGGCGAGCGCGTCGGTGCCCACACCGTGCGCGGTCCCGAAGCCGGCGACCCCGCCTCCGTCGCCTTCGATGCGGTCAAGGAGGGCAAGGAGACGGGGGTCGACGTGGTCCTCATCGACACCGCCGGCCGGCTGCACACCAAGACCGGCCTCATGGACGAGCTGGGCAAGGTCAAGCGGGTCGTGGAGAAGCACGCCCCGCTCGACGAGGTGCTCCTCGTCCTCGATGCCACGACCGGGCAGAACGGCCTCGTGCAGGCCCGCGTGTTCGCCGAGGTCGTCGACATCACCGGCATCGTGCTGACCAAGCTCGACGGCACGGCCAAGGGCGGCATCGTGATCGCCGTCCAGCGCGAGCTGGGCGTGCCGGTCAAGCTCATCGGGCTCGGCGAGGGCGCGGACGACCTGGCGCCGTTCGAGCCGGAGGCGTTCGTCGACGCTCTCGTCGGAGGGTGACCGGGGACCCGACGCGGTGACCGGTCACGAAGAAGCGCCCGCCCCCCGAGGTGCAGTCGGGGGACGGGCGCTTCGCTGTGTACACCGTGAGCCCGGTCACGACCGGGGCGGTGCCGCCCGGCCGCACCGCGCCGCCGGGCCGGGGCTACGCGCGTGACCGGTGCGCCACGTACGCCAGCGTGCCCAGCAGGAGCCGGGCCGCCGGGAGCCTGGTCGCCGAGTCCAGCGCCGGTGGGCGCAGCCAGCGCGCCGGGCCGAGGCCGCCGCGGTCGGAGGGCGGCGCGGTGATGTACGTACCCGGACCGAGGCCGCGCAGGTCGAGGGAGGACGGGTCGTCCCAGCCCATCCGGTAGAGCAGGCCGGGCAGGTCGGCGGCGGCGCCGGGGGCGACCAGGAACTGGGCGCGGCCCTCGGGGGTGGCGGTCACCGGCCCGAGCGGGAGGCCCATGCGTTCCAGGCGGGCCAGCGCGCGGCGCCCGGCGGGCTCGGCCACCTCGATCACGTCGAAGGCGCGGCCGACCGGGAGCATCACGGCGGCGCCGGGGAAGTCCGCCCAGGTCCTCGTCACGTCGTCGAGGGTGGCGCCGGCCGGTACCTCGGGCGCGAAGTCCAGGGGGTGCGCGCCGGGCCGACGGCAGTCACCGCGGCCGCAGGAGCAGACGCCGGCCGCGGCGCGTGCGCCCGGCACCACGTCCCAGCCCCACAGCCCGGTGAACTCGGCGACCGCGGTGCACTCGGACGAGCGACCGCGCCTGCGCGTACCGGAGCGGATCTCGCGGATGCCGCCGATCGTGAAGCCCATGCCCCCTCCAACGGGTCCGACACACCGATGGTTACGCAGCGGACGCATCGCGTGACTCTGCGTGCCGACGCCTTCCTGCTGCCGCCTGTTCCGAGACGGCGCCCGGAAGTGTTCGGGGTGGTGTGAAGGGTGGCTCGCGCCCCTGAGTGCACCGTTCCGCCCGCCTCGGCCGTCCTCTGTCAAGTGAATCGCCTGTACGCCACCGTGAGTTCATTCGTAGGGGTGGCGAATGGTGGCGTTTCCGGGACCGCCGTGGCCGGAGGCGTGATCGTGAGACTACGGTGAGTGCGCGAGGGCCAGGGGCACATGCCGTCACGGGTATGCCGGAGGCAAGCCGGCCCTCCGTTCGAAGGGTGAGAACCGCCGGACGTCGGGCCCTGTTTACGGGCATTCTGATAAGGCTTGGCGCATCAGAGCGACAAGTGGTCTCAGGGATGGGGGCGTTCCAGTGAGCGGCAACGGCGAAGGCGGGACGGGCGCGGGGAGCGCCGTGCACGCGGACAAGCGCCCGAACGGCCTGCTCACTTCCTGGTTCGTGCGCAGCGGCTGGTCGAAGGGCGAGCTCGCCCGTCAAGTCAACCGCAGGGCACGCCAGTTGGGCGCCAACCACATCTCCACCGACACCTCGCGCGTGCGTCGCTGGATCGACGGGGAGAACCCCCGCGAGCCGATCCCCCGCATCCTGTCCGACCTCTTCTCCGAGCGGTTCGGCTGCGTCGTCTCCGTCGAGGACCTCGGTCTGCGCACCACGCGCCAGGCGCCCTCCGCCACCGGCGTCGACCTGCCCTGGACGGGCCCGCAGACCGTGGCCCTGCTCAGCGAGTTCTCGCGCAGCGACCTGATGCTGGCGCGGCGCGGCTTCCTCGGCTCCTCGCTCACCCTGTCCGCGGGCCCCACCCTCATCGAGCCCATGCAGCGCTGGCTCGTCCCCTCCCCGCCCGCCGCGCACGAGGACACCGGCTCCCTCCCGACCAGCCGCGCCCGCGGCCGGCTCTCCCGGCCCGAACTGGAGCTGCTGGAGTCCACCACCGCCATGTTCCGCCAGTGGGACGCCCAGTGCGGCGGCGGACTGCGCCGCAAAGCGGTCGTCGGCCAGCTCCACGAGGTGACGGAACTCCTCCAGGAACCGCAGCCCCAGGCCACCGGCAGGAAGCTCTTCAAGGTCGCCGCCGAACTGGCCGAACTGGCCGGGTGGATGTCGTACGACGTGGGGCTCCAGCCCACCGCACAGAAGTACTTCGTCCTCGCGCTGCACGCCGCCAAGGAGGCCGGCGACCGGCCCCTCGGCTCGTACGTGCTGTCCAGCATGAGCCGGCAGATGATCCACCTCGGACGGCCCGAGGACGCCCTGGAGCTGATCCACCTCGCGCAGTACGGCAGCCGGGACTGCGCGAGCCCGCGCACCCAGTCGATGCTGTATGCGATGGAGGCCCGCGCCTACGCCAACATGGGCCAGCCCGGCCGATGCAAGCGCGCCGTCAGGATGGCCGAGGACACCTTCGCCGACGCCGAGGACTGGGACGAGCCCGACCCCGACTGGATCCGGTTCTTCTCCGAGGCCGAGCTGCACGGCGAGAACTCCCACTCCTACCGCGACCTGGCCTACGTGGCCGGCCGCAGCCCCGCGTACGCCTCGCTGGCCGAGCCGCTGATGCAGAAGGCCGTGGACCTCTTCGCGAAGGACGACGAGCACCAGCGGTCCTACGCGCTCAACCTCATCGGCCTGGCCACCGTGCACCTGCTGCGCAGGGAACCCGAGCGGAGCGCCGTGCTCGCCGAACAGGCCATGAGGGCGGCGAAAAAGGTGCGCTCCGAGCGGGTCGACACTCGTATCCGAAAGACCGTCGACACGGCCGTCCGCGACTTCGGAGACCTCACCGAGGTCGTCGATCTCACCGACCGGCTCGCCGTGGAGCTCCCGGAGGCCGCGGAGGCGGTCTGAGACCCGGCGAAACCCCTGGACCCCGGCCGCGGCCGGCCTTCCCGAACCGCCCGACTCGGCTCCCCCCATGCCAGGTCACCGGAAGGCCGACCGCGGCCGGTTCGCGTCGCTCCGGAGAAGGTTGCGCCACGACAACGATCCGTTCGGGGCGCATCGGCCAGTTCATCGAGGCGTAACGCGCGCGGTGCCTTCGTCACGGCGGCGAAACAACGAGGGGCGTCCACCGAAACGGCGCTGCGCGAATCTCATGGCGCATAACCGGCCCACCCCTCAATCCCGCTCTGGCTTCGCCCGCACGGGGCCGTACCAACGACGAGGAGACGCCGATGGCTCCAGCCATCACGCTTGCGGCGGACGCACCCACACTGTCGTCCGCGAACACAGGCTTCATGCTCATCTGTTCCGCCCTGGTGATGCTCATGACCCCGGGCCTGGCCTTCTTCTACGGAGGCATGGTCCGCGTCAAGAGCACCCTGAACATGCTGATGATGAGCTTCATCAGCCTGGGGATCGTCACGATCCTGTGGGTGCTCTACGGCTTCTCCCTCGCCTTCGGCACCGACTCCGGCTCGGTCATCGGCTGGAACTCCGACTGGGTGGGCCTCAGCGACATCGGCCTGACGGAGCTGTGGGACGGCTACACCATCCCCGTCTTCGTCTTCCTGGTCTTCCAGCTGATGTTCGCCGTCCTCACGCCCGCCCTGATAAGCGGAGCGCTCGCGGACCGCGTGAAGTTCAGCGCCTGGGCGCTGTTCATCACCCTGTGGGCCACGGTCGTGTACTTCCCGGTCGCCCACTGGGTGTGGGGCGCCGGCGGCTGGGCCTTCGAGCTCGGCGTCATCGACTTCGCCGGCGGTACGGCCGTGCACATCAACGCCGGTGCCGCGGCCCTCGGCGTGATCCTGGTCATCGGCAAGCGCGTCGGCTTCAAGAAGGACCCGATGCGCCCGCACAGCCTCCCGCTGGTCATGCTCGGCGCCGGCCTGCTGTGGTTCGGCTGGTTCGGCTTCAACGCCGGCTCGTGGCTCGGCAACGACGACGGCGTCGGCGCGCTGATGTTCGTCAACACGCAGGTCGCCACCGCCGCCGCCATGCTGGCCTGGCTGATCTACGAGAAGATCCGCCACGGCGCGTTCACCACACTGGGCGCCGCCTCCGGCGCCGTCGCCGGCCTGGTCGCCATCACGCCCTCCGGCGGTGCGGTCTCCCCGCTCGGCGCGATCGCCGTCGGCGCCGTCGCCGGTGTGCTGTGCGCCATGGCCGTCGGCCTGAAGTACAGGTTCGGCTACGACGACTCGCTCGACGTGGTCGGCGTTCACCTGGTCGGCGGAGTCGTCGGCTCCCTGCTCGTCGGCTTCTTCGCCAGCGGCAAGGGCCAGTCCGATGTCCAGGGCCTCTTCTACGGCGGTGGCCTCGACCAGTTCTGGAAGCAGTGCGCCGGCGTCTTCGCGGTCCTCGGCTACTCGCTGGTGGTCTCCGCGGTCCTCGCCTTCCTGCTCGACAGGACGATCGGCATGCGGGTCCCCGAGGACGACGAGGTGGCCGGCATCGACCAGGCCGAGCACGCCGAGACCGCGTACGACTTCAGCGGTGCGGGCGGCGGTGCCGCCCGGACCAACGTCACGGGCCCGGTGGCCGACACTGCCAGCGCCAGCAAGAAGGTGGACGCATGAAGCTCATCACCGCCGTCGTGAAGCCGCACCGGCTCGACGAGATCAAGGAGGCCCTCCAGGCCTTCGGCGTCCACGGCCTCACGGTCACCGAGGCCAGCGGCTACGGTCGTCAGCGGGGACACACCGAGGTCTACCGCGGTGCCGAGTACACCGTCGACCTCGTCCCCAAGATCCGCATCGAGGTGCTGGTCGAGGACGACGACGCGGAACAGCTGATCGACGTCGTCGTCAAGGCGGCCCGCACCGGCAAGATCGGTGACGGCAAGGTCTGGTCCCTCCCGGTCGAGACCGCCGTGCGGGTCCGCACCGGCGAGCGCGGCCCGGACGCGCTCTGACAGAGGAACGGAACAGGAGTCACTGGGTGACGAGTACGGACGTGCGCAAGGATGCAGAGGACTCGGGACCCAGCGGCTACGCGGCGGCCCGGCTGCACCTCCTCACCGAGGGGGTGCGGTCCGGGCCGTCGCGCCGTTCCGCCCTCTCCGGACTGACCGACGACTGGCTGGCGGGCCTGTTCACCGCCGCCGGCGAGAACCCGCGGGGCGTCTCCCTGGTCGCCGTCGGCGGCTACGGCCGCGGCGAACTGTCCCCGCGCAGCGACCTCGACCTCCTCCTGCTGCACGACGGCACCGACGCACCGGCCGTCGCCGCCCTCGCCGACCGCCTCTGGTACCCGGTCTGGGACCTCGGCCTCGCCCTCGACCACTCCGTCCGCACCCCGGCCGAGGCCCGCGGCACCGCCGGCGAGGACCTCAAGGTCCAGCTCGGCCTGCTCGACGCCCGCCACCTCGCGGGCGACCCGGGACTGACGGCGGGACTGCGGACGGCCGTACTGGCCGACTGGCGCAACCAGGCGTCCAAGCGGCTGCCCGAACTCCGGGAACTGTGCGCCGAGCGCGCCGAACGCCAGGGCGAGCTGCAGTACCTCCTCGAACCCGACCTCAAGGAGGCCCGCGGCGGCCTGCGCGACGCCACCGCCCTGCGCGCCGTCGCCGCCTCCTGGCTCGCCGACGCGCCCCGCGAGGGCCTCGACGACGCCCGGCGCCGGCTCCTCGACGTCCGCGACGCCCTGCACCTGGCGACCGGCCGCGCCACCGACCGGCTGGCCCTGCAGGAACAGGACCAGGTCGCCGCCGGACTCGGCCTCCTCGACGCCGACACCCTGCTGCGCCAGGTGTACGAGGCCGCGCGCGTCATCTCGTACGCCGGCGACGTCACCTGGCGCGAGGTGGGGCGCGTGCTCAGATCACGCTCGACGCGGCCCCGGCTGCGCGCCATCCTGGGCGGCAAGCCCGTCACCGAGCGCTCCCCGCTGGCCGAAGGGGTCGTGGAACAGGACGGCGAGGTGGTGCTCGCCCGCGCCGCGCGCCCCGAACGCGACCCCGTGCTGCCCCTGCGCGCCGCGGCCGCCGCCGCCCAGGCCGGCCTCCCCCTCTCCCTGCACGCCGTACGGCGCCTCGCGGCCACCGTGCGTCCCCTGCCCACCCCCTGGCCCGCCGAGGCCCGCGAGCAGCTCGTCACCCTGCTCGGCTCGGGACAGCCCACCGTCGAGGTCTGGGAGGCGCTGGAGGCCGAGGGGCTGATCACCCGGCTGCTGCCCGACTGGGAGCGGGTGCGCTGCCGCCCCCAGCGCAACGCCGTGCACATCTGGACCGTCGACCGCCACCTCATCGAGACCGCCGTGCGCGCCTCCGGGTTCACCCGTCGCGTCAGCCGCCCCGACCTGCTGCTGGTCGCCGCCCTGCTGCACGACATCGGCAAGGGCTGGCCCGGCGACCACTCCGTGGCCGGCGAGATCATCGTCAAGGACGTGGCCGCCCGCATCGGCTTCGACCGCACCGACGTGGCCGTCCTGTCCACCCTCGTGCGCCACCACCTGCTGCTCGTCGAGACGGCCACCCGCCGTGACCTGGAGGACCCCGCCACCGTCCGTTCGGTCGCCGAGGCGGTCGGCTCCCAGGGCACCCTGGAACTGCTGCACGCGCTGACCGAGGCCGACGCACTGGCCACCGGCCCGGCCGCCTGGTCCGCCTGGCGGGGTTCGCTCGTGGCCGACCTGGTCAAACGCGTCTCGGCGGTGCTCGCCGGGGACGCCCCCGAGGAGCCCGAGGCCGCCGCGGCCACCGCCGAACAGGAACGGCTCGCCATCGAGACGGTCGCCACCGGCGGCCCCGTCCTGTCGCTGCGCGCCCAGACCGAACCCGCGGCCGACCTCGCGGACCGGCCGGCCGGCGATCCCGAGCCGCTCGGCGTGGAACTGCTCATCGCCGTACCCGACCAGCCGGGCGTGCTGCCCGCGGCGGCCGGTGTGCTCGCCATGCACCGGCTGACCGTGCGCACGGCGGAGCTGCGGGCGCTGGAGCTGCCGTCCGGCGTCGAGGGCTCCGTCCTGCTGCTGAACTGGCGGGTCGCCGCGGAGTACGGCTCACTGCCCCAGGCCGCCCGGCTCCGCGCCGACCTGGTGCGCGCCCTGGACGGCTCCCTGGACGTCGCGGGCCGGCTCGCGGAACGCGACGCGGCCTACCCCCGGCGCCGGGGCGTGGTCGCGCCCCCGCCGCGCGTGACCGTCGCCCCGGCGGCCTCCCGGCTGGCCACCGTGATCGAGGTGCGCGCGCAGGACGCGCCGGGCCTGCTGTTCCGGATCGGGCGGGCGCTGGAGGACGCGGGCGTACGGGTGCGCAGCGCCCACGTCAGCACGCTGGGCGCGAACGCGGTGGACGCGTTCTACGTCACCGGCCGCTCCGGCAGCCCGCTCCCAGGCGACGAGGCGGTCTCCCTGGCACGGAAGCTGGAGGAGATGCTGCGGGGGTGACCTCGTGGCCGTTCGGTGCGTTGACCAGGTGTGCTCCCCGCTGGTGCGGGGATGGTCCGATCGTGAACGACGAACGTGTCACGATCTTCGGTTGCTCCCCGCCGGCGCGGGGATCCGTCCCCGTCCACTCGCTGCGGTGGGCGGGGACGATTTGCCTGCCGGGCCGGATACTCTGGAGGGCAGCCCAGTTCCGCCCCCGACTTCGAGGACCGACGCCACCGTGTTCGATACCCTCTCCGACCGCCTCAGCGCGACTTTCAAAAACCTCCGCGGCAAAGGCAGGTTGTCCGAGGCGGACATCGACGCCACGGCCCGCGAGATCCGTATCGCCCTCCTCGAGGCCGACGTGGCCCTGCCGGTCGTCCGGTCGTTCATCAAGAACGTCAAGGAAAGGGCCCTCGGCGCCGAGGTCTCCAAGGCGCTGAACCCCGCCCAGCAGGTTCTCAAGATCGTCAACGACGAGCTCGTCCACGTGCTCGGCGGTGAGACCCGGCGCCTGCGCTTCGCCAAGAACCCGCCCACCGTGATCATGCTGGCCGGTCTCCAGGGCGCGGGCAAGACGACCCTCGCGGGCAAGCTCGGCCGCTGGCTGAAGGAGCAGGGCCACTCGCCGCTGCTCGTCGCCGCCGACCTCCAGCGCCCCAACGCCGTCAACCAGCTCAGCGTCGTCGCCGAGCGGGCCGGCGTGGCCGTCTACGCGCCGCAGCCGGGCAACGGCGTCGGTGACCCGGTCCAGGTCGCCAAGGACTCCATCGACTTCGCGAAGTCCAAGGTCCACGACATCGTGATCGTGGACACCGCAGGCCGGCTCGGCATCGACGCCGAGCTGATGCAGCAGGCCGCGGACATCCGCGACGCGGTCTCGCCCGACGAGATCCTCTTCGTCGTCGACGCGATGATCGGCCAGGACGCCGTCAACACCGCGGAGGCCTTCCGCGACGGTGTCGGCTTCGACGGCGTGGTGCTCTCCAAGCTCGACGGCGACGCCCGCGGTGGTGCCGCCCTGTCGATCCGGCAGATCACCGGCAAGCCGATCATGTTCGCGTCGAACGGCGAGAAGCTCGACGACTTCGACGCGTTCCACCCTGACCGGATGGCCTCCCGCATCCTCGACATGGGTGACCTGCTCACCCTGATCGAGCAGGCGGAGAAGACGTTCAGTCAGGAAGAGGCCGAGAAGATGGCCTCCAAGCTGGCGTCCAAGAAGGGCCAGGACTTCACCCTGGACGACTTCCTGTCCCAGATGGAACAGGTCAGGAAGATGGGGTCGATCTCCAAGCTGCTCGGCATGCTGCCGGGCATGGGCCAGATCAAGGACCAGATCCAGAACATCGACGAGCGCGACGTCGACCGCACGGCCGCGATCATCAAGTCCATGACCCCCGGCGAGCGCCAGGACCCGACGATCATCAACGGCTCGCGCCGCGCCCGTATCGCCAAGGGTTCCGGTGTCGAGGTCAGCGCCGTGAAGGGCCTGGTCGAGCGGTTCTTCGAGGCCCGCAAGATGATGTCCCGCATGGCCCAGGGCGGCGGGATGCCGGGCATGCCGGGGATGCCGGGCATGGGCGGTCCCGGCCGCGCCCGCAAGCAGCCCAAGAAGGCCAAGGGCAAGCAGCGCTCCGGCAACCCGATGAAGCGCAGGCAGCAGGAGCAGGAGGAGGCCGCCCGCAGGGCCGCCGCCGCCCAGGGCGGTGCCCTCGGTCTGCCGGGCCAGCAGGCCGGCCAGGACTTCGAGCTGCCCGACGAGTTCAAGAAGTTCATGGGCTGATCACGGCCGTACGACGAAGGGGGCGCCCCTCCTCGAGGGGCGCCCCCTTCGTGTGCCCCCTCGTGCCGGGACGGGTGACCCCTTCGCGTTCCCGCGGGTGCTGACGGCTGCGGTGTGTCGTAACGTCCCGATATGACCAACCCCGCGCCGCCACGGAAGTCGACCGACAAGCCCTGGCGCACCGAGGGCGCCCCGGAGGAGCCGCCGAAGCCGCCGTCGGGGGGACGGCGGGTGCGCGGCGGCTGGTGGAGCCTGATCCTCGCCGCGCTGGTCGTCTTCCTGATCGCACTGCTCGTGCTGTCGTTCTACAACGAGGGCGACGAGCCGACGATCTCCTACACCGAGTTCAGCAAGCAGGTCGACGCTGGCAACGTCAGCAAGATCTACGCCAAGGGCGACGCGATCCAGGGGCAGCTCAGGAAGGAGCGGGACAAACCGCAGGGCGACGGCACGTACACCAAGTTCCGCACCGAGCGGCCGACCTTCGCCGACGACCGGCTCTGGGAGCACCTGACCGAGAACGACGTCACCGTCACCGCCGAGCCCGTCGTCCGCCAGCGCAGCCTTCTGGCCAATCTGCTGATCGCGCTCGCCCCGATGGTGCTGCTCGTCGCCGTGTGGGTGTTCATCGCCCGACGGATGCGCTCGGGCTTCGGCGGGGCGGGCGGGATGCTGGGCCGCAAGGCGCCGCCCCGGCCGGTCGAGCTGGAGCCGGGGCAGGAACGGACGACCTTCGCCGACGTGGCCGGCATCGACGAGGTCGCGGGCGAGCTGAGCGATGTCGTCGACTTCCTGAAGAACCCCGACGCCTACCGCAGGATGGGCGCCAAGATGCCCCGCGGTGTGCTGCTCGCCGGCCCGCCCGGCACCGGCAAGACGCTGCTGGCGCGGGCGGTGGCCGGGGAGGCGGGCGTGCCGTTCTTCTCCGCGTCGGCGTCCGAGTTCATCGAGATGATCGTGGGCGTCGGCGCCTCCCGGGTGCGGGAGCTGTTCGCGGAGGCCCGCAAAGTGGCCCCGTCGATCATCTTCATCGACGAGATCGACACCATCGGGCGGGCCCGCGGCGGCGGCTCGGCCATGGGCGGCCACGACGAGCGCGAGCAGACCCTCAACCAGATCCTGACCGAGATGGACGGCTTCTCCGGCTCCGAGGGCGTGATCGTCCTCGCCGCCACCAACCGCGCCGACATCCTGGACCCGGCCCTCACCCGGCCGGGCCGCTTCGACCGGATCGTCAACGTCTCGCCCCCCGACCGCGGCGGCCGGGAGGCGATCCTGGCGATCCACACCCGGGAGATCCCGCTCGCCCGGGACGTCGACCTCGCCCAGGTGGCCCGTACGACCCCGGGCATGACCGGCGCCGAGCTGGCCAACCTCGCCAACGAGGCGGCGCTGCTCGCCGTCAGGCGCGGGCAGGACCAGGTGACCCGCAGCGACCTGTCGGAGGCGCTGGAGAAGGTGCAGCTCGGCGCGGAACGCTCCCTGGTGATGCCCGAGGAGGAGCGGCGCAGGACGGCGTACCACGAGAGCGGGCACGCCCTGCTGGGGATGCTCCAGCCCGGCGCCGACCCGGTCCGCAAGATCACCATCGTGCCGCGCGGCCGCGCCCTCGGCGTGACCCTGTCGACGCCGGACGCCGACCGGTACGCGTACACGGAGGAGTACCTGCGCGGCCGGGTCATCGGCGCGCTCGGCGGCATGGCCGCCGAGCACGTCGTCTACGACATGATCACGACCGGTTCCGAGAACGACCTGGAACAGGTCACCGGCATCGTGCGCGGCATGGTCGGCCGCTGGGGCATGAGCGAGCGCGTCGGCCGCATGTCGGCCCTGCCCGGAGACGCCCAGCAGGCCTACGGGCTCTCCGCCGCGCCGCGGACCCTCGACTCCATCGACGACGAGATGCGACGCGTCGTCGACGAGTGCTACGAGGAGGCCTGCCGCAAACTCCGCGACCACCGGGGCCAGTTGGACGCCCTCGCCCGGGCGCTGCTGGAGAACGAGACGCTGGACGAGGCGGACGCGTACCGCATCGCGGGCATCACCAGGCTGACCAAGGACGCCGAGGCGTAGGGGCGACGGCACCGGGGGCCGGGACCGGGCGGGGCCGGCGGGCCCGGGGCCTCAGGGGCGAGGCCTCAGGGGACCCGGGCGATCAGGTACCGGAACACGTTCGGCATCCACACCGTCCCGTCCGGCCGCCGGTGGGGGTGGAGCGCCTCGGTCACCTCCTTGTCCACCTGAGCCTGGTCCGTCGCGGAGATCGCCGCGTCGAACAGGCCCGTGGACAACAGGCCCCTGAGGGCGCTGTCCACGCCCGCGTACCCGAACGGGCAGGCCACCCGGCCGGAGCCGTCGGGCCGCAGACCGGCCCGCTGGGCGACCTCCTCCAGGTCGTCGCGCAGCGCCGGGCGCCACCTCCCCGCCGTCCGCGGCGGATCGGCCAGTCCGGCGGCGACCCGCAACACGGACGAGGTCGCGCAGCGCTCCGGCGGACCCCAGCCCACCAGCACCACGGGTGCTCCGCGTGCGGCCAGCGGTGCGGCGGCCGCGAGCAGCGCGCCGAGCCCCTCCGAGTCGCCCGCCAGGCATCCGACGGGTTCGAAGGCGGTCACCAGGTCGTACGCGGGCGTCTTCGCGCCGGCCGGGTCCCCGGGCGAGCCGTCCGCGAGGCGCATGTCGTCCACGAGCCGTGTGCCGTCCACGGGGCGCGTGCCGCTCCCCGCGCGCGTGCCGTCCGCCTCCGGGGTCAGCCGCTGCCGGGCGAGGGCCAGCCGCTCCGGTGCCCGGGTCTCGACGCCGGTGAGGACCGCGCCCCTGGAGGCCGCCATCAGCAGGGCCAGCCCGGAACCGCAGCCGAGGCCCAGGAGACGGGTGCCGGACCCCACTCCCAGTCGCTCGTAGACGGCCTCGTAGAGCGGAACCAGCATCCGCTCCTGGATCTCGGACCAGTCACGCGCGCGTGCACCGCGGTCGACGCGGAGCGCGGGCCCCGCATGAGGCAGGTGCTCCCGCACGAGCGTAGGTGTCATGGATAAGCGCCCCAATCCGCCGAGAGTTTGCCGCGTACCCGTTCAGGTGGCCCCCGTCAGTGCGCCCGCACTCCCTCCCGTATGCCAGGTAACTCCCCCCTCGACCCCGCGTCCAGGGGTCGCGGAGGCCGGCTTGCGCGCTGCCCGCGCGTGTGGCGGGATTTCACGTTCCGGCGACGTGGGCCCGTACCGTCGTGCCATGGCAGAGGCACCCGTCCCCACCTCGCGTGCGGACGACTTCCCCTGCCGGTGCCGGGATCCGGTCGCGGAGGACGGGGCGGTGCCCGGGGCCGAGGGCGCGCCCGGTAACGTCGCCGTCGTCGCGCGCGCCCACCGAACCGGCGTCCCCGGCTCCGAGAGCGACCGAAACGTCTCTTGCGCACCGTCCGGACACTCTCCCGCCCGGCCGTGTACATGCTGGGAGACGAGGGGCGTACGTGGGGCTACGCACCGGCTTGGTACGAGCTGTGAGGCTTCTCCGCAGATCAGCGCACCCGCCCTCGTCAGGACGCATCAGGGGCAACTGACGGGTACGTGCAAATTATTTGGGATGCCCCGGAATCGGAACACAGCGGCACCCCCGCTCGTTGTCATTACGTGAGCACGACACAGACACCACCTGTTCTCGCCGCAGAGCTGGCACAGGCGTGGGCCGACATTCAGCGGTACCACCCCGAACTGCCCGATCTTGCCGCGCCGGAGTCACTGATCGGGGAGTCGTCGTCCGCCTGCGGTCACGAACTCTCCTTCGAACGACTGCTCCATGAGGCAGTCCACGGCATCGCCGCCGCCCGCGGGGTCCGCGACACCTCCCGCGCCGGCCGCTACCACAACCGCCGGTTCCTCGCGATCGCCGAGGAGCTTGGCCTGGACCACCCGGAGGAACCGCATCCCAGCAGCGGCTTCTCCCTGGTGGTGCTCAATCCCGAGGCCAAGCGGCGCTACCGGCCGACGATCGAGCGCCTCCAGCGGGCCCTCAAGGCCCACGTGGCCGCCACCACCGCCGAGACGACCCGTGCCTTCCGCGGCCCGGCCGCCC
Source organism: Streptomyces sp. NPDC031554 (assembly GCF_055580685.1). Lineage (NCBI taxonomy): Bacteria > Bacillati > Actinomycetota > Actinomycetes > Kitasatosporales > Streptomycetaceae > Streptomyces > Streptomyces sp. NPDC031554. Next base: position 143,281 of record NZ_JBVIKX010000001.1, on the reverse strand, counting down.
GGCACGGCTCCTCCGGTGGCGGCGTCCGCGTCAAGGCCGTCTGCGACTGCGGACGCAACGTCCGGGTCGTTCCGTCGGTCCTGGCCCAGGCCCCGATCGTGTGCGGCGGCTGCGGCAAGCCGTTCCGCATCCCGGAGGTCATGGGCGCGGCGTAGCCGCGCGCAGGGACGCACCGGCATCTCGTGGCTGCCGGTTCGACGGGCGGTGGGGGGGGCCGGCCCCCCCCCCCCCCCCCCCCCCCCCCCCCACCGCGGTACCCGCACCCGTGCGCGGCCGCCGTGAGGCGGTCGTGGCGCCGGGTGCTCCTGTGGCATGCCCGGGCCGAGGCGTGCTCCGCGCCCCGCAGCTCAGGAGGGCCCGCGGCGTGTGGCAGAATGGTCAGCTGTACTCGACAGCCGAACAGGACCCCTCTCTCCTCCGGCTGACGCGTCCGTCGGGCACTCGGGTACCGCAACCCCACGCGGCAATCTCGCCGTGCCCAACCACGTCAATCCAGGAGAACTCACTCCCGTGGCAGTCAAGATCAAGCTGAAGCGTCTGGGCAAGATCCGTGCGCCTCACTACCGCATCGTCGTCGCCGACTCCCGTACCCGTCGTGACGGTCGTGCGATCGAGGAGATCGGCAAGTACCACCCGACGTACCACCCGTCGGTCATCGAGGTCGACGCCGACCGCGTGGCCTACTGGCTGGGTGTCGGCGCGCAGCCGACCGAGCCCGTCCTCGCCATCCTGAAGAAGACCGGCGACTGGCAGAAGTTCAAGGGCGAGCCCGCCCCGGCTCCGCTGCTCGTCGCCGAGCCGAAGAAGGCGCGTCCGTCGTTCGAGGCCCTCGGCGGCGACGACACGGGCAAGGGTGAGGCCATCACCCAGAAGAAGAAGGCTGAGAAGAAGGACGAGGCCGCGGCTGAGTCCGAGTCGACCGAGGCCTGAGCAGCATGCTCGAAGAGGCGCTTGAGCACCTCGTGAAGGGCATCGTCGACAACCCCGATGATGTGCAGGTCGCCTCGCGCGACCTGCGCCGCGGGCGTGTGCTCGAGGTCCGGGTCCACCCGGACGACCTCGGCAAGGTGATCGGCCGCAACGGCCGCACCGCACGCGCCCTGCGCACCGTCGTGGGCGCCATCGGCGGCCGCGGTGTCCGCGTCGACCTCGTCGACGTCGACCACGTCCGCTGACGCAACAGCAGCACCGGCTCGGGCCGGGGAGGGCCTCCGGGCCGTCCCCGGCCCGCAGTCGTTGCGGCGGGCGCGCGCACACGGACGCCAGGCATGACAGGTACGACAGGCATGACAGGAGATCTTCGACAGTGCAGCTCGTAGTCGCACGGATCGGCCGCGCCCACGGCATCAAGGGCGAGGTCACCGTGGAGGTCCGCACCGACGAGCCGGAACTGCGGCTCGCCCCCGGGGCCGTACTGGCGACGGACCCCGCCGCCAAGGGTCCGCTCACGATCGAGACCGGCCGGGTGCACAGCGGCCGTCTCCTCCTGCGCTTCGCGGGGGTCACCGACCGCACGGCGGCCGAGGCCCTGCGCAACGTCCTCCTGATCGCCGAGGTGGACCCGCAGGAGCTCCCCGAGGAGGAGGACGAGTACTACGACCACCAGCTCATGGACCTGGACGTGGTGACGAAGGACGGCGTCGAGGTCGGCCGCATCACGGAGATCTCGCACCTGCCCTCCCAGGACCTCTTCATCGTCGAGCGCGCCGACGGGAGCGAGGTGATGATCCCCTTCGTCGAGACGATCGTCGTCGAGATCGACCTGGAGGAGCAGCGGGCGGTCATCGACCCGCCGCCCGGCCTGATCGACGACCGCGCCGAGATCGCCTCCGCGCGGGACGAGGACGCGGACGAGAAGGCACGCGAGGACGCCGACCGGGCCGGGGAAGGCTCCTGATGCGCCTCGACGTCGTCACGATCTTCCCCGAGTACCTCGACCCGCTGAACGTCTCCCTGGTCGGCAAGGCACGCGCGCGTGGACAGCTGAACGTCCAGGTGCACGACCTGCGGCAGTGGACGTACGACCGCCACAACACCGTCGACGACACCCCGTACGGCGGTGGCCCCGGCATGGTCATGAAGACCGAGCCGTGGGGCGACGCCCTCGACACCGTCCTCGCCGACGGCTACGAGCGGGGCGCGCACGCCCCCGCGCTCGTCGTGCCCACCCCGAGCGGCCGGCCCTTCACCCAGGAACTCGCCGTCGAACTCTCCGAGCGGCCCTGGCTGATCTTCACCCCGGCCCGTTACGAGGGCATCGACCGGCGCGTCATCGACGAGTACGCCACCCGGATCCCCGTCTACGAGGTCTCCATCGGCGACTACGTCCTGGCCGGCGGCGAGGCGGCCGTCCTGGTCGTCACGGAGGCCGTGGCCAGGCTGCTCCCCGGCGTGCTGGGCAACGCCGAGTCCCACCGCGACGACTCCTTCGCGCCCGGCGCCATGGCCTCGCTCCTGGAAGGCCCCGTCTACACCAAGCCGCCCGCCTGGCGCGGCCGGGAGATCCCCGAGGTGCTGCTCAGCGGACACCACGGGAAGATCGCGCGCTGGCGCCGCGACGAGGCCCTGCGGCGCACGACGGCCAACCGGCCCGACCTGATCGAGCGCTGCGACCCGCGGGCCTTCGACAAGAAGGACCGCGAGATGCTCTCCATCCTGGGCTGGTCGCCCGACCCGGAGGGCGCGCCGTACGGCCGATTTTGGCGCAGGACCGACGCCGTGGAACAATAGGTCGCTGTTGTGCGCAGTCCGGCGTGCGCCCCTGCCACGGGGGGACACGACGCCCGCCCCGACGCGCGCCACTCCCCTTCAGAACTCCTAGTTTCCGTTGATGACCTGTGGCATCAACGAGGAAAGCAGACGAAATGTCCCACCTGCTCGACACCGTCGACTCCGCGTCGCTGCGCAGTGACCTCCCGGCCTTCCGCCCGGGTGACACCGTCAACGTCCACGTCCGCGTCATCGAGGGCAACCGCTCCCGTGTGCAGCAGTTCAAGGGTGTGGTCATCCGCCGCCAGGGCGCCGGTGTCCGCGAGACCTTCACGGTCCGCAAGGTCTCCTTCTCCGTCGGCGTCGAGCGCACCTTCCCGGTGCACACCCCGATCGTCGAGAAGATCGAGCTGGTCACCCGCGGTGACGTGCGTCGCGCCAAGCTCTACTACCTCCGTGAGCTGCGCGGCAAGGCCGCGAAGATCAAGGAGAAGCGCGACAGGTGAGCGCCTTCGGGAGTTCGTGAGGGGCCCGATAACATCGGGCCCCGATGGACACCGAAGCTCAGCCGACGGAGCGCGACCGCTCCTCCCGCCCTTCCGGTCCCGGAGCGATCCCGGACCCGGAGGGACCGGAGGGCCGGTCGCGTTTCGCGTTCCCGGCACGGATCACGACCCGGCTGCCGGGCGGCCGGATCGGTCTCACCCTGCTGATCTGCCTGCTGTTCCTGCTGCTCCTCAACCTCTTCGTGGTGAAACCGTTCCAGATTCCCAGCGGATCCATGGAGAACGGATTGAGGATCGGCGACCGCGTTCTCGTAAATAGGTTGGCGTACCGTTTCGGTGCCGAGCCGCGCCGCGGTGACGTCGTCGTCTTCGACGGCAGCGGGTACTTCGGGGACGCCGACTACATCAAGCGCGTTGTGGGTGTGGGGGGAGACCACGTGGTCTGCTGCGACAAGGAGGGGAGGATCCAGGTGAACGGCCGGCCGGTCGACGAGTCGACGTTCCTGTATCCGGGCGACAGCCCGTCCACGGTGCCCTTCGACGTGGCCGTGCCCGAGGGCACCCTGTTCGTCCTCGGCGACCACCGCAGCGAATCCAGCGACTCCCGCGACCGTCTCGGCTCGCCGGGCGGCGGCATGGTCCCCGTGGACGTCGTGATCGGCCGCGCCGACTGGATCACCTGGCCCTTCGCCCACCTCACCCGTCTGCACCGACCGAGCGGCTACGCGCGTGTGCCGGAGGCGAGCACCGAGCCGGACCCGGCGGGCGCCCATGGGTAACCGCGGCAAGCCCCGCGGCGTGTCCGGTGGCGCCGCGGACAACCTCCTGCCCACCGGCGTCCGGCGTGCCGCCGTGCCGGCCGGCGGCCGCACGCGCGCGGAGCGGCGCAAACTCCAGCGCAAGGTCAAGCGCAAGCGCAGGCGCAGCGCCGTTCGGGAGATCCCGCTGCTCGTCGGGGTCGCCGTCCTGATCGCGCTCGTCCTGAAGACCTTCCTCGTGCAGGCCTTCGTGATCCCCTCCGGCTCCATGGAGCAGACGATCCAGATCGGTGACCGGGTCCTGGTCGACAAGTTCACCCCGTGGTTCGGCTCCAAGCCGCAGCGCGGGGACGTCGTCGTCTTCAAGGACCCCGGCGGCTGGCTGCAGGACGAGCAGACCACCGCGAAGAAGGACGACCCCGTCGTCGTCAAGCAGATCAAGCAAGGGCTCACCTTCATCGGGCTGCTGCCGTCCGACGACGAGAAGGACCTCATCAAGCGGGTCGTCGGCGTGGGCGGCGACCACGTCCAGTGCTGCGACGCGCAAGGGCGGGTCACCGTCAACGGCGTGCCCCTGAACGAGGCGGACTACCTCCACCCCGCCAACGCCCCCTCGCTCACGCCCTTCGACATCACCGTCCCCGAGGGACGCCTGTGGGTGATGGGCGACCACCGGGAGAACTCCGCGGACTCCCGGTCCCACCAGGACACGTACGGCGGCACGGTCTCCGAGGACGGGGTGGTGGGGCGCGCCATGGTGATCGCCTGGCCGCTGGGTCACTGGAACTCCCTCAAGGAACCGCAAACCTTTTCCTCCGTGACCGACTCGGCGTCCGGGGCGACCGCGCGGTCCGACGGGTCGCATAGGGTTGCCCCCGACGATCCGAACGGAACGATCCGACTCCCGAGCCCTGCGGAACTCCCGCTCGTTATGGGAGTGGTGGGCCTGCGCCGCATGTGGGGCAGGCAGCGGCACAGAGTGAGGAGTTGGCGTGGGGGATGTGGCGGTTGGCGCACGGTCCGGGCACGACGGCGAGGAGCACCGCGGACACCCCGTGGACGAGGCCGGCCCGGCCGCGGACGGCGCTGTGACCTCCGGGCACGACGCTCCGGCGGCCGGGGACGGCGGGCCCGGTGACGGGCAGCCCCCCGGGACGGGACAGGGCTCCGGCGACGGCGCCCCCAGGGCGAAGAAACCGCGTTCGTTCTGGAAGGAACTGCCGATCCTGATCGGCATCGCGCTCGTCCTCGCACTGCTGATCAAGACGTTCCTGGTGCAGGCGTTCTCGATCCCCTCCGACTCGATGCAGAACACCCTCCAGGAGGGTGACCGGGTCCTGGTCGACAAGCTCACCCCGTGGTTCGGCTCCGAGCCCGAGCGCGGCGAGGTCGTCGTCTTCCACGACCCGGCCGCCTGGCTCGCGGGCGAGCCCACCGCCGAGCCGAACGCGATCCAGACCTTCCTCAGCTGGATCGGCCTGATGCCGTCGGTGGAGGAGAAGGACCTGATCAAGAGGGTGATCGGGGTCGGCGGTGACACCGTCTCCTGCAACAAGACCGGCCCGCTGAGGGTCAACGGCAAGGCGCTGAACGAGCCGTACGTGTACCCGGGCAACACCCCGTGCAGCATGGACGACCAGGGCGGCCAGTTCACGGTGAAGGTGCCCGAGGGCTTCATCTGGGTGATGGGCGACCACCGTCAGAACTCGCGCGACTCCCGCTACAACCAGGCCGACAAGAACCACGGCATGGTCCCCGTCGACCAGGTCGTCGGGCGTGCCATCGTCAAGGCCTGGCCGATCAACCGCTGGGGCACGCTGCCGGTTCCGGACACCTTCGACCAGCAGGGTCTCCAGGCAGGCCCGGCAACCTCGGCCGCGCTCACGGTCGCTCCGCAGAGCGTCGCGCTGGCCGGTGTCGTCCCGGTGGCACTCTGGCGCCGCCGGCGCACCGGGGCGGCCGGGAACCGCTGATTCGCTCGGCAAACCCTTTCCCAAGCCCCGGCCCCGGCCGGGGACGAGGGGCTGCCCCCGGCTCGTACCGCCGGGTAGGGTGCCGATCCATGGGTGGCGAGAGCACAACACGTACGGCCCCGCACGGCGGCGGCACCGGCAGTGGCCCGGCGGGCGGGCGGACCGGACAGGTGCTGTCCGGTGTGGCCGTCGCGCTGGGCCTCGCGCTGTTCCTCGGCGGATTCGGCTGGGCGGCGCTCGTCTACCGGCCGTACACCGTCCCCACCAGCTCCATGTCCCCGACCATCACCGCCGGTGACCGGGTCCTCGCCCAGGTCGTGGACGGCGACGAGGTGCGGCGCGGGGACGTCGTCGTCTTCACCGACAAGACGTGGGCGAGCAACGCGCCCGTCGTCAAGCGGGTCGTTGCAGTCGGCGGCGACACCGTCTCCTGCTGCACCGACGGCAGGCTGACCGTCAACGGCAAGCAGATCGAGGAGCCGTACCTGCCCGAGGGCAGCCTCGCCGAGATCACGGACTTCCCGACCGTGAAGGTCCCCGACGGCCGTCTCTTCCTGCTCGGCGACGAGCGGCAGGGCTCCCTGGACTCCACCGCCCACCTCACGGACGCCGCCAGCGGCACGGTCTCCCGCGGGTCCGTCAAGGCCCGCGTGGACGCCGTCGTGTGGCCCATGGACGGCATGCTCGAGCGTCCCACCGGCTTCGAGGCGCTGGGCACGCTCTCCGAGCCGGGGCCGCTGCGCACGATCGGCCTGCTGATCGTGGCCGGCGCGGTGCTCGTCCTCGGCGGCGGCGCCTACGGACCGATCGCCAAGCGTGTCGCCCGGGGCCGGGCCGGCACCCGTCCGGAGCCCGCCGGTGCCCGCTGAGACGACGGACGCGGGGGTCGACCCGTACGAGGGCGGACTGCGCAGGGTCGCCCGGGTGGTGCTGCTCGACCCCGAGGACCGCATCCTGCTGCTGCACGGCCACGAGCCGGACGACCCCGCCGACGCCTGGTGGTTCACGCCCGGCGGTGGCGTGGAGGGCGACGAGACCCGCGAAGAGGCCGCGCTGCGGGAACTCGCCGAGGAGACCGGCATCACCGACGTCGAACTCGGCCCGGTGCTGTGGCGCCGGAGGTGCTCCTTCCCGTTCGCGGGCCGCCGCTGGGACCAGGACGAGTGGTACTACCTGGCCCGTACGGCCGACGCGTCCGGGGCGGAGCCCCGGGCGACGGCCCTCACCGAACTGGAGCGGCGGAGCGTTTCCGGAGCGCGCTGGTGGACGTGTCGGGAACTGGCCCGGGCACATGAGACGGTGTATCCGACCAGACTCGCAGGGCTGCTGAGCAGGCTGCTCGACGAAGGTCCTCCCGCCCGGCCCGTCACCCTCGACACGGAAATCGTCTAGCGGCTCTCCGGACTGGCGCACAATGGGGGGATCGCACGGCTGAAGGGGAACATGCCATGAGCGCCGAGGACCTCGAGAAGTACGAGACCGAGATGGAGCTGAAGCTCTACCGGGAGTACCGCGACGTCGTCGGTCTGTTCAAATACGTGATCGAGACCGAGCGGCGTTTCTACCTGACCAACGACTACGAGATGCAGGTGCACTCGGTCCAGGGTGAGGTGTTCTTCGAGGTGTCGATGGCGGACGCCTGGGTGTGGGACATGTACCGGCCGGCCCGGTTCGTGAAACAGGTACGGGTGCTCACGTTCAAGGACGTGAACATCGAGGAGCTGAACAAGAGCGACCTGGAGCTTCCGGGCGGCTGACCGCCGCTCCCGAGGGAGCCTTCCGGCTGATACCCGCTGATTTCCGCCGCTCCCGGGGGTGACGGAGTTGTCCACAGCCGCCGAGTTGTACACCAAGATCCTTCCGGTCTCCGCCGATGCGTGAACGTGGGCGCCGGAGGTGGTGCCGGCATGAAGACGGATCTGGCACGAGGAGCACTCGGCAGGTACGGCGAGGACCTGGCCGCGCGGCGGCTGACGGAGACCGGGATGACGGTCCTGGAGCGCAACTGGCGCTGCGGCAGGACCGGTGAGATCGACATCGTCGCGCGGGACGGCGACGCGCTGGTCGTCTGCGAGGTCAAGACCCGCCGCGGCGGTGGTTTCCAGCACCCCATGGCCGGGGTGACGCCCCAGAAGGCACAGCGGCTGCGGGGACTGGCCGAACGATGGATCCAGGCGCACGGAGGAGCCCCGCCGGGCGGCGTCCGCATCGACCTGGTCGGTGTCCTCCTGCCCCGCCGCGGGGCCGCCCTCGTCGAGCACGTGCGGGGGGTGGCCTGAGATGGGGTTCGCGCGCACCTGCTCGGTGGCGCTGGTGGGCGTCGAAGGCGTCGTCGTCGAGGTCCAGGCCGACCTGGAACCAGGAGTGGCGGCGTTCACCCTGGTGGGGCTGCCCGACAAGAGCCTGAGCGAGAGCCGGGACCGGGTCCGGGCGGCGGTGGTGAACTCGGGCGGCGAATGGCCGCAGAAGAAGCTCACCGTCGGTCTCAGCCCCGCCTCCGTGCCCAAGGCGGGCAGCGGCTTCGACCTCGCCATCGCCAGTGCCGTGCTCGGCGCGGCCGAGCGGATCGACCCGCGGGTGCTCGCCGACATCGTGATGATCGGCGAGCTGGGGCTCGACGGACGGGTCCGCCCGGTCCGCGGGATCCTCCCCGCGGTGCTCGCGGCGGCGGACGCCGGCTACGCACAGGTGGTCGTGCCCGAGTGCGCCGCCGCCGAGGCCGCACTGGTCCCGGGCGTCTCCGTGCTCGGCGTGCGCAGCCTGCGCCAGCTGATCGCCGTCCTCGCCGATGAACCGGTGCCCGATGAGGAACCGGAAGATTCCGGCCGGCCCGACCCGCTCATGGCCGGTCTGCGGATGCCCGGCACCGGCGCGGCCACCGGGACGCACGGACTCGGCACCGCCCCGCACGATCCGGGGCACGACCTCGCGGACGTGGTGGGACAGCGCTCGGCGCGCACGGCCGTCGAGGTCTCCGCGGCGGGCGGGCACCACCTGTTCCTGGAGGGTCCGCCGGGCGCCGGCAAGACGATGCTCGCGGAGCGCATGCCGGCCGTCCTGCCCCGGCTCGGCCGGCAGGAGTCCCTGGAGGTGACGGCCGTCCACTCGGTCGCGGGCCTGCTGCCACCGGGCAAACCGCTGATCGACGTCCCCCCGTACTGCGCCCCGCACCACTCGGCCACCCTGCAGGCGCTCGTGGGCGGCGGACCCCACGTCGCCCGGCCCGGAGCCGTGTCGATGGCGCACCGCGGCATCCTCTTCCTCGACGAGACCCCGGAGTTCAGCCCCCATGCCCTCGACGCCCTGCGGCAGCCCCTGGAGGCCGGTCACGTCGTGATCGCGCGCAGCGCCGGCGTGGTGCGGTTTCCCGCACGGTTCCTCATGGTGCTGGCGGCGAACCCGTGCCCGTGCGGCCGCTTCTCCCAGCGCGACAGCCTGTGCGAATGCCCGCCCTCGGCGATCCGCCGCTACCAGGCCCGGCTCTCCGGACCGCTGCTCGACCGGGTGGACCTGCGGGTGGAGGTCGACCCGGTCAGCAGGGCCCAGCTGGCCCACCGCGGCCCCGGCGGCGACTCCACCGCGACCGTCGCCGACCGGGTCCGGGCCGCACGCGAGCGCGCGGGGGCCCGGCTGGCGGGCACTCCCTGGCGGACCAACGGCGAGGTGCCGGGACGGGAACTGCGCAGCCGGTGGCATCCCGCGCCCGGTGCGATGGAGGAGGCCGAGCGGAGCCTGGAGCGGGGGCTGCTCACCGCCCGCGGGCTGGACCGCGTCCTGCGCGTCGCCTGGACCGTCGCCGACCTGGTCGGACACGACCGGCCCGACGCGGGGGACGTCGCCCTGGCCCTGCAGCTGCGTACGGGGGTCCCGCGCGGCGTGCCGATGGCGCTGGGGGCGCCGGCGTGACCGGCACCGACGGACCGGGCGGGGACCGGCTCGCGCGGGCCTTTCTCACCCGGGTCCTCGAACCCGGCGACGAGGCCGGCGGCCGCTGGGTGCGCGAGCGCGGTGCCGCAGAGGTGGTACGGCGGCTGCGCCCCGGCCGGGAGGCCCTGCCCGGGGTGAGCGGGCGGCGATGGGCCGGTCTCCTGGCGCGGGCCGCCCGGGCCGAGCCGGAACGGGACCTGGCCGTCGCCCGGGAGGCCGGCGTGCGGTTCGTGTGCCCGGGGGACACCGAATGGCCCGGCCCACTGGACGATCTCGGGGACGCCCGGCCGCTGGGCCTGTGGGTCCGGGGCCGGCCCAGCCTGCGGATGTGGGCGCTCCGGTCGGTCGCGGTCGTCGGCGCCCGCGCCTGCACCGAGTACGGCGCGCACATGGCGGCCGACCTCGCCGCCGGACTCGCCGAGCGCGGCTGGGTGGTGGTCTCCGGCGGGGCCTACGGCGTCGACGGCGCCGCCCACCGGGGCGCGCTCGCCGCCGGGGGTGCCACCGTCGCCGTGCTCGCCTGCGGGGTCGACCGGCCCTACCCGCGCGGGCACACGGAGCTGATCAACCGGATCGCGCAGCAGGGACTGGTCGTGGGCGAGTTGCCGCCGGGCGACCATCCCACACAGAGCAGGTTCATCCTGCGCAACCGGGTCATCGCCGCGCTCACCGGCGGCACCGTGGTGGTCGAGGCGGCCCACCGCAGCGGCTCCCTCGTCACCGCGCGGGCGGCCCAGCGGCTGGGTCGGCACACCATGGGCGTCCCCGGCCCCGCCACCAGCTCGCTCTCGGCGGGGGTGCACGAGCTCCTGCGCGAGGAGGCCGTGCTGGTCACCGACGCCGCCGAGGTCGTCGAACTGGTCGGCGGCATCGGAGAGCTGGCTCCGGAGCGGCGCGGCCCGGTGCTGCCCCACGACCTCCTGGAGCCGGACGCCCGGCGAGTCCTGGCCGCGCTTCCCGGCCGGCGGCCGGCGGCGGTCGACGAGATCGCCCGGGAGGGCGGCACCACCGAGGACGACGCGATCGCGAGACTGTACGAACTCAGGGCACTCGGTTACGTCGAACGACACGGCGACGACTGGAAGTTGACACGCCAGGCGATGATCTCCGTCCGAGCGGGGCGTCGCCCGTGTTGACCGAGGGGGTTCGGCCGTCCGAGGGAACGCCGAAGCCCTTGAGATTGACCGTAGTTGACGCCGTCCGCCCGTCACCCAGGGCGAGGGGCGCGTCTCGCCGGGGTGCCCGGCGGAACGTATCCGCGTACAGGACGGGCACGCTGTTCGCACACCGCGACGGCCCAGTCACGCTACGCTCACGAGGATTCCGGCGCGGACCGGCCGCCCGGCACCACCCGACACCAGACCGACGGCTCACCCCAGACCCCGCACGCACATCACGGCAGAACGACACAAGGCGACGAATGCCCCAGCACACCTCCGGGTCCGACCGGGCGGCGATCCCCCCAGCCGCCCGTGACGGTGGCAGCGTGCGGCCGCCCGCTCCCTCGACACTCGACGAACTGTGGCGGTCGTACAAGGCGACGGGGGACGAGCGGCTGCGGGAGCAACTGATCCTGCACTACTCGCCGCTCGTGAAGTACGTGGCGGGCCGGGTGAGCGTGGGCCTGCCGCCCAACGTGGAGCAGGCCGACTTCGTGTCCTCGGGCGTGTTCGGGCTGATCGACGCGATCGAGAAGTTCGACATCGAACGGGAGATCAAGTTCGAGACGTACGCGATCACCCGGATCCGGGGCGCGATGATCGACGAACTGCGCGCGCTGGACTGGATCCCCCGTTCGGTGCGGCAGAAGGCGCGGAACGTGGAGCGGGCCTACGCCACCCTGGAGGCACGCCTCAGACGGACTCCGTCGGAGGTCGAGGTGGCCGCCGAACTGGGCATCGCGGTGGACGACCTGCACTCCGTGTTCAGCCAGCTGTCGCTGGCCAACGTGGTGGCCCTGGAGGAGCTGCTGCACGTCGGCGGCGAGGGCGGGGACGGCCTCAGTGTCATGGACACATTGGAGGACACCGCCGCGGACAACCCCGTGGAGGTGGCCGAGGACCGTGAGCTGCGGCGATTTCTGGCGCGGGCCATCAACACCCTGCCCGAGCGGGAGAAGACGGTCGTGACGCTGTACTACTACGAGGGACTGACCCTCGCCGAGATCGGCAACGTGCTGGGAGTCACCGAGAGCCGGGTCAGCCAGATCCACACCAAGTCGGTGCTCCAGCTGCGCGCGAAGCTGGCCGGTTTCGGCCGCTGACCCCACCGGGTCCGGTCGGACCCGGTGGGACCGGGCCGGGCCGGACCCGGTCGGTGCGGTGACGGGCCGTGGCCCTGCGGCCGTCGCGCGGGCCTTGCGGGGGCGTGCGGGCGGAGCCACTCCCCATGCGGGTGCGGCGTCCGTACAGTGGTCGACGTGCCAAGGATTCGAGCGGCCTCCGTGGCCGAGCACCGGTCGATGCAGCGAGCCGCCCTGCTGGACGCGGCCCGCTCGCTATTGTCCGAGGGCGGTACGGAGGCGCTGACCTTCCCCGCTCTCGCCGAGCGGACGGGGCTCGCGCGCTCCTCCGTGTACGAGTACTTCCGGTCGCGGGCGGCCGTGGTCGAGGAGCTGTGCGAGGTCGACTTCCCCGTCTGGGCGGCCGAGGTCGAGGCGGCGATGGCCGCGGAGGAAGAGCCGGAGGCGAAGGTCGAGGCGTATGTCCGCCGGCAGTTGGCGCTGGTCGGGGACCGGCGGCACCGTGCCGTCGTGGCGATCTCGGCGAGCGAGCTGGACGCGGGAGCGCGGGAGAAGATCCGGGCCGCGCACGGGGGGCTCGTGGCGATGATCGTCGAAGCGGTGGCGGAGATGGGACACGCGGAACCGCGGCTGGCGGCCATGCTGGTCCAGGGCGTCGTGGACGCGGCCGTGCGGAGGATCGAGCTGGGGGTGGAGGAGACCTCCGTCGTGACGGAGGCGGCGGTGGGGATGGTGGTGCGCGGGGTCCGGGGGTAGGCCGCGCACCGCGGGTTCACCTGGCGCGCCGGCACTGCCGGTGACGGTGACGATGTTTGTGCCCGTGCCCGTGCCCGTGCCTGTACCGGTGCCTGTGTCCGTACCTGCTGTTCGCTGTCCGGCGCCCGCCGGTGGCGGCGGGGCGGGCCGTGCGGCCCGGCGACCGCGGGACGCCGTCCACCGGTGACCGACGGCCGCCCCCGGACGGCACGGTCGCCGCGGATCACCGGGCCGGTCACGGCAGCGGTACGCCCAGTACGGGCAGCAGCCGCGCCGGGGCCCTCGCCCTCAGCCACGCCGGCAGCAGGGACAGCGGGTTCAGGTAGGTCTCGCCCCTGAGCAGGCCCCAGTGGAGGCACGCGGTGGCGCAGTGGGAGGGCGTGGCGGCGGCGAGGGTGCCGACCGGCTGGGCCGGGGCGATCTCGTCGCCCTCAAAGACCGAGGGGCGCACCGGCGTGTAGGTGGTGCGCAGGGGCGGGGTGCCCGTGCCCGCCAGCTCCAGTGAGACCACGCCCCTGCCCGCCACCCGGCCCGCGAACAGCACCCGGCCCGCCGCCACCGCCCGGACGGGGGCGCCGACGGGGGCCGCCAGGTCGACACCGCGGTGGCCGCGGGCGTACGGGGTGGCCGGGGGGTCCCAGCCGCGTACCACCACGGGACGGGTGCCCACCGGCCAGGACCGGGCGATCGCCGGAACGGGCGCCGTCTCCGGGGCCGGATCCGTCCCGGGGCCCGGATCCGGTGCCGGCACCGAGGGCTGGACCGGCGCCGAAGGCGAGGTCGGCATCGAAGGCTGGACCGGCGCCGAAGGCGGGGCCGTCGCCGAAGGCGGGGCCGGAGACGGGTCAGGGGCGGGGGCCGGACCCGGGGACCGGACCGCGGCCGGAGCCCGGACGGCCCATCCGGGCGTGGCGCCGGCCGCCGAGGCCGTCGCGGCGAGCAGGAGGGCCGGCAGCAGGGGCAGGAGTCGCTTGACGTGCATGGCAGTACGGTCCCCGCCCGCCGGCCGGTGGCGCCCGTACCTGTGGACCACTCCCCGGTTGTGGACAGCGGCGTCACCCGGTGCCCCGCCGGTCCCGTACACTTCTTCTGGCGATCCGGGTCACCGGGTCGACTTCGCACGCCCCGGTACCGGGGTCCCGGCAGTAGCCGGATTCCGGTATCCGCGCCCCTCGGTCCTTCGTGGCTCGGCGCATCGCGGGCGTCAGGCGCGGGAACCGTCCGGTACCCGCGGCACAACCGAGAAAAACAAGGAGAACGGCCATGGCCGTCGTCACGATGCGGGAGCTGCTGGAGAGCGGCGTCCACTTCGGTCACCAGACCCGTCGCTGGAACCCGAAGATGAAGCGCTTCATCTTCACCGAGCGCAACGGCATCTACATCATCGACCTGCTCCAGTCGCTGTCGTACATCGACCGCGCCTACGAGTTCGTCAAGGAGACCGTCGCCCACGGCGGCACGGTCATGTTCGTCGGCACGAAGAAGCAGGCGCAGGAGGCCATCGCCGAGCAGGCCACCCGCGTCGGCATGCCCTACGTCAACCAGCGCTGGCTGGGCGGCATGCTCACCAACTTCTCGACCGTCTACAAGCGTCTGCAGCGCCTCAAGGAGCTCGAGCAGATCGACTTCGAGGACGTCGCCGCGTCGGGTCTGACGAAGAAGGAGCTCCTGGTCCTCTCGCGTGAGAAGGCCAAGCTCGAGAAGACCCTCGGTGGTATCCGCGAGATGTCCAAGGTTCCCAGCGCCGTCTGGATCGTGGACACCAAGAAGGAGCACATCGCGGTCGGCGAGGCCCGGAAGCTCAACATCCCGGTCGTCGCCATCCTCGACACCAACTGCGACCCCGACGAGGTCGACTACAAGATCCCGGGCAACGACGACGCGATCCGCTCCGTCACCCTGCTCACCCGCGTGATCGCCGACGCCGTGGCCGAGGGCCTCATCTCCCGCTCCGGTGTCGCCACCGAGGGCAAGGGCGAGAAGGCCGCCGGCGAGCCGCTGGCCGCGTGGGAGCGCGACCTGCTCGAGGGCGAGAAGAAGGCCGACGCCGAGAAGCCGGCCGAGGCCGCCGCCGAGGCGCCCGCCGCCGAAGAGGCCCCGGCCGCTGAGGCTCCGGCCGCCGAGGCCGAGGCTCCGGCCGCCGAGGCTGAGGCTGAGGCTCCGGCCGCCGAGGGCGAGCAGGCCTGACCCGTCGGGACGTGCGACGGCGGGAGCGGTGACATCACGTCCGCTCCCGCCGTTCACCCGTAGGTCAGCGGTGGGTCGCGGTTCTCCAGCTCCCTGTGGGCCGCAGACCCCGTAGATCTCCGATCTTCCAGACTTCGAGAAAGACTCACAGACTCATGGCGAACTACACCGCCGCCGACGTCAAGAAGCTCCGCGAGCTCACCGGCGCCGGCATGATGGACTGCAAGAAGGCGCTGGACGAGGCCGAGGGCAACGTCGACAAGGCCGTCGAGGCGCTCCGCATCAAGGGCCAGAAGGGCGTCGCCAAGCGCGAGGGCCGCTCCGCCGAGAACGGCGCCGTGGTCTCCATCGTCGCCGACGACAACTCCTCCGGCGTCCTGGTCGAGCTGAAGTGCGAGACGGACTTCGTCGCCAAGGGCGACAAGTTCCAGGCCGTCGCCAAGGCGATCGCCGAGCACGTCGCCAAGACCTCCCCGGCCGACATCGAGGCGCTGCTCGCCTCCGAGATCGAGCCCGGCAAGACCGTCCAGGCGTTCGTGGACGAGGCCAACGCCAACCTGGGCGAGAAGATCGTCCTGGACCGCTTCGCGCAGTTCGCCGACGGCTACGTCTCCGTCTACATGCACCGCACGATGCCCGACCTGCCCCCGCAGATCGGTGTCCTCGTCGAGCTGGACAAGCCCAACGCCGAGGTCGCCAAGGGCATCGCCCAGCACATCGCCGCCTTCGCGCCGAAGTACCTCTCCAAGGAGGACGTGCCGGCCGAGGTCGTCGAGTCGGAGCGCCGCATCGCCGAGGAGACCACCCGCGCCGAGGGCAAGCCCGAGGCCGCGATCGCCAAGATCGTCGAGGGTCGCCTCAACGGCTTCTTCAAGGACGCCACGGTCCTCGGCCAGCCGTACGCCCTGGACAACAAGAAGTCCGTGCAGAAGGTCCTGGACGAGGCCGGTGTCACCCTGAAGCGCTTCTCGCGCATCAAGGTCGGCATCTGAGTCCGTACCGCGACGGACGCCCGGCCCCGGTAGGGTCGGCAGCAGTCGTCCGTGGACGCCGTCACCTGGCGTGTGGCGGACGACAGCAGATCTGACGAGGAGGCCATTGCCGCGCAAGGGTTGCGAACACCCCACCGGCAATGGCCTTCTTCGTATGTGCACCACGTGAAAGAGGCGGGATCTCCCATGACCACCACCAAGGCCCAGAAGAGCGACGACGGCAAAGTGAGCGGACGGTTCCTGCTGAAGCTGTCCGGAGAGGCTTTCGCCGGTGGCGGCAGCCTGGGTGTCGACCCCGACGTGGTGCACAAGATCGCGCGCGAGATCGCGGCCGTCGTGCGCGACGGTGCGGAGATCGCGGTGGTCATCGGCGGCGGCAACTTCTTCCGCGGCGCCGAACTCCAGGTACGCGGCATGGACCGGGCCCGCTCGGACTACATGGGCATGCTCGGCACGGTGATGAACTGCCTCGCCCTCCAGGACTTCCTGGAGAAGGAGGGCATCGACAGCCGCGTCCAGACCGCCATCACCATGGGCCAGGTCGCCGAGCCGTACATCCCGCTGCGCGCCGTGCGCCACCTGGAGAAGGGCCGCGTGGTCATCTTCGGCGCCGGTATGGGCATGCCGTACTTCTCCACCGACACCACCGCCGCCCAGCGGGCCCTGGAGATCGACGCCGAGGCCCTCCTGATGGGCAAGAACGGCGTGGACGGCGTCTACGACTCCGACCCGAAGACCAACCCGGGGGCCGTCAAGTTCGACGCCCTCGGCTATGGCGAGGTCATCACCCGCGACCTGAAGGTCGCCGACGCCACCGCCATCACGCTGTGCCGCGACAACAGGCTCCCGATCCTTGTCTTCGAGCTTCTGGCAGAGGGCAATATCGCGCGGGCCGTCAAGGGTGAGAAGATCGGCACGCTGGTGAGTGAGCAGGGCAGCCGGGCCTGACCGGGAAAACCCGGGTCCGGCCCGGGGGAACCCCGGTTCGTACGACACAGCCCGACCGGGCGACGGACTCCGGTCGGGGGACGGACCCTGGTCGGGGGATGGACAATGTCCTGCCGGTCGGGAACCGTGCAGGAAGAAGACGCGACGCAGCCGGCCGCCGTCTCCGCGAGGAACCGCAGCCGGGCCTACTCAAGACACGCAGGAGCAAGTGGTGATCGAAGAGACCCTCCTCGAGGCCGAGGAGAAGATGGAGAAGGCCGTCGTGGTCGCCAAGGAGGACTTCGCCGCGATCCGCACCGGCCGTGCGCACCCGGCGATGTTCAACAAGATCGTGGCCGACTACTACGGCGCGCCGACGCCGATCAACCAGCTGGCTTCGTTCTCCGTGCCGGAGCCGCGCATGGCGGTCGTGACCCCGTTCGACAAGAGCGCGCTGCGCAACATCGAGCAGGCGATCCGCGACTCGGACCTCGGTGTCAATCCGAGCAACGACGGCAACATCATCCGGGTGGTGTTCCCCGAGCTGACCGAGGAGCGCCGCCGCGACTACATCAAGGTCGCCAAGGGCAAGGGCGAGGACGCCAAGGTGTCCATCCGCGCCGTGCGCCGCAAGGCCAAGGACGCCATCGACAAGCTCATCAAGGATGGCGAGGTCGGGGAGGACGAGGGCCGCCGTGCGGAGAAGGAACTCGACGACACCACCGCGAAGTACGTCGCGCAGGTGGACGAGCTCCTGAAGCACAAGGAAGCGGAGCTGCTCGAGGTCTGATGAACGACTCTTCCTGGGGCGCTCCGCCACGTGCCGGTTCACAGGCCGGGTACTGGGGGCCCAACGATCACGGGGCCGTCCCGCACGGACCCGTCCAGGGGGCTGCCGCGGCGGGTCCCGCGTACGATGCGCCTGAGGCGCAGCAGACTCGCCCCATGCCCATCGTCCCCGACGTACCCGCCCACGGCGGAGACCAGGATGACGACCGGGGGGCCGCTCGGCTGGGCGGCCCCCTGTTCCGAGACGAGACGTTCCGCGAGGGGACACCCCACGGCGGCACGTCCCGTGACGAGACATTCCGTGACGGGACGTCCTCCGTGGGGACGTCCCGTCACGAGACCCCGTCGGCTCTGCCCCCTGCGGTGGTGCCGCAGAATCCGGAGCCCATGCCCGACGCACCACAGCCGGCACCCGTCCCGCAGAAGAAGAGCGCGGGCCGTGACCTGACTGCGGCCATAGGCGTCGGCGTCGGACTCGGTGCGGTGATCATCGCGTCACTGTTCGTGGTCAAGGCCGTCTTCGTCGGCGTGGTCGCGGTCGCCGTCGTCGTCGGCCTGTGGGAACTGACGAGCCGGCTCCAGGAGCGCAAGGGCATCAAGGCTCCGCTGGTGCCGCTCGCGGTCGGCGGTGCCGCCATGGTCGTCGCGGGGTACGTCAGGGGCGCCGAGGGTGCCTGGATCGCGATGGCCCTGACCGCGCTGGCGGTCCTGGTCTGGCGGATGACGGAACCGCCGGAGGGCTACCTCAGGGACGTCACGGCCGGTGTCTTCGCGGCCTTCTACGTCCCGTTCCTGGCCACGTTCGTCACCATGATGCTCACCGCGGACGACGGGGCGCGCCGCGTCATGACGTTCCTGCTCCTGACCGTCGTCAGCGACACCGGGGCGTACGCCGTCGGCTGGCGCTTCGGCAAGCGCAAGCTCGCTCCGCGCATCAGCCCCGGCAAGACCCGCGAGGGCCTCCTCGGCGCCGTCTCCTTCGCGATGGTCGTGGGCGCGTTGTGCATGCAGTTCCTGATCGAGGACGGCGCCTGGTGGCAGGGGCTGCTGCTCGGCCTGGCGGTCGCGGCCAGCGCGACCCTCGGCGACCTCGGCGAGTCCATGATCAAGAGGGACCTCGGCATCAAGGACATGGGCACCCTGCTCCCCGGCCACGGCGGCATCATGGACCGCCTGGACTCCCTGCTGCCCACCGCGCCGGTGGTGTGGCTGCTGCTGGTGCTGTTCGTGGGTTCCGGCTGAGCGACGTCCCGCTCCGCTCCCGCGACGAGCCCCCGTCCCCGCGAGGACGGGGGCTCGTCGCATGGACCGGCCGACGAGCGGGCCGCTAGGGTTCTCCGCATGGGGCGGGCGAGACGCGAGGAAGACGGCACCTACCACGGTGACCTGCAGTGCCGGTGGTGCAAGGCGCTCCTCGCGCAGAACGGACGGCGCAGACCGAAGCTGTACTGCGGAGGATGGCACCGGACCAAGGCGTACGCCGGGTGGTGCGCCGCTGTGATCGCCGGGCTGTTCTGAGCCGGCCCGGGCATCCGCGTCGATCCGCGCCCCGGGGAGGGCGGTGCCCGCACCCGGAGAATCGCCGGATCGGCGTGGCCGAGGTACGCGCTCACGTCCTTGACGTTCTCGTCCGCGTCCGGGAGGACCGGGGCGTGGAAGCGGCGGAGGGCCTGCATCCCGTGCTGCCGGGCTGAGGCGTACGGCCTCCCGGGGTCCGGCATCGGGACGAGGCCGGCCGCGGCAAGGGCGTGCTGCCGCTCGTGGACGTCGAAGCCGCTCCGCCGATCTTCGCTGTACCGTTTCCGCAGACGATCACGGGGAGGGGTCTGGATGGCCGGACGTTGGTACACGGCCCTGGGCGTGAACCTGCTGCTCGGAGTCCCGGCGGTGGTGCCGATCTGGCTGCTCTGGTTCCTCGCGGCGAACTGGCTGGGGCCCCGGGAACCCACGGAGAACGACGGCATGGCCCTGTGGCTGGTGATCATCGCCCCCGTCGTCGCTCTCTACCTGCTGCTCTGGTCCGCCGCCAACCGGCCTCTGGCACGCCGGACTTCGCTCGACGCCCGCGGCTACTGGTCGCTCAGCGTCCTGGGCACCCTCCTGCCGACCGCCACGCTCATCCTCGTCTCACCCTGACCGGATCGGCGCGGACCGGGGCCCGTCGCGGCCCGGCCCCACCCTGAGGCCAGGCAGCCGGTCAAGAGGCCCTGAACGGCTTCCCGGGGCGGCTCCGAGCCGATGCCGAGCGGAGTCCGTACGGTGCCGCCCCCGCGGGCGTGGCGCGCGAGGACCCGGCGAGACGGCGCGGGAGCCGGGGAAGGCCGTGCGGGACGTGCGCGGGTACGCGTACGCGGTGATCGACGATCACGCACTCTTCCCGTTCCGGTGCGCGGACGGGCCGAGACCCCTGGACCGGGCCCGGCTGCCGGCCGACGCGTCGCCCACTCGGCACCGGCTGCTCCGGGCGCACGGGCCGCAGCCTCCGGAAGGCCTGCTCGACGTCGACGAGGACCTGGCGACCGAGGAGTGCCTGGGGCTGCGCGAAGCCTTCGAGGAGCTGGGAGCCTCCACCCGGCTGGTCCGCGTGTCCTTCACGGCCGACGCCGAGAACGGCGTCCACGCCGTCCACCGGGGGCACCTCCACCTCGAACCCGACCGCACCTTCACCTGGCCCTGCAGGGAACGGCTCCCGGTCGCTCCCGTGCAGGTGGAATGACGGGTGGTGGCGCCCCTGTCTGGGCACGGCCGGCCGAGGGCCGGGCCGCCTCCGGGCCGTCCGAAGCCGGCCGACGCCGACAGGCGACAGGCGAGGGTGACCACCCCCACCCCCCTCCGGCCCGGGCACCCGGCGATGATCTGCCACACTGGACGTGTTATGCCTGCACCCGGAGAACTCACTTTCGTCGCCCCCCGCGGAGCCAAGAAGCCGCCGCGGCATCTTGCCGACCTCTCGCCCGCCGAGCGGAAGGAGGCGGTGGCGGAGACCGGGGAGAAGCCGTTTCGTGCGAAACAGCTGTCCCAGCACTACTTCGCGCGGTTCGCGCACGACCCGGCCGAGTGGACGGACATCCCCGCCGGCGCTCGCGAGAAGCTGCGCGAGGCGCTGCTGCCCGAGCTGATGACGGTCGTGCGGCATCTGTCCACGGACCAGGGGACCACCCGCAAGACGCTCTGGCGGCTGTTCGACGGCACGCTCGTGGAGTCGGTGCTGATGCGGTACCCGGACCGGGTCACCATGTGCATCAGTTCGCAGGCCGGCTGTGGGATGAACTGCCCCTTCTGCGCCACCGGGCAGGCCGGGCTGGACCGGAACCTGTCCACCGCGGAGATCGTCCACCAGATCGTGGACGGGATGCGGGCGCTGCGCGACGGAGAGGTCCCCGGCGGGCCGGCCCGGTTGTCCAACATCGTGTTCATGGGCATGGGCGAGCCGCTCGCCAACTACAAGCGGGTCGTCGGCGCGATCCGCGCGCTCACCGACCCCGCGCCCGACGGTCTGGGGCTCTCGCAGCGCGGGATCACCGTCTCGACGGTCGGGCTGGTGCCGGCCATCAACCGGTTCTCCGACGAGGGCTTCAAGTGCCGGCTCGCGATCTCGCTGCACGCCCCCGACGACGAGCTGCGCGACACCCTCGTCCCCGTGAACACGCGGTGGAAGGTGCGCGAGGTGCTCGACGCCGGGTTCGCGTACGCGGAGAAGTCCGGACGCCGGCTGTCCATCGAGTACGCGCTGATCCGCGACATCAACGACCAGGCCTGGCGGGGTGACCGGCTCGGGCGCATGCTCAAGGGCCGGCCCGTGCACGTGAACCTGATCCCGCTGAATCCGACGCCGGGCTCCAAGTGGACCGCCTCCCGGCCCGAGGACGAGAAGGCGTTCGTCGAGGCCATCGCGGCGCACGGGGTACCCGTCACCGTCCGGGACACCCGCGGTCAGGAGATCGACGGGGCGTGTGGTCAGCTCGCCGCCACCGAGCGGTAGTCTGACCGGCGTAAGCCGTAAGGCGTAAGTAGGGATGAAAGCACTGTCCTGTTTTCGGGCAGTGCGGATCATCGGACATCTTCATATTCCGACAGGGGAGCGCCACAGCGCTGAGAGTGCGGCAACCGGGCCGCAGACCCTCTGAACCTCGCCCAGGTCATTCTGGGTAGGAAGTTCGGTCATCACTCGAGCTGTTGCGCCCTGCCCGGGAGCCCCCTCGCGGGCCCCGGGCAGGGCCGCGTCTCTTCCTGGTCACCTCCAGGAGGAATACCAGTGCACACCAGGACGCTCGTGGCCGCGGCCGTCGGCCTCGGCCTCGTCACGCTGTCCGCCTGCGGGTCGTCGGACGACGGCGGATCCGCGCAGGGCGGGAGCAGGACCGTCACCCTCGTCAGCCACGACTCGTGGGCCGTCTCCAAGAGCGTGCTCGCCGACTTCGAGAAGCGGTCCGGCTACCGGGTGAAGGTCCTCAAGGACGGCGACGCCGGGCAGGCCGTCAACAAGGCGATCCTCACCAAGGACAACCCCCAGGGCGACGTCTTCTTCGGCGTCGACAACACCCTGCTCTCCCGCGCGCTCGACAACGGCCTCTTCCAGCCGTACGAGGCGAAGGGGCTCGACCAGGTCGACGGCCGGTACCGGCCGGCCGCCGGCAAGCACCGGGTCACCCCCGTCGATTACGGCGACGTCTGCGTCAACTACGACAAGAAGTACTTCGCCGACCACGAGCTGACGCCGCCCGCCGACTTCGACGACCTGGTGAAGCCGGCGTACAAGAACCTCCTCGTCACCGAGAACGCCTCCACCTCCTCGCCCGGCCTCGGCTTCCTGCTGGGCACCGCGGCGAAGTACGGCGACAAGGGCTGGCCGGACTACTGGAAGAAGCTCGAGGCCAACGGGGTGAAGGTCGTCGACGGCTGGGAGCAGGCCTACAACGAGGAGTTCTCCGGGTCGGCCGGCGGCAGGAAGGCCGGGGCCGACCGGCCGCTCGTCGTCTCCTACGCCTCCTCCCCGCCCGCCGAGGTGATCTACGGCGACCCGAAGCCGGCGACCGCGCCGACCGGCGTCGCGGCCGGCACCTGCTTCCGGCAGATCGAGTTCGCCGGACTGCTGAGCAACGCGAAGAACAGCGAGGGCGGCAAGGCGCTGATCGACTTCCTGATCTCGAAGGAGTTCCAGGAGGACATGCCGCTCAACATGTTCGTCTACCCGGTGGCGAAGGGCGCCGCCGTGCCCGCCGAGTTCACCGCGTACGGCCCCGCCGCCGAGGATCCCGAGACGATGGACCCGGCGAAGATCGCCGCGGACCGCGACCAGTGGGTCAAGTCGTGGACCTCGCTCGTACTGAAGTAGGGCGGCGGCCGGCCGGCCGCCGGCGTACCGGGAGCGCGGCGCGGCTCGGGCTCATGGCCCTGCCCGTCGCGTTCTTCGGGCTGTTCTTCGCCTACCCGGTCGCCGCGATCACCGCGCGCGGACTGCGCGCCGGCGACGGCTGGCACTTCGGGCGCCTGCTCGACGTGCTCGGGCAGTCCGACATCCGGCACGTCCTGTGGTTCACCACCTGGCAGGCCCTCGCCTCCACCGCGCTGACCCTGCTGCTCGCCCTGCCCGCC
Source organism: Streptomyces sp. NPDC031554 (assembly GCF_055580685.1). Classification (NCBI taxonomy): domain Bacteria; kingdom Bacillati; phylum Actinomycetota; class Actinomycetes; order Kitasatosporales; family Streptomycetaceae; genus Streptomyces; species Streptomyces sp. NPDC031554. The sequence continues at coordinate 119,920 of NZ_JBVIKX010000001.1, read as the reverse complement.
GCCTACGTCTTCGCCCGGTTCTCCTTCCCCGGCAAGCAGGTCCTGCGGGCCGTCGTGACCGTCCCGTTCGTCCTGCCGACGGTGGTCGTCGGTACGGCGTTCCTGGCGCTGGTCGGGCGCGGCGGCCTCCTCGACGACCTGTGGGGCGTACGGCTGGACACCACCGTGTGGGCGATCCTGCTGGCCCACGTCTTCTTCAACTACGCCGTGGTCGTGCGGACGGTCGGCGGGCTGTGGGCGCAGCTCGACCCGCGGCAGGAGGAGGCCGCGCGCATGCTGGGTGCCTCACCGCTGCGGGCCTGGCGGCAGGTCACCCTCCCGGCCCTCGCGCCGGCCGTGGCCGCCGCCGCGCTCATGGTGTTCCTCTTCACCTTCACCTCCTTCGGCGTGGTGCAGATCCTCGGCGGGCCGACGTTCTCCACGCTGGAGGTGGAGATCTACCGGCAGACCTCGGAGATCTTCGACCTGTCGACGGCGGCCGTCCTCACGATCGTCCAGTTCGCCGCCGTCGGCGCGATCCTCGCCGTGCACGCGTGGACCGTACGGCGGCGGGAGAGCGCGCTGCGGCTCGTGGACGCGGCGGGGACGGCGCGGCGACCGCGCGGGGCGGGGCAGTGGGCGTTGCTGGCCGGGGTGCTCGGCACGGTCGCGCTGCTGCTCGTGCTGCCGCCGGCCGTGCTGGTGCAGCGCTCCCTCGACGCCCCCGACCTCGCCTACTACCGGGCGCTGGCCGACGACGACGGCAACGTGTTCCTGGTGCCGCCGATCGAGGCGGTCGGGAACTCGCTGGAGTACGCCCTGGCCGCCACCGCGATCGCGGTGACGGTCGGCGCTCTGGCGGCGGCGGCCCTGACCCGCCGGGACGCCGGGCGTCTGGTCCGCGGGTTCGACGCGCTGCTGATGCTGCCGCTGGGGGTCTCCGCGGTGACCGTCGGCTTCGGCTTCCTGATCGCGCTCGACGAACCTCCGCTGGACCTGCGGGCCACCTGGATCCTGGTACCGCTCGCACAGGCGCTGGTCGGCGTCCCCTTCGTCGTGCGGACCATGCTGCCGGTGCTGCGGGCCGTGGACGACCGGCTGCGGGAGGCCGCGGCCGTGCTGGGGGCCACGCCGTGGCGGGTGTGGCGGGAGGTGGACCTGCCGATGGTGCGGCGGGCGCTGCTGGTCGCGGCCGGGTTCGCCTTCGCGGTGTCGCTGGGGGAGTTCGGCGCGACGGTGTTCATCGCGCGGCCCGACAACCCGACCCTCCCGGTCGCCGTGGCACGGCTGCTGGGGCGGGCCGGTGAGCTGAACTACGGCCAGGCCATGGCCCTTTCGACGATTCTGATGGTGGTGTGCGCGATCGCCCTGCTGGTGCTGGAGCGGCTGCGCACCGACCGGACGGGGGAGTTCTGATGCTGAGGCTGGAAGGCGCGACCGTGCGGTTCGGGGACCGGGCGGTGCTGGACGCCCTCGATCTCACCGTCGCCGAGCACGAGGTGGTGTGTGTGCTCGGGCCCAGCGGCAGCGGCAAGTCGACGCTGCTGCGGGCGGTGGCCGGGCTGCAACCGCTGGACGCCGGACGGGTGATGCTGGACGGGCGGGACCAGGCGGGGGTGCCCGCGCACCGGCGCGGGCTGGGGCTGATGTTCCAGGACCACCAGCTGTTCCCGCAGCGCGACGTCGGCGGCAACGTGGCCTTCGGACTGCGCGTGCGCGGCGCCGACCGGGGGCGACGGCGCGAACGGGTGGGGGAGTTGCTCGACCTGGTCGGTCTGCCGGACGCGGCCGGCCGGGCCGTCGCCGCGCTCTCCGGCGGCGAGCAGCAGCGGGTGGCGCTGGCCCGCGCGCTCGCGCCCAGCCCGCGGCTGCTGATGCTGGACGAACCGCTCGGGCAGCTCGACCGGTCGCTGCGGGAGCGGTTGGTCGTCGAACTGCGGGAACTCTTCGGCCGGCTGGGCACCACGGTGCTCGCGGTCACCCACGACCAGGGCGAGGCGTTCGCGCTGGCCGACCGGGTCGTGGTGATGCGGGACGGGCGGATCGCCCAGTCCGGCACGCCGCTTCAGGTGTGGCAGCGGCCGACGGACGCGTTCGTGGCCCGCTTCCTCGGCTTCGACAACGTGGTGGAGTCGAGCGTGGCCGGGGAGGCCGCGGACACGCCGTGGGGCAAGGTGCCGGTGCCGGCCGGCTCCCCGCAGGGCACCCGCACGCTGCTGGTGCGGCCGGCCGGGGTGCGGCTGGTCGCCGCCGGGCAGGGCCTGCCCTGCACGGTCGCCGCCCGCACCTTCAAGGGCACCCACGTCGCCGTCCACCTGCAGCCGCGGGACGCCCCGCGCCTGGAGGCCGCCTGCGCGCTGCGGCTCGCACCGGAGACCGGGGACACGGTCGGGGTGGAGTTCGACGCGGCCGAAATCGTCGTGCTCGGCTGAACCGCGCGCCCGTACGGTGAGGGCATGAGCCTTCTCGCGCACGACCGGTACTGCGACGAAATAGCCCATCAGGTAGGGCAGTTGAGGTCCATCGTGACCTCCGGGACCGATCTGTCGGCCACCGTGCCGACCTGCCCCGACTGGTCCTTGGAACAGCTCGTCCGGCACACGGGCGGCGCCCTGCGCTGGACGGAGCTGCTGGTGCGGACCCGGGCGCGGGAGAACGTCCGCGACGAACAGGTCCCCGCGCACGACGGTCCGTCGGCCCGCGCCGATCCCGCCGCGCTGGACGCCTGGCTCGCGGAGACCGGCGACGCGGTCGTCGCCGCGCTGCGGGAGGCCGGGCCCGACGCCGAGGTCTGGGGCTGGACGGGGGAGGGCGACGCCCGGTTCTGGGCCCGCCGGATGACCCACGAGATCACCGTGCACCGCGCCGACGCCGCGCTCACCGCCGGGCTGCCCTACGAGGTGGCGCCGGAGATCGCCGCCGACGCGCTGGACGAGTGGCTGTACATCGTGGAGTGGGTGCAGCGGAACCTGCCGCAGCGGGCGTCCGGCGAGCTGCGTGCCGCGCGGCACCGGGATCGCGGCATCCGGCTGCAGGCCACCGACGTACCGGCGGGCCTGGACGCCGAATGGTGGGTGCGGCTGACCGAGGACGGGATCGAGTGGCGACGGGGACCCGGGACGGCGTCCGTGACGCTGCGCGGCCCGCTCACCCCGGTCCTGCTCGCCTTCTACCGCCGACTGCCCCTGGACACACCGGAGCTGGAGGTCCTCGGCGATCGCGAGCTGCTGGAGTTCTGGCTGGAGAAGACGGTCTTCGGCTGAACCGGCGGGCGTCCCGCGCCGCTCCGACGAACGGGGCGGCGCGGGACGCCCGGGTGGTCAGCGGTTGCCGGTTCCCTTGCGGCGCATGCCGAAGAAGACCGCGCCGCCGCCGACGAGGACCAGGACGGCCGCGATGCCGACGACCAGGCCGGTGCGGGAACTGGCCCCGGTCTCGGCGAGGTTGGAATCCTGGGCGGCGGGCGACGGGACGTTGCTCACGGTGCCGGCGGGTGCGGTGCTCTCGCTCGTGGAGGGCGACGGGGCGGGGGCCGTCGGCTTCGACGGGGGCGAGGCGGTGGCGGAGGCGCCGCCGGAAGCGCTGTCGGAGGGGGTCGTCGACGGGGTCGAGGAGGCCGTCGACTGTTTCGAGGGGGCCGACGGCGTGGTGGGGGCGGTGGGCGTGGTGTCCGCCGCCCGGCAGGCCTTGGCCGGGGTGGTCAGGTTGGGCGCGATGTCGGCTTCGAGCTTGCCGGCCTTGATGTGGATCCGGTACTCGGCGTTCGGCCCCCACTGCTCGGCGAAGACGGCGGTGACGCCCTCGGCCGATTCCTCGACCCGGGTGGGCTTGCCGACCCGCTTCAGGTCGGCGTTGTTGTTCTGGAGGAAGATGCTGACGACGGTGGGGGTGTCGGTCACGTCCGTGCCGGTGACGGTGATGACGCCCTTCGCCCCGTCACAGGAGGCTGCCGCGGAGAACTGGTCGATGCCGGCGGGGTCGGTGGCCAGCGCGGAGCCGGAGGCGCCGAGGACAAGGGCGGCCGAGGCGCCGACGAGAGCGGACAGGCGCACCGAACGAGCGGCGGTACGGCGGGATGGGGACACGTTTGTCCTTTACGTGATGTGCAACTGCGGGGCGCGGAGGGGGAGATGCCGGCCTCTGTGCGGCGGCGGCGACCTCCCCGGGGATCCCACAGGTCTATAAGCGTTCCATAAGAAGTGTCAATGCGTCGATGGTTCCGGCCCCTCGGCTTTGCCCACTCATGGACCGCCGATACGTTTCAGCGCGTCGGGAGTCTCCTCGGCCCGGCCCTCCGTCCACCACGGGCCGCCCCGCGAGGGCGGGTTCGCGGTCGCGTCGCGCGGCACCGGCCTCCCCCTCCGCCCCGTCGCTTCCGGCACGGCGGCGGCCCTTCGTCCCCACCGCCCCTGCGTCGGAAGGGAGTTCGCCGGAGGTGCCGGGACGGTGTCGCCGAGTCCCCCGACGCACCGGGCGGGGGACTCTGCTTCGCGGCCGTGCGGTCCGCGCGGGCCGTCCGGCCGCGCGGGCCGTCGTCCGGCCGCGCGGGCCGTCGTCCGGCCGCGCGGGCCGTCGTCCGGCCGCGCGGGCCGTCGTCCGGCCGGGCGGGTGCCGAGGCGGACCCGCCCGTACCGGGGTGCCCCGTCGGGGCGGATCAGCCCTCGAACGCCGACGGGTCCATCCAGGCGACCTCCCAGGTGTGGCCGTCGGGGTCGTCGAAGGAACGCCCGTACATGAAGCCGAGGTCCTGCGTCTCGTTGGCGGGCGAACCGCCCACCGCCAGGGCGCGGTCGACCAGTTCGTCCACCTTCTCGCGGCTCTCCGCGCCCAGCGCGATCATGACCTGGCTGGTCTTGGTGGCGTCCGCGATCTCCTTCTTGGTGAAGGTCGAGTAGAAGGGCCTGGTGAGCAGCATCGCGACGACGGTGTCGCTGATCACCACGGAGGCCGCGTTCTCGTCGCTGAACCGGGGGTCGAGCGAATAGCCCAGGTCCGTGAAGAACTTCTTGGAGGCCTCCAGGTCGTTCACGGGCAGGTTGACGAAGACCATCTGCTGGTGGGCCGGGGTGCTCATCGGGTGTCTCCCATCGGTTCGTGCCGTTCGTGCCGTGCGGTCGGGCACGGTGTCGTGCGGGTTCTTCCGAGGGGGCAGACCCGGGAGCCGCGCGGAAGTCATCGGTCGCCGGAGAGGTTTTCCGCGCGGATTTTCGGCTGCCCCGACCGCCCCGGGCGCCCCGGCCGCGCTGACTGCCCCGGGCGGCTCAGGGGGTCAGTGGGAGGGCGGCGAGCGCCGCCACGGTCAGCGTGAGCGGGACGAACAGCGCGGCCAGCGCGGCGGCCCGCAGCGCCGCCGCGCTGCGCAGCGCCGTGGACGGGGCGCCGAGGCGGAGCAGGGCGGCCGTCGTGCCGGCGCGGGCCTGGCGGGCCTCGACGGCGGCCGTGAGGAGGGTGGCGAGGGCGCAGCCGGCGACCAGGGCCGCGCCGAGGGCGGCGAGCGGGCCGAAGGACGGGTCGGCGGGCTCGCGCAGCACGGCCATGGTGTACGCGCCGGAGACCACCGCGCACAGGATGCCCAGGGGGGCGCCGATGCGGGACGCCTCCTCCATCAGGCCGCGGCCGGCGAGGAGGCGGAGGGCGCCGGGGCGGGCCGACTGCAGGGCGCGGCCGCAGAGATGGGTGAGGCCGGGGCCGGCCACGGCGAGGCCGATCGCGGTGAGCGTCCAGCCGACCAGGACCGCGGTGGGGCCCGTGGGGCCGCCGGGGAGGGTGACCTGGTGGCCGGGGGTGCGGCCGGCGTACGCCTCGACGGCGAGGCCGGCGGCGAGGAGGGCCGCGCCCCAGGGGAGGCCGGTGGGGTCGGGGCGCGGGGGGTCGTGCGGGGCGCCGCCGGGGTCGTGGGGCGGGATCTCCCGGGCCGCGCCGTCCCCGCCGGGGGCGGCCGCGGTCACCGTGCGACGGGGGCCCAGGGTGTCACCGTCCCCGTCCGGCGCCGCCGTGGCCGTGGTGTGACGGGAGCGCCGGGCGCCGGCGTCCGGGGCGGGCGCGGCCACGGCCCGGTGGGCCTGCCTCGCGCCGAACCTGCCGTACGCGCCGAACGTCTCCCGGACGCCCGCGGAGACGGTGAAGCGGCGCAGGGCCAGGCCCGCGCCCCGGGCGGTCCCGGCCGGCCGGGCGTCCCGGGGGCGGAGCGCCAGGGCCACCGTCAGCGAGGCCGCCGCGGGGGTCAGGGCCAGGAGGGTGAGGGCGGCGGGCAGGGGGAGCGGTACGTCCGCCGCCAGGAAGGACGCCGCCGCTCCGTCGAAGGGCATGCCCGTGAGGTCGCCGCGGAGGTGGAGGAAGAGGAGCAGGGCCAGCATCGAGCCGAGCGCGGTGGACAGGGCCGTCGTGGCCGCCGAGATCGCCATCAGGCGGGCGGGACCCAGGCCGATCGCCGCCAGGCCGGGCCGGGGCCGGGTGCCCGGGTCGGTGCGGGCGACCGCGAGGGCGAAGTGGACGGCGGCGGCCAGCGGGACCGCGCACCAGGCGAGCCGGAGCGCCGATCCTCCCGGGGAGCCGGGGTGGCCCAGGGCGTGGCCGAGGGTGCCCAGCAGCAGGAATCCGGTGCCGGCCGAGGCCGTCGCGACGAGCAGGCGGCGCAGGTGCACGGCCGGTCGGGCGCTGCGGGTCAGGCGGAGAGCGAGCACGTCGCCCGGCCCTCCGACTCGGTGACCGGCGGCAGGTGGACGGTGCGCACCCGGCGTCCGTCCAGGAGCGGGACCGTGCGGTCGGCGAGGGCCGCGGTCTCGGCGTCGTGCGTGGCCAGGACCACGGTGATGCCGTGCGAGCGGGCCGCCGTGGTCAGCGTGCGCAGCACGTGGCCGCGGTCCGCCCGGTGCAGGGGGGCCGTCGGTTCGTCCGCGAAGAGGACGGACGGGGCCGGGGCGAGGGCGCGGGCGATGCACACGCGCTGGCGTTCCGCCTGGGTCAGTTCGTGGGGCCGCAGGCGGTGCCTGTCGCCGACGTCCAGGCGTTCCAGCCACTCCAGGGCGGTGGCCTTGGACCGGCGGCGGCTGGTGCCGCGCAGCATCAGGGGCAGGGCCGCGTTCTCCCAGACGTTCAGCTCCGGCACGAGCGCCGGCGCCGGGTCGATCCAGCCGAAGCGGTCGCGGCGGAGCCGTTCGCGGGCCATCGGGCCCATGGTGTGCACGGGGACGCTGTTGAACCACACCTCGCCGCGCTGGCCCCGGGTCAGCCCGGACAGGCAGTGCAGCAGGGCCGTCTTGCCGCTGCCGCGCGGGCCGGTGACGGCGAGGATCTCGCCCTCCCGCACGCCGAGCGACACGCCGCCCAGCGCGGGGGAGCCGTCGGGGTGCGTGTAGTGCAGGGCACGTGCCCACAGCACGTCGTTGTCCGGCGGGGCCTCCATGGGCGTACACCTTCGTTCAGATCCGTAGTTCCCGTGCCGTTCCCCCGTCCGGGGGAACGAAGGCAGGGCCGATCGGTCACTGGAACGCTAGGCAGCCCGGGTCGGGCATCCGGACAGCACACGGCCCCGGGCCGCCGTTTCTCACTCGAACGGACGGCACCGGGGCCGGTGTTGATCACCTGAAAGGAAGATCCCCACGGCTCGGCCGGGGATCGGGACCCCCGGGGACAGGGTCCCCGGGGGGAGGTCAGAGCTTCGTCCACGCCTCCGTCAGCGTGGCGCGCAGGATCTGCTCGATCTCGTCGAAGGTCTCCTGGTTCGATATCAGCGGCGGGGCGAGCTGGACGACCGGGTCGCCGCGGTCGTCGGCACGGCAGTACAGGCCGTTGTCGAAGAGCGCCTTGGACAGGAAGCCGTACAGGACGCGCTCGGTCTCCTCCTCGGTGAAGGACTCCTTCGTCACCTTGTCCTTGACCAGCTCGATGCCGTAGAAGAAGCCGTTGCCGCGGACGTCGCCGACGATCGGCAGGTCGTGCAGCTTCTCCAGGGTGGCGCGGAAGGCGCCCTCGTTGTCGAGAACGTGCTGGTTCAGGCCCTCGCGCTCGAACAGGTCGAGGTTGGCGAGGCCCACGGCCGCGGAGACCGGGTGGCCGCCGAAGGTGTAGCCGTGCAGGAAGGTGTTGTCGCCCTTGTAGAACGGCTCGGCCAGGCGGTCGGAGATGATGCAGGCGCCGATCGGGGAGTAGCCCGAGGTCATGCCCTTGGCGCAGGTGATCATGTCCGGCACGTAGCCGAACTTGTCGCAGGCGAACATCGTGCCGAGGCGGCCGAAGGCGCAGATGACCTCGTCCGACACGAGCAGCACGTCGTGGCGGTCGCAGATCTCGCGGACCCGCTGGAAGTAGCCGGGCGGGGGCGGGAAGCAGCCGCCGGCGTTCTGGACCGGCTCCAGGAAGACCGCGGCGACGGTGTCCGCGCCCTCGAAGAGGATCTGCTGCTCGATCTGGTCGGCGGCCCAGCGGCCGAAGGCCTCGGGGTCGTCGCCGAAGATCGGGGCGCGGTAGATGTTGGTGTTCGGGACCTTGTGCGCGCCCGGCACGAGCGGCTCGAAGGGGGCCTTGAGGGCCGGCAGGCCGGTGATGGACAGGGCGCCCTGCGGGGTGCCGTGGTAGGCCACCGCGCGCGAGATGACCTTGTGCTTGGTGGGCTTGCCGGTCAGCTTGAAGTACTGCTTGGCGAGCTTCCAGGCGGTCTCGACCGCCTCGCCGCCGCCGGTGGTGAAGAAGACCTTGTTCAGGTCGCCGGGCGCGTGGTGGGCGAGGCGTTCGGCCAGCTCCACGGCCTTGGGGTGGGCGTAGGACCACACCGGGAAGAACGCCAGCTCCTGCGCCTGCTTGAAGGCGGTCTCGGCCAGTTCCGTGCGGCCGTGACCGGCCTGGACCACGAACAGGCCCGCGAGGCCGTCGAGGTAGCGCTTGCCCTTGTCGTCGTAGATGTGGGTGCCCTCGCCCCGGACGATCGTCGGCACGGGGGCGTTCTCGTACGAGGACATGCGGGTGAAGTGCATCCACAGGTGGTCGTACGCGGTGCGGCTGAGGTCCTTGGAGCTCACGGTTATCGGGTCCTCACGGTTATCGGGTTCCCCACATGTAGGTCTGCTTCTTGAGCTTCAGGTAGACGAAGCTCTCGGTGGAGCGCACGCCGGGCAGCGCACGGATGCGTTTGTTGATGACGTCGAGCAGGTGGTCGTCGTCCTCGCAGACGATCTCGGCGAGGACGTCGAACGAGCCCGCGGTCATCACCACGTACTCGACCTCCGCCATGTCGGTCAGCGCGTCGGCGATCGCCTCGGTGTCGCCCTCGACGTTGATCCCGACCATCGCCTGCCTGCGGAATCCCACGGTGAGCGGGTCCGTGACGGCGACGATCTGCATCACGCCCTGGTCGAGCAGCTTCTGGACGCGCTGGCGCACGGCCGCCTCCGACAGGCCGACGGCCTTGCCGATCGCGGCGTACGGCCGGCGGCCGTCCTCCTGGAGCTGCTCGATGATGCCGAGACTGACGGCATCCAGGTGCGGGGTGCCGTTCTTGGACTCGCGGGAGTCCCGGTGCTCTGCGCTTCGACTGGCCACGGGGTCACTCTGCACGACGTATCGACAGTTACGCAAGGCGCGGGCGATGAAATTCGTTGTTTACGTGACTGAGACTTGCGGATTTCGCAGTGGTGGCGCGATCGGGGGTGTTGAAAACGTCGGTGTGCCGATTAGGGTGGGTGTCTCATCCATTGGACAGTTCGACCCTGCACAGGAGGCCGGCAGTGAGCACGGAGCTGCGCACCCTACGGAATTACGTCGCCGGTGAGTTCCGGGACGCCGCCGACGGACGGACCACCGAGGTGGTCAACCCCGCGACGGGCGAGGCGTACGCGACGGCACCGCTGTCCGGCCCGGCGGACGTGGACGCGGCCATGGAGGCCGCCGCGGCCGCCTTCCCGGCGTGGCGCGACACCACCCCCGCCGAGCGGCAGAAGGCCCTGCTGAAGATCGCGGACGCGTTCGAGGAGCGCGCCGAGGAACTGATCGCCGCCGAGGTGGAGAACACCGGCAAGCCGATCGGCCTCACGCGGTCCGAGGAGATCCCGCCGATGGTCGACCAGATCCGCTTCTTCGCGGGCGCGGCCCGGATGCTGGAGGGGCGCTCGGCCGGCGAGTACATGGACGGCATGACCTCGATCGTCCGCCGCGAGCCGGTCGGCGTCTGCGCGCAGGTCGCGCCGTGGAACTACCCGATGATGATGGCCGTGTGGAAGTTCGCCCCGGCGATCGCGGCGGGCAACACGGTCGTCCTCAAGCCCTCGGACACCACCCCGGCCTCCACCGTCCTGATCGCCGAGATCGTCGGCTCGATCCTGCCCAAGGGCGTCTTCAACGTCGTGACCGGCGACCGCGACACCGGCCGCCTGATGGTGGAGCACCCGATCCCGGCGATGGCGTCCATCACCGGTTCCGTGCGCGCCGGCATGTCCGTCGCCGAGACCGCCTCCAAGGACCTCAAGCGCGTCCACCTGGAGCTGGGCGGCAAGGCGCCGGTCGTCGTCTTCGAGGACACCGACATCGCCAAGGCCGTCGAGGACATCTCCGTGGCGGGCTTCTTCAACGCCGGCCAGGACTGCACGGCGGCCACCCGCGTCCTCGTCCAGGAGGCCATCCACGACGAGTTCGTGGCGGCGCTGGCCAAGGCCGCGTCCGAGACGAAGACCGGGCAGCCGGACGACGAGGACGTGCTCTTCGGCCCGCTGAACAACCCCCACCAGCTCCAGCAGGTCAGCGGCTTCATCGAGCGGCTGCCCGCCCACGCCAAGGTCGAGGCGGGCGGACAGCGGGTCGGCGACAAGGGCTACTTCTACGCCCCGACCGTCGTCTCCGGCCTCCGGCAGGACGACGAGATCATCCAGAACGAGGTCTTCGGGCCGGTCATCACCGTCCAGTCCTTCACGGACGAGGACCAGGCGGTCGAGTGGGCCAACGGCGTCGACTACGCCCTCGCCTCCTCGGTGTGGACCAAGGACCACGGCCGCGCGATGCGGATGTCCAAGAAGCTCGACTTCGGCTGTGTGTGGATCAACACCCACATCCCGCTGGTCGCCGAGATGCCCCACGGCGGCTTCAAGAAGTCCGGCTACGGCAAGGACCTGTCGGGCTACGGCTTCGAGGACTACACGCGGATCAAGCACGTGATGACGTCGCTGGACGCGTAGGCCTCCGGCGGTCGCGGGGGGCGGCACCGGCGTGCGCCGTGCCGGCCCTGTCCGGGTCGGCCCTGTCCGGGTCGGCCCTGTCCGGGTCGGCCCGTGCCGGCCCTGTCCGGTTCGGACCGAACTGTGCCGCATCGGCTCGAGCCGGTCCGGCCTGTGCCGGCTCGCGTCGGTCCGGTCGGTCCACCTGTGCCGGTCCGGGCGGCCAGGGATCGCGTCGTGCCGGCCCGGGGCGGTTCACGCCGCACTGGTCCGTGCCGGTCTGCGCCGTGCGGGACCGTACCGGTCCGGGCCGTCAGGGGGCACCCCGTGCCGGCCTGCGCCGGTTCACGTCCCGTTGGTCCGTGCGGGTTCGGGCCGGGGCGCGAGGGGTCGCGTCGCGGCTGTCCGGTCTGCGTCGCGCCGAGTCGTGTGGGGCCGAGTCGTGCCGGTTCGGTCCGTCGTGAGGCGTGCCGGTTCGGTCCGTGTGAGGCCGTGGTGGTTCGGTCCGTGCCGGTTCGGTCCGTGCGGGGCCGTGGTGGTTCGGTCCGTGCGGGGCCGTGGTGGTTCGGTCCGTGGTGGGGCGTTCGGAGTGGACCGGGTGCGGTGCTCCGGGTCGGTGCCTGGTGGTTCGGCCCGTCCGGGGTCCGGTCGTCGTGTGTCACCGCCCCGGACGGGTCGCCCGTCCGGGGCGGCGCCGTGTGTCCGTTCCGGGCCGCCCACGGCTTTGCCATCTCTTTACAACCTGTGTTCCCGCTGTCTCGTCTCTCCGCTCGATCCGTCACGCAGCCCGTGCGGACCGACGAAGGAGAGCGACACATGCGATTCGTACACCGAACCGGCCTCGGCGCCCTGGCATTCGCGGGCACCGTCCTGCTGATCGGCGCGGGGCCCGCGTCCGCCGACGGGGGGACGCCGACGCCCGTCCCGTCCGTCCCCCCGGCCACCGCCCCCACCACCGCTCCCGCCCCCTCGGAGGCGACGCCGGTGACCGAGCCCACCGTGATGCCGGGCTCCCGCGACCAGGTCTCCGTCGTTCCCCGCGGCGCCGCCGACACCGGTGAGGCGGGGACGGCCGCGTCGTCCTCCGGCGCCGGCGCCGTGATCGGCGGCGGGGCCGCCGCGGCCTTCGCCGTGGCCGGCGCCGGGGTCTACGTGCTGCGGCGCCGGAGGACGACCGGCGCATGAGTCCGTACTCCAGGCGCGCCTTCCTCGCCGCGGCCGGCGCCGGCCTGCTCGCGGGCTGCGCCGGCGGTCGTCCGGCCGGCCGGACCCCGGGCGCACCGTCCGCCGCGCCGGTCACCTCGCCCGCCTCCTCGCCGGGTTCCCCGGCGGGGGCGGCGCGTCCGCCGGTGCGTTCGGCACCCGTGGCCCTGCGGATCCCGGCCATCGGGGTCGACACCCCGGTCGTACGGCTGGGTCTGCGGGCCGACGGCAGGGTGGAGGTGCCCGCCGTCACCGCCGACGACCGGGCCGGCTGGTACCGGTACTCGCCGACGCCCGGCCAGACCGGGCCGTCGGTGATCCTCGGCCACGTCACGGTCGGCGAGCACGGCGACGGCGTCTTCCGCCGGCTCGACCGGCTGCGGCCCGGCGACGGGATCACGGCGCGCCTGGAGAACGGCACGAGCGTGGACTTCGAGGTCACCGCCGTACGGACCGTCGGCAAGACGGAGTTCCCCACGACCGACGTCTACGGGAACGTGGACCGGCCCGAGCTGCGTCTCATCACCTGCGGCGGCCCGGTCACCGGGGACGGGTACCGCGACAACGTGATCGTGTTCGCGGTCCTGACCTCCGCGGGAGAACGGTGAAGCGATCCCGCGAGAGGGCGGCGGCCGAACTCTTCGCCGCCCTCTACCCGCGTCTGGCCGGCTGGTGCCGCCGGCTCGTCGACGACGACGAGACCGCCCACGAGATCGCCTCGGAGGCGTTCACCCGGCTCTGGGCCCGCTGGACGGCCGTCGCCGAACCGCAGGGCTTCCTCTACGTCACCGCGGCCAACCTGGTCCGCGACCACTGGCGCAAGTGCGAACGCGAACGCCGGGCCGTGCGCCGGGCGACCGTGGAGGCCGCGGTGAACCCGCCCGCCCCGCCCGCCGACCCGTCGGTCCGGCTGCTCGTGCAGTCGCTGCCCGACCGGCTGCGGGTGCCGATCCTGCTGCACTACTACGCTGACATGCCGATCCGGGAGGTCTCCGCGCTCACCGGGCGCAAGGAAGGAACCGTCAAGGCCGATCTGCACGCGGCCCGCGAACTGCTCCGCGCACACCTGGGGAGAAGCCTTGATCACGTACGCTGACGACGCCGGCGACGGCACGCGCGACTCCGACGACCCGCTGACCGTCGTCCTGCGGCCCCCCTCCGGTCACCTCGCCCCGCCGCCCGGCCACTACGAGGCGGTCCGGCGCGGGGCCGCCCGCCGCCGGCTGCTGCGGGCCGCGGTGGGAGTGGGCGCGACCTGCGCGGTCGCCACGCTCGTCGTCCTGCCGCTGCGCCCGGGCGGGCCGGACGGGCCGGCCGTCCCGGCGGTGCCGATGGCCCCGCCGCCCGCGAGCAGCCCCCCGGCCGCGCCGACCCCGTCGACGTCACCGGCGCCCACCTCGGACCCCGCCCGCGAGACCCTGCCCTCCACCCCCGCCACCGCGCTGCCCGTGCCCCGCCCCGGCCGCACCGATGTGCGACAGGGGACCACGCCGGTCCCGTCCGAGTCACCCCGGCGGGTCACACCGTCACCGTCACCGTCCACCGAGCCGGGCACGTCGTCGCGCGCGCCCTCGGAGGCCGCCACGCGCCGGTGACGTCGGTCCACGCGCCGCGCCCGTGCGGGTGCGGCGCCGACGGGCCGGACACCGGCACCCCTTCGTCGCGGGCCGGCCGGAAGCGTTGTCCCGGCTGTCGGCTGTCGGCTGTCGGCTGTCGGTGTCGAACGCTGGTGTCGGGACCTGGCATCGGTACGGAGGTGAGGGCGGGGTCCGTGCCGGGGGCCGCGTCCGGACGAGAGGCTCAGGCGGGACCGCCGGAGCCGGCCCCGGCGCGGCGCGGGCCGGAGACGCCCGGCCCGGGGGCGGGCCGCCCGGTGCTTCTCACCGGGTGAGCGCCAGCGCCGCGACCGACGCCGTCACCGCCGCCACCGTGAGGACCGCACCCGTTCCCATCAGGCGGGCCGGCGGCACCCGTACGCCGTGGGCGTGGCAGCGTTCGTACCAGAGCAGGGTGGCCAGGGAGGCCCACGGGGTGATCAGCGGGCCGGCGTTGGTGCCGATCAGCAGGGCCAGCAACTGGTCGTGGTTGGCCAGGGGGACGGCCGCCTCTCCCGCCAGGTAGACGGGGAGGTTGTTGAGGGCGTTGGACATGCCCGCGCCGACCGCCGCCGCGCGGAACATGCCCGCGAGGCCGCCGTCGTCGCCGACCGCGGAGGCCAGCAGGGTGTGCAGGCCGTGGGCATTGACGGTCTCCACGACCAGGAACATGCCGGGGACCATGACCAGCAGCCGCCACGGGATCAGGGAGAGCCGCAGCGCGGCCCGGTCGCGCACCGCGAACGCCGCGACGACGACCGCGGCGGCCGTCGCCGAGGCCAGCCACAGCTCCACGTCCGCGACCAGGATCGCCAGCAGGAACCCGCCGCAGGCCAGCGCACAGGCGCGGAACAGCACAGGGTCGGCAGGCCGGTGCGGACCGGGCGGGACATAACGGTCCGCGCCCCGCGCGTCCGGACGGTCCTCGGGCCGTACGTCCGCCGCGAGCGCCGCGCCCGGGCCCGTACCCGGGACCCTCTCGCCGGGTACCGGCGCGCCCCGTCGTCCCCGCCGCCAGTAGAACCCCCACAGGCAGGCCGCCGTCACCGCGATCGCCGCGAGCTGCGGGGCCCACATGCGGCCCGCCAGCCCCAGCGGGGACAGCGCGACCCGGTCCGCGGCCAGCAGGTTCGTCAGGTTGGAGACGGGCAGCAGCAGGCTCGCCGTGTTGGCGAGCCAGACCGTGGTCATCGCCAGGGGGACGGCCGCGATGCCGACGCGGGCGGCCATCGCCAGCATCACCGGGGTGAGGAGGACCGCCGTGGTGTCGAGGTTCAGGGCGACGGTGGTGACCGAGGCGAACGCCACGCAGAGCAGGAAGAGGAGCGGGTACCGGCCCCGGCCGGCACGGGCGATCCGGGCCGCGACCACGTCGAAGACCTCGGCGCGGCTGGTCAGCTCGGCGAGCACGACCACCGTGCCGAGGAACGCCACCAGCGGGGCGACACGGGTCATCGCGTCCGAGGCCGGGCCGGTGGGGAGCAGACCCGTGGCCACGCAGGCCAGTCCGGTCGCCAGGAGGCCGATCGCCACCCGGTCCAGTGTCTGAAGACGTCGCAAACCGAACACGCACGAAAGGGTCGCACATCCGCGCCCGTCGACGTCGGGGGCCCTGGCGGCGGGCGGGCTCAGTGGCCGTGCGGGGTCTCCTCGTGGGAGCCGGAGCCGGAGTCGGTCGCGGGTGCCGGCGCGTCGCCCGTCCGTACCGTGAACGCCGCGGTGCGGACCGTCCCGTCGACCTTGAAGTCGAGGAACAGCCGGTAGGTGCCGGCGCTGGGCGCGGTGGCCGCGAACGACACCTCGGGTCCGGACCTCTCCCCGCCCTCGGCCTCCTCGTGCGGGTGGACGTGCAGGTAGGCCAGGTCGCCGGAGCGCAGGGCGACCAGGTGGCCGTAGGCGCCGAGGTAGGGCTCCAGGTCGGTGACCGGCCGTCCGTCCCGGCGGACGGTGAAGGCCAGGTCGCTCTCGCCGCCCGCGGCGAGCCTGCCCTCCAGGGCGACGGTGTAGCCGTCGACGGTGACGGTCGCCGCGGGCGCGGGCGCCCGGCTCGCCCGGTACGGGCCGGTGACCGTCAGGTCGGAGCCGAGGGTGAGGCCCTCGTCCCCGCCGGCCGGCACGAAGTCCGCGAAGACGCGGTAGCCGCCCGCGGCGGGCAGGTCCACCGGTGTGCTCCAGGTGCCGTCGGCGGCCCGGACGGGATGCAGGTGGCGGTACGTCGTCAGCTCGCGCGAGGCGACGATCAGGTGCAGCTGCTTGCCGTGCGCGCTCTCGTAGCGGGTGACGGGCTCGCCGTCGGCGTCCCGGACGACGAGGCGCAGGCCGCTCCTCCCCGCCGGCACGGCGGTGGTCTCCAGGTCCAGGGAGTAGCCGCCCTGGGAGACTTGGAGACCGGCGGGGAGGAGCTCCCCGGCCGGGGGCTCCGCGGCCGGCTCCGGGCTGTGGCCCTCGGTGTGCCCGACGGCCGCCGTCGGCGGGTCGGCCGGGCCGAGCACGGTGCCGACCCCGTAGGCGGTGCCGAAGGCCGCGGCCAGCGCCGCCGTGAACGCGCCGATCTTCTGCAGGGGGTTCATACCGGGCTCCCGACTCGTCTCTCTTCGTCCGTCCGTCATGGATACCCATGGGGGGTATCCATGACGGCACTCTATACCCCCTCCGGGTATAGGGAAAGTCGGCGGCTCGGGTGGCGTCACGCATGCCGGCCCCGTTTTGAACACGTTCAACTCGTGGGCGTACGCTGCCCGCATGAGCGACAGAGCCGCCCTGCTCCGGGGCATCCGAGTCTGGCTTGTCATCTTCGTCGTCTGCCTGGTGCTCAGCGGCGCCACGGCCTTCCCCCTGGTGCACGAACTGCACTGGACCGAGGACCTGCTGCGGTCCCTGTCCGTGCCGGAACACCTCCCCGCCCTCATGGACTGGATCGTGCGGGTGCGGCAGGGGCTCGACGTCGTCGACGCCGAGTACCCCTTCGTCCTCTACGGCACCGACTGGCTGGCCTTCGCGCACCTCGTCATCGCGGTCGCCTTCTACGGCCCCTACCGGGACCCGGTCCGCAACGTCTGGGTCGTCGAGTTCGCGATGATCGCCTGCGCCGGGATCATCCCGCTGGCCCTGGTCTGCGGGCCGATCCGCGGCATCCCCCCGTGGTGGAGCGTGCTGGACATGTCGTTCGGCGTCCTCGGCGTGATCCCGCTGTACGTCGTGCGGCGGAAGATCAAGCGACTGGAGGCGCTCACCGCCCCCGACGGCCGGCCCGTGGCCGCTACTTGAGCGCGGCGAGGGCGATGCGCTCGGCCACCGGGTTCATCCCCTCGCCCTTCGCGTCCGTCGCGTTGACCGACTGGACGAGGGTCCGGCTCAGGTCCCGGGTCCCGGCGACCACCGTGTGGTATCCGTACCGGCCGCCCGTCTTGAGCCAGTAGACCCGGCCGCCGTACTCGAACCGCTGGAGCCCGGCGCTGTAGGTGGCCCCCTCGATGTGCGCCGGGAGCGTGAACATCTCGCGCAGTTGGGGCCGCGGCACGATCCGCCCCCCGAACAGGGAGGTCAGCAGGCGCTCCAGGTCCGCGGTCGTGGAGATCATGTCCCCGGCCGCGAACCGGTCCGCCTGGTTCCACTCGGTGACGTCGACGAACCCGGTCGTCCCGTCGGCCCTCCTGACGGTCTGGTAGCCGTGGTGGTGCGGACCGGCGATGCGCGGGTCGGTGCCGGGGAAGTACGTGTCACGCATCCCGGCGGGTGCCAGCACCAGTCCGGTGGCCGCGGAGGCGTACGACCGCCCGGTCACCTTCTCGATCAGCAGGCCGAGGATCGTGTAGTTGATGTTGAGGTAATGCTGCTTCGAGCCGGGATCGAACTCCGGTCCCTTCGCCGCCGCCGACGCCACGACCGCCCGCGGTGCGAGCGTGTCGAAGCGGTGGGCGTACAGCTCGGCGAAGGTGTCGCCGAGACCGTCGCCGGCCGGGATGCCGCTGGTGTGGTTCAGCAACTGCCGTACGGTGACCGGCCGGAAGTCCCTGCCGAGGAGACCGGGCAGATAGCGCTGGACGGGCCGGTCCAGGTCGACCCCACCGCGTGCCGCGAGCTTCAGCACGGCCGCCGCGGTCACCACCTTCGTCACCGACCCGGCCCGGAAACGGGCGTGCGGGTCGGCTCGGTGGCCACTCGCCAGGTCGTGCACGCCGGCGCTGCCCCGCCAGGTGCCGTCGGTGCCGCCCACCCGGACCAGGGCCGCCGTCGCGTCCCCGTTCGGCAGCCCGGCGACCGCCTCGCGCAGGGCCCGCGTGTCGAGGCCGCCGGGGCGCGGATCGGCCGGGGCGGACGCGGCCGGAGGGGACGCGGCGACGGCGGGGACCACCAGCGGGCCCGCCCCGAGGGCGAGCACCAGGGAGGCGGCCAGGGCGACGGTACGGCGGCGAGTGCGCATGCGGGAGGCTCCTGGGGGATCGGCGTCGGATGCGTGCTCATCCTGCGGTCTCCCGGCGACGGCCGGATCGTCACCCGGGAGGGTGTCCGACCCCGGACTGTCCCGGAGCAAGTGGCTGATGTGACAGGGGTGTCGTCGGGGACCGCCCCCTAAGGGCTCCCGGCCGGTCCGCTCCCGGCCGGTCCGCTCCCGCCGCCGGTCAGCCGCGCCGGTCGGCCGCCGGTCGGCTCCCGTCGCGGAGGGCCCGCAGGACGTCGACGCGGTTGGTGGTGATCGAGTCGACGCCGAGACCGATGAGCCGGCGCATGGAGCGGCGGGTGTCCGGGGTCCACACGGACAGCAGCCGGCCGTCCCGGTGGACCCGGTCGGCCAGGTCGCGGTCGACCAGGGAGAAGCGGTAGTTGAGCCAGCGGGGCCCGACCGCCGCCAGCAGCGCGGGCCGCGGCGGGGCCAGGCTCGTGCAGGTCAGCGCGATCTCGGCGGACGGGTCGGCGGCCCGGACGGCGAGCATCGCGCCGGCGCCGGCGCAGTAGTAGACGCGCTCCGCCGCCCCGGCCTCACGGACGGCGTCCACCACCCGGCGCGCCGTCCGCACCTCCCGGGTGCCCGGCAGGTCGATCATCACCCGGCTGCCCCCGGTCGCCGCCAGCGCCTCCGCGAGCGTCGGCACCCCGCCCCCCGTCAGCCCGCGCACCTCGGCCGCCGACAGCGACAGCAGCGGCCGGTCCTGCTCCCACAGCCGCTTCAGCGTCTCGTCGTGCAGCAGCACGGGCACACCGTCCCGGGTGAGCCGCACGTCGATCTCGACGGCGTCCGCGCCCCGGTCGAGCGCGGAACGCAGCGAGTCGAGGGTGTTCTCACGGACGCGGTAGGGGTCGCCGCGGTGGGCCACGGCGGTCACGGTCTGCATGGGCCCATTGTGGTGGCGGCCGGAGCGCGGGACGACCGTCAGGGGGCGAGCCACTCCGTGGTGTACCGGTCGATCTCGGCGGTGATCCTCGCCTTGCCGGGCCCGTCGAGGAAGGACGCCTCGACGGCGTTCCTCGCCAGGTCGGCCAGTCCGCGCTCGTCCAGGTCGAGGAGGCGGGCGGCGACGCCGTACTCGTTGTTCAGGTCGGTGCCGAACATGGGCGGGTCGTCGGAGTTGATCGTCACCAGCACGCCCGTCGCGACGAAGTCGCGCAGCGGGTGCTCGTCGAGGGTGCGGACCGCGCGGGTGGCGATGTTGGACGTCGGGCACACCTCGAGCGCGACACGGTGCTCGGCGAGGTGGGCGAGGAGCTTCTCGTCGCGCGCGGAACTGGTGCCGTGCCCGATGCGTTCGGCGCGCAGATGGGTCAGGGCGTCCCACACCGTCTCCGGACCGGTGGTCTCCCCCGCGTGCGGCACGGACCGCAGCCCGGCCGCGATCGCCCGGTCGAAGTAGGGCTTGAACTGCGGGCGCGGTACGCCGATCTCGGGCCCGCCCAGGCCGAAGGAGACCAGCCCCTCGGGGCGCAGCCGGTCGTCGGTGGCCAGTCGCGTCGTCTCCTCGGCAGACTCCAGACCGGCCTCGCCGGGGATGTCGAAGCACCAGCGCAGGATCGTGCCGAACTCCGACTCGGCAGCCTTGCGGGCGTCCTCGATCGCGTCCATGAAGGCGCGCTCGTCGATGCCGCGGCGGGTGGAGGAGAAGGGG
This sequence comes from Streptomyces sp. NPDC031554, assembly GCF_055580685.1. Lineage (NCBI taxonomy): Bacteria > Bacillati > Actinomycetota > Actinomycetes > Kitasatosporales > Streptomycetaceae > Streptomyces > Streptomyces sp. NPDC031554. The sequence goes on along the minus strand of NZ_JBVIKX010000001.1, from coordinate 99,901 downwards.
GTGATGGTCAGCTCGGCGTAGCGCACCTGCTGGCGGGCCAGGTCGCGGGCCACCTCGTACGTCAGCAGCCGGACGTCCTCCGGGGTGCGGATCAGGTCGACGACCGAGAGGTAGACGTCGATGAAGTGCGCGAAGTCGGTGAACGTGAAGTAGTCGACCAGCGCCTCCGGGTCGGTGGGGACCTTGGAGTCGGGGTGGCGGGCGGCGAGTTCGGAGACGATCCGCGGGGAGGCCGATCCGACGTGATGGACGTGCAGTTCGGCCTTGGGCAGGCCGGCGATGAAGGCGTTCAGGCTCAAGGGGTCCTCCCCGGGACGGCACCCCGGGCCGCGCGGGCCGGCGAGGGTGCGGATGATCGGCTGATCGGTGGGACGGCATCATCGTAGGCGGACGGGCCGGGGGAGGAACCAGGGCCTCGACGGGCGGGGGGCGGAACCAGGGCCCGGACGGTCCGGGAGACGGTGGCTGTGGCTGTGGCTGTGGCTGTGGCTGTGCTGCCGGCCTCCTGCGGAGCCGGGCGTGGGGCACCGTGCCGTCGGACGCAGGGGCGTCGGGGCGCCGGGTCCAAGGGCGAGGGGTGTCGGGGCGCCGGGTCCAAGGGCGAGGGGTGTCGGGGCGCCGAGGCGTCGGGTCCAAGGGCGTCCGCCCCGCGTGGCGTCCGGCCCCGCGTGGCGTCCGGTTCCGGACCGCGCGGCCGGTCCGGCCGTTTCCCCGCCCCGCCTCCGCCTGCCCGTCCGGCCTTCGGCTGCCCGCCTCGCCTCCGGCCCACCTGTCCGGCCTCTGCGCGTCTCCGGCCTCTGCGCGTCTCCGGTCACTTGCCCCGCCTTCGCCCGCACCGCCTCCGACCACCCGCCCATCTCTCCTCCGTCCGACCTGCCCGGCCTCCACCCGTCCGCCCCGCCTCCACCCGCCTCATCTCCGCCCGCCCGCCTCGCCTCCGGCCGCCCGCCGGCGTGCGCCGGACAGGCCCTAGCATTGCGGGACGCACGACAGAGGGGGTCCCGCGCATGTCCGACGACGTACCGGGTGGTCCGGCCGGCGATCCGTCCCACGACCCATGGGCAGCGCCCGGCTCCGTGCCCGAGGGCACCGAGGGGCCGCAGTACGCCCACGTCCCCCTGGACGAGCCGGACGGCGGGAGCGCGTCCGCCGACCCCGACCCCTGGCCCGCCCCCGCCCCGGCCGCGGACCACGGCTCCGGCGTCACCATCGCCGCCGGCGAGGTCCCCCTGCCGCGGGACCTCGTGCCGCCCTCCGTCCACGACCAGCGGACGGTGACCTCGCTGCCCGGCGTGACGCCGACTCCCCCCGTCGGCACCTCCGGGGGCGACGCCCCGTTCGCTTCCTTCCCGCCGCCCCGCCCCGGTACCGCGTCGCCCGTGGCGTCTCCCGGCCCCTTCGCCCCGCCCGCCGACGGGGCGGTGCCACCGCCGCCGATATCCCCCGACGGGCCCGGACAGGTGCCGTACGGCTACCCCGGCGGCTACGGTCACCCGGGCCCGCACGGCTACGGCGCCACCCCGAGTCACGGCGCCGCCCCGACCTACGGCGGCGCCCCGGGCCACTACGGGTGGCCCGGCATGCCGCCGGCCCCGAGCAACGGCATGGGGATCACGGCGATGGTCCTCGGCATCGTCGCCGCCGTGGGCTTCTGCCTCTGGCCGGTCGCGATCGTCGTGGGCGTCCTCGCCCTGATCTTCGGGCTGATCGGCAGGAGCAAGGCCGACCGGGGCGAGGCCACGAACCCGGGACAGGCCCTGGCCGGCATCATCTGCGGGGCCGTCGGGCTGGCCCTCGGGGTGGGCCTGGCTGTACTGCTCATCGTGGCGCCGTAGCCGTAGCCGTAGCCGTAGCTGTAGCAGCCATGGGGACGGCCCTCCCGTTCACGCCCCCCGCAGCCGCAGTCTCGCCTCCATCAGTGCGAAGCCCAGCAGGTTGAGGCCCCTCCAGCGCTCCGGGGCCGTCGCGGCCTCGTCGTCCGCGGCGAGGCCGATGCCCCAGACGCGGTCCACGGGGCTCGCCTCCACCAGCACCCGCTCGCCCGTGCCCAGCAGGTACCCCCGCATCCTCGGGTCCGCGCCGAACTTGTGGACGCTGCCCTCGACCACGATCCGGAACCGTTCCCGCTCCCAGACCGCCTCGTCGAAGCCGCGCACCAGCCGCCCCGCCTTCTTCGCCTCGGAGGGATGGCCGGCGGCCAGCGCCCGCCGCTCCGCCTCCGCGTCGCCGAACAGGCGGGCCTTGCCGGCCATCATCCAGTGCTCGGCCGTGCGGTACTCCACGCCGGCCACGGTGAACGGGGACGGCCACCACTGGCTCAGGCAGCTCGGGCCCACCTCTCCGTCGGACCGCGCACGGTGGCCCCAGAAGTGCAGATACTTGATTCTCGCCCCCGTCCGGACCTCCCTGATCAGGGCTTCCCGGGAATCGATCTTCGCCATGCGTTCCACTGTGGCACGCGCCACGGACAGTGCGTCTCTCCTTTTCCGGTCCGACTCGACACCTGGTCGACAGATTCCGTCGCGTAACCAAAAGGCAACAACGGAATCACTTGTTGGCGACCTATTGCTCTGTCAGGATCGGCACTCAAATCAGGCTGGAGCTACGTCACCCGCCCCCGTGGACATCGGGGCGAAGGCGGAGGAGAGCGACATGCAGAACCCGGGAAGCACCACCCCGGACCCACTCGGCCGGTTTCCCGCGCGGGAACGTTTCGCGGACGGCACCCAGTACATCGCGGGCCGCCTCCGCCCGGGCACGTCCGGCCGCACGCACGCCGTGACCGACCCGGCCACTGGGGAAGAGGTCCTCACCCACGAGCTCGCCGGGACGGACGACGTCGACGCGGCCGTGGCCGCGGCCCGGGCCGCCTTCCCGGCCTGGGCGGGCGCCACCCCGGGCGAGCGCTCCGACGCCCTGCACCGCTTCGCCGCCGTCCTCGCCGAACAGGCCGAGGACCTCGCCCGCGCCGAGTCCCTCCAGTGCGGCAAGCCGCTGAAGCTGACCCGCGAGTTCGACGTCCCCGGCACCGTCGACAACACCGCCTTCTTCGCGGGGGCCGCCCGGCACCTGCAGGGCCAGTCGGCCGGCGAGTACTCCGGCGACCACACCTCCTACGTACGGCGCGAACCCGTCGGGGTCGTCGGCTCCGTCGCCCCCTGGAACTACCCCCTCCAGATGGCCGCCTGGAAGATCCTCCCGGCGATCGCCGCGGGCAACACGATCGTGCTCAAGCCCGCCGAACTCACCCCGCTCACCTCCCTCCTCTTCGCGCAGGCGGCGACCGCGGCGGGCATCCCCGACGGGGTGGTCAACATCGTCACCGGGACCGGGCGGGAGGCCGGCGAGCGCCTCGTCGGCCACCCCGACGTGGCCATGACGTCCTTCACGGGGTCCACCGCCGTCGGCAGGCGGGTCGCGGAGATCGCCACCGCCACCGTGAAGCGGCTGCACCTGGAGCTGGGCGGCAAGGCGCCCTTCGTCGTCTTCGACGACGCCGACCTGGACGCCGCCGTGCAGGGCGCGGTCGCCGGCTCGCTCATCAACACCGGACAGGACTGCACGGCCGCCACGCGCGCGTACGTGCAACGCCCGCTCTACGAGGCGTTCGTCGAGCGGACGGCCGCCCTGATGGAGACCGTCCGGCTCGGCGACCCCTTCGCCCCGGGCACCGACCTCGGGCCGCTGGTCTCGCACGTCCAGCGCGACCGGGTCGCCGCCCTCGTCGACCGGGCGCGTGCCCACGCGCGCGTGGTGACCGGCGGCGGGGCCCCTCGGGGAGATCTCGAGAACGGCGCGTACTATCTCCCCACCCTGATCGCGGACGCCGCACAGGACAGCGAGATCGTCCAGTCCGAGGTCTTCGGGCCGGTCCTCGTGGTCCTCCCCTTCGACAGCGACGACGAAGGGATCGCGCTCGCCAACGACACGCCGTACGGACTGGCCGCCTCGGCGTGGAGCCGGGACGTCTACCGGGCGAACCGGGCGACGCGCGAGATCAAGGCCGGGTGCGTGTGGGTCAACGACCACATCCCGATCATCAGCGAGATGCCGCACGGCGGACACAAGGCGTCCGGCTTCGGCAAGGACATGTCCCTGTACTCGTTCGAGGAGTACACCCAGATCAAGCACGTCATGTTCGACAACACCGCGGTGGTCCGCAAGGACTGGCACCGCACCGTCTTCGGGGACCGGTAGTCACACAGTCACGAACGCGGCCGCCGACCGGGCCGCATCCTCCCGAAAGGGCACCACGCGCATGGAGCAGCAGTACGAGCCAGACCGCCTGACCCCGCCCCAGGCGGCCGCCCTGCGGCGCAGTCTCCGCAACGGCAGGGCGGCCATGACCCGCCGGTCGCTGCTGCGCGCCTCGGCGGGCGGCGCCCTGGCCCTGGGCGGTCTCGGGGCGCTGAGCGCCTGCGGGATCCCCGCGGCCGGCAAGACCGAGGGCGGCACGTCCGCGGAGGACCACTCGGCGCGGGAGAAGACCGTCCGCTTCTCCAACTGGACCGAGTACATGGACGTCGACGAGGCGGGCAAGAACCACCCGACGCTCGACGCGTTCACGAAGCGGACCGGGATCAAGGTCGAGTACACCGAGGACATCAACGACAACAACGAGTTCTTCGGCAAGATCAAGCCGCAGCTCGCCGCGGGCCAGGACACCGGCCGCGACATCCTCGTCCTCACCGACTGGCTGGCCGCCCGCCTCATCCGCCTCGGCTGGGTCCAGAAACTGGACCCGTCCCACCTGCCACACGCCTACGCCAACCTGTCCGGCCAGTTCCGCACCCCCGACTGGGATCCCGGACGGGCCTACTCCTACCCCTGGCAGGGCATCTCCACGGTCATCGCCTACAACAAGAAGGCGCTCGACGGCATCGAGGTGAAGTCCGTCTCCGACCTCCTCGACAACCCCAGGCTCAAAGGCCGCGTCGGGTTCCTCACCGAGATGCGCGACAGCATCGGCATGACCCTGCTGGACATGGGCAAGGACCCGGGGAAGTTCACCGACGACGACTACGCGGCGGCCGTCGCCCGGCTCCAGAAGGGCGTCGACAGCGGCCAGATACGCCGCTTCACCGGCAACGACTACACCTCGGACATCACCAGCGGCGACTTCGCCGCCTGCATCGCCTGGGCCGGTGACGTCGTCCAGCTCAAGGCCGACAGCCCGGACGTCGACTTCCTGATCCCGGACAGCGGCTACATCACCTCCAGCGACAACATGCTGGTCCCCAACAAGGCGCGTCACAAGACGAACGCCGAGCGGCTCATCGACTACTACTACGAGCCGGGGCCGGCCGCCGAACTCGCCGCCTACATCAACTACGTCTGTCCCGTCGACGGCGTGAAGGACGAACTGGCGAAGATCGACGAGGACGCGGCGAACAACCCGCTGATCCTTCCCGACAAGGCCACGCAGGCCAGGTCGCACGCCTTCCGCTCGCTGAGCGCGAAGGAAGAGACAGCTTATGAAGCGCAGTTCGCGAAGCTCACCGGGGCGTGACGAGATGAAGACGACGACCAGCACCGGCGGCGACGTCCGCCTCACCGGCATCAGCAAGACCTACGGCTCCTTCACCGCCGTCCACCCGCTCGACCTGACCGTCCCCCAGGGCTCCTTCTTCGCCCTGCTCGGCGCCTCCGGCTGCGGCAAGACCACCACCCTGCGCATGATCGCCGGCCTGGAGGAGCCCACCGCCGGGACCGTCCACCTCGGCGACCAGGACGTCACGGCCCTCCCGCCCTACAAGCGGCCCGTGAACACCGTCTTCCAGTCCTACGCCCTCTTCCCCCACCTCGACATCTTCGAGAACGTCGCCTTCGGTCTGCGCCGGCGCGGCGTCAAGGGCGTCAGGAAGCAGGTCGAGGAGATGCTGGAACTGGTCCAGCTCGGCGAGCAGGCCCGCAAGAAACCGCATCAGCTCTCCGGCGGCCAGCAGCAGCGCGTCGCCGTGGCCCGCGCCCTCATCAACCACCCCCGGGTGCTCCTCCTCGACGAGCCCCTCGGCGCCCTCGACCTAAAGCTGCGCCGCCAGATGCAGCTGGAGCTCAAGCGCATCCAGACCGAGGTCGGCATCACCTTCGTGCACGTCACGCACGACCAGGAGGAGGCCATGACCATGGCCGACACGGTCGCCGTGATGAACGCGGGCCGCGTCGAGCAGCTCGGCTCGCCCGCCGACCTGTACGAGAACCCGCGCAGCACGTTCGTCGCGAACTTCCTCGGCACCTCCAACCTCATCGAGGCCGAGGTCGACTCGGCCGGCGGCGAGGACATCGTGCTGAGGGCCGGCGGCGGCAAGCTCGTGCTGCCCGCGGCCCGCTGCGCCGCGCCGGCCACCACCGGCGGCAAGGTGCTGGTCGGCGTCCGCCCCGAGAAGATCTCCCTCACCCACGCCGACGACGCGGGCGGCGTCCCGGAGGGCCGCAACCGCGTCACCGGCACGATCGCCGCCGGCTCGTTCATCGGCGTCTCCACGCAGTACGTCGTCGACAGCGCCGTCTGCCCCGAGCTGGAGGTCTACGTCCAGAACGTCGACCGCGACCCCCGGCTGGTCCCCGGCGCGGAGGTCGTCCTGCACTGGAGCCCGGCCCACACCTTCGGCCTGGACGCCGCCCAGGCCATCGACGCAGGGCTCGAAGAAGAGGCGGCGCTGTGATGGCGACGCTCACCGAGGCGCCACCGCCGCTCTCCCCGGCCGAGCCGGGGAGGAAGCCGCCCCGCCGGCGCGGCCGCCTGACGCCGTACTGGCTGCTGCTGCCCGGCATGCTCTGGCTGCTGGTCTTCTTCGCGCTGCCGATGGTCTACCAGGCCTCCACGTCCGTGCAGACGGGCTCCCTCGAAGAGGGCTACAAGGTCACCTGGCACTTCGCGACCTACTGGGACGCGCTCGGCGACTACTGGCCGCAGTTCCTGCGCTCGGTCCTGTACGCGGCCGCCGCCACGGTCATGTGCCTGGTGCTGGGCTATCCGCTGGCCTACCTGATCGCCTTCCGCGCGGGCCGCTGGCGCAACCTGATCATGGTCTTGGTGATCGCGCCGTTCTTCACCAGCTTCCTGATCCGCACCCTCGCCTGGAAGACGATCCTCTCGGACGGCGGGCCCGTCGTCGGCGCCCTCGACGCGCTGCACGTGCTCGACGTGACGAGCTGGCTCGGCTGGACCTCGGGGGACCGGGTGCTGGCCACACCGCTGGCCGTGGTCTGCGGTCTGACGTACAACTTCCTGCCGTTCATGATCCTGCCGCTCTACACCTCGCTGGAGCGCATCGACGGACGGCTGCACGAGGCGGCCGGCGACCTGTACGCCCGGCCCGTCACCACCTTCCGCAAGGTCACCTTCCCGCTGTCGATGCCGGGCGTGGTCTCCGGCACGCTGCTGACCTTCATCCCGGCGTCCGGCGACTACGTCAACGCCGAACTCCTCGGCTCCACCGACACCCGCATGATCGGCAACGTCATCCAGACGCAGTTCCTGCGGGTGCTGGACTACCCGACGGCCGCGGCCCTGTCGTTCCTCCTCATGGCCGCGATCCTTCTCATGGTCACCTTCTACATCCGCAGGTCGGGGACGGAGGACCTGGTCTGATGCCCTTCGTCAACTGGTTCAAGAGGAATCTCGTCGTCATCGCGGGCCTTCTGACGCTCGCCTACCTGCTGCTGCCCAACGTCGTCGTCACGGTGTTCTCCTTCAACAAGCCGAAGGGACGCTTCAACTACGCGTGGCAGCAGTTCTCCACGGACGCCTGGAAGGACCCCTGCGGGGTCTCCGGGCTCTGCGGATCGCTGTCGCTCAGCCTCCAGATCGCGCTCTGGGCGACCCTCGGCGCGACCGCGCTCGGCACGGCCATCGCCTTCGCGCTCGTCCGCTACCGCTTCCGCGCGCGCGGCGCCGTGAACTCGCTGATCTTCCTGCCCATGGCCATGCCCGAGGTCGTCATGGCGGCCTCGCTGCTCACCCTGTTCCTCAACATGGGGGCGCGGCTGGGATTCTGGACGATCCTCATCGCCCACATCATGTTCTGCCTCAGCTTCGTCGTGACGGCCGTCAAGGCGCGCGTGATGTCGATGGACCCGAGGCTGGAACAGGCGGCCCAGGACCTGTATGCCGGCCCGCTGCAGACCTTCCTGCGGGTCACCCTGCCGATCGCCGCGCCGGGCATCGCCGCGGGCGCGCTGCTCGCCTTCGCGCTCTCCTTCGACGACTTCATCATCACCAACTTCAACGCGGGCTCGACCGTCACCTTCCCCATGTTCGTCTGGGGCTCGGCGCAGCGCGGAACGCCCGTCCAGATCAACGTCGTCGGCACGGCCATGTTCCTCGTCGCCGTCCTGCTCGTGCTGACCTCCATGGCCGTCACCCACCGCCGCAAGAAGCAGAAGGCCTGAATCCCGCCTTCCGTGTCCGCCGAGAGCCCGCCGTAGGGAGTTGACATCATGGCCCCGAGCGCCATGAGCCGTGGCAGAGACCATCACTGGACGACCTCGCTCGCGCAGGCGCGGCCGGTCCCGTACTGGCTGGAGGATCCGGGCAGGCCCCGCCCCGAACCCGCGCTCACCGACGCCACGACCTGCGACCTGCTGGTCGTCGGCGGCGGGTACAGCGGACTGTGGACCGCGCTCGTCGCCAAGGAGCGCGACCCGCAGCGGGACGTGGTGCTGCTGGAGGGCCGCGAGGTGGGCTGGGCCGCCTCGGGCCGCAACGGGGGCTTCTGCGCGGCCTCCCTCACCCACGGCCTGGCCAACGGGCTGACCCGCTGGCCGGACGAGATCCACCGGCTCGAGGAACTGGGCGCGCGCAACCTCGACGAGATCGAGGCGGCGGTCGCCCGGTACGGCATCGACTGCGACTTCGAGCGCACCGGCGAGATCGACGTGGCGACCGAGCCCTACCAGGCGCGCGAACTGCGCGAGTGGTACGAGGAGATCGAGAGCAGGGGCCTCGCCCGGGGCATCGAGTTCCTCGACGGCGACGCCGTGCGCGAGCAGGTCGCCTCACCCACCTTCCGGGCGGGGCTGTACGACCGCCGCGGCGTGGCCATGCTCCACCCGGCCAAGCTCGCGTGGGGCCTGAAGCGGGCGTGCCTGCGCCTCGGCGTCCGCGTCCACGAGCACACCCCCGCGCTGACGCTGAAGCCGTACGGCGCGGGGATGGCCGTCCGCACCCCGTACGGGCGGGTCCGCGCGCGGCAGGTCGCGCTCGGCACGAACGTCTTTCCCAGCCTGGTCAGACGGGTCCGCGCCTACACCGTGCCCGTCTACGACTACGCGCTGATGACCGAACCGCTGAGCGCCGGACAGCTCGACGCGATCGGCTGGAGGAACCGGCAGGGCCTCGGCGACAGCGCCAACCAGTTCCACTACTTCCGCCTCTCCGTCGACAACCGCGTCCTGTGGGGCGGCTACGACGCGATCTACCCCTACGGCGGCCGGGTGCGCGCCGAGTACGACGACCGGCCGCAGACGTACGCCAGACTCGCCGAGCACTTCTTCACCTGCTTCCCCCAGCTGGAGGGGCTGCGCTTCACGCACGCGTGGGGCGGCGCGATCGACACCTGCTCGCGCTTCTCGGCCTTCTTCGGCACGGCCCACCACGGCAAGGTGGCGTACGCGGCCGGCTACACCGGGCTCGGCGTGGGCGCGACCCGGTTCGGCGCCGAGGTGATGCTCGACCTGCTGGCGGGCGAGCCCACCGAGCTGACCTCGCTGGAGATGGTCCGCAGGAAGCCGCTGCCCTTCCCGCCCGAACCGTTCGCCTGGACCGGCATCGCGCTCACCAAGTGGTCGCTGGCACGGGCGGACACGCACGACGGCCGGCGCAACCTGTGGCTGCGGACCATGGACCGGCTCGGGCTCGGCTTCGACAGCTGACGGCCCCGACGGAGTGAGCCGGCGCCCCCGGGCGCACGTGCCGGTTCACTCCGTCGAGGACGTCCGACCCGCGTCGTGCCGGCCGGGGCCTCTGCCCGGGGCAGGGACGACGGCCCGGCCCTCCCCCCGGTCCGTGAGCGGGGCCGGTGGTGTCCGGCTCGCCGCCGGCCGTCCGGCTCGGCGCCCCGCGCTACTGCGGTGCCGTCGCCTTCAGGGCCAGCCACAGCTCCATCCGCACGTCCGGGTCGTCCAGGGAGCGGCCGAGGATCTCCTCCACGCGGCGCATGCGGTAGCGCAGGGTGTGGCGGTGCACGCCCAGGTCGGCCGCCGCGGCGTCCCACTGGCCGTGGCGGGAGAGCCACGCGCGCAGGGAGGCCACCAGGTCGCCCCGGCCCGTCGCGTCGTGCTCGCGCAGGGCCCGCAGCAGGCCGTCGGCGAAGGCCTTCACCGCGTCGTCCGCGAGGAGCGGCAGGACCGAGCCCGCCGCGAGCCGCTCGTGCTCCACGAGGACCCGTCCCCGGCGCCGCGCCACCGACAGCGCCTGCTCGGCCTGCTTGTACGCGGCCGCCGCGGCGATCGGACCGGCCGGCGCGGACAGACCGACGACCGGTTCGTCCGCCTCGCCCTCCGGTCCGGACGCGCGCGCCTCCTCCAGCGCCACCCCGTAGGAGGCGACGGCCGCGACCGCCGCGCCCCCGTCGGCGGCCAGCACCACCAGCCGCTCGCCCTCGGGCACCACCAGCACGGTCTCCCCGGACCGGGCGGCCGCCGACTCCACGACCTCGGCGAGCCGGCCCGCCGGGTCCCCGGCCCGGTCGGCGGAGCCGGGCACGCGCGCGTGCGAGGACGCCTCGGCGTGCGCCCGCGCGGACGCCGGCTCGGCCACCAGCACCCGGAACGGAGCGTCCAGCAGACCGCCGTACAGGTCACCGGCGACGGCCCGCGCGTGGTCGGGCTCGCCCGCCAGCAGCATGCGCAGCACCGCCACCCCGATCCGCTGCTCCGCCGCCTGGAGCGAGCGGGAGCGTTCCGTGGTGAGGGTCAGCAAGGCGATCGCCGAATGGACCGCGTAGCGCTCCGCCGTGCCGAGCGTCGACGCCGTGCCGACCGCGAGGGCGGCCCGCGGACGGCGGCCGGTCCCCAGGGAGTGCAGTTCGACCCGGTCGTCGTGGTCGGAGTGCTCCGGACCGCCGACCACCGCCGAGGCCGGCGCCGGACGCTCCCGCAGCCTCTCCACGTCCGCCGTGAGCCGCGCGGCCCGCCGCCCCGCCCACTCCGGCGCGCTCGCGACGACGGCGCCCGAGGCGTCGTAGAGTGCGGCCCAGCCGTCGACCTGGGAGGCGAGGGCGGCGAGCAGACCCTCCGGGCCGTCGGCCAGCGCCTGCCGGGTCAGCTCCCGCTGGGCCGCGAAACCGGCCGTCACCGCCCGGTACTGGTCGGCCGCGATCGCCGCCGACACCTCCTTGCTGATGGCGAGGAACGGCGTGCGCCGGGGCACCTCCAGCAGGGGCAGCCCCTCCTCCTCGGCCGCGTCCACGAGGGCCCCGGGGATCTCCTCGTAGGCGACGCCGACGGCGAAGCCGATCCCGACCACCCCGGCCCCGGCGAGCCGCCGCACGTAGCGCCGCATCGCCTCCGGGTCCTCCGCGTCCAGCTTCAGCGCGGTGATCAGCAGCAGCTCCCCGCCCTCCATGTACGGCACGGGGTCGGCGAGTTCGCTGACGTGTGCCCAGCGCACCGGTACGTCCAGGAGGTCCCCGCCCGCCCGCACGGTCAGCTTCAGCGCGGAGTGGTGGACGAGCGAGGCGAGCGTGGGGGGCATGGGACCTTCAGGTCTGAGGCGGACGCGCGGGCGGTCGACCGGGTGATCTTTTGGCCGCTTCGTATGAAGCGGCCATGTCGATTCTGCCTCACTGGAGGGGTGCCCCGCGCCTCGTCTCAGCCGCGCAGATCCACCAGCAGCGGCGGCGCGTGCTCGCCCCCGACGGTGGTCAGGGACAGCACCGCGTGCCCGGGCGGCACCTCGTGCGCCAGCTGCGACGCCGACCACCGCTCCCGCTCCACCTCGCGCACGGTCACCGCGTCCGTGGTCACGGCCTTGCCGGTGACCAGCTTGCGCAGGGCGTGGATGGCCCGGGTCATCGGCTGGTCGGCGAAGACGGTGTGCCGGGCGACCTCCGTCGTCTCCACCCACTCGGTGCCCCAGGTCTGCGCGAACCGGCTGCCGTCCCAGGTGGTGATCCCGCAGAACGCCATCCGGCAGCCGACGGCCCCGTACAGCGGACCGTGCAGGGCCTCGGGCACGTCGGCGACCGTGCGCAGCGACAGCAGCACCCCCGCGTTCTGCGAGCGCAGCCGCTGGATCCGGCGCACCGACCCGGCGGTCACCGTGCCCGTCGCGTCGTCGAGGACCAGGGCGGCGAAGTGCGCGCGCCCCGCCTCCCGCACGACCGCGTGGAACTGGGCGAGGACCAGCCGGGTGATCAGCCGGCCGGCCTCCTCGTGGCCGCGCTCGGGCAGATCCACGCGCACCCGCAGCGGATGGTGGGCGACGGCCCGCAGGGAGAACGCCCGGTGCGGACCGCCCCGCGTCCCGCCGTCCGTGTCGCTCCCGCCGAGGAAACCGGCGAGGGCCGGCCGGTTCAGCAGGGCCAGCCGGTCGGCGAGGGCCCGGCCCGGGTCGCCGGGCGCGCCCGCCTGCCGGACGCGCGCGTCCAGCTCGCGGCGCATGACCTCGTCCCCGGCCACGGCCTCGCGCAGTGCGGACAGCTCCGCCGGCCCGCCCTCCAGCAGCTCGCGCAGGACCGGCAGCGCGGGGAAGCGTCCGTGCACGGCCCGATAGGGGCCGAGGAGCTGGGCGAGGGCGGTGGCCGCGCCCTGGGCGCTCACCGTGTCGAGGTCGCCCACCAGCGCCTCGGCGAGGACGGCGGCGGCCTCGTCGGCGTCGTCGGACCCGGCGTAGGGGTCGAGGTCGTGCACCGACGCGGGGTCCCCGATCCGGACGATCACGTCGAAGGCGGCGTCGGAGGCGAGCGGGCTCCCGGCCGAGGAGACGGCCACGAGCGCGCACGACCCGGTGAGCGCCTGCAGGGCCAGCGCCTCGACGACCGGTTCCACCAGCGTCCGCGTCTTGCCCGAGCCGGACGGGCCGACCGCGAGCAGCGAGGTGCCCAGCACGTCCGGGCCGAGCGCGGCGCCCGCGTCGCGGTAGGCCGCCGGGGCACGCTCGGCCGCCACCCACCGCCCGATGCGCACCTGGTGCGCGAGCAGGTCGTGGCGCCCGGTGCGCCGCGGCAGGTCTCGGGAGCCGGAGGGGTGGGTCCAGGCGGCCCCGGCCTGCCGCAGCACGGTCTCCCGGAAGTCCGCACGGCCCGTCGTCCACGCGCGGGTGACGCGCGCGCAGTCGACGTCGTTCATCCGCCCGGCCGCGACCTCGGCGGTCAGCACGTCGGCCGCCTCGTGCTGCCCGGCGTGCCGCAGCTGCGGCCACTCGGCACGCGGCCGCTCGACGGGAACGGGTGCGTGGGGACCGGCGGCCGCGCGCCGGGCGGCGAGCCGTTCCCTCAGGTACGGCCACCAGCCGCCGAGCCGCGCGAACGGCCACACCACGAGCAGGGTGATCACGGCGTACAGCGTGTCGGTGAACAGCCGGGAGGCGAACAGGTCGTAGCCGCCGGCGATCAGGGCGACGAGGGAGAACAGCGGGTCGACGACGGGCAGCGCGTCCCAGCCCACCCCCGGGAAGGCGCTCGGGAACACGAAGCTCAGCGCGACCAGGGCGCCCAGCAGCGCGAGCAGCGCCCGCGCGGGCTGCGGCCGGCGGCCGACGAAGTGGCGCACGACGTCGGCCCAGCTCCCCAGCCGCCCCATGGCGTACACCAGGACGGCGAAGAAGGCGCCGTCGTACACCACCCGGGCCTCGGCGCCCTCCATGGTCTTCGGGGAGGCGAGCGTGCCGCCCCACCACCAGTCGTCCGGGGTGAACAGCCGCAACGGCGCGAACTGGTACGGCAGGCCGCCCCGGCGCCACAGCGACCACAGCACCAGCGCCACCACCAGCGGGACGAGCAGACCGACGACGGTGACGGGCGCGAGCCGCTCGGCCGCCGGCGTGTCCTTCGGCGGCCGGTGGCCGAACCGCCAGATGCCCGGCCGGGCGGCGGGGCGGGACTCGTTCAGCCACGCCGCGGCCGCGGAGAGGGCTCGGGCGCCCGGCCCGCCGGGGTGCGGCACCGACGGCTCGCCCGCGGGCAGCGGCGGAGCACCGGCGGGCAGCGGCGGAGCCTCGCCCGGCCGGGGCGGCACACCGGGAGGGCCGGCCGGCCGCTCCGGCGGCACCGCCGGGCGCGGCACGGGATGCGCGTGCGTGCCCCGCGGGTCCTGCGTCCCGTCGCCGTCCATCGCCCTTGCCCCCCGACCAGCCGCTCCGTCCACCGTCGCCGGTCAATCTAACGCCCCCGCCCGGGGAGTTCACCGCTCACGCGGCCGGGCGTCGGCACCGGGCCCTGGGGCGGCTATGTCCACGACGGACAACGGACGCCGCCGACAACGCCCACATGGAGCATGCCCGCACCCCCCTTCCCGGCCTAACCTGCGAGAAAAGGACCCGTGCGTCCGTGGAGACGCACCCCGGTACGCCCGGTACGCAAGACCATCAGGGAGCCCCCATGACCGCACTTCCGCAGGAGCGCCGCGTCGTCACCGCCATCCCCGGCCCGAAGTCGCAGGAGCTTCAGGCCCGCCGCGTCGCCGCGGTCGCGCAGGGCGTGGGCTCCGTGCTGCCGGTGTTCACCGCGCGCGCGGGCGGCGGCGTCATCGAGGACGTCGACGGCAACCGTCTGATCGACTTCGGCTCCGGCATCGCGGTGACCAGCGTCGGCGCCTCCGCCGAGGCCGTCGTGCGCCGGGCCGCCGCGCAGCTCGCCGACTTCACCCACACCTGTTTCATGGTCACCCCCTACGAGGGCTACGTCGAGGTCGCCGAGGCCCTCGCCGAGCTGACCCCGGGCGACCACGCCAAGAAGTCCGCGCTGTTCAACAGCGGTGCCGAGGCCGTCGAGAACGCCGTCAAGATCGCCCGTGCGTACACCAAGCGGCAGGCCGTCGTCGTCTTCGACCACGGCTACCACGGCCGCACCAACCTGACGATGGCGCTGACCGCGAAGAACATGCCGTACAAGCACGGCTTCGGCCCGTTCGCGCCCGAGGTCTACCGGGTGCCGGTGGCCTACGGCTACCGCTGGCCGACCGGTGCCGAGAACGCCGGCCCCGAGGCCGCCGCCCAGGCGATCGACCAGATCTCCAAGCAGGTCGGCGCGGACAACGTGGCCGCGATCATCATCGAGCCGGTGCTCGGCGAGGGCGGCTTCATCGAGCCGGCGAAGGGCTTCCTGCCCGCGATCCGCCGGTTCGCCGCCGACAACGGCATCGTCTTCGTCGCCGACGAGATCCAGTCCGGCTTCTGCCGCACCGGCCAGTGGTTCGCCTGCGAGGACGAGGGCATCGTCCCCGACCTGATCACCACCGCCAAGGGCATCGCGGGCGGTCTGCCGCTCGCCGCCGTCACCGGCCGCGCCGAGATCATGGACGCCGCCCACGCGGGCGGCCTCGGCGGCACCTACGGCGGCAACCCGGTCGCCTGCGCCGGCGCGCTCGGCTCCATCGAGACGATGAAGGAGCTGGACCTCAACGCGAGGGCGAAGCGGATCGAGGAGGTCATGAAGGGCCGCCTGACCGCCATGCAGGAGAAGTTCGACATCATCGGCGACGTGCGGGGCCGCGGCGCGATGATCGCCGTCGAGCTGGTCAAGGACCGCACGACGAAGGAGCCGGCCCCCGAGGCGACCGCCGCGCTCGCCAAGGCCTGCCACCAGGAGGGTCTGCTGGTCCTGACCTGCGGCACCTACGGCAACGTGCTGCGCTTCCTGCCGCCGCTGGTGATCGGCGAGGACCTGCTGAACGAGGGCCTCGACATCATCGAGCAGGCCTTCGCCGGCGTCTGAGCGGGCCGCCGCCCGCATCCGGGCGGTCCCGCCCGCATCCCGGGCGGCCCCCGTGCGTCCGGTCCGGGAGCCAGGGAGATCGCGGGCCGGGCAGAGCGTGTGAAGAAGGTGTGCGAGGTGGATGGCGGGAGGGGGATCCGCCTGTCGTCCCGCCGGTCGCTGTCGTAGGTTCTTCCCAGATGAGAGATACACCCCGCCCACAGGGGACTGTGGGCGGTCCCGGGACGGGGCCTCCCCAGCCTCGACCCGGTCGTGCCTCGCGCACACCACCGGAGCTTCCCGCTGCGGATCTCCTCACCGATCGGACGGTCGCCCGCCCCAAACCCCCCGGGGCGCGCGGCATCCCGATCCGGTCGGCCACCTCGGAACCATCCCCCCCGTTCCGGGGTGGCCGACCTCCTTCTCGGACAGAGACCCTTCGGAGACAGGCCCTTCGGGCACCGGCCCCGAGCGCGGACCCCGGTCCACGCCCGGGGTCCTCTTCCTGTTCCCTCCCGGGTCCGGCGGCCGGGGGCGAACCGGGACGCCGCCCGTCCTGACAAGCTGGGCCCCATGTCGACCCGCTCCCGCCCGGAGGCCGAGGGCGCCGCCGCGCCACCGGCCCCCGCACGCGCCGCCCGGGGCACGCTGCTGTTCGGCCTGCCCGCGCTCCTGCTGGCCCTGATCACCTGGCAGGTCGCCGCCGACGGGCCCCTGCTGGACCTGGACGCACGGCTGAGCCGGGCCCTCGTCCACCCCGACCGGCCCGCCGAGCTGCTGGCCGACCTGGGCAACGCGCAGGTCGCGGTGCCGGTGCTGGTGCTGGTCGCCGGGTGCGCGGCCCTGTGGGCGCGGTCCGCGGGCGTGCCGCGGTGGTGGCTGCCCTCCCTCGCCGGGGCGGCGCTGATGGTGCTGGTGCCGCTGATCGTCGTACCGCTGAAGGTGTGGACGGACCGGCCGGGCACGCCCGCCGTGCCGCCGGCCACCGGCTACTACCCCTCCGGGCACACCGCGACGGCGGCCGTGGCCTACGGGGCGGCCGTGCTCGTCCTGCTGCCCCGGCTCGGCTCCCGGCCGGTGCGCCGGGCGGCCGCCGCCACGGCCGTCGTCCTGGTCGCGGCCGTCTCCTTCGGCCTGGTGCGGCGGGGCTACCACTGGCCCCTGGACGTGGTGGCGAGCTGGTGCCTGGGCGTGCTGCTGCTGGGGGCGCTGTGGCTGGTCCTGCGGCGGATCGCGCGGTGAGCCGCCGCCGGACCGTCGTCGGACCGCCGTCGGGTCGCGGCCGACCTCGCCAAAGCGGCGCACCCCCGGCCGCCACCACTACGAGTCGGACAAGCGACCCCGTGCCCCCGCGCCCCTACCGTGGATCAGGAAAAGCCAGCACACCCCATCACGCGGAAGGGCCGGGACTCACATGCCCCAGGAAAAGAATGCGGGGGTCACTCACGCCTTCTGGCTCGCCGGCCGCCAGGTCACCGGCGAGGACAGCTTCGACGTCACCTCCCCGTGGGACGGCCGTCTCGTCGGCAGGGTCAGCGTGCCGACCGACGCGCAGGTCGAGGAGGCCGTGGCCGCCGCGTACGCCGTGCGGGACGGGTTCGCCGCCACCCCGGCGCACGTCCGTGCCGCCGCCCTCGACCACGTCGGCAGGCGGCTCGCCGAGCGCACCGAGGAGATCGCCCGGCTGATCTCCGGCGAGAACGGCAAGCCGGTCAAGTGGGCGCGCGGCGAGGTCGGCCGGGCGGTGTCGGTGTTCCGGTTCGCCGCCGAGGAGGCCCGCCGGTTCAACGGCGGCGAGGCCCAGCGGCTCGACACCGACGCGGGCGGCCAGGGCCGCCTGGCCCTCACCCGGCGCTTCCCCAAGGGGGTCGTGCTCGGCATCGCGCCGTTCAACTTCCCGCTGAACCTGTGCGCCCACAAGGTCGCCCCGGCGATCGCCGCCGGTGTGCCGATCATCCTGAAGCCGGCCCCGGCCACCCCGCTGTCCGGCCTGATCCTCGGTGAGCTGCTCGCCGAGACCGGCCTGCCCGCCGGCTCCTGGAGCGTCCTGCCGGTCTCCAACGACCGCATGCCCGCCCTCGTCCAGGACGAGCGGCTGCCGGTGATCTCCTTCACCGGCTCCGAGAAGGTCGGCTACGCGATCATGGACTCGGTGCCGCGCAAGCACTGCACCCTGGAGCTGGGCGGCAACGGCGCGGCCGTCGTCCTCGGCGACTTCGCGAGCGACGCCGACCTGGAGTGGGCCGCGACCCGCATCGCCACCTTCTCCAACTACCAGGGCGGCCAGTCCTGCATCTCGGTGCAGCGGGTCATCGCCGACGCCTCCGTGTACGACCGGCTGCTGCCGCGCATCGTCGCCGCCGTCGAGGCCCAGGTCACCGGTGACCCCTCCGACGACCGCACCGACGTCGGCCCGCTGGTCAGCGAGGACGCGGCCAAGCGCGTCGAGACCTGGGTGGACGAGGCGGTCGCGGCGGGGGCCACCCTCCTCACGGGCGGCAAGCGCGAGGGCGCCTCCTACGCGCCGACCGTCCTCACCGACGTGCCGGCGGACACCACCCTCGCCCGCGAGGAGGTCTTCGGACCGGTCCTCACGGTGACGAGGGCGGATGGCGAGGCCGAGGCCTTCGCCGCCGTCAACGACTCCAAGTACGGCCTCCAGGCGGGCGTGTTCACGCACGACCTCCAGGCCGCCTTCCGCGCCCACCGGGCGCTGGAGGTCGGCGGCGTGGTCATCGGCGACGTGCCCTCCTACCGCGCCGACCAGATGCCGTACGGCGGCGCCAAGCAGTCCGGGGTGGGCCGCGAGGGCGTGCGGTTCGCGATGGACGACTACACCTACGAGCGCGTGCTGGTCCTCACCGGTCTCGCCCTCTGACGTGCTCAGGAAGCCCTGACGTGTCCCGGAAGGGGCCCGGCACCGATGCCCTTCGGCGCCGGGCCCCTTCGTCGCGTCAGCCGTCCCCGGACCCTCGACCGGAGAAGCCGACGAGCGCGAGCCGTAGCGGGCCGCGCAGTCCGATGCGCAGGTCGTGGACGCCCGCGGCGGTGAAGGGGGCGTCCAGCGTGGTGTAGGCGTACGGTCCCGGCGTGGGCGTGCCGAGGGTCAGGGTCACCGGCGGCCCGTCGGCCGCCGCGATCTCCACCGTGCCCCCGCCCGCCACCTCCAGCGTGACCCCCGTGACACCGGCGCCGAAGTCGCAGGAGCGGTAGAGCAGTTCGGCCCGGCCGCCGGCCGCGGGCGTCACCGCGTCGCCCGACACCTTCGTCCGGTCCACGATCTCCGCGCCGCTGTGCTCGTCGAAGTCGACGGCGGCCAGCCCGTCGCGCAGGACCGGCCTGGGGGCGGCCGCGTCACCGTCCAGCGTCACCGTCGTGCGCAGCCGCACGTCCTCGCTGGACGCGCCGACCAGCAGGTCGTACGCCCCGGCCTCGCGGCGCAGGCCGCCCCGCGCCACGTCCCAGAACGCGAAGGCGGACAGCGGGACCTCGAAGGACAGCTCCGCGCGGGCACCGGGCGCCAGCGTGACCCGGCGGTGGGCCAGCAGCTCGCGCCGGGGACGGGGGACCGAGGGGTCCACCGCCCGTGCGTAGAGCTGGGCGACCTCGTCGGCGCCCACCTCGCCGGTGTTGGTCACCGTGAAGGAGACCCGCACCGTCTCCCCGTCCACCCGCGCCGTCAGGCCGGCGTACCCGAAGGACGCGTACGACAGGCCGTGCCCGAACGGGAAGAGGGGGTCGCCCTCGAAGTAGAGGTAGGTCTGGCGGGCGCCGATCACGTCGTAGTCCAGCAGGTCGGGCAGGTCCGCGTCGTCCGCGTACCAGGTCTGCGGGAGCCGGCCGGCGGGGGAGACGTCGCCGGCCAGCACCCGGGCCAGGGCGGTGCCCCCGGCCTGCCCGCCGTGCGCCGTCCACAGCACCGCGGACAGGTTCTCCGGCTCGACCGCGTACGGGTAGGCCGACACCAGCGCCAGCACCGTGCGCGGGTTCACGGTCCGGGCGGCCGTCAGCAGCCGCTCCTGGTGGGCGGGCAGCCGCAGGGTCGTACGGTCCTCGGTCTCGCGGCCGTTGACGTGCGGGTCGTTGCCCGCCACCACCACGACCACGTCCGCCCCGGCCGCCGCCCGCGCCACCGCCTTCTCGCCGTGCTCGACGACGACCAGGCCGAACACCTCGGGGTCCCCGTCGCCGGCGTCGGCAACCTTCACGCCGTCGGCGGCGACCCGGAGGTGGCGACCCGTGCCGAGATGCCGCAGGAGGTGACCGTCGCCGTGGGGTTCCAGACGGAACGTCTCCTGCACGACCCAGCCGCCGGGCTGCTCCGCGGAGGCGCGCAGGAAGCCGTCCTCGGCGACCGAGAGGTAGCGGCCGTCGGGGGCGCGCAGGGTGAGCACGTCCTCGCCCCAGTCGACCAGGGCCAGTTCGGTGCCGGCGGGGCCGGCGGTGAGCGGGGGGAGGTCGGTGCGGCCCGCGAGCAGCGCCGGGTCGAGGGCGCCCTCGGCGCCGCGCTGCTCGTCGTCGGCGCCGGGGGCGTCCGGCACGGTGAGGAACGTCCCGGCGGCGGTCCGCAGCAGGACCCGGTCCACCCCCTCCGCGAACTCCACCCGCTCCGTGCCGAACCGCTCGTACAGCCCCTCCAGGGGAGTGGAGCGGTGGATCAGGGTGCCGCTGTACCAGTCGAGCTTGCACTCGTCGGCGAGCAGGCCGACGACCGCGATCCGGGTGTCCGCGGCCAGCGGCAGCACACCGTCGTTGCGCAGCAGCACCACCGCCTGCTCGGCGGCCTCCAGGGCGAGGGCGCGGTGGGCCGGGGTGTCGAACGCGCCGGTGTCCGCGTGCGGGTCCGCGTGCGGGTCGAACTCGCCCAGCCGGAACCGCACCGAGAGCTGGCGGCGGACCGCCGCGTCGATGTCCGCCTCGGCCAGCAGCCCCCGCTCGTACGCGCCCGTGACCCGCTCGACGATCTTCGAGCCGTCGGTGCCGTGGTCGGTGAAGCTGTCCACGCCCGCGGTCAGCGAGGCCGCCGTCGCCTCCTCGTGGGTGTCGAAGTAGTGCTCGGAGTCGACCAGGTTGGAGGGCGCGCCCGCGTCCGAGCAGACCAGCAGCTCCTGCTCGGTCCAGGTCCGCAGCTGCTCCCGCAGGTACGGCGACACGTGGTTGGGACGCCCGTTGACCAGGTTGTACGCGGGCATCACCCCGGCCACCGCGCCCGCCTCGACCGTGTCGCGGAAGGCCCGCAGGTCGTACTCGTGCAGCACGCGCGGGCGGACCGAGGAGGAGGTGACGTCCCGGCCCGTCTCGTTGTTGTGGGCCAGCCAGTGCTTGAGCACGGGGGCCGTGCGCCAGTAGACCGGATGGTCGCCGCGCAGGCCGTGCGTGTAGGCGGTGGCGATGGCGGAGGTCAGCCGCGGGTCCTCGGAGTAGCCCTCCTCGTTGCGGCCCCACAGGGGGTGGCGCAGCAGGTTCACCGTGGGCGACCAGACGTTGAGGCCGACGCGCTCGTCGCGGGCACGCATCGCGCGGACCTCCCGGGACACCGCCTCGCCCACCCGCCGCACCAGGTCCTCGTTCCAGGTCGCGCCCAGCCCGACGGCCTGCGGGAACACCGTCGCCGGACCCATCCAGGCCACTCCGTGCAGCGCCTCCTGGCCGGTGCGGAACGCCCCGATGCCGAGCCGCTGCACGGCGGGCGCGAACTGGTGCAGGAAGGAGATCTTCTCCTGGAGGGTCAGGCGCGACAGCAGATCGTCGATGCGCTTCGCGAACGGCAGGCGCGAATCGCGGAACGGCGGGGCGGGCGGCGTGGATGCGGTCACGTGGGGTTCCCTTTGCGATGGAGCGGGAAGACGCTTTCGAAGCGCTTCGATGCTCATTCGGCGCCGGGGTGGGTGTCAAGAGTCCGCACGGTAATGACGGGGACTCATGGGCGTCATTTCAAGCCGGGCGCGAGGGCGATCCCCTCCCGGACGGCTCGGAGGAATCTTGGGAACCACCCTTGTGCGCCCCCATGCCTTCACTTAACCTCACTGCAACATCGAAGCGCTTCGACGATCCTTCGACAGTGCGGAGCCGCCGCCGTGAGGCGGGCGGACCTCCGCCGACCGGGCGACCGGGGCGCTTCAGCTCAGCCAGTTCCACTCGAGACACCGCAGCCGACGGCCACCGCCGGGTGTCCTGGTGCGCCATGAAGGGTTGACGCAATGACGCCGAACGCCGCTTCCCCCTCCTCCGGTCCTTCCGGACCCAGCCGGAGAAGCTTCCTCGCCTCCACGGCGGTCGCCACAGCGGCAGTGGCCGGAGGGATGCCGCTGCTCGCCGCCTGCGGCGGTTCGGAGAGCGGCTCGCGCGACGGCACCACCTCGGGCAAGGACGCCAAGAAGATCCTGCCGACCTTCGTCGCCGGCAGCGTGGTGACGCCCGACATCCCCTCCAAGAACGGCTCCTCGGTCGGCTTCACCTCCAAGCTCGACCTCGCGGGCCTGAAGACCTCGGTGCCGAAGAAGCTCGGCAAGGGCGGCAAGGTCACCGTGATGTCGCCGTTCTGGGGATCGCCGCCGAAGGGCGACAACCCCTACTACACGGCGATGAACGACCTCACCGGCGTCGACGTCGTCTGGCAGAACCAGGACGGCAACACCTACGACCAGAAGCTCGGCGCCGTGCTCGCCTCCAGCGACGTGCCCGACGTCGTGGTCGTCCCCGGCTGGAACATGGGCGGCAAGATACCCAGCGCCATCCTCAGCAAGTTCGCCGACCTGGGCCCCTACCTGTCCGGCGACAAGGTCAAGGAGTACCCGAACCTCGCGGCGATCCCGACCGACGCCTGGCAGCGGTCGATCTTCGGCGGCAAGCTGCGCGGCCTGCCGATGCCGTCGTCGTACGTGGCGAACATCGTGCCCTTCTACCGCAAGGACGTCTTCGACAGGGAGGGCTACACGGTCCCGACGACGACGGACGAGTTCACCGCCCTCGCCAAGGAGATCACCAACGCCAAGGCCAAGGTGTGGGCCTGCGGCGACATGAAGTGGACCGCGTTCAACAGCTTCGGCGTGCCCTCCGGCGGGGAGAAGCCCCTCGGCTGGATCGTCCAGGACGGCAAGCTGGTCAACCGCATCGAGCTGGACTCCTACCTCGAGGCGCTGGAGTGGACCCGCAAGCTGTTCGCCGCCGGGTACGTGCACCCCGACTTCAAGCTGGGCAAGAGCCAGGCCGTCGACCCGAGCACCAAGTTCGCCGCCGGCGAGTTCCTCATCTACAACAACGACATCTCCAGCTGGTACGGGCAGCAGGCCTCGCAGGCCACCCAGAACCCCGACTTCCGGATCTGGGGCATGGACATCTTCGGCCACGGCGGCGCCGACCCGGTCATCTACGCCACCCAGCCCGCCAACATCTTCGCCTTCGTCAACAAGAAGGCCTCCGAGGCGGTGATCCGCGACGTGCTGGCCGTCGCCAACGCCACCGCCGCCCCGTACGGCACCAAGGAGTACATGCTCACCAACTACGGGGTGGAGGGCACGCACTACACCGTCAAGGACGGGGTGCCCGTCAAGAACGACAAGGGCAACCAGGAGGTCATCAACGCCTTCGTGATGATCGCGAGCCCGGCGTCGACCATCGCCCACCCCGACTTCCCGGACATCGCCAAGGGCCAGGTCGAGTGGCAGCAGCGGATGGGCGCCTTCACCAAGAAGTCGGCCTTCTACGGCATGCAGATCACCGAGCCCAGCCGCTGGACCAACCTGTCCAACGACTTCGAGCAGCTGGAGGACGACATCGTCCGCGGCCGCAAGAAGATCGGCGACATGCAGGCCGCCGTCTCCGACTGGAAGAAGAAGGGCGGCGACCAGCTCCGCGACTGGTACCAGAAGCTGCTCGACGACAACGGCGCGGCGGCGGGCTGACCCGGAACCGAGGCGAGGAGAACGGCCGTGTCCCACAGCACGGTGCCTCGGAGCAGGACCGAGGCCGACGAGACGGACAGGACCCCCGCGGCGTCCGGCGAAACCACCGGTGCCGTCAAGGGCCGGCCCCCGGGCAGGCTGAGCCTGCGCATCAGGTTCCGGCGCGACCGCGTCCTGCTGCTGATGACGCTGCCCGCGGTCGCCCTGATCCTGGTCTTCAACTACGTGCCGATCCTCGGCAACGTGGTCGCCTTCCAGGACTACGACCCCTACATCAGCGACAACGGGGTCGTCTCCATCCTGCACAGCCCCTGGGTGGGCCTGGAGAACTTCCAGCGCCTCTTCGAGGACCCGGACTTCTGGAGCGCGGTCCAGAACACCCTCGTGCTGTTCCTCCTCCAGCTGGTGCTGTACTTCCCGATCCCGATCGGGCTCGCGCTGCTCATCAACAGCGTGGTCCGGCCCCGGGTGCGGGCGGTGTCGCAGGCCATCCTCTACCTGCCGCACTTCTTCTCGTGGGTGCTGGTCATCGCCGTGTTCCAGCAGCTGTTCGGCGGCGCGGGGATCCTCTCCCAGCTGCTGCGGCAGCACGGGTACGACGGCATCGACATCATGACCGACCCGGAGACCTTCAAGTTCCTCATCACCGCGCAGAGCGTCTGGAAGGACGCCGGCTGGGGCATCATCGTCTTCCTCGCCGCCCTGGCCTCGGTCAACCCGGACCTGTACGAGGCCGCCGCGATGGACGGCGCCAACCGCTGGCGCCGCATGTGGCACGTCACCCTGCCCGCCCTGCGGCCGGTCATCGCCCTGCTGCTGGTGCTCCGGGTCGGCGACGCCCTCACCGTCGGGTTCGAACAGATCCTGCTGCAACGCGACGCGGTGGGACCGGGGGCGTCGGAGGTCCTCGACACCTTCGTGTGGTGGAACGGCGTCCGCAACCAGGACTTCGGCTACGCGGCCGCCGCCGGCCTGATCAAGGGCGTCATCAGCCTCGGCCTCGTGCTCGTGGCGAACAAGGTGGCCCATCTCATGGGCGAGCAGGGGGTGTACAAGAAGTGAGCATCGTGACGGACAAGCCCGCGACCGGCGCATCCGCGACCGACGGGGCCGCGCGCCCACCGGGCCGGTGGGCCGCCCCGCCGCGGCCCGTGTGGGAGGAGGAGCCCAGCAGGGCCGGCCTCGCCGGCAAGGGCATCGCCCTGGGCTTCGCCTGCCTCGCCATCGTCTTCCCGCTGTGGATCGTCCTCGTCACCAGTCTGTCCTCGCGGAAGACCATCGACGAGGCCGGCGGCCTGGTGATGATCCCGAAGGAGATCACCTTCGTCGCCTACCGCGAACTCCTCAGCGGCGGCCAGGTCACCCGCGCCGCGGTCGTCAGCGTCCTGATCACCGTCGTCGGCACGGCGTTCTCGATGACGGTGTCCGTGCTGTGCGCCTACGGCCTGTCCCGCTCGGGGTCGCTCGCCCACCGCTGGATCCTGATGACCCTGCTGGCGACCATGTTCTTCAGCGCCGGACTGATCCCGACCTACCTGCTGGTGCAGTCCCTGGGCCTGACGGACACCTACCTCGCGCTGATCCTGCCGAGCGCGATCAGCGTCTTCAACATCCTGGTCCTGCGCGGCTTCTTCATGGGGATCTCGCAGGAACTCGTCGACAGCGCGCGGATCGACGGGGCGGGCGACTTCCGCATCCTCTGGCAGATCGTCATGCCGCTGTCGCGGGCCGTCCTCGCGGTGATCACGCTGTTCTACGCCGTCGGCTACTGGAGCGCCTGGTTCAACGCCTCGCTCTACCTCAACGACCAGGACATGATGCCGCTCCAGAACGTCATGATCCAGCTGGTGCAGAAGCAGGAGGCGCCGGTCGGGATGGGGCAGGCCATCAAGACGGGCCAGCTGTCGGCGCTGGCCGTGCAGATGGCGGTCATGGTGATGGCCCTGCTGCCGGTGGCGGTGCTGTCCCCGTTCGTCCAGAAACACTTCAAGAAGGGGATGCTGACGGGCGCGGTGAAGGGCTGAGAGCGGCTCCGCCGGCCTTACGGATCACCAGGCCTTACGGATCACTCGGCCGTACGAGGCACTCGCCCGTACGAGGACTCAGCCGTACGAGGCACCCGGCCGGCCGCCGCCCGCGCCTCCCGGCGGCCGGGGGGCGCGGTTCCCCGTGCCCCCCGGGTGGGTCCCCCTCACCCCCGTCCGCCGACCCCGGACGCCCGTCGCACGCCCCACCCGCACCCCGGACCGTCCCCGAGCCCCCGCGAGGTCACCCATGTCCGCCGTTCCCCACTCCGGCCCCTCCCGCCGCACCGTCCTCGCCGGGACGGCGGCCGCGGCGGCCCTCACCGCCGCTCCCGCCCTCCAGGGCCGCGCCCACGCCGCGCGAGCGGAACAGGACGCCGGGGCCCGGCGGCCCGGCGCCCCCGCCTACCGCTGGCGCACCGCCGTCGTCGGCGGCACCGGCTTCGTGACGGGCGTCCTCTTCCACCCCGCCGTCCGGGGCCTGGCCTACGCCCGCACCGACATCGGCGGCGCCTACCGGTGGGACGACCGCGCCGCCCGCTGGACCCCCCTCACCGACCACCTCGGCTGGGACGACTGGAACCTCCTCGGCGTGGAGGCCCTCGCCGTCGACCCGGCCCACCCCGACCGCCTCTACCTGGCCCTCGGCACCTACGCCCAGTCCTGGGCCGGCAACGGCGCGGTCCTGCGCTCCGAGGACCGCGGCGCCACCTGGACCCGCACCGACCTCACCGTCAAGCTCGGCGCCAACGAGGACGGCCGGGGCACGGGCGAGCGCCTCCTGGTGGACCCGCGCGACAGCGACACCCTCTGGCTGGGGACCCGGCACGACGGACTCCTGAAGTCCACGGACCGCGGTGCCACCTGGAAGGCGGCGGACGCCTTCCCGGCGGCCGCGAGCCCCACCGGGCAGGGCGTCACCCTCCTCGTCGCGGCCGGCCGCACCCTCTACGCCGGCTGGGGCGACTCCGACGGCACGACGCCCAACCTCTTCCGCACCGCCGACGGCACCACCTGGGAGCCCGTCCCCGGACAGCCCGCCGGCACCGCCGCGAAGGTCCCGGTCCGGGCCGCGTACGACCGGCACGCGCGCGAGCTGTACGTGACGTACGCCGACGCCCCCGGCCCCAACGGCCAGTCCGACGGCAGCGTGCACAAGTTGGCCACGGCGAGCGGCCGCTGGACCGAGGTCACCCCGGTGAGGCCCGGCGGCACCACGAGCGACGGTTCGGCCGACCGCTTCGGCTACGGCGGGGCCGCCGTGGACGCCCGCCGCCCCGGCACCGTCGTGGTCTCCACCAACAACCGCTGGGCGGCGGTCGACACCCTGTACCGCAGCACCGACGGCGGCCGCACCTGGACCTCTCTCAAGGACACCGCCGTCCTCGACGTGTCGGAGACCCCCTACCTGAAGTGGGGTGAGGAACGCCCCAAGTTCGGCTGGTGGATCCAGACCGTCGCCGTCGACCCGTACGACTCGCGGAACCTCGTGTACGGCACCGGCGCGACCCTCTACGGCACCCGGGACCTGAAGCACTGGGCCCCGCGGATCCGCGGCCTGGAGGAGACGTCCGTGCGCCACCTGATCTCGCCCCCGGCCGGGCGGGCGCATCTGATCAGCGGCTGCGGGGACATCGGCGTGCTGTACCACGACCGGCTCACCGCCTCGCCCCCGCGCGGCATGGCCACGAACCCCGTCTTCGGCACGGCCACCGGACTGGCGCTGGCCGCGGCCAGACCCTCGTACGTCGTGCGCACCGGCTGGGGCGACCACGGCAACGGCGCCCACTCCGACGACGGCGGGCGGACCTGGACGCCCTTCGCGTCCCAGCCCGCCCTCGGCAAGGACGCGCCGGGGCCGATCGCCGTCAACACCGACGGCAGCGTGCTGCTGTGGGTGTTCGTGCACTGGGACGGCACCAGGTACCCCGCCCACCGCTCCACCGACAACGGCGCCGGCTGGTCCGAGGTCCCCTCCTTCCCCAAGGGCGCCACCCCGGTCGCCGACCCGGCCGACCCCACGCGCTTCTACGCCTACGACACCGACACCGGGACGCTCTTCGCCAGCACAGACGGCGGCCTGACCTTCGCCCCGCGCGCGAGCGGACTGCCCGCGGGCGACAGCCAGTTCGAGCTGGTCGCGGCACCCGGCCGGTCCGGCGACCTGTGGCTGAGCACCAAGGGGAACGGGCTCCACCGGTCCACGGACGGCGGCACGAGCTTCTCGGAGGTCGCCGGCCCCCGGGCCGCGTACACCCTCGGCTTCGGCAAGGCGGCCGACGGCGCCGCCTACCCGGCCCTCTACCTGGTCGGGGCCGTCGAGGAGATCACCGCCGTGTACCGCTCCGACGACGAGGCGGGGAGCTGGGTGCGGATCAACGACGACGCCCACCAGTGGGGCTGGACCGGCGAGACGATCACCGGTGACCCACGGGTGTACGGCCGGGTCTACCTCGCCACCAACGGGCGCGGCATCCAGTACGGGGAGCCCGTCTGATGCCCGGCCTGGACACCGTGACGAACGGCCGCATCCTCTTCGGCGGCGACTACAACCCCGAGCAGTGGCCCGAGGAGACGTGGCAGGAGGACGTCCGGCTGATGAAGGACGCCGGCGTCAACTCCGTCACCCTCGGCGTCTTCTCCTGGTCGAAGATCGAACCGCGCCCGGGAGCGCGGGAGTTCGGCTGGCTGGACCGGCTCATGGACCTGATGCACGCGCACGGCGTCGGGGTCGTCCTGGCCACCCCGACCGCCTCACCGCCGCCCTGGGTGGGCCACCTCCACCCGGACACGCTCCCCGTCGACGAGGACGGGCGCACCGAGTGGTGGGGCGGACGCCAGCACTTCTCGCACTCCAGCGCCACCTACCGCCGCCTCGCCGCCGCCGTCACCGAGGACCTCGCCGCCCGCTACGGCGGCCACCCGGCCCTGACCATGTGGCACATCAACAACGAGTACTGCACCTACGACTGGGGCGACGAGGCCGCCGCCCGCTTCCGCCACTGGCTCCGGACCCGCTACGGCACCCTCGACGCCCTCAACGAGGCCTGGGGGACCGCCTTCTGGAGCCAGGGCTACGGCGACTGGGCCGAGATCCACACACCCCGCCGCACCCACTACCTGAAGAACCCCACCCAGGTGCTGGACTTCAAGCGGTTCACCTCCGACATGCTCCTGGAGTGCTGCACCGCCGAACGGGACATCGTCCGCAAGGCCACCCCGCACCTCCCCGTGACCAGCAACTTCATGCCGCTGTGGGCCGGCCAGGACGCCTGGCGCTGGGCTGAGGAGGAGGACGTCGTCTCCGTCGACCTCTACCCCGACCCGCGCGACCCGCTCGGCGCCCAGCACGGCGCACTCGTCCAGGACATGACCCGCTCGCAGGCCCGCGGCCCCTGGATGCTGATGGAGCAGGCGGCCGGACCCGTCGACTGGCGCGACGTGAACCACCCCAAGCCGCGCGGCCTCAACCGCCTCTGGTCCCTGCAGGCCGTCGCCCGCGGCGCCGACGCCGTCTGCTACTTCCAGTGGCGCCAGTCCCGCCAGGGCGCGGAGAAGTTCCACTCCGGCATGGTCGGCCACGCGGGGGAGGAGGGGCGCACCTTCCAGGAGGTCAAGCGGCTCGGCGCCGAACTCGCCCGGATCTCCCCACGGGTGGCCGGCCGGCACAGCGTGAACGACATCGCGGTCCTGCACGACTGGCACGCCTGGTGGGCGAGTTCCCAGCAGAGCCGGCCCTCCGCGCACGTCGAGCACGCAGCCGTCCTGCGCGCCTGGCACCGCGCCCTGTGGGAGTCCCACCTCACCACCGACTTCGCCCACCCCGAACACGACCTCGGCCGGTACAGGCTGGTCGTCGTCCCGCAGCTCTACCTCCTCACCGACGCCGCGATCGACAACCTCCTCGGCTACGTCCGCGGCGGCGGCACCCTCGTCAGCGGCTTCCTGACCGGCGTCGCCGACGAGGACGACCGGGTCCGCCCCGGCGGGATGGACGCCCGGCTGCGCGAGCTGTTCGGCATCCGCACCCTGCACGAGTGGTGGCCGCTGGACCCCGCCGAGCACGTCGTGTGCGACGGCTTCCGCGGCACCCTGTGGTCGGAGGAGATCGACAGCACCGACGACGCCGTGGTGGAGGCCTCCTACCGGGGCGGCGAGCTCGACGGCCTGCCCGCCGTGCTCCGCAAGGACCGCGCCTGGTACGTCTCGACGCTTCCCGAACCCGACTCCCTGCGCGCACTGCTCGCCCGCGTCGCGGCCGGCGCGGGGGCCGCCCCGGTGCTCGCCGGCCTGCCCGCCGGGGTGGAGGCCGTCCGCCGCGGCGACCTGCTGTTCCTGCTCCACCACGGGCGCGGCTCCGTGACCGTCGAGGTGCCGGGAACCCACCGGGACCTCCTGACCGACACCGAGGTGACGGACCGCGTCACCCTCGGCCGCCACGGCGTCGCGGTGCTGGCGTCATGACCGCCGGCCCCGTCCACGGCACCTGGGAGCCGCGCCCGGCCGCCCGCTGGGAGGACGGCTTCCTCAGCGGCAACGGCCACCACGGCGCCCTCGTGTTCGGCGACCCGGACGACGACCGCGTCGTCGTCACCCACCACACCCTCGTCCGCCCCAACGGCGCCGAACACGCCGAACCCCCGCACCTCGCCGCCGAACTCCCCGCCCTCCAGGACCGCCTGCTCGCCGGGGACCTCACGGCGGCCGAGGACTTCACCGACGGACGGCCCCTGCAATGGGTGCAGCCCTTCCACCCCGCCTTCCAGACCCGGATCCGCCGACCGGACGCCGACGCCCGCGACTACCGCCGGCACGTCGACTTCCGCACCGGTGAGGTCACCGCCGCCACCGCCGACTGGACCAGCCGCGTCCTGGTCTCCCGCGCGGACGACGTCGTCGTCCAGCACGTCACCGGCCCGGCCCTCACCCTCGACATCACCCTGGACCACCGGCTCCCGAACGCGCCGGCGCGCCTGGGCGTGGGCCACGGCGCGCTCCTCACCCCGGAGGGCGCCGTCCTCAGCCTCCGCGCCCGCTACCCGGACAGCGACCGCGCCTACACCGGCGTCACCCTCGTCGTGGTGACCGGCGGCCGGCTCTCCCTCGCCGCCCCGGGCACCCGCGTCGAGGGCGCCGACTCCGTCCTGCTCCTCACCCGCGTCCGCCGCCACACCGGTGACCTCGACGTCGCCGAGGAGACCCGCGCCCTGCGCGCCGTCCTCGCCGGACGGACGTACGACGACCTCCGCGACCGCCACACGGCACTGCACCGCACCGCCTACGAGCGGGTCGTCCTCGACCTCGCCGCCGACCCGGACGAACGCGCCCTGCCCGGCTCGCAGCTGCTCGGACGCCCCGGCGGCACGGCGCTCCTGGAACGGCTCTTCGCGGCCGGCCGCTACCACCTGCTCAGCGCGAGCGGCCTCCTGCCGCCCCGCCTCACCGGCCTGTGGACCGGCGACTGGGACACGGCCTGGGCCGGCGCGTTCACCACCGACGCCAACCTCAACCTCCAGACGGCGTCGGCGGCCGCCGCCGCCCTGCCCGAGGTCACCGAGGCCCTCGCCGCCCTCGTCCACGGCCAGCGCGACGACTGGCGGGAGAACGCCCGCGCGATCTTCGGCGCCCGGGGGATCGTCGCCCCGCCGCACACCGACGGCGAGTCGGGACTGACCTACCACTTCAGCCGCGAGTACCCGCTCCACCTGTGGACGGCCGGCGCCGACTGGCTGCTCAAGCCGCTCGTCGACCACGACGAGACCCACGGCGGACACGACCCCCGCACCGCCGCCGCGCTCGCCGAGACCGCCCTGTTCTACGAGGACTTCCTCACCCGCACCGACGCCGACGGGCACCTCGTCGTCGTGCCGTCCTACTCACCGGAGAACCGGCCCGCGGGCGGGAGCTGGGGCGCGGTCAACGCGGCCATGGACCTCTCCGCCGCCCGGCACGCCCTGCGCACCGCCGCCGCCTACCACCCGGACCGCGCGGCCCGCCTGCTGGCCCTCGCCGACCGGCTCCCGCCGCACCGGACCAACGCCGACGGCGCCCTCGCCGAATGGGCCTGGCCCGGCCTCGGCGACACCTACGACCACCGCCACCTCAGTCACCTGTACGCCGTCTGGCCCCTCGACGAGATCAACCCCTACGACACGCCCGCGCTCGCGGCCGCCGCCCACCGCGCGCTCGCACTGCGCGGCGCCGAGAACCACTCCGCGCACGGTCACCTCCACCACGCGCTGATCGCGGCCCGGCTGCGCGACGGCCGGCGCGTCGGCGAGGCGCTCGCCCGGGTGCTGGAGGGCGACTTCTTCCACGTCTCCCTGATGAGCGCCCACTACCCCCGCCGCGACGTCTACAACGCGGACGCCGCCCACACCCTGCCCGCCGTCGTCATCGAGGCGCTCGTCCAGTCGACCCCCGACCGGCTGGTCCTGCTGCCCGCCCCCGTCCCCGCCCTCCCGGCGGGCGAACTGCGGGGCGTACGCACCCGTTTCGGCGCCGATCTCGACCTCTCCTGGGGCCCCGAAGGAGCCCGCGCCGTCCTCCGCCCGCGCCGCACGCACCGCGTCGACGTCCTGACTCCCTCCGGCACGGAGCCGCTCGACCTCGTCGCCGGAGAGGACCACGTCCTCACCCTGGGGACGTGGTAGCTCCCCGCACATCCCCCGCACCTCCCCCCACCCATGGAAGGGACACCATGGCATCTCCCGCCCTCGGCAGGGTCACCAAGGCCCTGCTCGCCCCCGCCCTGGCGCTCGGCGCCACCGTCGGCCTCGCCGCCGCCCCCGCCCAGGCGGCCGTGTGGAGCTCCTGCGACCAGTGGGGCAACACCGGCCTCAACGGCTACACCCTCTACAACAACATCTGGGGCTCCGGCGCCGGCAGTCAGTGCGTCTGGGCCAACTCCGGCACCAACTGGGGTGTCTGGGCGAACCACCCCAACACCGGCGGCATCAAGTCGTACCCGAACTCCAAGAAGGTGATCAACAAGACGATCACCTCGCTGGCCTCCCTCACCAGCAGCTACAAGGTCACCGTCCCGTCGTCCGGCGCCTACAACTCCTCGTACGACATCTGGGACACCGACCACGACTACGAGATCATGCTCTGGGTCAACAAGACCGGAGCCGTCGGCCCCCTCGGCACCTCCCAGGGCAACGTGACGCTGGGCGGTCACACCTGGACCGTCCACAAGGGCAGCAACGGCGCCAACGAGGTGTTCTCGTTCATCCGCACCTCGAACTCGTCGTCCGGCACCGTGAACATCCTGCCCATCCTCAAGTGGATCAAGGACACCAAGGGCTGGATGGGCAACGAGACCATCGGCGACGTCCAGTTCGGCTTCGAGATCACCTCGTCCTCGGGCGGCCTGGACTTCCGGGCCGACAACCTGACGGTGTCCAGCAGCTGACCGGGCGGGGCGGGGCCTCACGGAGCCCGTGAGCGCCCCCGGCCCCACCGCCGCGACGCGGCCGGTCCCTCCTCCCCGGGACCGGCCGCGTCTCTTCGCCCCTCGTGGCTACCCGGCCACGGGCAGCCGCGCCCCGTCCCGCAGGAACAGCGGGATCCGGTCCAACGGGGCGTCGACCGTCACGGCCGAGCCGCCCTCGTACGTCTCACCGGTCCAGGCGTCCGTCCAGCGCGCGCCCGCCGGGAGGTGGACCGTGCGGGTCGTCGCGCCCGCCGTCAGGACCGGGGCGACCAGCAGGTCGCGGCCGAGGAGGTAGGAGTCGTCGACGGACCAGGCCGCCCGGTCGTCGGGGAACTCCAGGAACAGCGGCCGCATCACCGGCAGCCCCTCCTCGTGCGCCTCCCGCATGACGTGGAGCACGTACGGCTTCAGCCGCTCGCGCAGCCGCAGGTACTTCTCCAGGACGGCCCCGGCCTCCTCGCCGTACGACCACACCTCGTTGGGGCCGCCGGTCATCTCCGGGCCCAGTGGCGTGCCCGGGTCGCGGAAGCCGTGCAGGCGCATCAGCGGGGACAGCGCGCCGAACTGGAACCAGCGGACCATCACCTCGCGGTACTCCGGGTCGTCCGGGTCGCCGCCGTGGAAGCCGCCGATGTCGGTGTTCCACCACGGGATGCCCGACAGGGCGGTGTTGAGACCCGCCGCGATCTGCCGGCGCAGGGTCGCGAAGTCGGTGCCGATGTCACCCGACCACAGGGCGGCGCCGTAGCGCTGACTGCCCGCCCACGCCGAGCGGTTGAGGGTGATGATCTCGTCGTCGCCGCAGCCGGACGCGCGCAGGCCCTCGTAGAAGGTCCGGGAGTTCTCGGCCGGGTACAGGTTGCCGACCTCCAGGCCCGGCCCCGCCCAGTACCGCAGGTTCTCCGGGAAGCCC
Organism: Streptomyces sp. NPDC031554; assembly: GCF_055580685.1. Lineage (NCBI taxonomy): Bacteria > Bacillati > Actinomycetota > Actinomycetes > Kitasatosporales > Streptomycetaceae > Streptomyces > Streptomyces sp. NPDC031554. Next base: position 65,768 of record NZ_JBVIKX010000001.1, on the reverse strand, counting down.
GGCTTCAGCTCCGGCTCGCAGGCGTCCAGCCAGAACGCCGTGATCCCGTACGGCGCCAGGTAGTTGTCGCGTATCCGCGACCACACGAACTCGCGGGCTTCGGGGTTGGTGGCGTCGTAGAAGGCGACCTGGACCGTGGAGGCGACCTCCTTGTCCGGCCAGTCGGCGTGCGCCATCGGGCCGTACTGGGTGCCGATGAAGTAGCCGCGCTGCTCCATCACCGGATGGTTCTCCGACAACGGGGACACCGACGGCCAGACGCTCACCACTAGCTTGACGCCCAGCTCGTCCAGTTCGCGGACCATCGCGGCCGGGTCCGGCCACTCCTTCGGGTCGAACTTCCACTCGCCCAGGTGCGTCCAGTGGAAGAAGTCGCACACGATGACGTCCAGGGGCAGCCCGCGCCGCTTGTACTCCCGTGCCACGGAAAGGAGTTCGTCCTGGGTGCGGTAGCGCAGCTTGCACTGCCAGAAGCCGGCCGCCCACTCCGGCAGCATCGGGGTGCGGCCCGTCACCGCGCTGTAGCGGCGCTGGGCGTCGGCCGGGGTGCCCGCGGTGATCCAGTAGTCGATCTGGCGGGCCGCGTCGGCCACCCAGCGGGTGCCGTTGTGCGCCAGTTCCACCCGGCCGATCGCCGGGTTGTTCCACAGCAGGGTGTAACCCCGGCTGGAGGTGAGCACCGGGATGCCGACCTCGGCGTTGCGCTGGACCAGGTCCAGCACCAGCCCCTTCTGGTCGAGCCGCCCGTGCTGGTGCTGGCCCAGGCCGTAGAGCTTCTCGTCGTCGTAGGCGGCGAACCGCTGCTCCAGCCGGTGGTGGCCGCCTCCGACGGCCGTGTAGAGCCGCGGGCCGGGCCACCAGAAGTGGGCGCGCTCCTCGGCCAGCAGCTCCCGGTCGTCGGCGGTGTCCAGGAACCGGATCAGGCCCTCGGCGTCGACCTCGACGGTCAGCGCGCCGACCGTCAGCCGGCCCCGCCCGTCCTCGATCTTGACCGTGGAGGAGGCCGGCGGCGCCTGGTCGAGCAGCGCGCCGGGCAGGCCGTCGAGGACGGGACCGCCGAGCCGCGCACGGACCCGGACCCCGTCCGGACCCCACGGTTCGACGCGGACGGTCTCCTGGCGGCCGCTCCACTCCAGCGCACCGTCCCGTTCGCGGAAGGTGCCCACGGTGGGAGACGACTGCGCAAGGCTGACCTGGGGCTGGTTTTCGGCAGGCTGATTCACGTGGCGTGCTCCTGTGCTCCTGGAGGAGTGAGTCATGGAGGAGGAAGAGAAACGGGGGGGAGAGGGAGTGGGGGAGGAGGGGGAGGAAGAGACATGGGGGTGCCACGGACGCGGCACCGGGGCGGCTCGTGGACGTCGGGGCGAGCAAAGGCGTGCGGGAGGCGTGCGGGCCGGGCGGGGGCGTGCGGGACCGGACGGACGAACCGGACGGACGAACGGGGCGTGCGGGTCGGACGGGCGTGCGGGGACGTGCGGGTCGGACGGACTGGGCGGAGGCGGTACGGCCGTCCGGTCAGGAAGCGGTCGGCGCGGGGCCCGAACTCGCGCGGACCGTCAGCTCCGGGGCGAGCAGCACCACGTCGTCGTCGCCCCGGCCGTCGAGCTTGGCCACCAGCCGCTCCACGGCCCGCCGCCCCATCTCCTGCGCGGGGATGGCGACCGACGTCAGCCGCACCGACGCCTGCACGGCCACCTGGTCGGGGCAGATGGCGACCACCGACACGTCCTCGGGGACGGCCCGGCCCTGCTGGCGCAGCAGGGCGAGCAGCGGTTCGACCGCCGACTCGTTCTGCACGACGAAACCGGTGGTGCCGGGCCGCTCGTCGAGGATCCGGGCCAGCGTCACCGCCATGGCGTCGTACCCGTTCTCGCAGGGGCGGTGCAGCACGCGCAGGCCCCGTTCCCTCGCACGGGAGCGGAGTCCGTCGAGGGTGCGCTCGGCGAAACCGGTGTGCCGCTCGTACACCGCGGGCGCCTCGCCGATGACGGCGACGTCGTGGTGGCCGAAGCCCGCCAGGTGCTCCACGCACAGCGCGCCGGTCGCGCTCCAGTCGAGGTCCACGCAGGTCAGGCCGGTGGTGTCGGCGGGCAGTCCGATCAGGACGGACGGCTGGTCGTCCCCCGCTCTCGACTTCGCCCGGCCGGGGGCGCCCCCGCCCCGCAGCAGCGGCAGCCGTTCGTCGTCGAGCTGGACGTCCATCAGGATCATCGCGTCGGCGAGCCCGCTGCCGGTGACCCGGCGCACCGTGTCGGGGCCCTCCTCACCGGTGAGCAGCAGGACGTCATAGCCGTACGTGCGCGCCGTGGTGGCGACCGCGATGGCGATCTCCATCATCACCGGCACGTACATGTCGGTGCGCAGCGGGATCATCAGCGCGATGATGTTCGACCGGCTGCTCGCCAGGGCCCGCGCGCCCGCGTTCGGGTGGTAGCCGAGCTGGCGGATGCTCTGCTCCACCCGCTCCCGGGTGGTCGCGGAGATGGACCGCTTGCCGCTGAGGACATAGCTCACCGTGCTCGCCGAGACTCCGGCGTGCTGGGCGACCTCGGCGAGGGTGACCATCCAGCTCTCCAAGATGTGTGAAGCGCTTCGACAGTGCGCAGGGGGAACAGGGGCGGGTGAGGGTGCTTTGACAGTAGCTCTAGCGGGGGTGGGTGTCCATAGGTTGTCGAAGCGCTTCGACAGGGTTTCTCCGAGGTTTCCCCGGCGCGGTCCGGCGGGCCCGATCTCGCGGCCCGCGGCAACCTCGCGGGCCCTCTGCGGCCACTGGGAGGACGTACAGGAACCGTTCCCCGGAAGGACCCCCGATGCAACACCGCAGACCCCGCCTCTCCCGGACGGCGAAGGGCCTCGTCGCCGCCTCGGTCGCGCTCGCGGCCGCGGCCGGCGTCACCGTCGCCCAGGCGGGCGAGTCGAGCAGGAAGTGCGCGGCCTTCGACACCGTCACGCTCGGCAAGTACTACGTGAACAACAACCTCTGGAACCAGGAGAAGGCCGTCGGCAGCCAGTGCGTCTGGGACAACTCCCGGACGGGCTCGACCATCTCCTGGGGGACGTCCTACGACTGGGCCAACAGCGCCACCGGCAAGGACTACGACGTGAAGTCCTATGCCAGCACCGTCCTCGGCTGGCACTGGGGCTGGAAGGTCGACAAGGCGAGCACCGGGCTGCCGATCCGGGTCGGCGACCGCAGGAAGGTGACCGCGAGCTGGGACTTCTCCGTCTCCGCGAACCCCGGCGTCATGAACGTCGCCCACGACCTGTGGCTGCACGACAAGAAGACCGCGGACTGGCAGGACCAGCCCACCGACGAGGTCATGATCTGGCTCAACCGCCAGGGCGGCGCGGGCCCGCTGGGCACCAAGTACGGCAGCGTCAGCCTGGGCGGCACCATGTGGGACCTCTACCGGGGCGACATCGGCTGGAACGTCTACTCCTTCGTCCGCCGCACCAACACCACCAAGGCCACGCTGAACCTCGACGACTTCACCCAGGCACTCGTCCGGCGCAAGCTGCTGAGCAACGACAAGTACGTCTCCGGCATCGAGTCCGGCACCGAGGTCTTCAAGGGAAAGGGCCGTCTGGACACGAAGTCGTACACGGTCACCGTCGGCTGAACGGACGCGCGAGGGGTGGTGGGTCCGTCCCGGATCGGGTACCAACGATCGGGTAGCACCCCTCGGTAACCGATGGGGTTCCGAGATCCCGATTCGCGGCGAGGTGAGCCTCATGTCCGCACCACCCCTCAAGAAGCCCGTCGTCACCGAACGTGAGGCCCGGCAGGTGGCGGAGGCCGCCCGGGAGCAGGACTGGCGCAAGCCCAGCTTCGCCAAGGAACTGTTCCTGGGCCGTTTCCGCCTCGACCTCATCCACCCCCACCCCCTCCCCGCCGACGAGGCCGTGCGGCGCGGCGAGCAGTTCCTGACCAAGCTCCGCGAGTTCTGCGAGACGCGGATCGACGGCGCCCGCATCGAGCGCGAGGCCCGCATCCCCGACGAGGTCGTGGCCGGCCTCAAGGAACTCGGCGCCCTCGGCATGAAGATCGACCCCCGGTACGGCGGGCTCGGCCTCACCCAGGTCTACTACAACAAGGCGCTGGCCCTGGTCGGCTCGGTCAGCCCGGCGGTCGGCGTGCTGCTCTCGGCGCACCAGTCGATCGGCGTGCCGCAGCCGCTCAAGCTGTTCGGCACCGACGAGCAGAAGCAGCGGTTCCTGCCGCGCTGCGCCCGCACCGACATCAGCGCCTTCCTCCTCACCGAGCCGGACGTCGGCTCCGACCCGGCACGCCTCGCCACCAGCGCCGTACCCGACGGGGACCACTACGTCCTCGACGGCGTGAAGCTGTGGACCACCAACGGCGTCGTCGCCGACCTGCTGGTCGTCATGGCGCGGGTGCCCCGGAGCGAGGGCCACCGGGGCGGCATCACCGCCTTCGTGGTGGAGGCGGACTCGCCCGGCATCACCGTGGAGAACCGCAACTCCTTCATGGGGCTGCGCGGCATCGAGAACGGCGTCACCCGCTTCCACCAGGTCCGCGTGCCCGCCGCGAACCGCGTGGGCCCCGAGGGCGCGGGCCTGAAGATCGCGCTGACCACCCTCAACACCGGCCGCCTGTCGCTGCCCGCCTCCTGCGTGGCGGCCGGCAAGTGGAGCCTGAAGATCGCCCGCGAGTGGTCGGCGGCCCGCGAGCAGTGGGGCAGGCCCATCGCCGACCACGAGGCGGTCGGGGCGAAGATCTCCTTCATCGCGGCGACCACCTTCGCCCTGGAGGCCGTGCTCGACCTGTCCTCGCAGATGGCCGACGAGGACCGCAACGACATCCGCATCGAGGGCGCCCTGGCCAAACTCTTCGCCTCCGAGATGGGCTGGCGGATGGCCGACGAACTGGTCCAGATCCGCGGCGGCCGCGGCTTCGAGACCGCCGACTCCCTCGCCGCCCGCGGCGAGCGGGCGGTCCCCGCCGAACAGGTCCTGCGCGACCTGCGCATCAACCGCATCTTCGAGGGCTCGACGGAGATCATGCACCTGCTGATCGCCCGCGAGGCCGTCGACGCCCACCTCTCGGTCGCCGGCGACCTCATCGACCCCGACAAGTCCCTCCAGGACAAGGTGAGGGCGGGCGCGGGCGCGGGCCTCTTCTACGCCAGGTGGCTGCCGAAGCTGGTCGCGGGCCCCGGCCAGCTCCCGAACTCCTTCAACGGGTTCACCCACCAGGTCGACCTCTCCCCGCACCTGCGGTACGTCGAGCGGCACGCCCGCAAACTGGCCCGCTCCACCTTCTACGCCATGTCCCGCTGGCAGGGCCGCATGGAGACCAAGCAGAACTTCCTCGGCCGGATCGTCGACATCGGCGCCGAACTGTTCGCGATGAGCGCGGCCTGCGTGCGCGCCGAACTGCTGCGCTCCCGCGGCGAGCACGGCCGCGAGGCCTACCAGCTGGCCGACGCCTTCTGCCGCCAGTCCCGCCTGAGGGTCGAGGAACTCTTCACCCGCCTGTGGTCCAACACCGACGACCTCGACCGCAAGGTCGTCGAGGGCGTCCTGTCGGGCACCTACGCGTGGCTGGAGCAGGGCATCCTCGACCCGTCGGGCGAGGGCCCGTGGATCGCCGACACGACGCCCGGCCCCAGCGCGCGGGAGAACGTCCACCGCCCGGTCGGATGACGGCCCGAGGGGCGGCGGAGCGCGGGTGCCTCAGCAGTACGTGTATCCGCTGCCCTTCGAGGACCACGAGCAGGAGTCGGCCTTCGCGCCGCTCGCCCTGTAGAGCTTCGCGGTGTCGCCGGTGTTGTTCCAGACGTACCAGGAGCGGCCCCAGTACTTGTCGGTCCCGGTGTTGGTGCCCTTGCCGGTGTGCACCTTCTTGGAGCTGCCGGCCGCGATCCGCACGTCGCCGAAGGTGTACGTGTAGCCCGTGACGTCCTTGATCTTCCAGCCCTTGAGCGAGACCGCCGACGAGGTCGAGTTCTTGATCCTGACCCATTCGCCGTTGAGGCTCGTGTTCGAGCCGCCGTCCGAGCCGGGGCTGTCGTAGTACACCTGGGAGATGTGCACGGACCCGGCGGCCTGGGCCGGAGAGGCGAGCAGCGTGCCGGTGATGACGGCGGCGCCCGCGAGCGCGGGCAGGGCGGCGCGTATGCGCATGGAGAATCCCCCCAAGGATGTCGTCCCGTGACGGCCGGTCGTCCACCGGCCAGAGTGAAGTGTTATCACACGATCTTCACGCGGTCTCCACAAAGGGGGATCTTCCCTCGCGGGCGCGCAGGGCGACGGGGCACCCGCGCGAAGGACGTGCTGTCCCCGCGGGGGGCCGGTGCGGCCACAATGGGGGGATGAGTGACAGTCCAGCTCCCCTCGCCGACCCCCACCTCGTCTACGACCCCGTGGCGGGCGACGGCCCGAAGGACGTGGTGATCCTCGGCTCCACGGGTTCGATCGGCACCCAGGCCGTCGACCTCGTGCTGCGCAACCCGGACCGCTTCCGGGTGACCGGCCTGTCCGCCAACGGCGGCCGGGTCGCCCTCCTGGCCGAGCAGGCCCACCGGCTCCGGGTGCGGACCGTCGCGGTCGCCCGCGAGGACGTCGTACCGGCCCTGCGGGAGGCCCTGAGCAGCGCGTACGGACCCGGCGGGCCGCTCCCCGAGATCCTCGCCGGACCGGACGCGGCCACCCTCCTCGCCGCCTCCGACGGCCACACCGTGCTGAACGGCATCACCGGGTCCATCGGCCTCGCGCCCACCCTCGCCGCCCTGGAGGCGGGCCGCACCCTCGCGCTCGCCAACAAGGAGTCGCTCATCGTCGGCGGCCCGCTGGTGAAGGCGCTCGCCGAGCCCGGCCAGATCATCCCGGTCGACTCCGAGCACGCGGCGCTCTTCCAGGCCCTCGCGGCCGGCACCCGCGCCGACGTCCGCAAGCTCGTCGTCACCGCCTCCGGCGGCCCCTTCCGCGGCCGCACCAAGGACCAGCTGGCGCACGTCACCGTCGAGGACGCCCTCGCGCACCCCACCTGGGCCATGGGCCCGGTCATCACGATCAACTCGGCGACCCTCGTCAACAAGGGCCTGGAGGTCATCGAGGCGCATCTCCTCTACGACATTCCCTTCTCCCGCATTGAGGTGGTCGTGCATCCGCAGTCGTATGTCCACTCGATGGTGGAGTTCACGGACGGATCGACACTGGCGCAGGCGACGCCCCCCGACATGCGCGGGCCCATCGCCATCGGCCTCGGCTGGCCCGAGCGGGTCCCCGACGCGGCGCCCGCCTTCGACTGGGGCAAGGCGTCGACGTGGGAGTTCTTCCCGCTCGACGACGAGGCCTTCCCCTCGGTGAACCTCGCCCGGCACGTCGGCGAGCTCGCGGGGACGGCCCCGGCGGTGTTCAATGCCGCCAACGAGGAGTGCGTGGAGGCGTTCCGCGCGGGCGCGCTGCCGTTCAACGGGATCGTGGAGACCGTGACGAGGGTCGTCGAGGAGCACGGCACCCCGCGCGCGGGAACCTCGCTCACCGTGCCGGACGTCCTCGAAGCGGAGACCTGGGCCCGGGCCCGGGCCCGGGAACTGACGGCACAGACGGCGGAGGCCCGTGCATGACGACCCTGATGTTCATCCTCGGCATAGTGGTCTTCGCGTTCGGCCTGCTGGTGTCGATCGCCTGGCACGAACTGGGGCACCTGTCCACCGCCAAGCTCTTCGGCATCCGCGTCCCGCAGTACATGGTCGGCTTCGGCCCCACCCTGTGGTCCCGCAGGAAGGGCGAGACCGAGTACGGCGTCAAGGCCATCCCGTTCGGCGGCTACATCCGCATGATCGGCATGTTCCCGCCCGGTGACGACGGCCGCGTCACGGCCCGCTCCACCTCGCCCTGGCGCGGCATGATCGAGGACGCCCGCTCCGCGGCGTACGAGGAACTGCAGCCCGGCGACGAGACGCGCATGTTCTACACGCGCAAGCCGTGGAAGCGGGTCATCGTGATGTTCGCGGGCCCCTTCATGAACCTGATCCTCGCCGTCGCCCTCTTCTTCACCGTCCTGATGGGCTTCGGCATCCAGCAGCAGACCACGTCCGTCGCCTCCGTCTCGCCCTGCGTCATCGCCCAGAGCGAGAACCGCGACACCTGCGAGAAGGGCGACCCGGCCTCCCCGGCGGCGGCCGCCGGCATGCAGAAGGGCGACAGGATCCTCTCCTTCGCCGGCCGGCCCACCGAGGACTGGGACACCCTCTCCGACCTCATCCGGGTCAGCGCCGGCAAGCAGGTCGCGATCGTCGTCGACCGGGACGGCCGCGAGGTCACCCTGAACGCGAAGATCGCCACCAACCTGGTCGCGAAGAAGGACGCCGGCGGCTCCTACGTCCAGGGCGAGTACGTCAAGGCCGGCTTCCTCGGCTTCAGCGCGGCCACCGGGGTCGTCAAGCAGGACTTCGGCGAGTCCACGGTCTGGATGACCGAACGGGTCGGCGACGCCGTCGACTCCCTCGCCGCCCTGCCCTCCAAGATCCCCGCCCTGTGGGACGCGGCCTTCGGCGACGGCCCCCGCGAACCGGACTCCCCGATGGGCGTCGTCGGCGCGGCACGGGTCGGCGGCGAGATCGCCACCCTCGACATCCCGGCCTCGCAGCAGCTCGCGATGTTCGTGATGCTGCTCGCCGGCTTCAACCTCTCCCTGTTCCTGTTCAACATGCTCCCGCTGCTGCCCCTCGACGGCGGCCACATCGCGGGCGCCCTGTGGGAGTCGCTGCGCCGCAACCTCGCCAGGGTGCTGCGCCGCCCCGACCCCGGCCCCTTCGACGTGGCGAAGCTGATGCCGGTGGCCTACGTGGTGGCCGGGATCTTCATCTGCTTCACCGTCCTCGTGCTGATCGCGGACGTCGTCAATCCCGTGAAGATCTCCTAGCCGTACCGCGTTCAGGGCGGCCCGGCACGATCCGTGCCGGGCCGCCCTCCCACGAGCGGGGTCCGGCCGCCGGTGAGGGTGCCCGCCCGCGTGTTCCCCGAGTGTTCCGAGGACGGGGGAGTGCCCGCGCAGGGGCGCCCGTGCCGTAATCTCGAAGCCTGGAGCCCGCCATCGACGGGACCTGGACGTTGATCCACGACTTGGGGTTGCACAGCAGATGACTGCGATTTCTCTCGGCATGCCGTCCGTTCCGACCAAGCTCGCCGAGCGCCGCAAGAGCCGGCAGATCCAGGTCGGGTCCGTGGCGGTGGGCGGGGACGCTCCCGTCTCGGTGCAGTCGATGACGACGACGCGGACCTCGGACATCGGGGCGACGCTGCAGCAGATCGCGGAGCTGACGGCGGCGGGCTGTCAGATCGTGCGGGTGGCGTGTCCGACGCAGGACGACGCGGACGCGCTGGCGACGATCGCGCGCAAGTCGCAGCTGCCGGTGATCGCGGACATCCACTTCCAGCCCAAGTACGTGTTCGCCGCGATCGAGGCGGGCTGCGCGGCGGTGCGGGTCAACCCGGGCAACATCAAGCAGTTCGACGACAAGGTCAAGGAGATCGCGAAGGCGGCCAACGAGCACGGCACCCCGATCCGCATCGGCGTCAACGCCGGCTCGCTGGACCGCCGGCTGCTGCAGAAGTACGGCAAGGCCACCCCGGAGGCGCTGGTGGAGTCGGCGCTGTGGGAGGCGTCGCTGTTCGAGGAGCACGACTTCCGCGACATCAAGATCTCCGTCAAGCACAACGACCCGGTCGTGATGATCGAGGCCTACCGCCAGCTCGCCGCCCAGTGCGACTACCCCCTCCACCTCGGCGTCACCGAGGCCGGCCCCGCCTTCCAGGGCACCATCAAGTCGGCCGTCGCCTTCGGCGCCCTGCTCTCCCAGGGCATCGGCGACACCATCCGCGTCTCCCTCTCCGCCCCGCCGGTGGAGGAGGTCAAGGTCGGCAACCAGATCCTGGAGTCCCTCAACCTCAAGCAGCGCGGACTGGAGATCGTCTCCTGCCCGTCCTGCGGCCGCGCCCAGGTCGACGTGTACAAACTGGCCGAGGAGGTCACCGCGGGCCTGGAGGGCATGGAGGTCCCGCTGCGGGTCGCGGTCATGGGCTGCGTGGTCAACGGCCCCGGCGAGGCGCGCGAGGCCGACCTCGGAGTGGCCTCCGGCAACGGCAAGGGCCAGATCTTCGTCAAGGGCGAGGTCATCAAGACCGTCCCCGAGTCCAAGATCGTGGAGACCCTCATCGAAGAGGCCATGAAGATCGCCGAACAGATGGAATCCGACGGCGTCACCTCCGGCGAACCCCAGGTGTCGGTGGCGGGCTGACCCGCCCGGTCCCCGAGCCCACCAGATCCCGAGGCGCCCTGCCGCACCCCGGCAGGGCGCCTTGCCGCACGCGCGCCCTGGACCGCCGCAGGCGTCCAGAGGTGCGGGGAACCGCGCGACCAGCCCTCACCCACCCCCGCCCCACCGGCCCGCACCGCCGCCCCCTGCCGATCCCGCGCAGGCGGCCCGCGTCAGCGGTGCCGCATCCACACGTTGGGCTCCCGGTACACCCCCTCGTCCGCCTCGCGGTCGACCCGCAGCACACTCAGACCGTCCGGGATGACGTAGTCGCCCGACTCGGGCAGCGCCAGGCCGGTCCAGTCCTCCCACTCGGCGACCGTCCCGGTCATCATCTGGGAGGCCGGCGCCGCCGCGAGGATCTCCGCGCCGAGACGTTCGTGCGTGCGGATCCACGGGTCCAGCGCCGTGCCGTCGGCACGCCGCCACCGTAGGAAGGAGTCGATCGGCGTCAGCGGGTACCGTGCCTTCGTCGTCGGCCGCACCGGTGCGATCACCCGGCTCAGGCCGGCCTCCCGGCCCGCTTCCCGCAGAGCGCCCAGCGCCCGCCCCGCCAACCCCCGTCCCTTGAGCGACGGGCTGACGATCGCCCCGCAGATCACCAGGGTGTCCGGCGCGACGCCCCCTTCCCGCCCCTCGACGGCCCTGGCCGGACTCCGGCTGTACCCGGAGGGGAGGCCGTCGACCCGCCCGTCCCAGCGGATCGGCACGCCCCACCCACCGGCGACCGGCACCCCGCCCTCGTCGACGAGCAGGAGATCGAGGTCGGCGAACCACTCCCGGACCCGGCCGATGTACTCCCTGCTCACGGGATCGGCGGTGATGAACGCGGGAAAGCCCTCGCTGAAGAGCTCCGCGAGCTGCTCCGGACGCCACGCGCGGGCGTCGCTTCTCCCGGTTCGCAAGATCATGGACCCGTTGACAGCACAGGGGCCCCCTGCGACGGGCGGCACCGCACAACCCCGGCAGGTACAGTGCGGAGATCAGGCAGACCCCAGTGTGAGGCCCCGCACGTGTTGACGCAGACCACCTCCCGGGTTCTCGAACCGAGCGACCTGGACGCCGCCCTCGCCGTCCTCGACCGCGAGCCGGTCACCAATGCCTTCGTGACCTCGCGGGTGCAGGTGGCGGGCCTGGACCCGTGGCGCCTCGGCGGCGAGATGTGGGGCTGGTACGAGGACGGCATGCTGACGTCCCTCTGCTACGCCGGCGCGAACCTGGTCCCGATATGCGCCACCCCCCGCGCCGTCCGCGCCTTCGCCGACCGCGCCCGCCGGGCCGGCCGCCGCTGCTCCTCCATCGTGGGCCCCGTCGACGCCACCGCCCTGCTGTGGCGGCTCCTCGAACCGCACTGGGGTCCCGCCCGCGAGGTCCGCGCCCGCCAGCCCCTGATGGTCACCGACCGGATGCCGGACGACATCGCCCCGGACCCGTACGTACGCCGCATCCGCAAGGACGAGATGGACACGATCATGCCGGCGTGCGTGGCGATGTTCACCGAGGAGGTCGGCGTCTCCCCGATGACCGGTGACGGCGGCCTGCTCTACCAGGCACGGGTCGCCGAACTCGTCGGCTCCGGACGCTCGTTCGCCCGCCTCGACGACCGCGGCCGGGTCGTCTTCAAGGCGGAGATCGGCGCCGCCACACCCCGGGCCTGCCAGGTCCAGGGCGTCTGGGTGGCCCCCGAGTACCGGGGGAAGGGCCTGGCCGCCCCCGGCATGGCCGCCGTACTGCGCTACGCGCTCGCCGACGTCGCCCCCGTGGTCAGCCTCTACGTCAACGACTTCAACACGGCGGCGAGGCGGACGTACCGCAGGGTGGGCTTCGAGGAGACCGGCGCGTTCATGAGCGTCCTGTTCTGAGGCGTCCCGTTCCGCAGCGGCCTCTCCCGAGGGGCGCGTCCGGCTCCGCCGCGGGGGCGCCGGCCCGCCCCGTGCCCTCCGCGCCCGCCCGGCCTGCCGGAACCCCCCTGTAGGCTCCCGCCATGGACCTCGTCATCGGCCCCTTGGACCTTCCCGCCCACGTGGACGAGGCTCTCGCAGTGCAAGCCGTGGCCTTCGGACTGGGTCCCGACGAGGTGGCCGTCCGCCGGCAGATCGTCCTGCGTCACATGACCAGCCCCGGCGCGCGTGCGTACGGGGCGACCGCCGGGGACCGACTCGTCGGCTTCGTCTACGGCATGCCCAACGACCGCTCCCACTGGTGGTCCACCGTCGTCGAGCCCTACCTCCGCGCCGACGGCACCGACTTCTGGCTCGACGACTCCTTCGTCATCACCGAGCTCCACGTCCACCCGGCCCACCAGAACCGCGGCGCGGGCCGCTCCCTGATCACCACGATCACCGACACCGCGACCCAGCCGCGCTCGATCCTCTCCGCGATCGACGTCGACAGCCCGGCCCGCGCGCTGTACCACTCCCTGGGCTACCGGGACCTGGCCCGCCGCGTCCTCTTCCCCAGCGCCCCCCGCCCGTACGCCGTGATGGGCGCCCCCCTCCCGCTCCGCCGGGCGTAAACGGATTTCCGGCCGCGCGGGGCTCCCGGCTAACCTCCTAGTGCCGCAACAGGCAGCACCCTCCCCACCCTCGGCCCGTTCCGAGCGGGGCGAATATCCCGATCGGCAGGAGTTCGTACACCATGGCCAACGCACCGGTCCAGCGCATGTCCCAGTTGATGGCGAAGACGCTGCGCGACGACCCGGCGGACGCCGAGGTCCTCAGCCACAAGCTCCTCGTCCGCGCCGGCTACGTCCGCCGCACCGCCGCCGGCGTCTGGAGCTGGCTGCCGCTGGGCAAGAAGGTCCTCGCCAACGTGGAGCGGATCGTCCGCGAGGAGATGGACGCGATCGGCGCCCAGGAGGTCCTGCTCCCCGCCCTGCTGCCGAAGGAGCCGTACGAGGCGACCGGCCGCTGGGAGGAGTACGGCCCCGAACTCTTCCGCCTGAACGACCGCAAGGGCGGCGACTACCTCCTCGGCCCCACCCACGAGGAGATCTTCACCCTGCTGGTCAAGGACCAGTGCACGTCCTACAAGGACCTGCCGGTCATCCTGTACCAGATCCAGACCAAGTTCCGCGACGAGGCCCGCCCCCGCGCCGGCATCCTGCGCGGCCGCGAGTTCCTGATGAAGGACTCCTACTCCTTCGACACCGAGGACGAGGGCCTGGCCGCGTCCTACGCCCTGCACCGCCAGGCCTACCAGAAGGTGTTCGAGCGCCTCGGCCTGGACTACCGCATCTGCGCGGCGACCGCGGGCGCCATGGGCGGCTCGAAGTCGGAGGAGTTCCTGGCCCCGGCCGAGGCCGGCGAGGACACCTTCGCGGACTGCCCGAACTGCGACTTCGCCGCCAACACCGAGGCGATCACCTACGCGTCGCAGCCGGTCGACGCCTCCGCCGTGCCCGCGGCCGAGGAGATCCCCACCCCGGACACCCCGACCATCGAGACCCTCGCCGCCTCCCTCGGCGTGCCGGCCTCCGCCACCCTGAAGAACCTCCTGGTCAAGGTGGACGGCGAGATCGTCGCCGTCGGCGTGCCCGGTGACCGCGAGGTCGACCTGGACAAGGTCGAGGCGCACTTCGCGCCGGCCGCCGTCGAGCTGGTCACCGCCGAGGACTTCACCGGCCGCCCCGACCTGGTCCGCGGCTACGTCGGCCCGCAGGGCCTGGGCGAGAAGGTCACCTACATCGCCGACCCGCGCGTGGCGCCGGGCACCGCGTGGATCACGGGCGCCAACAAGGAGCACACGCACGCGAAGAACGTCGTCGCGGGACGTGACTTCGACGTCGACGCCTACGTCGACGTCGTGGTCGTGCGGGAGGGCGACCCCTGCCCGAACTGCGGCACCGGCCTCAAGCTGGACCGCGCCATCGAGATCGGCCACATCTTCCAGCTGGGCCGCAAGTACGCCGACGCCCTCAAGCTCGACGTCCTCGGCCAGAACGGCAAGCCGGTCCGCGTCACCATGGGCTCGTACGGCATCGGCGTCTCCCGCGCGGTCGCGGCCCTCGCCGAGCAGAGCGCCGACGACAAGGGCCTGTGCTGGCCCGCCGAGGTCGCCCCGGCCGACGTGCACGTGGTCGCCGCCGGCAAGGCCCTCCAGACCGAACTGGCCCTCGACGTCTCCGAGAAGCTGCGGGCGGCCGGTCTGCGCGTCCTGGTCGACGACCGGGCCGGGGTCTCGCCGGGCGTGAAGTTCACCGACTCCGAGCTGATCGGCGTACCGAAGATCCTGGTCGCGGGCCGCCGTTCCGCCGAGGGCGTCCTGGAGCTGAAGGACCGCAGGACCGGCGAGCGCGAGGAGCTGACGGTGGACGAGGCCGTCGCCCGCCTCACGACCGCCTGAGCACGTCCCGGATCATCCGCGGACCCGTTCCCCCGGCGCAGGACGTGACAGACGTCCGGCGGCGGGGGAACGGCCGTGACGACCGCGGGCGGCCCGGCGGCCCACCCTGTCCGGCCCGCTCCCGGGGCGCGGGGAGCCGCGCTCCCCGCGCCGACGCCCCCGCGGCCCCGGACCACCCCGCCCCGCGGGAACCCGCCGGACGGGCCTCAGAACCACCCGGCGAACTCCAGCAGCAACTCCGCGTCCTTGGGACGCCCCACGCGCAGGGCCCGCACACCCGACTCCACCGCCCGGAACAGGGTCCACCCCCGCAGCCGCTCCTGGTCCACCTCCAGCGACTCCGCGAGCCGCTTCACCCGCCGCCGGGTCGTCGCCGCCCCCGACGGGGAGGCGATCAGGTCCTCCACCCGGTCCCGGACCAGCCGCGCCAGATCGAAGGCGCACTCGCCGACCACCGGGTCCGGCCCCACCGCCAGCCACGGCATCCGCTCACCCGCGAGCACCTTGCTCTGCCGGAACGTCCCGTGCAGCAGCCGGTGCTCGGGCGGCGCGGCCAGCAGCTCCTCGCGGGCCGCGAGCGCCGCGTCGACGAGCCCCGCCACGTCCGCGCCGGCCCGCGCGCGCATCACCTCGGCCTGCCGCCCGGTCCGCTCGGCCACCGTCTCGAAGGAGTGCCCGGCGGGCGGCCGCACCCACAGCCGGCGCAGCGTCCCCGCCGCCTCCAGCAGCGCCTTCGCCTCCGGCAGCGACCGCACCGACACGTCGGGGTGCAGCCGCTCCAGCAGGAGCACCCCTTCCCCCGCCGGGCCCGCCACCAGCCGTACGGCGCCCAGGCCGTCCCAGTGGGCGAGCGCGGCCCGCTCCGCCTCCGGCCGGAACCGGGGCGGGGCCAGTTTCAGCACGGCCGGCGTCCCGTCGGCACGCCGCACCAGCACCACCAGGCTGCTGCGGCCGCCGGGCACCTGCACCCGCTCGACGGTCGACTCGCACAGCGCCACGGCCCGGCCGGCCGTCTCCGGCAGCCTCTCCAGCCAGTCGTCCCCGTCCGGCGCGTTCTCGCCGAGCGCCCTGACCAGACGCTGCGGCGGTTCGAAAGCCATACGCGAGTCGTCCTCTCCTGCGCCGGCCTACGCCGTCGGTGTGGGGGTCGGGGTCGAGGCGGGCGCCGGTGCGGCCGAGCCCGCCTTAGTCGCCGCGGCACCGGCCCCGGTGGCGGCCGGGTCCGTCTCCGCGCCGGCCCGCTCGGCGAGACCAGGGAAGGCTACGCTCCCGCCGCGCCAGCGCACCGCACGGACCGCGGCCTCCCGCAGCGCCCCGGCCGCCTCGCGGCGCCGGGCGCCGGTGGCCGCCCGCACCAGGTCCGAGTAGACCCCGGCGACGCGTTCCTCCAGCTCGACGGCGAGCCGGAGCGCCGCGGCGGAGTCCGGCACCGCGAACGGCAGCGCGTACGCGGCGCTCGCGGCGACGGGCTGGACGCCCAGGTCGCGCACCTCGCGTGCCAGCGCGTCCCGACGCGCCCGGTGCGCGTCGTACGCCGCCCGGGCCTCCGTGCGCCGCTCCTCGCGGATCCGGCCGCCGACCACCCCGTAGCCGTACACCGCAGCGTGCTCGGCGGTCAGCGCGGCCTGGAGCGCCGTGACCTCACCGGTGTCCCGCCCGCTCATCGGTCCTCCTCCGTCAGCAGGTACGCGTGCGCCGCCCCGGCCGCCGCCACCGAGGCCAGCAGCCGGGCCAGCTCGCCCGGCACGTCCGCCAGGGCGGCGACCCTGCGGTCCGCGAGGGTCCGCTCCGCGCCGGCCAGGTCGGCGAGCGCGCCCTTCGCCGTCAGGGGGACGACCGGGGACGACGCGGACGGGACCGCCCCGGAGACCGGGACCGACGCCGACGCCGATGCCGACGGCGCAGCGGCCGACGGGACGGACGCCGTGGCCGACGCGGACGCCTTCGCGCCCCCCTCCGCGCCGCCGAACGCCGTCACGTGCCGCACGACCTCCGCCCGCAGCGGTGCCAGCCGCGCCGCCAGCGCCGGATGGGCGGCGAGGACGGCGTCGTAGCGCTCCACCAGCCCCGCGCTGTCCGCGGCGGCACGCGCGCGTGCGCGCTCCTGGGCGGAGGCCGACGGACCCTCGCCGGAGGCCCTCCCGTCGCCCCCCTCGCCGGAGGAGCACCCGGCCAGCAGGGCGGCCCCGGCGGCCGAGGCGAGCAGAGTTCTTCGGCGCGGCCCCCGGAGGGTGCGCACAGGCGGCGGGAACGGCACGGCAGACGTCCTCGGGGAATCTCGTACGAAAGGAACCGATCAGGGCCGCTCACGCGCGTGCAGGCCCGTGATCACCGTACCCGCGCCCCGGGCCGGCACCACTCACCGGCACCGCCCGTGCCCCGGAGGGCGCCGGCGGGGGCCGCCGGGCACCGGTGGGCCACTCGGTGGACGGCAACACACCCCGCGACCGGATACCCTTTGACCAGACACGCGCACCGTCCCACAACAGCACACGCGGCCGAGGAGTCACCCGGATGAGCACCACCCAGAGCGAGAGGCTGCGAGAACTGCTCGAACCGCTCGTCACCTCTCAGGGGCTGGACCTCGAAGAGATCACCGTGGACTCCGTCGGCCGCAAGAGAGTGCTGAGCGTGGTCGTCGACTCCGACACCGGAGCGGACCTGGACCGGATCGCCGATGTGAGCCGCGCGCTCTCGGCGAAGCTCGACGAGACGGACGCGATGGGCGAGGGGGAGTACACCCTCGAGGTCGGCACCCCGGGCGCGGAGCGCGCCCTCACCGAGCGCCGCCACTACGTCCGCGCCACGGACCGCCTGGTGAAGTTCCAGCTCCACGAGGGCGGCGAGGTCGTCGCCCGCGTCCTCGGCGTGGACGACGACGGCCTCGACGTCGAGGTGCCGGGCGTGAAGGGCCGCAGGGCCACCACGCGCAGGCTCGCCTTCGGCGACATCGACAAGGCCCGCGTCCAGGTCGAGTTCAACCGCAAGGACAAGCAGGACGTGCAGGACGAGAAGGACATGAAGGAAGAGGAGGAGGCGTAGCCGTGGACATCGACATGAGCGCCCTGCGGGGCTTGGTGCGGGAGAAGGAGATCTCCTTCGACCTGCTGGTCGAGGCGATCGAGTCGGCCCTCCTCATCGCCTACCACCGCACCGAGGGAAGCCGCCGCCACGCGCGCGTGCGGCTCGACCGGGAGTCCGGTCACGTGACCGTGTGGGCGAAGGAGGACCCCGAGGACCTCGAGGAGGGCCAGGAGCCCCGCGAGTTCGACGACACCCCGTCCGACTTCGGCCGCATCGCCGCCACCACGGCCAAGCAGGTGATCCTCCAGCGTCTGCGCGACGCCGAGGACGACGCGACGCTCGGCGAGTACGCGGGCCGGGAGGGCGACATCGTCACCGGCGTGGTCCAGCAGGGCCGCGACCCGAAGAACGTGCTCGTCGACATCGGCAAGCTCGAGGCCATCCTGCCGGTGCAGGAGCAGGTCCCGGGCGAGACGTACCCGCACGGCATGCGCCTGCGGTCGTACGTCGTCCGGGTGGCGAAGGGCGTGCGCGGTCCGTCCGTGACGCTCTCGCGGACCCACCCCAACCTGGTGAAGAAGCTGTTCGCGCTCGAGGTGCCGGAGATCGCCGACGGGTCCGTCGAGATCTCCGCCATCGCCCGCGAGGCCGGCCACCGCACCAAGATCGCCGTACGGTCCACCCGTTCCGGCCTGAACGCCAAGGGCGCCTGCATCGGCCCGATGGGCGGCCGGGTGCGCAACGTCATGGGCGAGCTGAACGGTGAGAAGATCGACATCGTCGACTGGTCGGACGACCCGGCCGAGATGGTGGCGAACGCCCTGTCGCCCGCCCGGGTGTCCAAGGTGGAGGTCGTCGACATGGCGGCCCGCTCCGCACGCGTGACGGTGCCGGACTACCAGCTGTCGCTGGCGATCGGCAAGGAGGGCCAGAACGCCCGCCTCGCCGCCCGTCTGACCGGCTGGCGGATCGACATCCGGCCGGACACCGAGCAGCCCGGCGAGTGAGCCGGGGGATCACCCCCGTGGACGAACCGGAGGACCGGTGCGGTGACGTCCCCGGGAATGGATCCAAGCCGTAGCACGCTCAGATCACGTCAGTTGTACGCGCGGCAACCGTGCGACCGCTGCCCCGAAGGGGTGAGGTCGCCGCGGGGAGGTAGACTTAACTGTGTCTGGCCGGACGCAAGCCCGAGCATGCCCCGAGCGCACCTGTGTGGGATGCAGGGAGCGGGCGGCCAAGACGGAACTGCTGCGCATCGTGGCGATCGAGGACGCCTGCGTCCCCGATCCTCGCGGTACGCTGCCCGGCCGGGGTGCGTATCTGCATCCCGCCCCGGTCTGTCTCGACCAGGCGGTACGCCGCCGGGCGTTCACGAGGGCGTTGCGAGCCCCGGGAGCGCTCGACACAAAGGTGTTGCGCCAGTACGTCGAGCAGACGACCGTTGCCGAGCAGGCGACACCGTAAGAAGGCGTCGCGCGGAACCTCCGTGCGGCTCTGGTACCCCGCGAGTTGGAAGTAGGTCGAGATTGCGATGAGCACTCGATGAGCACGCGATGAGTACGCCCATGAAGTAGCGACGGTCCGGACACACCCGGACCTAAAAGGAGCGAAGTGGCTAAGGTCCGGGTATACGAACTCGCCAAGGAGTTCGGGGTGGAGAGCAAGGTCGTCATGGCCAAGCTCCAGGAACTCGGTGAATTCGTCCGTTCGGCGTCTTCGACCATCGAAGCGCCCGTTGTCCGCAAACTGACTGACGCCTTCCAGGGCGGTGGCAGCGGCAAGTCCGCCAAGCCCGCCCCGCGCAAGGCGGCCCCCAGGCCCGCGGCGCCCTCGCCGGCGCAGGCGGCCCGTCCGGGACCGGCCGCACCGCGGCCGGCCGCCCCCAAGCCTCCGGCGGCCCCGCAACCCGCGGCACCCGCCGCGCCCGCGGCTCCGGCCGCTGCGTCGGCCTCCGGCCCGTCGGCCCCCGCGCCGTCGGCCTCCGGCCCGCGTCCGGGCCCCCGGCCCGCCCCGCGCCCGGCCCCGGCCGCCCCGGAGTTCACCGCTCCGCCGGCGCCCCCGGCCGCCCAGAAGCCGGCCTCCCAGGGCCCGCGTCCCGGCGCGCCCCGTCCCGCCGGCCGTCCGGCCGGTGGTCAGGGCCAGCAGGGCGGTCAGGGCCAGCGCCCGGCCGCCGCGCAGGGTCAGCGTCCCGGTGGCGGCGCCCCCCGTCCGGGCGGTGCCCGTCCGGCCGGTCCGCGTCCCGGCAACAACCCCTTCACCTCCGGCGGCAACGCCGGTATGGCCCGTCCGCAGGCCCCGCGCCCGCAGGGCGGCCCCGGCGCTCCGCGTCCCGGCGGCCCCGGTGCCCCCGGCGCCGGTCCCCGTCCCCAGGCGCCCGGCGGCGCCCAGGGCGGCGGTCCGCGTCCGCAGGCTCCGGGCGGCGCGCGTCCGTCCCCGTCCGGCATGCCCCGCCCGCAGGGCGGCGCTCCGCGTCCGGGCGGCCCGCGTCCCAACCCGGGCATGATGCCGCAGCGTCCGGCTGCCGGTCCCCGTCCCGGCGGCGGCCCCGGCGGTCGCGGTCCCGGCGGCGGCGGTCGTCCCGGTGGCGGCGGCGGTCGTCCCGGCGGTGGCGGCGGCTTCGCCGGCCGTCCCGGTGGCGGCGGCGGCTTCGCCGGCCGTCCCGGTGCTCCCGGTGCCGGTGGTGGCGGCTTCGCCGGCCGTCCCGGCGGTCCGGGCGGCGGCGGTGGCCGTCCCGGCTTCGGCGGCCGTCCCGGCGGTCCCGGTGGCCGCGGTGGCACGCAGGGCGCCTTCGGCCGTCCCGGCGGTCCCGCGCGTCGCGGTCGCAAGTCGAAGCGGCAGAGGCGCCAGGAGTACGAGGCCATGCAGGCCCCGTCGGTCGGCGGCGTGATGCTGCCTCGCGGCAACGGCGAAGCCATTCGCCTGTCGCGCGGTGCGTCCCTCACCGACTTCGCGGAGAAGATCAACGCCAACCCGGCGTCGCTCGTCGCGGTCATGATGAACCTCGGCGAGATGGTCACGGCCACGCAGTCCGTCTCCGACGAGACGCTCCAGCTCCTCGCCGACGAGATGAACTACACGGTTCAGATCGTCAGCCCGGAGGAGGAGGACCGCGAGCTGCTCGAGTCCTTCGACATCGAGTTCGGCGAGGACGAGGGCGACGAGGAGGACCTGGTGGTCCGTCCGCCGGTCGTCACCGTCATGGGCCACGTCGACCACGGAAAGACCCGCCTGCTCGACGCCATCCGCAAGACGAACGTCATCGCGGGCGAGGCCGGCGGCATCACGCAGCACATCGGTGCCTACCAGGTGTCGACCGAGGTCAACGACGAAGAGCGCAAGATCACCTTCATCGACACCCCGGGTCACGAGGCGTTCACCGCCATGCGTGCCCGCGGTGCCCGGTCGACCGACATCGCGATCCTGGTCGTCGCGGCCAACGACGGCGTCATGCCGCAGACGGTCGAGGCGCTCAACCACGCGAAGGCGGCCGAGGTCCCGATCGTCGTCGCGGTCAACAAGATCGACGTCGAGGGCGCCGACCCGACCAAGGTGCGCGGTCAGCTCACCGAGTTCGGTCTGGTGGCCGAGGAGTACGGCGGCGACACGATGTTCGTCGACATCTCCGCCAAGCAGGGTCTGCACATCGACTCGCTGCTGGAGGCCGTGATCCTCACGGCCGACGCCTCGCTCGACCTGCGGGCCAACCCGACCCAGGACGCGCAGGGCATCTCGATCGAGTCCCGTCTCGACCGCGGCCGCGGTGCCGTGTCGACGGTCCTCGTCCAGCGAGGCACCCTGCGGGTCGGCGACACGATGGTCGTGGGCGACGCCTACGGCCGCGTGCGCGCCATGCTCGACGACAACGGCAACAACGTCGCCGAGGCAGGCCCCTCGACCCCGGTCCAGGTGCTGGGTCTCACCAACGTCCCGGGCGCCGGCGACAACTTCCTGGTGGTCGACGAGGACCGTACGGCCCGTCAGATCGCCGAGAAGCGCGCGGCCCGCGAGCGCAACGCCGCCTTCGCCAAGCGCACGCGCAGGTTCTCCCTGGAGAACCTGGACGCGGCCCTGAAGGCCGGCGAGGTCCAGCAGCTGAACCTGATCATCAAGGGTGACGCGTCCGGATCGGTCGAGGCCCTCGAGTCCTCGCTGGTCCAGCTGGACGTCGGCGAAGAGGTCGACATCCGCGTCCTGCACCGCGGCGTCGGTGCGGTCACGGAGTCCGACGTGGACCTCGCGATGGGCTCGGACGCCATCGTCATCGGCTTCAACGTCCGCGCGGCCGGCCGCGCGGCGCAGATGGCCGAGCGCGAGGGCGTGGACGTCCGGTACTACTCGGTCATCTACCAGGCGATCGAGGAGATCGAGGCGGCCCTGAAGGGCATGCTGAAGCCGGAGTACGAGGAGTTCGAGCTGGGCACGGCGGAGATCCGCGAGGTCTTCAAGTCGTCCAAGCTCGGCAACATCGCCGGTGTCCTGGTCCGCTCGGGCGAGGTCAAGCGCAACACCAAGGCGCGCCTCATCCGCGACGGCAAGGTCATCGCGGAGAACCTCAACATCGAGGGCCTGCGCCGCTTCAAGGACGACGTCACCGAGATCCGCGAAGGCTACGAGGGTGGTATCAACCTCGGAAACTTCAACGACATCAAGATCGACGACGTCATCGCGACGTACGAGATGCGGGAGAAGCCGCGGGTGTGACACCCCCGGTTCGCACCGGCCGGCGGGGCGCTGCCCCCGCCGGCCGGTGCGGCGTTCCGGCGGCGGTGAGCGGGGATAAAACCCCGTCGAGCCGCGGCCGGGATCGTTGTACCGTTCGTGATGCCCCTGTCCGTCCAGGGCAGGGTCGTCGATCCCGTACCGGCGGGTGAACCGGTTACTCATGTACGTGGGGACTCTGTCCTTCGACCTCCTCCTCGGCGACGTACGCTCGCTGAAGGAGAAGCGCTCCGTCGTCCGCCCGATCGTCGCCGAGCTCCAGCGCAAGTACCCGGTGAGCGCGGCCGAGGTGGACCATCAGAACCTGCACCGCCGGGCGGTCATCGGCCTGGCCGTGGTGTCCGGGGACACGGAGCACCTGACCGATGTACTGGACCGGTGCGAACGGCTGGTCGCCGCCCGCCCCGAGGTGGAGCTGCTGTCGGTCCGACGCCGCCTCCACGGCGAAGACGACGACTGACCACACCAGAGAACGCAAGAGAAGAAAGAACGGGAGACGGACCAGTGGCCGACAACGCGCGCGCCAAGAGGCTGGCGGACCTCATCCGAGAGGTGGTGGCCCAGAAGCTACAGCGCGGGATCAAGGACCCGCGGCTCGGCTCCCACGTCACCATCACGGACACCCGCGTCACGGGTGACCTCAGGGAGGCGACCGTCTTCTACACCGTGTACGGGGACGACGAGGAGCGGGCGGCCGCGGCCGCCGGCCTGGAGAGCGCCAAGGGCGTCCTGCGCTCCGAGGTCGGCCGTGCGGCGGGCGTGAAGTTCACGCCCACGCTGAGCTTCGTCGCCGACGCCCTCCCGGACAACGCCCGCACCATCGAGGACCTCCTCGACCGGGCGCGGCAGTCCGACGAGAAGGTGCGCGAGGCGTCCGCGGGCGCCGGGTACGCCGCCGGCGCCGACCCCTACAAGAAGCCCGGTGACGACGAGACGGACGACGCCGCCGAATGAACCGCAAGCAGCCCCCGCCCGACGGCCTTGTCATCGTCGACAAGCCGTCGGGCTTCACTTCGCACGACGTCGTGGCCAAGATGCGCGGGATCGCCAGGACCCGCCGCGTCGGCCACGCCGGCACGCTCGACCCCATGGCGACGGGCGTCCTCGTCCTCGGCGTGGAGAAGGCCACCAAGCTCCTCGGGCACCTCGCGCTCACCGAGAAGGAGTACCTGGGGACGATCCGGCTGGGCCAGAACACCCTGACGGACGACGCCGAGGGCGAGATCACCTCCGCCACCGACGCCTCCGGGACCGGCCGGGACGCCGTCGACGCCGGGATCGCCAAGCTGACCGGCCGGATCATGCAGGTCCCGTCCAAGGTCAGCGCCATCAAGATCGACGGCGTGCGCTCCTACAAGCGCGCCCGCGACGGCGAGGACTTCGAGATCCCCGCCCGCCCGGTGACCATCTCCTCGTTCACCGTGTACGACGTCCGGGACGCCGTCGCCGAGGACGGCACCCCCGTCCTGGACCTGATCGTCTCGGTGGTCTGCTCCTCCGGCACCTACATCCGCGCCCTCGCCCGCGACCTGGGTGCCGACCTGGGCGTCGGCGGTCACCTCACGGCCCTGCGCCGCACCCGCGTCGGCCCCTACAAGCTGGACTCCGCCCGCACCCTCGACCAGCTCCAGGAGGAGCTGACGGTGATGCCGATCGCGGAGGCCGCCGCGGCCGCGTTCCCCCGCTGGGACGTGGACGACAAGCGGGCCCGGCTGCTCCTCAACGGCGTGCGGCTGGAGATGCCCGAGGAGTACGCGGGCGCCGGCGCGGTCGGCGTCTTCGGCCCCGAGGGCCGCTTCCTGGCGCTGGTGGAGGAACAGAAGGGCAAGGCCAAGAGCCTGGCCGTCCTCGGCTGAGGCCTCCCGGGGCGTCCCCGGCGGGACCCCCTGCCGAAGACGCCTCGCCCGGCCCGTGGAGCGGCGGTCACGGGGTCCCGCTCCGCCGCCGCTCCACGGTCCCCCCTCGGTTCCCCCCCTTCCAGGATGTGTCCGACGGGCCCCGTTCATTCACCCGTCCGGACGGGCGCTCGGAGTGAACCGAGGGAGTGCACGGGGGCGCGTTCGCGTCACGGTCTGTCCCGCCGATCACCGCACGCCTACCGTCGACCCGAGGACACGCGGGCGCGGCGGGGAGGTACGGCGATGGCGGGACGGGGCCCGCGCACCGAAGGCGGCCGCGGGACACCGCGGTACGGCCCCCGGGCGGCGCACGAGGACGACCCGCGCCCCTTCCCCGGCCCCTCGCTGGTCCGCGTCCAGGACCTCGCCGGCCGCCCCCGCGGCACCGGCTTCCTGGCCGACCACCACGGAACCGTCGTCACCAGCCACGAGGCCGTCGACGGCCTGACCCGCCTCGTCCTGTACGGCGCCGGCGAGCACGGCCGCGTCGTCACCGCCGACGCGGTCACCCCGCTCCCGGAACTGGACCTGGCCCTGGTGCGCACCGAGGGCCTCGACGCGGACCCCCTGCCGGTCACCGTGCGCGAGGGCGTCGGCAACGGCACCTACGTCCGGCTGGCCGCCGGCTGCTGGCGCGAGGCGCGGGTGCTGGCGGCGACCTCCGCGACGTACACGGCCACGGACCGCTTCCACCGCCTCGCGCACTGCCTGGAGCTGGCCATCGGCACGGCGGGGCGGGACGCGCTGCGGCTCGGCGGGGGCGCGGCCGGCGGGCCCGTGCTCGACGCGGAGACCGGCGCCGTCGTCGCCGTCCTGGGCACCGCCCTGCGCTCCGACCACCACGACACCGGCTTCGCCGTCCCCCTGCGCCCCGGCCCGCCGGGCGGCCCCCTCGCCGACCTGCTCGCCCGCAACGCCGCCACCGTCCCCGCCTACGGCGCCGACCTCAACCTGGCGGGCGTCCTCGAACTCGCGGCCACCTCCGTCGGCTCCGGCGGACCGCCCGCCCACCTCCACGCCGCGGTCGAACGCGCCCTGCCCGCAGGAGAGTTCGCCGCCTTCGCCGAGAGCCGGGCCACCGTCCTCGCCCTGGTCGGCGCCCCCGGCAGCGGCCGTACCACCGAACTCGCGGCCCTCGCCGGCCGGCGCGCCCGCGGCCCGCGACCGGCGCCCACCCTGTGGCTGCGTGGCGCCGACCTGCGGGAGGCGGACCGCTCCGTCGCCGACGCGGCCCGCCGCGCACTGACCCGCGCCGCCCGGATCGTCGCCGCGTCCCGCCCCGTCCCCGCCCTCGACGCCCCGACCCCGGAACGGCTCGCCCACCTCGCCCGTGCCGCCGGCCGCCCGATGCTGCTCCTCCTCGACGGCCCCGAGGAGATGCCGCCCCTGCTCGCCCACCGCCTCCCCGAGTGGACCGAGGGCACCGTCGGCTGGCTGCGGGAGACCGGAGCCCGGCTGGTGGTGGCGTGCCGGGCGGAGCACTGGGAGCAGGCCGGCCCGCACGTCCCGGCGGACGCGCTGTACGGCCGCGCGGACCGGGACCTGCCGCCCCGCGTCCCGCTCGACGACCTCACCTCGGCCGAGGCCGGACAGGCCCGTGCCCGGCTCGGCATCCCGGACGACGCCCTCACCGGCCCCGACGCCCGGCACCCCCTCACCCTCCGCCTGTACGCGGAGGTCCGCGCCGCCCTCCCCGACCCCGACCGCACCACGCCCGTCGGCCGCGACGACGTCCTCGCCGCCCACCTGGACCTGATGTGCCTGCGGATCGCGGTCCGGCTGGCCGCGGAGAACGGCGTGCGCGGCACCGCCGTGCGCCTGCTCGCCGCGAAGGTCTCCGGACAGGTCCACGAGGCCGCCCGGCGCTGCCTCGGGCCGGGCCAGGGCGAGCTGGACCGGACGTCGTTCGAGGCGGTGTTCCCGTGGGGGCCCGCGCCCGTCCGGCTCGGCGGCGGCACCGGCTGGGCGTCCGCCGTCCTCGCCGAGGGACTCCTGGTGCCCGCCGGCGGCGGCTACCGCTTCGCCCACGAGGAGGTCTCCGACTGGCTCCAGGGCCTGCACCTCGACCTGGACGAGGCCCTGCACGCCCTCGTCCACCGTCCGCGGACCGCCGCCGGCGCCCACCCGCTGCCCGTCCCGCACCACCGCATCGGCCCCGTCGTGCAGGCGCTGCTGCATCTCGGTCGGCAGCAGGGGGCCCGCCGACTCGGCCCTCGCCTGGAGGAGTTGACCCACGCGCTGGAGGCCGACCCGGACTCCTGGTGGGCCGCCCGGCTGCTCGCCGGGACCCTGCCGCGCGTCCCGGACGCGACCCCCTACGCGGACGTCCTGCGCCGTCTGGCCGACCTCGTCGTCGGCCGGTGCGACCGGCCGGACCGGACGGCCGGGTTCGGCCCGGACTTCTGGGCCGCCCTGTCGCTCCCGCCCGGCCTCCGCCTCGACCTGCTGCGCCGGCTGGTCCTCGCGGACCCGGCCCCGGACGCCGAGGACGCGCCCCGCCACCTCGACGCCGTCGCCCGGCTGCTCGCCGACGACGCCGGCGCCGTACAGCCGCTGCTCGCGCTCTGGTTCGACGACGAGCGGCCGCTTCCCGCGATGCCGCACGCCACCGTGGCGACGGCCGCGCAGGCCCTGCTGCACACCCACCGGCACCGCGGCCTGGACGACCTCACCGAGGTCCTCGTGGACCGCGCGCACCCGCGCGCCGACGAACTCCTCGCCGTGCTCGCCGAGGAGGAACCCTCCGCGCTGTGCCGGGCCGTGGACCGGTGGGCGCGCGACGGACGACCGCGGCGGCGGGCCGCGGCGATGGCGCACGGGCAGCGCGCGGCGGCGCACGCGCACACCCGCCCCGACCGCGAGCTGCTGCGGCACGCCGCCCTCACGGTCCTCGCCCGCCCCGCCGACCGGGACCTCCACGGGGCCGCCCTCGCCCTCCTCGTCCGTGACCCCGAGACCCGCGACCGGCATCTGCCGTCCGCCCTGGAGCGGTTCGCGCGGGACGACCCGGCGCTGCCCCCGAGCGCGCTGCTCACCGCCCTCGCCGACCACCCGGACGCGGTCCTCGACGCCTGCCGCGCCCGGCTGGACGGACCCGGCACGGACACCGGACCCCTGCTGCGCGCCCTGGTCGACGCCACCCCGCCGGCCCTGGCCCGCCGGGTGGCACCGCTCCTGCGCGAGGCGGTGGAGCGGCGCCCGGAGGCCGCCGGCCACCTCGCCGTCTGCCTCGACGAGTGCCTCGACCTCGGCCGGCCCGCTTCGGACGTGCTGTTCCCCCTGGTCACCGGATTGCTGGACGGGGCGTCCGAGGCCGTACGGGCCGCCCTGGCGGGGGTCCTGGCCGGGCCCGGCGCCCTCCGCCGGGACCTGCTGGACGCCGTGCTCGCCCACGAGCACGACGTCGCCGTCCTGGACGCCGTGCTGCACGCGGCCGGCCGGCTCAGCGGCCCGGACCTGCGCGTCCTCGTCCACCGCACCGGCCTCCTGCTCGGCCGCACCCCGCAGGGCGCCGCCCGCTTCGACCGCGGCCTGCTCGACCTGGCCCGCCACACCCCCGGCTTTGCCGCACAGCTCGCGGACTGGCTCACCGGACGGCCGGCGGAGTGGGCGGCACTGGTCGGCCCGAGCGCCCGCCGCACGATCGAGCACCTGGCGGGTGCGCGGGTCCCCGTCTGATCAGGGCCGCCCGACCAGAGGGCCGCGCCGAAGGCTTTGGGGCAGTGGGGCGGGGCAGTGGGGCGGGGGTGGGGCGGGTCACAGCGCCCAAGCCCGATGCGGGCCGCGGACCCCCGGCATGGCACCCTTAGAGCTGCGTACGCGGTCAACGGAACACACGAACACACGACAAACACCGGACACGGGTTCGAGGAGCGGTCACAGTGCAGCGCTGGCGTGGCTTGGAGGACATCCCCCAGGACTGGGGGCGCAGCGTCGTCACCATCGGCTCCTACGACGGCGTCCACCGCGGACACCAGCTGATCGTCCGGCACGCCGTGGACCGGGCCCGCGAACTGGGCGTGCCCTGCGTCGTCGTCACCTTCGACCCGCACCCCAGCGAGGTCGTGCGCCCCGGCAGCCACCCGCCGCTGCTCGCCCCGCACCACCGCCGCGCCGAGCTGATGGCGGACCTGGGCGTGGAAGCGGTCCTCGTCCTCCCCTTCACCACCGAGTTCTCGAAGCTGTCGCCCGCCGACTTCGTCGTCAAGGTCCTGGTCGACAAGCTGCACGCCAGGGCGGTCGTCGAGGGCCCCAACTTCCGTTTCGGCCACAAGGCCGCGGGCGACGTCGCGTTCCTCACCGAGCAGGGCAAGGTCTACGACTTCGAGGTCGAGGTCGTCGACCTGTTCGTCTGCGGTGACGCGGGCGGCGGTGAGCCGTTCTCCTCGACGCTGACCCGGCGCCTGGTCGCCGAGGGCGACGTCGGGGGCGCCGCGGAGATCCTGGGCCGCCCGCACCGCGTCGAGGGCGTGGTCGTGCGGGGCGCGCAGCGCGGCCGCGAGCTCGGCTTCCCCACGGCGAACGTGGAGACCCTCCCGCACACCGCGGTCCCGGCCGACGGCGTCTACGCCGGCTGGCTGCACGTGGGCGGCGAGGCGATGCCGGCCGCCATCTCCGTCGGGACCAACCCGCAGTTCGACGGCACCGAGCGCACGGTGGAGGCGTACGCCATCGACCGCGTCGGCCTCGACCTGTACGGCCTCCACGTGGCGGTCGACTTCCTGGCCTTCGTCCGCGGCCAGGCGAAGTTCGAGTCCCTGGAGGGACTGCTCGAGCAGATGGCGGTGGACGTGAAGCGCTGCCGGGAACTGGTGGCGGAGGCGGGCCGCTAGGGCCTCTCGTCCGGATCATGCCGGGCTCGCGGGGGCCGGCCTGATCCGAACGAAAGAACCTGGCCCGCCCGCTCCCACGACGCGCGAAGGGGGGGCCGGGGGCCATGGGACCGGGCCCCCGACGGGCCGGGGCGTTTATGCTTTGGGGGCGGCGGGGGAGTCCGTGCGGGCGGGGCGCCCCGGGGCGGGGGCTGGGGGGGGGGGGGGGGGCCCCCCCCCCCCCCCCCACACCCCCCCCCCCCCCCCCCCCCCCCCCCCGCGGGGGGGGGGGGGGGGCCCCCCCCCCCCCCCCCCCCCCCCCCCCCCCCTCGCCGTTACTGCTGAGGGGGCGGCGGAGGAGTCCGTCCGTCCGGGCCGCCCTGGGGCTGGGGCTGGGGCTGGGGCGGGAAGGCGGGCTGCTGGTACTGCTGGTCATGGCCCGGGTACGGCGGGCCGGGCTGCGGCGCCTGCGGGTACGGCTGCGGGGACCGGCCCTGCGGGGGGTGGGGTCCGCCCGGCTGCTGGGGCGCGGCGGGATACGGCGGGCCGGGCTGCGGCTGGGCCGGGTACGGCGGCTGGGCCTGATACGGCTGGGCTTGATACGGCTGGGCCTGGCCCGGCAGGGGCGGGGCGGCGACCGGCGGCGGGTTGCCGTCGTTGGTCCACAGGCCGTGCATCTGCTGGTGCCGGACGAAGTCCTCCGCGACCATCGCCGCCAGGTTGAAGTACGACTCCCGCACCTTCGGCCGCATCATGTCGAGGTCGACCTCGGCGCCGGCGGCGAGGTGCTCGTCGAACGGCACCACGACGACACCCCGGCACCGCGTCTCGAAGTGGCTGACGATGTCCTCCACCTTGATCATCTTGCCGGTCTCGCGGACGCCGGAGATGACGGTGATGGACCGCGAGACCAACTCGGCGTACCCGTGCGCGGACAGCCAGTCCAGCGTCGTGCTGGCACTGCTCGCGCCGTCCACCGACGGCGTCGAGATGATGATGAGCTGGTCCGCGAGGTCGAGCACCCCGCGCATGGCGCTGTAGAGCAGACCGGTGCCCGAGTCGGTGAGGATGATCGGGTACTGCCTGCCCAGGACGTCTATCGCGCGCCGGTAGTCCTCGTCGTTGAACGTCGTGGAGACGGCCGGGTCGACGTCGTTGGCGATGATCTCCAGGCCGGAGGCGGCCTGCGAGGTGAACCGCCGGATGTCCATGTAGGAGTTGAGGTACGGGATCGCCTGGACGAGGTCGCGGATCGTGGCCCCGGTCTCGCGCCGCACCCGGCGGCCGAGCGTGCCGGCGTCGGGGTTCGCGTCGATCGCGAGGATCTTGTCCTGCCGCTCGGTGGCGAGGGTCGAGCCGAGCGCGGTGGTCGTGGTCGTCTTGCCGACACCGCCCTTGAGGCTGATGACCGCGATGCGGTAGCAGGACAGCACCGGCGTCCGGATCAGCTCCAGCTTCCGCTGCCGCTCCGCCTCCTCCTTCTTGCCGCCGATCTTGAACCGGCTGCCGCCGGCCGTCGGGCGGCTGCTCTTCGCCTTCTGCTTCTTGTTGTTGAGCAGCCGGTCCGAGGACAGTTCGACGGCCGCGGTGTAACCCAGCGGTGCGGCACCGGGGTTGACCGGCTGCCGCTGGTCGTGCTGGATCGGCTGCGGCCAGGCGGCGCCGGCCCGCGGGTCGACGGGGGCCTGCGGCGGCTGGGGCGCGGGAGCGTCCTGGGGCTGGGCCGCCTGTGCCGCGTGCGGCGGCTGTCCGGGGAAACCCTGAGGAGAGCCCTGCGGGAACCCCTGGGGCGTGGCGGCCCGGGGGTGGCCGCCCGCCTGGTGGGGGACACCGGCCGGGACCTGGGGGGCCTGGAAGGCCTGGGGGTCCTGGAGGGGCTGCGGTGCTTGCGGTGTCCGCGGTGCGTCGGGGGCCTGCGGCGGCTGCGGGAAGCCGTGACCGGCGGGAGCGGGCGGTGCCTGCGGGGCGGTCTGCGCCTGCGGGGAGTGAGGGGCCGGTCCCTGGTGAGGGCCGGGCGCGGGCGGCTCCGGGGCGGCCGGGGTCTGCTGGGGGAAGCCGTGACCACCGGGAGCGGCGGGAGGCGTGGGCGCGGGGGGCTGCGGGAACCCCTGGCCCGGCTGGGAGCCGGGCGCGGGAGGCTGCGGGAAGCCGTAACCCGGCTGAGGGCCGGACGCGGGCGGGGTGCCCGGCTGCTGCGGGGCGGCAGGGGCGGGGGGCTGCGGGAAGCCGTAACCGGCCGGGGGGCCGGGTACGGGGGCCGGGGGCTGGGGGAAGCCGTAGCCCGGCTGGGAGGCGGGCGCGGGCGGGGTGCCCGGCTGCTGCGGGGCGGAGGGCTGGGGGAAACCGTACGCAGGCTGGGGCGTGGGCCCCGCTGCCGGTGCGGCGGGCGGAGCGGGGGTCCAGGCCGCCGGCGCGGGCGGCTGGGTCTGCGGCGGCGCGGGCGGCTGCGGCAGCGGTTGCGCCGGCCACTCGGCCGCCGGCGCGGGCGCGGCGGGCTGGTACGACGGCGGCAGCGGCGGCAGCCCGCTCTGCGGGGCCGGCGGGGGAGTCCAGGCGGGCGGGCCCATCGGCGGGGCGTCCTGCGGAGCGGCCGCGTCCGGCAGGACGGCGTCCGACGGCGGGACGACCGGTACCGCGTCCGCGGGCGCGGCGGCCGGCGGTTCGGCTTCCGCAGGGGTGTCCGACCCGGCGGGCACGTCGTCCGAGGGAGCCTCGTCCGCGGCGTTCTCGTCCGCGGCGTTCTCGTCCGCGGGGCCCCCGTCCTCGTACTCCGCGTCGGCGGGCCCGGTGACGGAGTCCGCCGTGACCGCGGACACGGCCGCGGGAGCCGCGTCGTCCCCGACGGCCGGTCCGGCGTCCTGCCGGCCCCCGTCCGCCGCGTCGGGAGCAGCGCCCTCGGGCACGGCTCCTTCGGGTACGGCTCCTTCGGGCACGGTGCCCTCGGACGCGGTCCCGGACGCCGGGGACGACGCGGTTCCGGCGTTCGTTCCCTCGGCCTCCGCCCCGGAGGGGGAGCCCTCGCGGACCTCGTCGCTCGCGGCGTCGGTCCGGGCGTCGTCCGCCGGGACCGCGGCGTCCGCCCCGGCCCCGCTGTCGTCCGCCCCGGCCCGCTCCTCGATCTGCCGCTTCAGGGCGACCGCCGAGAAACGCATGGTCGCGCCGCTCTCGAGATCACCGTTCCCGGAACCGCCCTCCTCCGCCGCGGCGGGCACCGCGGCCGGCTGCTGCGGCTCGAACCCGGCGGCCGCCGGCAGCCGGGGCACGGCGACCGGCTCGCCGACGGGAGCCGGCGAAGCGGCGGGCGGAGCGAACGGCGCTTCCGGAGCGGGAGCCACGGGCGGCGGGTACGGCGCTCCGCCCCCGGCCGCCGGTTCGGACGAGGACGAGGACGAGGACGAGGACGCGGACTCGGACGCGGGCGTCGGCGCTGGCGGGACGAAGGGAGCCCCGGCCGCCGGCGGGCCCGGAGGCGCGTACGGCGCCCCGGGCGTCACGTGCGCGGGGGGCGGCGGAACCGGCCCGCCGGCACCCGCCGCCGATCCGGTGCCCGTCTCGGTCCCCGACCCCGAATCGCCCGCCGCGTTCTGCGTGTACCAGGCGGGCGGCGCGTAGTCGATGGTGAACTCGCCCGTCGTGTCGACGGCGGACTCCGCGTCGGTCTGGTCATCGCCGGGTGTGGCCCAGCCCCCGCGGATCCCGTCCCGATCGCTGCTCACAGTTCCTCCTGGTGTGGTCGAGCACCCTCAAGCCGTGCCGGGGCGACCGTTTCTCGTCGTACGCGGTGGTCCGAGGCCGTCCGGGGGCGCCTCGAGTGCCGGCTCTCCCCCGGGACACCGACGCCCACCCCACGCTTTCCGGCATCGCGCCCGGCACCAGCCTAATCATCGGACGCCCCGCCCAGGCAGGCCCGTCCACCCTCGGCGCCAGTCCATCACGTCACCGGCTTCCCGACGAGTGTGCTCACGCGCGCCCCCCGCCCGCAAAACGGCCATAACCCCGCAACTGCCGTACCGGGAAGCCGGAAAGGGGCGAGGCGGGGAATCCGGCGACCGGCTCAGTCCATGCGCCGGGGCGTGCCCAGCAACCCGATCTCCGCGTCCGTGGGCTGCGTCATCACGTACTGCCGGTCGCGGTCCGCGCACCACAGGGTGAGGCCGTCGGCGAGCGTCGGCAGCGCCTCCACGTCCGCGCGCGGCAGCGCCAGCGTGCGGCCCAGCTCCGCCGACTCGTCCGGCGAGATCCGCTGCACGCCGACGAGCCGCGCCTGCCGCAGCAGCCGGGGGGCGACCGGGGAGAGGTACGGCAGCAGGGTCAGCACCGCCTGCCAGGGCCCGGAGGCGACGCGCCCGCGCGGCGGACGCATCCCGCAGTCCCGCACCACCAGCACCGGGGTGCCCGCCGACGCGCCCTGCGGGGGCACCCGGCCGACCTCGTGCACCGCCAGGCCGTTCTGCCCGCCGCCCATGGCGTGCACCATCTGCGCCCACGCCTGCGGCCGGCCCGTCTCCACGGCCACCCGCGCTCCGGTGGCCGCCGCCCTGAGCGCGAGCACCTGGGCGGTCCACAGACCCCCGATCAGGACGACGTCGTAGGGCGTGGGCCGGTTGACGCCCAGGACGGCGGGCCGCCCCTCGGCGTCCACGCCGATGACGACGCCGTCGTCCCCGATCGGCAGTGCCAGCGACTCCAGTTGGTCCACGGACACCGAGTGCCGGCCGTGCCGCGGACCGATCAGCCCGAAGCCGGCGCGCGGCGACCGCGGGGACCGCGGCGACCGCGGCCCCGGGTCGCCGGAAGAAGGCTCGGGTGCGCCGGTCCGTGCCGTCGTCGCCGTCATCGAACACCTCCGAGGGGCAGCGTGGCCAGGATGCCGGGCACCTGTTCGCGGTCGAGGCGGGCGAGCCCCGCGCCGGCGTGCCGGGCCGCGCCCTGCACCGCGCGCCTGGCCGCCACGAGTTCGTCGTCACTGCGTCCCGTCACCCGGACGTGGCCGCTCAGGGACACCTCCTGCCGCTCGCCGCGCGCGAGGGTGAGGCTGAAGGTCGTCGCCAGCGCCGGGACCGCGGTGACCAGGGCGACGAACTGCGGCAGCGACGGACCGCCGCCACCGCCCAGCGCGGGCCACCGGCGCACCCAGTACGTCGTGTGCCGCCGGTTGTCGCACCGCCAGCTCCGGCCGGACTCCTCGGTACGCCGGTCCACCGCCCCCGTCCGTCCGGCCTCCGCCGTCACCAGGGGGTTGGCGCACACCGAGGTGGCGAGGGCGGCCGTCAGCCCCTCCTCGTCGAGCACGGTCGCCCGGAACCCGGCACCGGTCAGCCGGCTCGCCAGGTGGTCGGCCGCCCGCACGACGCACTTCTGCGCGCCGACGAGACCGCCGCCGCGCGCGGCGACCGCCTCCGGGCACAGCTCCGGATCCAGCTTCAACGCGATCCACGTGATGCGCACCGCCGGTGCGCCGGTCTGCTCCTGCAGCGGCGCGTAGTTGGCGACGGCCACGGACTGGCGCGGCAGGTGCAGCGCGGGCGCGGGCTGGGTGTGCAGCACGATCTGCGCGGACTCCAGACGGATGCCGTCCACGTCGAGCGCGTCGTGCACCAGGGCGAGCGGCAACGGCTGCCGGCCGCGCTCGGCCCGCAGCGCGGTGGCGTCCGCCTCGACCTGCAGCACGGCGGTGACGAACGTGCCGTCGCCGACGATCCCGACGGGCCGCCGGTCACGGCTGCCGTACTCGTGGGTGCGCAGGCTCGGGTCGCACTCCAGGGCCGGGGCGAACCCCGGCTCGGTCCCGGACGGTACCTCCAGCCTGGCGGCCTGCCGGCGGCGTACCTTCAGCGCCCGCGCGGTGGCCAGCCACTCCGGGAGGGAACGGCCCCGGCGGCGCGCCACGGAGAGCACCACCAGCACCGCCGCGACGACACCAGCCGCGCCCAGGGCCACGGGACCGATCACCCAGCCGACCAGCAGGACGGCGGCCGCGGTCTCCCACAGGACGAGGCGTTGCAGCCGGAATGCCCCGGCGTGCCCCGAACGCGCCTTGAGGTGGAGCGTCCCCGGCGCCGCCGACCGCTGCGCCGCCCGCGGGGGTCGCGGCGGCCGCGGCCCGGACGGCGAGGAGCCCCGCGTCCGTGACCGGCCACCGGAGCGCACGCGCGTTCCCGAAGCCATCACTCCATCTCCCCGTTCTGCTCACGACTCGCCCGTAAATCAGCACCCCACAGGGCACTTGGCGGCCCGGGAACCCTACCCGCTCCCCAAGTCCCCGCGGATACCAGGCATAGTAGGGGGCCGCTCCGACATGGGGGGCGGGGGACCGCGTCACCCGCGCGTGCGGCCCGGACGGAAAACGGGGAGAGACACAGACAGATGGCATCCCGGCGCGATCAGCTCAATGCCTACACCTTCGCGAAGCGCCGCATGCTCGCGGCCTTCCTGCAGTCGTCGCCCGACGGTTCGGAGGAGGGCGCGCCGCGCCCCCTGCGCTCCGTCCTGCCGGGCATCGTCGTCGGAGTGATCGTCATGGCGGTCTTCGGGGCGTGGGGCATGTTCAAGCCGACCGCGCCCAAGGGCTGGGACGAGCCCAACGCCAAGGTGATCGTGGCCAGCAAGTCCACGACGCGGTACGTCGTCCTGAAGACCGACGGCCAGGTCCAGCTCCACCCCGTCCTCAACATGGCCTCCGCCAGACTGCTCCTCGCCGACGGGCAGGGCGACGTCGTGACCGTCGCCGAGTCCGTCCTCGACAACGGCAGGATCCCGCACGGCGTCACCATCGGCATCCCGTACGCGCCCGACCGGCTGCCCCCGGCGTCCGAGGCCGGCACAGGCAAGCGCTGGGTGGTCTGCGAGCGTCCGGGCGCGGGCGGCGACGGCTCCGTCCAGAAGGCCGCGCTGGTGCTCTCCTCGCGCGACATGAAGCTCACCGACGGCAAGGGGCGCCTGCACGGCGGCCAGCTGCTCTACGTCGCCGACCCGGACGGCAAGCACTACGTCGTGGACGCGGGCGGCGCCGTCTACCCCGTCGACAAGAGCGACGAACTGCTGCTGCGCGCCGTGGTCGGCTCCGGCCGGGAGCCCCAGCGGGTCTCCGCGGAGTGGCTGGCCACCCTGCACCCGGGCGACGCGGTCACCTTCCCGGCGATCACCGGGCAGCCGGGCGCGGCGGCCGGGGCGCCGGGCCAGCTGGACGCGTCGGTCGACAAGGTCGGCATGGTCCTCAAGGCGTTCGACAACAACACCGAGCAGTACTACGTCGTCCTGCCCGGCCGGGTCGCCCCGGTCTCCGCCTTCATCGCCCAACTGCTCCTGTTCAGCGAGGAACTGGCCCCCCTCGGCCAGGCCGGCCAGGCCCACGAGGTCAGCCCCGGCGCGATCGTGCCGGGCCAGGCGTTCGGCACCGAGCACAACTGGCCGACCGGGGACCCCGCGCCCGTCAACGAGGCGTCGGCCGCCTCCGGCAGCCGCAGCACGATCTGCAACGTCCTGCGCGACGTGGACGCCGGCTCGGGCGCCACCACCCTGAGCACCTGGGCGGGCACGGACTACCCGGCCAAGCTGCCCACCGGAGCCTCCAGCGCCTACGTCACCCCCGGCTCCGGCCAGCTCTACCGCCAGTTCCAGGGCGAGCAGACCAAGACCGGCCCGGTGTTCCTCGTCACCGACACGGGCCTGCGCTACGTCCTGCAGTCCAACGCCGACAGCGCCACGGACGACGCCGGGATCGGCACCACGGCCAAGGAACGCGAGCAGCTCCAGCGCGAGGCGCAGCAGGCCCAGAACCGGCTCGGCTACAAGGACGTGGACCCGGCGCCGGTCCCCGTCGCCTGGTCGGAGTTCCTGCCGACGGGCCCGCGCCTGTCGACGGCCGCGGCACGCCAGCCGCAGGGCTCGTGAGGAGAGGGACGGCAGTGCTTCGTACGACGCTGGCGGCGGCCGCGACGCTCCTGACGACGGCCACGGTCCTCGCACCCCCCGCCGAGGCGGCCGGCAAACTGCCCTACTCCGACCAGTGCAGCTTCCCCAACGGCCTGTACCCGGGGCGCCCCTGGTCCCTCCAGCGCGTCCTCCTGGACGAGCTGTGGAGCCGCTCCAAGGGCGAAGGCGTGCGGGTGGCGGTCGTCGACACCGGCGTGGACGTGAAGAACCCGCAGCTCACCGCCGCGGTCGACGCCAAGAGCGGCCGCAACCTCCTGCCGAAGAACCTCAAGGACGAGGACGGCGAACCGATCGAACGCGGCGCCGAGAACGGCACGACCGACACCGTCGGCCACGGCACCAAGGTCGCCGGCATCATCGCGGCCCGCCCCGTCGCCGGCAGCGGCTTCGTGGGCCTCGCGCCCGAGGCGACGATCATCCCGATCCAGCAGAACGACGCGGAGGGCCACGGCGACACGGGGACCCTGGCCGCCGCGATCCGCTACGCCGTCCAGGCCGAGGCCCAGGTCATCAACATCTCCCAGGACACCTCCCAGGCGGCCGAGCCCGACCCCGACCTGAAGAAGGCGATCGACGAGGCGCTGGCCCGGAAGGTCGTGGTCGTGGCCTCGGCCGGCAACGACGGCGCCGGCGGCAACACCAAGAAGACCTACCCGGCGTCCTACGAGGGCGTCCTCGCGGTCGCCGCCTCGGACCGCAACAACGAGCGCGCCTCCTTCTCGCAGTCCGGCGACTTCGTCGGCGTGGCGGCGCCCGGCGTCGACATGATCTCCACGGTCCCGCAGGGCGGCCACTGCTCCGACAACGGCACGAGCTTCTCGGCGCCGTACGTCGCGGGCGTGGCGGCCCTGATCAAGGCCAGGCACCCCGACTGGACCGCCGCCCAGGTCGTCGCCCAGATCGAACAGACCGCCGAACGCACGATCGACGGCCACGACCGCCTGGTCGGCTGGGGCGTCGTCGACCCGGTCCGCGCCCTGACGGAGGACGATCACCCGATCGAATCACCGAGCCCCCAGGGCGGCCTCACCCGGGCCAAGGCCCCGACGGCCGCGAAGTTCCAGGTGGGCGAGACCCCCGACGAGCGCAACGCCCGCCTCGCCACGTACGTGGCCGTGGCCGCGGCGGTCCTCGTCGCGGGCCTCGGCGGCACGGCGGTGGCGATCCGCGACGCACGGCGCCGGGCACGGAGGGTCGCGGGTACGCGGTAGCGGGCCGCGCCGGTGGCCGGTTGCCGGTGGCCGGTCGCCGGGTGCCGGTGGCCGGGTGCCGGCCGTGAAGAATCGGTGAAGCCCTGTCGGGTAGTAGCAGGGCTGTTTCATATGACAGTTGGGGCTGTCGGAGGAAGTCATTACAGTGGACACGTTGCGGTCATGAACGCCTGAGGAGCGTGTGCTGCCCGAGGACGGCCGCCGACAACGGGGAACGGGGAGGGATGGCTTCGTGCTTCCTGCAGACATGGGCGGCGGTGCCGCCGACGTACGGCGTGGCCTGATGGCGCTTTCGACGTTCAAGAAGCGCGTGGACGACCTGCTGACCGCCTTCGAGGACTCGGCGGGCGGCTCGTCCAAGGTGGCGTCGCACAGCCTTTCGGAGACCGCTTTCGGGACGGGCAACTTCCCGGAAGCGAAGACACTCCACCTGGAGTACGAGCGCGTCCACGAGCGCATCACGACGCTCTCCAAGTCGCTCGGCCTCCAACTCGAGGCGATGCAGATCGCCGTCCACGGCGTGGACGTCACCTTCGACAACCTCGAGGACGACCTCCGCTACCGGTTCCACGAGATCCGGACCGAGGTCAACCGGGACCGCACCGAGATGCTGAACGAGCACCTCAAGCGCGACAACGAGGCCGACCACACGGACGCGGGGTACTGATGAGCGGCGGCAACGGCAAGCCCGACCACTACCAGACCGAACGCCAGGACGCGGCCCAGCAGAACTCCACCGTGGACACCGTCCGCAACGTGGCGGCCGCGGTCAGCCCGTTCTACGTCGGCGCTCCCGTGAACTTCGGCAGGACCAGCTTCGAGGGCTACGACCTCAACGAGATGATCGACATCGTGGAGTCGGCGAGCCCGGAGAAGCTGGAGAGCGCGGCCAAGGCCCTCGTCGACGCGCGGGACGCGATCAACGAGGCCGCCAACGAACTCAGCCGCAACCTCGGCGCCGTCGACTGGGAGGGCGAGGCCCACACCGCCTTCTACACCTGGGGCATGGACCTCACCACCACGGCCCTGGCCCTGGCCGGCTACGCCGACGAGGTGGGCACGCAGGTCCTGGCGGCAGGCTCCGGCCTCGCCTCCGTCCGCAAGTCCATGCCGCCGCGCGACACCCGCACCGTCCGCAAGACGGCCGACGACTTCCCGGTACCCGCCCAGGTCGACTCCAACAAGGACTACGCGGCAGCGGTCAAGGCCGAGAAGGACCGCCAAGAGGCGATCAACCAGATGTACCGACTGGCGTCGTTCTACACGGTGTCGAGCGGGATGATGCAACTGGCGGAGGAGCCGGTATTTCCTAAGATGCCGGATGTGGGGGTGCCTCCGCCACCGCCGGGCTTTGACCCTAGGGAAGAGCCAGAGGGGAAAACTCTTCTACAGGCTACGAACAATTCAGGATTCGCCCATCGTCAGTCTGCAGACACCGGGACGGAACGACCGCGAGCGGCAGAATTGCCGACATCCCACAGGGGCGTGGATGTTCCTGTGGTGACTCCTGAACGTCACGTGGGCACGGAGATCGACAGTGTCGGTACTCTGCCGCCTCAGGACGCCGTAAAACCGGCAACCGTCGCACCACCCTCGGTGGCAGGCACGAACGGGACTACAGCGGGAGCATTTCCTTCCTTCAGCCCTGCTGGGGTTCCTCCGACCCTCCGAGGACAGGCGGGGCGAGCGTCGGGGTTCGGAGGTGTCCCGGCAAACAAGCTTCCTGTCTCGGCCCAGGGCCGGGTCGGTGGTGCGCCGGGCGGCGCCGCGGCAGGACGTACGGCAACAGGTCCCATGGGGCCGACGGGACGTACGTCCACGCCAGGTCAAGCGAGCGGACGCAGCACGGGCCCTATGGGGCGCGGCGTTGTTGGTGGAGTACCCAAAGCCAGCGAGCAGGCAGCCGGACGTACCGCGGGCGTTCCCCGGAGCCCGGTCACCGGCACAGGTGCGATCAATCCCGGGCGCACCGGGGCCGGACGTACCGGGGCCGGGCGTACCGGCGATGGCGTCGTCGGCGGAAGACCCGTGACGGGTGGCGCTTCCGGCACCAACCGTTCCAGACTGCCGCGCGGCACGGTCGTCGGCGGTGAAGGTGCGGCGACCTCGCGCGCCATGGGCGAGAAGCCCGGCCAGCGCGGGGTGATCGGGAAGCCCGGCCCGATGGCGGGTACGGGTTCGGGACAAGCGGCTCGACGCCCTGTTGGCAGCAGTGATGGCGTGGTCGGAACGCCGAAGGGCCGAAATCCCGGCAGCAGGGGCGGTGGAAACACATCCGGTGGTCCGGTCGGGATCCGTGCTGCCGCACGCAATCAGCGTTCCGGCGATAAGCGTTCGCGCAAGGACCAGCGGCGCGATGACGCGTCGTCGACCGACTGACCGACAAGAGCGAGGACAGGCAGAGGCATGGTGGCAGGGATCAGCCGGCGCGGCGAGCGAAGCGCGTCCTCCGCAGGGCGAAACGGGAGACGGGTGTCCGCCGTCTGTTCAGCGCTAGGCGCCTTGGCGGTTCTCTCGGCAGGTCTGGCTCCGAGCGCATCGGCCACTGACGTTCAGTCAGAGCAGTGGTACCTGTCGGCGATGAAGACCGAGGAAATGTGGAAGGTGAGTACTGGCAAGGGTGTCAAGGTCGCCGTTGTCG
This sequence comes from Streptomyces sp. NPDC031554, assembly GCF_055580685.1. Classification (NCBI taxonomy): domain Bacteria; kingdom Bacillati; phylum Actinomycetota; class Actinomycetes; order Kitasatosporales; family Streptomycetaceae; genus Streptomyces; species Streptomyces sp. NPDC031554. Next base: position 24,896 of record NZ_JBVIKX010000001.1, on the reverse strand, counting down.
ATACGGGGGTCAACCCGAACACGCCTTCGCTGAAGGGACAGGTACTTACCGACGAGGTATCGAAAGCTGTCGGCTACAAGGCGACTGAAGACTACCTGGGCCACGGGACGAGCATGGCAGAACTTATCGCCGGAACAGGCGCTGGTGGTGGCTTGAAGGGTCTTGCTCCGGGAGCGAAGATTGTTCCTTATCGGATCGGCATGAAGAGCATGAAGGATGAGGGCGAGAAAGCGAAATCTCCGACCCTTCCGAATGTGATCAGGAAAATCGCCGACAGCGACGTCAAGATAATTAGCATGTCTTTCGGTGAGTCCGTTGAAAGACCAGACGTGCTTGCTGCCATCAAGTATGCCCAATCAAAGGGAAAGTTGATGCTGGCTTCCACCGGTAACGATGCGGAGAAGAATAACCGCATCGGATACCCGGCCGCCTACCCATACGTCGTCGGAGTCGCAGCCTCGGACGAAAAGGGAACTGTCGGCAAATTCTCCGAATACGGCAACTATGTGGATCTGGCCTCCCCTGGACTGAACGTCCCCACATGGTGTGACAACACCTTCCGCTCCTACTGCACAAGCCAAGGAACCAGCCAAGCCACCGCCATCGCCTCTGCCTCTGCCGCCCTGATCTGGTCCGCCCACCCCGACTGGACCGCGAACCAGGTCCTCGCCAGCCTGATCGACACCGCCGGCCGCGACTGGGCGAAGGACGATCCGAGCACGTACCTCGGTTACGGACTGATCCGCCCCCGCAAGGTGCTGGAGAACAAGAACTTCAACCCCGGCGCGGCCGACACCGACCCCCTCGCCAGGGAAAACACGGTGGGCGTCACAGGCGATGACACCTCGACCTCCCCGTCCGCATCAACCTCGTCACAGCCCTCGGAAAACCCTTCAGGCGGCCGGACTTCGGCGGCAGGATCGAGCGCGGACTCCTCCGACGACGACACCACGACGTGGATGGCCCTCGGAGCCGCGGCGGCCGTGCTGGTGATCGGCGGCGGCGCCTTCGCGGTGGTGCGTTCACGGCGCGGCGCGTGACGGACGACGTACCACCACCAGCCACACACAACCGTTCCGGTGCGGTGACGCACGCGGAAACGAACCACAGCTCATACGAAAAGGGGTGCCGAAATGGTCGACCGCAAGCTTAATGACGGCGACGTACAGAAGCTCCAGACGGAAGTCATCGACCGGTACGACAACATCCGGGCCTCGCTGGCGAAGCTGCAGGGCACGATCGACATGATCGAGAAGGCCTGGACGGGTCAGGGCGCCAACGCGTTCAACACCAAGCAGACCGAGATCAACGGCCATATGGTCGCGATCGGCAAGATGCTCGACGACTTCCTCGAGGGCATCCACATGAACAAGACCGACAAGCGCAACCTCGAAGACCAGATCGAGGCCGACCTCAAGCAGATCTCGGTCGAGGACCTGGGCGGGAAGACGTCGGCGCTGAACAGCTACTGACGGGTCGGTGGCGGCACTGAGCCGCACCGTTGTCCGGGCTGAGCAGTCCGGCGGGAACCTTCAAGGAAACGAGGAAACATGACCGGGGCCCACTACGACGACCTCGCCGTCACGTACGGCACCATGGACGCGCTCGCCACCGAGCTCGGCGACCAGGCCAAGAAGCTCGAGGAGGACCTCGAAGCCCTCAGGCAGGCCGTGCTCAACGTGTCCGCGGGCTGGGGCGGCGAGGCGTTCCAGACCTTCCAGGGCAAGAGCGAGGAGTGGAACAAGCACGCGCGGGGCATCCACGCGGCGCTGGTCCAGATCTCGCAGAAGGTCCACACCGCCGGCGGCGACTACCGCGGCGGCGACCTGAAGGGCGCGAGCTACTTCCAGTAGGGGAACGCGCAGACACGACACCAGGGTGGGCACGCACGGGAGGTGCCCACCCTGGTGCTGTATAGCGTCACTTCAGGTTGATATACGCTTCCGCCGCGCATTGTGGCGAGAGGCAGGGTAAAGCGATCAGCCGCACTCATCGGAGTCTTCGAGCGCCTTCGTGTAGGCCGTGATCAGTTTCTTCATCGCGCCGGAGTCGGATCGGTCGGGGGTAAACACCTGGATCACGGCGTAAAGGTTCTGACCGGGGTGCTCCGAGGACTTGCACGACGTCGTGGTCTTCCCCACGGCACCCGTACCTGAGTAGAGATAGCGGCTGTCGTCGGTCACTTGGCCGTCATCCATCTTGTCGTACGCGGTGGCGACAGTGGATGCGCTCTCCCCGTTGCTCCACCACGTCCGGGTCTGCCGAACTGAGACATCGCCATCGACAGCGAGGTCACAGCGTTTCGTCCCCCCGTTGGGAGACGAAGGCTTCACGGAAATGGAATCACCTCCCGGGAGGAAAGCGTCGAGCAGTTCGGGGTCCATTGAAACGCCACAGAGGGCGCTGGGCGTCGTATACTTTCTTTCCTCTTTTCCGCTTTCCCCTCCGCCTGAGCATGAAGAAACTGTCAGTGCCCCAGCAAGCGCCATGGTGGCATAAGCCGACGCTCGGGCGATTCGTGCGGGATGGTTCGGTCGCAGCTGGAACAAAAAGAGGCCCTCTCGCGTAGGTCAGATGTCGGTCTTTAGATGCGGCGCCATGTACTCGGTGTTCGTTCCTGCGTCCCGGAAGCCCTGCTGCGTCGCTGCACGCGCCTTTTCGTCGATGCTGTGGTCCAACAGGTCGGCGCGGCCATGAGTTTTCGCCGCGAGTTCGGCAGCACGCTCGGTGTACGCCGCGTTCGTTTCGAGGCCGCTCTCCCACTTCTCACCCATAACGGCTCCGGCGTCATCCTGCGCATGGCCCTTCGCGTTCTGGAACAATTCCTCGAGGATCATGCTGCTGACCGTACTGGCCACGCCGCCGGCCACCGCGCCGCCGACCGGACTTGCGATGAACGTGACTCCGACGCCGATACCCGTTCCGACACCGCCCGAGACGGCGTTCTTCCACTGCGAGACGGACTCGTCGTAGGCGTCGTCGGATTCCTTGGCGGGGCCGGCGACCGCCTCCTGACGTCCGATGGCGAGGGTGCCCGAGATTTCACCCGAACCGTGAGCAAGCTGTTCGACGGTGAAATGTGTGTCCTGGGAGTACCGGTCGTCCGCTGCCAGATCCGGGTTCATGTGGTAATCCATCAGGTTTGCCATATAGGCCTTGTTCCCTACCTCTACGGCCGCATAGCCCTCGGGGTTCTGCCCCACAGAGACAAGGAGCGCCGCCACGTCCCGATGATTGAGCGAGGCGGCTGTTCCGCCCACGGGGAACAGTTTGTTTGTGTCTTCATCGGCGTCGTCTGTCATTGCCCGATTGATGTCCGGGAGATACTCCGACGTGATCTGACCAATGCTGTCGGACATGTAACTGTGATCGGTGAGGCGTCCGGTGTCCTCCGAGACGGAAGCCACGATGTTCTCGAACAGCTTCGTCTGCCCCGCGTTGTGGGCAGGCGTGTCCGCTGTGGGCATCTCCCCGGCCGGATGTCCCGTAGTGGCCGCCTCCAGCGCCGCGGCCAGGTAGTTCCGCCCGGCGATGCTCTCCTCGCCCTTGCTGTCCTGGTCCTGGGGCCAGTCCCGCTCCTCGAAGAGGTAGTCGAAGTTGCTCAGGGTCCGCCGGCCCTGTTTGCCGTCGCCGTCGGTGTCGTGGGTGAAGTCGTGGTCCTCGTCCTTGGTGACGAAGGTGCCGTTGAAGAAGTCCGTCGCGGCGTCGGGGTTGTTGGAGAGGGCCTTGAGGTAACCCGTCATCGGGTCCCAGCCGGAGTCGGTGCCCGTGCGGTTGAGCAGCGGGTCGCCACCGCCGCGGCCCCAGGCGCCGTGGCGGCCGTTGCCCGTGAACTTCTTCTCCGTCTCGATCAGCTTCTCGCCGTAGTCGACGAGGAAGCGGTCGTCGTAGTCGCCCCAGCGCATGAGGTTGGACATGACCTGACCGCCGAGCGGGAAGCCGCCGCCGCGGCCGACCGGCTTGTCGACGAGGTCGATCATGTCCGACTTCCACGTCGTCATGGCGGCGTTGTCGCTCTGCGTGGCCGTGGCGAGTGTGAGGCCGAGGTTTTTCTGGAGGTCGTCGTACTGGTCGAGCCGCGCTTGTCCGACCCTCCAAGCGCTGTGCGGGTCGCTGAGGCCGGTCCAGAAGTCCAGAGTCCCCCGCGCACCCAGGCGGTCGGCGAAGCGCTCCGCGAACAGTCCGTCGCCGGCGTGCTCCTTGAGACCCTTGCCGAGCCGGTCGAACTCCTCGGGTGACAGGTCCTCGGGGCTCTGCTTCGCCAGATCCGCCAGTTCCTCGGCGTCCTTGAGCGCCTTGGCCGCGGAGTCCCGGTCGGAGTAGTCGACGTCCGAGAAACCCAGCCTGCTCCGGTCGGCGATGGCCGTCAGGACGCTGCCGGCCGTGGTGTCGCTCTCGGTGGCCTTGTCCAGGATCCCCTGGATCTCGTCGCGCAGCGCGGTGATGTCACCCTTGTCTTCCCGGTCCTCCTGGGAGCGGCCCTCCGGCGGGACGTTCGTGGTGACCGTGAAGCCGCCCTCGTAGCCGATCACCGTGAGATTCTTCCGCCGACCTCGTTCGATGGCGTCGGCCAGCCGCCCCTTGTAGAGCTTCAGCTCGTCCCGGGTGTCCGCGAGGATCTTGTGGATGGAGGAGGCCTGGCTGTGCGCGTCGGCGAACTCGCCGGCGGTCTTGCCGATGAACTCCCTGGACACCGTGGCGTTGTACCCCGCCCAGTCGGCCTTGTTCGCGGCAGCGTGCAGGCCCTTCTCGGCGGATTCCATCAACGTTTCCAGGTCCCCGACCATCGTCGACCAGTCGTCGACGGCGTCGTCGAGCAGAGTGAAGTCGGCCTTGCGCAGGGCGTCGAGGTCCATCAGTCCTTCTCGCCCTTCTTGTCGTCCTTCTCGCCGTACACCGGGTTCGGTTCGCCCGGGACACCGACGCGTTCGTCGAAGCCCGCGTCCAACAGGTCGATGCTGCTCATCTGGCGGCGGATGTAGTGGTCGTCCTCGGAATGCAGCTTCTTCGTGACGGTCATGTGGTTCGAGATGTGCGCGCACGCGTCCCGGAGGGAGCCCAACTGCTCGTCCCAGCGGAGCGCGACGTGCTGGAGCGCGCCGCCCAGGGAGAACCCGTCACCGGTGAGCCCGGCGGCGGCGCTCTCGCTGGTGGGGACAGCCCGACGCCCCTTGTCCCAGAGGTCGTTGTACAGATCGAACGCGTGGCTGCCGATGTTCGCCAGGTCGGTCTGGCCCGCCCTCAACTCGCCGTACTGACCGGGATCCGGCGCGGGGCGCACCGGGCCGCTGCCGGGGTCCAGCTGGTTCAGCCGCATGTGGGGTGCGCCACCCGCGGCAGTCTCCGCCTTCAGCTGTTCCCATTCCTCCCACGCCATACGTGAACACCTTTCGTGGTGGTGGTTCTCGACGGGGTGCGCGCGGCCCGTGGTCGTACCGGCCTGGTCTCACATCTCGGCGGCCAGCGAGAACGTCCAGATGGCCATGCCCACCATGAGCGCCGCGCACAGGAAGGCCACGACCCGCTGCGACCGGTAGGCCGAGTCCGACGGCTCGTTCGCCGCCGGGTCCCGGAACCGCTTCGCCTGGAAGCGCCACCACAGCGCCCGCTGGTCGGCCGAACCGAGCCCGATCATCACCGGAGCCGATAAGAGCATGATCATTCCCACGCCGGCCATCAGTGCACCCCTTCCGATGCCAGACACCACACCCCGGCCGCACCGGGCAGGTCAATCCGGCTCTCCGTAAGGAACTTCAGCTTGTCGGGTCCGCCATCAACCCCACCTGGACCAACGGCTTCCCCCGCCGTCGGGACACGAAGATGCCCCGGCCCGCGGGCATCGGACGCGGCCGTACCCCGCCGAGGAGGTCGCCCTCCCCGGGGTCGCCGGCCAGCACCACGCCCTGGGCGCCGAGTTCCTTGATGCGCTGCATGAACGCCTCGTACGAGGCACGGCCGGCGCCCGCCGTCGAGCGGGCGACGATGAAGCGGACGCCGACGTCCCGGGCGAAGGGGAGCAGCTCCGTCAGTCCCGCCAGCGGGTTGCCGCTGGACGTGGCGACGAGGTCGTAGTCGTCGACGACGACGAACACGGTCGGTCCGCGCCACCAACTGCGGTCCCGGAGCTGCTGTGCCGTCACGTCGGCCGTCGGGGAGCGGCGCTTCATCAGGTCGGCCAGCGCGGACATGTGGTGGTCCATCGCGTTGGACATGGGGATGTACTCGGCCAGGTGCGAGGACGGGGTCGCATCCAGCAGGGAGCGCCGGTTGTCGACCACGAAGAACTTGCACGCGTCGCCCGCGTACCGCTCCGAGAGCTGCTTGATCAGCAGGCGCAGCAGGTTCGACTTGCCCGACTCGCTCTCGCCGAAGACGAGGAAGAAGGGGTCCTGCTCGAAGTCGAGGTACACCGGTTCGAGGTTGTCCTCGTCGAGGGCGAAGGCGACCCCGCGCCGCGGGAACCGGTCGCCCGCGGGCAGCTGACCGGCCGGGAACTCGCGGGGCAGCAGCCGTACCTCGGGAGCACCGGGCGCCTCCCAGTGGCGGGAGACCTCGGCGGACAGCGCCTGGGTCGCGTCGGCGAGGTCGGTGTCGGAGGCGAGGCCGTCGATGCGCGGCACCGCCGCCATGAAGTGCAGCTTCTGCGGGGACAGACCCCGGCCGGGAACACCCGTCGGGACGTTCGCGGCGGCCTTGCGGTCCAGTTCGGAGTCCATCGTGTCGCCGAGCCGCAGCTCCAGGCGGTTCATCAGGTGGTCCTTGAGGGCGGCCCTGACCTCCATGGAGCGGGAGGCCGTCAGGACCAGGTGGATGCCGTAGCCGAGACCGCGGGCGGCGATCTCGTGGATGACCTGGTCGAGCGCCTCGTAGTCGGAGCGGAAGTTGCCCCAGCCGTCGATGACGAGGAAGACGTCGCCCCACGGCTGGTCGGTGACGGAGATCTCGCCCCGGGCCCGCCGGCTGCGGAACTCGGTGATCGAGGGGATGCCCGCGGAGCGGAAGTACTCCTCGCGGCGGACCAGCACGCCGTACACCTCGGCCACCGTGCGCCGCACCCGCTCCGGGTCCAGCCGCGAGGCCACCCCGCCGACGTGCGGCAGCCCGGCCAGCGAGGCCATGCCGCCGCCGCCGAAGTCGAGGCCGTAGAACTGGACCTCGTGCGGGGTGTGGGTGAGGGCGAAGGAAGAGATCAGCGAGCGCAGCAGCGTCGACTTGCCGGACTGCGGGCCGCCGAGGATCTGCATGTGGCCCGCGGCGCCGGAGAAGTCCACCCACAGGGCGTCACGACGCTGCTCGAACGGCTTGTCCACCAGGCCGACCGGGACGACCAGGCGGCCCGCGCCCTCGTAACCGGGCTGGGTGAGCCCGCGGCCCGGCACCGCCGTGAGGCCCGGCAGCAGCGCGTCGAGCGAGGGCGGACTGTCCAGCGGCGGCAGCCACACCTGGTGGGCCGCCGGGCCCTGCGCCTCCAGCCGGCGCACGACGACGTCGAGGACGGTGTCGGCGAGGGCCTCGTCGACCTCGGGATCGTCCCCGTCGGGACGCTGCCGGGGCACGGGCGCGTACCGCACCGGCACCTCGGCCGCCGTGAACAGCACCGGCCGCCGGTCCACCGGCAGCCGACCGCCACCCGACGCGGCCCGCTGCGGTCCGGAGCGGTAGACGCCGGAGACGTACGCCGCCTTGAACCGCAGCATTTCGTCCGTGCCGAACTTCAGGAAGCCCGAACCCGGCACGTTGGGCAGCGAGTACGCGTCGGGCACGCCCAGCGCCGCCCTCGACTCGGCCGCAGAGAAGGTGCGCAGACCGATGCGGTACGACAGGTACGTCTCCAGGCCGCGCAGCCGGCCCTCCTCCAGACGCTGCGAGGCCAGCAGCAGGTGCACGCCGAGCGACCGGCCGATACGGCCGATCTGCACGAACATCTCGATGAAGTCGGGCTTGGCGGTGAGCAGTTCGCTGAACTCGTCGATCACCAGGACGAGGGAGGGGATCGGCTGGAGCGGAGCGCCGGCCGCGCGCGCCTTCTCGTAGTCGTGGATGTTGGCGTAGTTGCCCGCGTCGCGCAGCATCTCCTGGCGGCGGTTCAGTTCGCCGCGGATCGAGTCGCCCATCCGGTCGACCAGCGTCAGGTCGTCCGCCAGGTTGGTGATCACGGCCGCGACGTGCGGCATCTGCGCCATGCCCGCGAAGGTCGCGCCGCCCTTGAAGTCGGCGAGGACGAAGTTCAGGGTCTCCGAGGAGTGGGTGACGGCCAGGCCCAGCACCAGGGTGCGCAGCAGTTCGGACTTGCCGGAGCCGGTGGCGCCGACGCACAGACCGTGCGGGCCCATGCCCTCCTGCGCCGCCTCCTTGAGGTCCAGCATCACCGGACGCCCGTCCTCGCCGACGCCGATCGGCACCCGCAGCCGCTCGGCCAGCGAACGCGGCCGCCAGGTGCGCCTCGGGTCCACGGACGCCGCGTCACCGAGACCGAGCAGGTCGGTGAACTCCAGGTTGGCCAGCAGCGGTTCGTCGTCGTCGCCGCCGGAGGCCATCCGCAGCGGCGCCAGCTGCCGGGCGAGCACCTCGGCGGACTCGTACGACAGCGCGTCGGGCGTCCCCTCGTAGACGGTCCCGTGCCCCGACTCCAGGTGCAGCATCCCGGGTTCCACGACGATGGACAGCTCGCCGCCGGGCCCGGTCGGCTCACCGGGGACGACCTCGAGGACCGTCACGCCCTGGAGCCCCTCGGGGTTGGCCAGGAACGAGTCGGGCGGCAGCGAGACGCCGTCCAGGACGACGACGATGTGCGGCTCCTCCGGCAGCGGGGCCGCGTCCGGGTGGAACCGCGGCCGGCCGCTGAGCCGGGGGGCGATCAGGTTCTCCAGTTCGCGCGTGTCCCCGCCGATCAGCCTGCGGCTGCCCGCGCCGTCCACCGTGCCCGGCGCCTGCACGTGCGGCAGCCACTTGGCCCACTCCCAGTGCGGGAGTTCGTCCCGGCCCGCCGCGACCACGAGCACGAGGTCCTCGGGCGAGTGCAGCGCGACCAGCGAACCGGCCATGGCACGGGCGCAGGACCGCACCGACTGCGGATCGCCGCTCACCGTGACGTGGTAGAAGGCGCGCAGCGACACCGCCATCGGCAGGGCGTCCAGCGTGCCGTGGACGGCGAGGAAACGCTGGAACGCGCCCGCGGTCAGCGGCTCCAGCTGCTCCACGGGGCCGGTCTCGGGACTGACGAGCGGGGTGGCCAGCGACTGGGCGCCGAGGCCGACGCGGACCTGGGCGAAGTCCTCGTCCCCGGGCCGCCGTTCCCACACCCGGCTGCCCTCGGCGACCAGGGCCCACAACTGCTCGGGGGAGGGGTGCAGGTAGTACTGGGCGTCCCGCTGCGCCTTCGCGGTGGCGACCGTCGTCAGCCGGGTCTGCGCCAGGTAGCTCAGGTAGTCGCGGCGCAGGTCCGCCAACTGCCCCTGCGTGCCGCGGCGGAAGCGGACCACCATCGCGATGGACATCGCCACCGTCGAGGCGATCATGACCATGCCCATGATGCGCATGAACGGCTGGCCGCTCGTGAAGAAGAAGACGACCGAACCGCCCATGCCCAGCGTGGGCAGCAGTTGCATCAGCACGCTCTCCTGATGCCCCCGCGGCAGCTCGGGCGGAGGCTGCACGGCGATCTCGCCCGTGGGCACCTCGGACGGCAGGGCCCGGGGAGGGCGCTTCACGACGATGTGGCTCACTGCTCACCAATTCCCTTGCCGGCCCCGGGAAAGTACCGTCCGCCACCCCGTGTCAGGCGGACGCGGGCCGCCGCGTGATCCTACTGACTTCTCGCGCGACGAGGGGGCGGTAGGGTGCCGGATGTTCGCGTGAGCACATGCGACCCGGTCCGGGTGAGCCGGGACATTCCGTGAGAACGGGAACGGTTCGGCGCTCTCCGGCCGCCCGGCGGCGTCCGTTTCGCCGCCCGGCCGGACCGCCCCATCCCACGCGGCACGGCACGGACCGGAAATTTTCACACCGCCGACGCGGAACCATCACTGAGGGGGAGCAGCAGGTGAGCATCACGGCCTCCGCGGCAGCCACTGGAGGAGGGCAGGGATCGGGCGGCGCCTCCGGGACGGGCCTCGGCTTCTGCCGGGTCACGATCGTCGCGCCCGACAGCCGGATCGACGTGGCGCTGCCCGACGACATCCCGGTCGTCGACCTCTACCCGGAGATCCTCCGGCTCTCCCGGCAGAGCCCCGCCGAGGGCGCCCCGGTCGGCTACCACCTCGTACGCCGGGACGGCACCGTCCTCGACGGCTCCCGCTCGTTCGCCGCGCAGCACATCCTCGACGGCGAACTCCTCACGCTGCGCCCCTTCTCGGAGTCGCTGCCGCCCGCCGTCTTCGACGACGTCTCCGAGGCGGTCGCCGCGGCCGTGACCCGCGAACACGCCCTGTGGGGCGGCGACCTGACCCGGGCCGCGGGCCTGGTCGGGGGAGGCGTCCTGCCGGTCCTGCTCGCCTTCGTGGCCTGGACGGGCGACCCGCGGCACGACATGCACTCCCTGCCCGGCGTCCTCGCCGCGGTCGTCGGCGTCCTGCTGGTCGCCCTCGCCTGCGTCCGTGCCCGCGTCTACGACGACCGGCCCTCGGCCGTCGCCCTCGGACTCGGCGCGCTGCCCAACGTCGGCGTGGCCGGCTCCGGGCTCCTCCCGCTCGCCGACGGCCAGGGCATCGGCAAACTCCAGTTCCTCCTGGCCTGCGCGGCGGTCCTGCTGGCCGCGGTGCTCCTCACCCTGTGCTCACCGGGCGGGGACGGCCCGTTCGTCGCCTTCGTCGTGGCGTCCGGCGCCGGCCTCGCGGCGGTGTTCGCGGCGATCCTCGCGCACTGGACGCCGTCCGAGACCGCCGCCCTGTGCGCGCCCGTCGCCGTGGGCGCGCTCGCCTTCCTGCCCGGCCTCTCCATGCGCTTCGCCCGGCTGCCGATCGGCTTCGACGCCCCCGACACCACCCGGCGCAGCGCGTACGGCGCCGATCCCGCCCCCCAGGAACCCGTCGACGTCGAGCGGATCACCGCCCAGGCCCGCCGCGGCCACGAACTGCTCGTCGGGCTGGTCGGCGGCTGCGCCCTGATCACGGTCGGCGCCTGCTCGGTCCTCGGCTTCTCCGACGACCTCTGGGCCCAGCTGCTCGCCCTGGCCGTGGGCGTCGCCCTGCTGATGCGCGCCCACCTCTTCCGCTACACCGCGCAGGTCGCCCCCGTCCTCGCCGCCGGCCTCGCCTCCCTGGTGCTGCTCGGCCTCGGGCTGGCGCTCAACCCGCCCGTGTCGGTGTTCCGCGACGCCCTCATGGGCGACCGCACCGACCTGGACGTGCGGACGATCTGGCTGGTCGCGGCGATCGCGGCGGCGTCCGCGCTCATCACCGCGATCGGCCTGATCGGTTCGCGCGGCGGTCTCACGCCGTTCTGGGGACGGTTCACGGAGATCGCCGAAGGCTTCGTCCTGCTCACCCTGGTGCCCCTGGCGCTGGCCGTCTTCGACGTCTACGCGGCCGCCCGCGCGATGACGAGCTGACCGGGCCGGCCGGCCGCCGTCACGGCACCCCGCCGGGGCGCCGCCCTCCGCCGCCCGCCCGGGCACCGCGGGACTCGCCCCTCCGGGACGCCGCAGGCCGCCACTGCCGTCGGACGGTCAGACCGTCGGACGGTCAGACCGCTGGATCGTCCGGCTACCGGATCGTCCGGTGTGGGGATCGTCGGGTGATCGGATCGCCGGACGACCCGATGGTCCGGCCGTCGGATCGACCGGACTGTCCGGTCATCGGGCCGTCCGGTGGTCGGGTCGTCCGACCGTCGGGCTGTCCGGTCATCGGGCCGTCCGGTGGTCGGGTCGTCCGACCGTCGGGCCGTCCGATCATCAGGTCTCGGGTCGCCGGACCTCGGGCGGCCGGGCCTCGGGCCACCGGATCGCAGGCCGTCCGACCATCACCCCAGCCGCAGCCGCGTCATAGCCGCAGCCGCAGCCGCCGCAGCAACCGTAGGAAAGGAACGTCGAGCGTGAGCTTCGGCCCGCCCCCGTCCGTGTACACCCAGTCCTCCGTGACGGCGACGACCGCCCGGACGAAGCGCCGCCGCAGGCTGCTGGGACGGTCCCTCGCGGTCGTGCTCACCGTCGCGCTGGGCGCGGGCGGCTGGTTCCTCCTGTCCGGCGACGGCGACGGCGGCCGGACCGGAGGGAACGGAAGCACCGCCTCCGCCCAGGGTCGCCTCGACGTCCGCGAGACGGTCGAGAAGCCGCCCGCGAGCACCGTCGGCACCATGGCCCTCCGTTTCTCCGTGGACGACATGGGCCCCGGTGAGCAGTACGAGATGCCCGGCATGTGGGCCACCGACAAGATCCTCGCCAAGGGCATCAACAAGACCGTCGTCGGCCTCTCCCTCGGCACCGACGCCGCACCCGGCGACGAGAGGTGGAAGCTCCCCCTCGACGGCCCGATCTGCGGCTACACACGCCATGTGACCGGCGAGAACCGCACCGCCGTCCTCTTCCGCGCGAACGACCGCGGCGGCGCCTACTGCAACCACGTCGCCTTCTTCGATCTCGACGACGGCCGACAGGTCTGGGAGAGCGACTTCCCCTACTCCAAGTACGCCGCCTCCCCGGGCCTGCCCAGGAGCGGCGACGAGCAGGACACCCCGAGCGTGACCCTCACCCACGGCACGGTCGTCGTGACCTGGGGCGGCGGCACCGACGCGTACGGCATGGACACCGGCAGACGCCTGTGGCGCACCACGTCCACGGGCGCCTGCCAGGACATGGGTGCCGCCGGCGGACGCGCGCTGATCGTCCGCCAGCAGTGCTGGAACGACGACGACGGCCTGCCCGTCGACTCGCTGGAGCGCCTCGCCTACAAGGCGCGCAAGGTGGACCCGGAAACCGGCGAGGTCCTGTGGACCCACTCCGCCGCCAAGGGCGTCCGGGACCTGCACATCCCTTCCGCCGAACCCGCCGTCCTCGCCGTCCAGGCCGGCGAGATCGGGATCTCCGAGATGCTCTCCCTCGACGACAAGGGCAGGAACCGCGCCACGATCCGCCTCCAGAACGGCACCTACGTGGGGGAGTGCTCCTACGACGACTACCTGGTCGTCGACGACTGCCCGACCATCGCCGTCGGCGCCGGCCAGGTCTTCCTGCGCAGCAAGGAGACGGGCGACCGGGCCGACGCCAACTGGATCATCGGCTTCGACCTGGCCACCGGGAACACCACCGAGAAGTTCGACTCCGGACCCGGCTCCCTGCTCTACCCGGTGCGCACCAGCGGCAGCCGGCTCCTCGCCGTACGCGTGAGCGCCGACCACATCGCGCCCAACGCGCTGATCGCCCTGGACCCGGAGACCGGCCGCGAGACGCCGTACTTCTACTTCGACCTGCCGGCCGAGGCCGAGCTGATGACGATGACCGACCACAACGACGTCGTCGTCCAGAACGGCCGCCTCTTCTTCGGCGCCAAGAAGGCCGAGGGCCCCGCCGCCGGCCGGCCGAAGTGGACCTACCTGGTCCTCGGCCTGCAGGGCACGGCGGCGGGGAGGTGACGACGGCGCGGACGCGCGCCGCCTACCGCTCCGCCGGCCCGCCGTCGTGCGGCGCCGGCTCCAGGTCGAACTCGCCGTCCCGCGCGCCCAGGACGAAGGCACGCCACTCCGCCTCCGTGTAGCGCAGCACGGTGCCGGGGTCGAGCGACGACCGCATCGCCACGGCACCGCCGGGGAGATCGGCGATCTCCACCCGCTCCTCGTGCTCCTCCGTGCCCGGCGCGCTGTGCCACTCGACACCGGAGATGTCGAGGGCGTACAGCTCGTCCCTCTCCCGCTCCTTGCGCGCCTTGGTCTCCTCTGCCGTCTCCGCCATGCCGCAGCGACCCCTTCCCGACTTCCCGACGTACCCGACGAAAGAACGATCCGAGCGCTCACCCTAGTGGCCGCCCGGGCGCCCCCTCGGGGGTTCGCGGACCGCGGCCGGAGCCCCCGCCACCTCCTGGTACCCTGATGGACGGCCGTTTGTGTACGCGCCCCCGGACCGCCCTCAGGAGACCCTCCCCAGGAGACCCCGATGGCCCTGGAGGCCGCGCCCAGCGGATCCCCGCCTCCCGAGTAACGGAAGCTCCCCCGAGACACAGACCGGGGGCACTCGGTGGCCCACCGAAGACTACGAGGAGTACGCGTGTCGCTCGACGCCGCTACGAAGAAGCAGATCATCGCCGAGTTCGGCCAGAAGGAGGGCGACACCGGCTCCCCCGAGGTCCAGGTCGCCATGCTCTCCCGTCGGATCTCCGACCTGACCGAGCACCTCAAGACGCACAAGCACGACCACCACTCCCGCCGTGGTCTGCTCATCCTGGTCGGTCAGCGCCGCCGGCTGCTGCAGTACCTGGCCAAGAAGGACATCCAGCGCTTCCGCGCCCTGGTCGACCGCCTCGGCATCCGCCGCGGTGCGGCCGGCGGCGCCAAGTAGGACGCCGTGAAGGGAGCGGTTCCCGTCGTCATCGGGGACCGCTCCCTTTGCCGTACGTACGCAAACGTGCGGAGTGTCACCCACGCTTTGTAGTGTGGTAGCAGAACGCAATACGCACGACACGGACGAGGAGAGGCGCGCGTAGCCGCCGCCGGTCCTCGGTAGTGGCCCCCGGGAGACAGTGAGCCCCGGGTGCTTCGATCGAAGACCGGCCCGCACTGCACGGAGCGCCTCTCCGCCACCGTCCCCCTGCCACACGGGCAGCCCAGGGGACGAAGACGAGGAGAAAACACTAGTGGAGAACGAGACCCACTACGCCGAAGCCGTCATCGACAACGGCACCTTCGGCACCCGCACCATCCGCTTCGAGACGGGCCGCCTGGCCCGCCAGGCCGCCGGCTCGGCCGTGGCCTACCTGGACGACGACACCATGGTGCTGTCGGCCACCACCGCCTCCAAGAACCCCAAGGACCAGCTCGACTTCTTCCCCCTCACGGTGGACGTCGAGGAGCGGATGTACGCCGCCGGCAAGATCCCCGGCAGCTTCTTCCGCCGCGAGGGCCGCCCCTCCGAGGACGCCGTCCTCACCTGCCGCCTGATCGACCGCCCGCTGCGCCCGTCCTTCAAGAAGGGCCTGCGCAACGAGATCCAGGTCGTCGCCACCATCATGGCGCTCAACCCCGACCACCTGTACGACGTCGTGGCGATCAACGCCGCGTCCGCGTCCACGCAGCTGGCCGGCCTGCCCTTCTCCGGCCCGATCGGCGGCGTCCGCGTCGCGCTGATCCGCGGCCAGTGGGTCGCGTTCCCGACGCACACCGAGCTCGAGGACGCCGTCTTCGACATGGTCGTCGCCGGTCGCGTCCTGGAGGACGGCGACGTCGCGATCATGATGGTCGAGGCCGAGGCCACCGAGAAGACCATCAAGCTGATCGAGGGCGGCGCCGAGGCGCCGACCGAGGAGGTCGTCGCCGCCGGTCTGGACGCCGCGAAGCCCTTCATCAAGGTTCTCTGCAGGGCCCAGGCCGACCTCGCCGCCAAGGCCGCCAAGCCGACCGGCGAGTTCCCGATCTTCCTCGACCACCAGGACGACGTCCTGGAGGCGCTGTCCGCCGCCGTCCGCCCGGAGCTCTCCGCCGCGCTGACCATCGCGGGCAAGCAGGAGCGCGAGGCCGAGCTGGACCGCGTCAAGGCGCTCGCCGCCGAGAAGCTCCTGCCGGAGTTCGAGGGGCGCGAGAAGGAGATCTCCGCCGCGTACCGCTCGCTCACCAAGAAGCTGGTCCGCGAGCGCGTGATCAAGGAGAAGAAGCGGATCGACGGCCGCGGCGTCACGGACATCCGTACGCTCGCCGCCGAGGTCGAGGCCATCCCGCGCGTGCACGGCTCCGCGCTGTTCGAGCGGGGCGAGACCCAGATCCTGGGCGTCACCACCCTCAACATGCTCCGCATGGAGCAGCAGCTGGACACCCTCTCCCCGGTGACCCGCAAGCGCTACATGCACAACTACAACTTCCCGCCGTACTCCGTCGGCGAGACCGGCCGCGTCGGCTCCCCCAAGCGCCGCGAGATCGGCCACGGCGCCCTCGCCGAGCGCGCCATCGTGCCGGTGCTGCCGACGCGCGAGGAGTTCCCCTACGCGATCCGCCAGGTGTCCGAGGCCCTCGGCTCCAACGGCTCGACGTCCATGGGCTCCGTCTGCGCCTCCACCATGTCGCTGCTGAACGCCGGTGTGCCGCTGAAGGCCCCCGTCGCCGGCATCGCCATGGGCCTGATCTCCCAGGAGATCAACGGCGAGACGCACTACGTCGCCCTCACCGACATCCTCGGTGCGGAGGACGCCTTCGGCGACATGGACTTCAAGGTCGCCGGCACCAAGGAGTTCGTCACCGCCCTCCAGCTCGACACCAAGCTGGACGGCATCCCCGCCTCCGTCCTGGCCGCCGCCCTCAAGCAGGCCCGTGACGCCCGCCTCCACATCCTCGACGTGATGATGGAAGCGATCGACACGCCGGACGAGATGTCCCCCAACGCCCCGCGGATCATCACCGTCAAGATCCCCGTGGACAAGATCGGCGAGGTCATCGGCCCCAAGGGCAAGATGATCAACCAGATCCAGGAGGACACCGGCGCCGACATCACGATCGAGGACGACGGCACCATCTACATCGGTGCCGTCGACGGCCCGTCCGCCGAGGCCGCCCGCGCCACGATCAACAGCATCGCCAACCCGACGATGCCCGAGGTCGGCGAGCGCTACCTGGGCACGGTCGTGAAGACGACCACCTTCGGCGCGTTCGTGTCGCTGATGCCGGGCAAGGACGGTCTGCTGCACATCTCGCAGATCCGCAAGCTCGCCGGCGGCAAGCGTGTCGAGAACGTCGAGGACGTCCTCGGCGTGGGCGCCAAGGTCCAGGTCGAGATCGCCGAGATCGACTCCCGCGGCAAGCTCTCCCTCATCCCCGTGATCGAGGGCGAAGCGTCCGACGACGACAAGAAGGACGACGCCGAGCAGTGACGTCCCGTAGCTCCCAGGTGACGGCCCGCCCCTCTTCGGAGGCGCGGGCCGTCGCCCGTACCCAAACCCTCATCAAGGGCGAGAACGGCATCGGCACGGTCCGCAAGACCACCCTCCCGGGCGGCCTGCGCATCGTCACCGAGACCCTCCCCTCGGTCCGCTCCGCGACCTTCGGCATCTGGGCACACGTCGGCTCCCGCGACGAGACCCCGGCACTGAACGGCGCCACCCACTACCTCGAGCACCTGCTCTTCAAGGGCACCCGGCGCAGGTCCGCGCTGGACATCTCCTCCGCCCTCGACGCGGTCGGCGGCGAGATGAACGCCTTCACGGCGAAGGAGTACACGTGCTACTACGCGCGCGTGCTCGACACCGACCTGCCGCTCGCCATCGACGTCGTCAGCGACATGCTGACCGGCTCCCTGATCCGCGAGGAGGACGTCGACGTCGAGCGCGGCGCGATCCTCGAGGAGATCGCGATGACGGAGGACGACCCGGGCGACTGCGTGCACGACCTGTTCGCGCACACGATGTTCGGCGACAACGCCCTCGGCCGCCCCGTCCTCGGCACGGTCGACACCGTCAACGCCCTCACCGCGGACCGCATCCGCCGCTTCTACAAGAAGCACTACGACCCCACCCACCTGGTGGTCGCCGCCGCGGGCAACATCGACCACAACAAGGTCGTACGGCAGGTCCGCGCCGCCTTCGAGAAGGCCGGCGCGCTCAAGGAGACCGACGCCACCCCCATCGCCCCGCGCGACGGCCGGCGCACCATCCGCACCGCAGGCCGCGTCGAACTGCTCGGCCGCAAGACCGAACAGGCGCACGTCGTCCTCGGCATGCCCGGCCTGCCCCGCACCGACGAACGCCGCTGGGCCCTCGGCGTGCTGAACACCGCCCTCGGCGGCGGCATGTCCTCCCGGCTGTTCCAGGAGGTCCGCGAGAAACGCGGCCTGGCCTACAGCGTCTACTCCTACACCTCCGGCTTCGCCGACTGCGGACTGTTCGGCGTCTACGCCGGCTGCCGGCCCGGCCAGGTGCACGACGTGCTGAAGATCTGCCGCGACGAACTCGACACCGTCGCCGAGCACGGCCTCTCCGACGAGGAGATCGGCCGCGCCATCGGCCAGCTGCGGGGCTCCACGGTCCTCGGCCTGGAGGACACCGGCGCGCTCATGAACCGCATCGGCAAGAGCGAGCTGTGCTGGGGCGAGCAGATGTCCGTCGACGACATGCTGACCCGGATCGAGGCCGTGACCCCGGACGAGGTCCGCGAGGTGGCCCGCGACATCCTGGGACAGCGCCCGTCGCTGTCGGTCATCGGCCCGCTCAAGGACAAGCAGGCGTCCCGACTGCACGAGGCCGTCGCCTAGGGGCTGTCCGGCACGACCCGCCGGACAGGCACCGATCCCTCCCGTAAAGGAAGCAACAGATGAGCAAGCTGCGCGTGGCGGTCCTGGGTGCCAAGGGCCGTATCGGCGCCGAAGCGGTCCGGGCGGTCGAGGCCGCCGAGGACATGGAGCTGGTGGCCGCCCTCGGCCGGGGCGACAAGCTGGAGACGCTGGCCGAGACCGGCGCCCAGGTCGCGGTGGAACTGACCACCCCGGCCTCGGTCATGGACAACCTCGACTACTGCGTACGGCACGGCATCCACGCCGTCGTCGGCACCACCGGCTGGACGGATGAGCGCCTCGCGCAGCTGACCGGCCGGCTGGAGCGGTCCCCGGGAACGGGCGTGCTCATCGCGCCGAACTTCTCCATCGGGGCCGTACTGACCATGAAGTTCGCGCAGATCGCGGCGCCCTACTTCGAGTCGGTCGAGGTCGTCGAGCTGCACCACCCGAACAAGGTGGACGCCCCCTCCGGCACCGCCACGCGCACCGCCCAGCTCATCGCCGAGGCGCGCCGCGCCGCCGGCTGCGCCCCCGCCCCGGACGCCACGACGACGGCCCTGGACGGGGCCCGCGGCGCGGACGTCGACGGCGTCCCCGTCCACGCCGTCCGCCTGCGCGGCCTGCTGGCCCACCAGGAGGTCCTGCTGGGCGGCGAGGGCGAGACCCTGACCGTCCGGCACGATTCCCTGCACCACAGCAGCTTCATGCCGGGCATCCTGCTGGGCGTCCGCCGCGTGGTGACGACCCCGGGCCTGACCTTCGGCCTGGAACACTTCCTGGACCTGAACTGAACCCCTGACTGCCATGCGCGCGAAACTCTCCTACGCCCTCACGGCCGCCGTCCTGGTCTTCTACTTCGTCCTGGTCGGCAGCCGCGGCGTCATGCTCATCCAGGCCGGCACACTCCTGACCGTCACCTTCGGCGTGGCGGTGCTGATCCTGCCGGTCATCGGCGTCTGGTTCCTGTGGAAGAACACCCAGTTCGTCCGCCGGGCCAACCAGCTCGCCGCCGAACTCGACGCCGAGGGCGGCCTGCCCGTCGACGAGCTGAAGCGCACGCCCAGCGGCCGCGTCGACCGCGACTCGGCCGACGAGGTGTTCGCCCGGCGCAAGGCCGAGACGGAAGCGGCCCCCGACGACTGGCGCACCTGGTTCCGTCTCGCCGTCGCCTACCACGACGCGCGGGACACCCCGCGTGCCCGCAAGGCCATGCAGCGCGCCATCAGCCTGCACGGCACCCCACACCACCCGGCCTCCTCCTGAGGCCGTGCACCGTCCCTGAGGCCCCCGCCCCGTCCTGAGGCCGTGCACTCCTCCCGAGGCGCCGCACTCGCCCCGGGGCCGTGCACGAGGAGGCCCGATGAGGGCGGACGTGAGGAGGCCCGGTCCGGACATCCGGACCGGGCCTCCTCACGCGTGTCCCCGGGGTCAGGGCCGCCGGTACTCGTCGGCCCACGTCTCCACCGAGTCCGCGGCCCGGTTGAACGCCTCCGGCCGCGCCAGGAAGTCGGCCCCGTGCGTGGTGAGCAGCGGCATCGCGCCCTCCGCGGCCCGGTCCCGCCGTACGAGGGTCAGCGCCTGGCCCTGCACGGTGCGCGGCAGCCCCATCCAGCGCACGGGCTGCTGCACGGTCCGCACGGCCACGACGCGGTTCCAGGTCACCGTCCGCGTGACGAGGAAGTTCACCTGGCGCACCCCGCGCGCGCTCACCCACACCCCCATCCGCAGCATCCGCAGCGCCCCGCCGATCACCAGCAGCGACAGACCGAAGACGATCCCGGCCTCGGACACCGAGCCGGTCAACGCGATGATCACCGCCGCGAACAGCACGTACGACGCCAGCAGCAGGCACAGCGCGGCCGCCGCGACCCGCCACGGGCCGGGCCGGTAGGGCCGCCGCCAGTGCTCACGGTCGTCGAAGGGCAGCGCGACCTCGTCCGCTGCCTCGAATGCGCGGTCGGCCGTCAGGAAGGGCAGGGGCACGGCTGGTCCTCACTCGTCCATGCGTGGGCTGTGCCGGTGAGGCTATCCGCCTGTGTCCCCGCTCACCACCTCCGGGGGTCCGGATGAGGTCAGCGGCCCTGGGCGGCCTGCGACTGCTGGTCGGGGACGGAGTGGTCCGCGGACAGCGCCGGCATCCCGATGACCAGCGAGCCGACCAGGGCGGCCACGATGGTGAGCCCCAGCAGCCAGCGCCCGGCCAGCTGCCCGAGAGAGGACCGCTCCGGGGGCGGGGGAGCGACATTGCTACGGAACCCCTCGGCCTCGGCGAGGAAGGCGAAGGGTACGGGCTCGCGCCGGCGGAACATGACGGGTGCTTCCTCCTGCTGGACTTCACGTGACGTTGTCGTCGTCACCGGTACAGACGAGCGAGTGCCCGAAAACGTGCCCCATATCGGCAGACGTCACCCGGGAATCCCGCGGCGCCCGTGAACTCCGGGCTCTCCGGCCGTCGTAAAGTTGACGCCGCTCCGAAGACGCGATGGAAGGACCCCCGAACCGTGACCCCCACCCCCGACGACGAGTTCAAGATCGACTTCCGGAGCGACGTCACCGTCGAACTGGTCAAGCACACCGCGTCCGACGCCGACGTGCTGTTCGCCGCCCGCGTCTCGACCGTCGGCGAGCAGT
Organism: Streptomyces sp. NPDC031554; assembly: GCF_055580685.1. Taxonomy (NCBI): domain Bacteria; kingdom Bacillati; phylum Actinomycetota; class Actinomycetes; order Kitasatosporales; family Streptomycetaceae; genus Streptomyces; species Streptomyces sp. NPDC031554. The sequence continues at coordinate 3,868 of NZ_JBVIKX010000001.1, read as the reverse complement.
CCTTGGAGGAGCTGCAGAAGGACCCCGAGCGCTCCAAGGGGCTCATCAACTACCTGATGCGGGACCGCCACGGCAGCCCCTTCGAGCACAACTCGATGACCTTCTTCGTCAGCGCCCCGATCTTCGTCTTCCGCGAGTTCATGCGGCACCGAGTCGGATGGTCGTACAACGAGGAGTCCGGCCGCTACCGGGAGCTCCAGCCGGTGTTCTACGTCCCGGACGCCTCCCGCAAGCTCGTGCAGCAGGGCCGCCCCGGCAAGTACGTCTTCGTGGAGGGCAGCGAGGAGCAGCAGGAACTGGTCAACCGCACGATGGAGGACTCCTACCGCCAGGCCTACTCCGCATACCAGGAGATGCTCGCCGCGGGCGTCGCCCGCGAGGTCGCCCGCGCGGTCCTCCCGGTCGGTCTGTTCTCCTCGATGTACGCCACCTGCAACGCCCGCTCCCTGATGCACTTCCTCGGCCTGCGCACCCAGCACGAACTGGCCAAGGTGCCCTCCTTCCCGCAGCGGGAGATCGAGATGGTCGGCGAGAAGATGGAGGCCGAGTGGGCGAAGCTCATGCCCCTCACCCACGCGGCCTTCAACGCCAACGGCAGGGTCGCCCCGTAAGCCGCTCCGCGACGGAGACGTATGTGCGGATCATCCGCCTGAAGTGTCCGTATTGCGGCATTTAGGGAAGTTCATCTAGCCTGATCAAACGGACCCGGCACTGCTTGAACCCCCGAGCAGGCAGTGCCGGGCTCCGCATTTGTCACCACTTGTCGTCCGCCCCGAGGGCAGACCCCGCCCTGAGCAACGAGTAGCGTGTTCCCCATGGCTCCGACCTCCACTCCGCAGACCCCCTTCGGGCGGGTCCTCACCGCCATGGTCACGCCCTTCACGGCGGACGGCGCACTCGACCTCGACGGCGCACAGCGGCTCGCCACCCACCTGGTGGACGCGGGCAACGACGGCCTGATCGTCAACGGCACCACCGGTGAGTCGCCCACCACCAGCGACGCGGAGAAATCGGATCTGGTGCGGGCCGTCCTGGAGGCCGTCGGAGACCGGGCCCACGTGGTGGCCGGAGTCGGCACCAACGACACCCACCACAGCATCGAGCTGGCACGCGCGGCCCAGCGGGCCGGCGCACACGGCCTGCTCGTCGTGACGCCGTACTACAACAAGCCCCCGCAGGAGGGCCTCCACCGGCACTTCACGGCGATCGCCGACGCCACCGAGCTGCCGGTGATGCTCTACGACATCCCCGGTCGCAGCGGCGTGCCGATCAGCACCGAGACGCTGGTCCGCCTGGCCGAGCACCCGCGGATCGTCGCCAACAAGGACGCCAAGGGCGACCTCGGCCGCGCGAGCTGGGCCATCGCCCGCTCGCGACTGGCCTGGTACTCCGGCGACGACATGCTGAACCTGCCGCTCCTCTCCGTGGGCGCGGTCGGCTTCGTCTCCGTCGTCGGTCACATCGTCACCCCGGACCTGCGCGCCCTCGTGGACGCGTTCACCTCGGGGGACGTCCAGAAGGCCACGGAGATCCACCAGAAGCTGCTCCCGGTCTACACGGGCATGTTCCGCACTCAGGGCGTCATGACCACGAAGGCCGCGCTCACCCTCCAGGGCCTGCCCGCGGGCCCGCTGCGGTCGCCCATGGTGGAACTGAGCGCGGAAGAGACCGCCCAGCTCAAGATCGATCTTGCCGCCGGCGGGGTACAGCTCTGACACCAGACTTCACAACTGAATACGGCAGGCCACCGGTGCCTGCGCCCATCGACAACTGCTTCTGCACGAACGTCACGCGCGCCACGTGCCCGACCGGTACGTGGCGCGCGTGTTTGAGGAGAATCTTTTGAGTCATCCGCACCCCGAACTGGGCCCGCCTCCGCCGCTCCCCGAGGGAGGCCTGCGGGTCACCCCGCTCGGCGGCCTCGGCGAGATCGGCCGCAACATGACGGTCTTCGAGTACGGCGGTCGTCTGCTGATCGTCGACTGCGGAGTGCTCTTCCCAGAGGAGGAGCAGCCGGGAATCGACCTGATCCTGCCGGACTTCACGTCCATCCGGGACCGTCTCGACGACATCGAGGGCATCGTCCTCACCCATGGCCACGAGGACCACATCGGCGGCGTCCCCTACCTCCTCCGGGAGAAGCCGGACATCCCGCTGATCGGCTCCAAGCTGACCCTCGCCCTGATCGAGGCCAAGCTCCAGGAGCACCGCATCCGCCCCTACACCCTCGAGGTGGCGGAGGGACACCGCGAGCGCATCGGTCCGTTCGACTGCGAGTTCATCGCGGTCAACCACTCCATCCCGGACGCCCTCGCGGTCGCCATCCGCACCCCGGCCGGCATGGCGGTCCACACGGGCGACTTCAAGATGGACCAGCTCCCGCTGGACAACCGCCTCACGGACCTGCACGCGTTCGCCCGGCTCAGCGAGGAGGGCATCGACCTTCTCCTCTCCGACTCGACGAACGCCGAGGTCCCTGGTTTCGTCCCGCCCGAGCGCGACATCTCCAACGTCCTGCGCACGGTCTTCGCGAACGCCCGCAAGCGGATCATCGTGGCGAGCTTCGCCAGCCACGTCCACCGCATCCAGCAGATCCTGGACGCGGCTCACGAGTACGGCCGCAGGGTCGCCTTCGTGGGCCGCTCGATGGTCCGCAACATGGGCATCGCCCGGGATCTGGGCTACCTGAAGGTCCCGCCGGGCCTGGTGGTGGACGTCCGCAGCCTGGACGACCTCCCGGACCACGAGGTGGTCCTGGTCTGCACGGGCTCCCAGGGCGAACCGATGGCGGCCCTGTCCCGCATGGCCAACCGCGACCACCAGATCCGCATCGTCGACGGCGACACCGTGATCCTGGCGTCGTCGCTCATCCCCGGCAACGAGAACGCGGTCTACCGCGTGATCAACGGCTTGACCCGCTGGGGTGCCAACGTCGTCCACAAGGGCAACGCCAAGGTGCACGTCTCGGGCCACGCCTCCGCGGGCGAGCTGTTGTACTTCTACAACATCTGCCGGCCGAAGAACCTGATGCCGGTCCACGGCGAATGGCGCCACCTGCGCGCCAACGCCGAGCTGGGCGCCCTCACCGGCGTCCCGCACGACCACATCGTCATCGCCGAGGACGGCATCGTCGTCGACCTCGTCCAGGGCAGGGCCAGGATCTCGGGCAAGGTCCAGGCGGGTTACGTGTACGTCGACGGCCTCTCGGTCGGCGACGTGGGCGAGCCGGCGCTGAAGGACCGGAAGATCCTGGGAGACGAAGGCATCATCTCGGTCTTCCTGGTCGTGGACTCCTCGACCGGCAAGATCACCGCCGGTCCGCACATCCAGGCCCGGGGGTCCGGCATCGACGACTCCGCTTTCGGAGCCGTCGTTCCGAAGATCAACGAGGTTCTGGAACGTTCGGCCCAGGACGGGGTCGTCGAGCCCCACCAGTTGCAGCAACTCATCCGCCGCACGTTGGGCAAGTGGGTCTCCGACACCTACCGGCGCAGGCCGATGATCCTCCCGGTCGTCGTGGAGGTCTGACGGTCGGACGACGCCGAACAGGCGTCAACCTGGGGCGGGGCACCTCGATTTGCATCGGGGCGCCCCGCTCCAGTACGTTTACGGCTCCGCCTGAACGGGAAGCGCCCCACGCCTTGTGCGCCGGACCGCCTACCGGGAGGGGCCGGGAAAACCGACTCAGAACTTCTGATAAAGTCGGAACCGCCGGAAAGGAAACCGCGAAGGAAAAGCGGGGGCCTGGAAAGCACCGAGGAAATCGGATCGGGAAACGGTCTGATAGAGTCGGAAACGCAAGACCGAAGGGAAGCGCCCGGAGGAAAGCCTGAGAGAGTCTCTCGGGTGAGTACAAAGGAAGCGTCCG